>DYJN01000003.1 GCA_020723085.1 Arcobacter sp.
GAAGAATCGCGCCGCGGTCATGGCTTACGGTTGAGAGCGTAGACCGGGTGGCGATTCCACCCCGCACCATCCGGCGGCTGCACATCGAAATTGCACAGCCGCCTCGACGAGCGGCAGGTAGGCGCCGCCTTACATTGCACGAGCGCGCTCCGCCGTTGCGGCCTCCACAAGCGGCAGGGAGGCGCCAGAACGGGGCCAACGCACAGTCCGGGCCATGGCTCAGCCGGGGGCGCCGTTCTGTGAGGGGGGCAAGCGCCGGATGCCCGCAGACGGGCGTTCAGCGCGCAGTGCAGGTCTTCCGTCAGGGGAGCGAGCCCGGCACTCCCCCGGAGCCACTTTCAGCGGGCTTCGGCCCGAGAGCCCTCCGGCGGGCTTCGAGCCGCGGCGGCCAAGATGGTCTGCTGATCGATCGCGTTGCTGGTTCGTTCTTCATGAGCGGGCGGCCCGTTCCGTTCCGCCCCTGGAAGGCAGGCGCCACGCGGCGGCGGGAGAGCCGGCTGCGTCAGGCCCTCGAGATTGCCGGTGCTTCGCTTTCCGGCGTCTCCATGAGCCGGCGTATGTCTTCCACGGCGCCACGCGGCGATCGGACGATCAGTTCAGGCGAGAGGTCCGCTTTCCGGCCGTTCGGAGCTACGACGGTTAACTGGGGCACTATCATCATCCCGCCAGGCCACTCGCCTTTGGTCTCCCAATAGGAGACAGCGAAATCCCTTGGGTTGTAACCGGCCTGGCGCAGAGCTTCCGCCAGAGCCAGCTTGCTGTTCTGAGCGACGGGAGGCGGGCTGTCAGGCCTGCGCCAGAAGAGGATCGCGTTGAACGGCTCAATGGAGTCTTCCGGCGCCTCCCGGAAGACGCCGGACAGATCGACCGGCGATCCCGTGCCGGGGGAGTCTTCGAGAGTTGAATCCGTCTCGTTCTGTTTTGGGAGGCCAGTTCCGAATGGGCACAGTGCGTCGGCCAATTCGGGACTCAGCGCCTGAAGGTGACCGGGGCAGAAGACGCGGGCCAAGCCGCTGACGGTCTGGCCCGTCCGGCCGGAGCCAGCTTCTTTGGCGGCCTCCTGGAGCGCACTGGTGAAGGCCTTGGCGGCGTCCGCCGTGGAGGATGCTGTCGGTGGAAGACTCGCGGAACTCTCGAGCCAGGAAGCCAGTCCCGCGGTTTTCGAAGAGGAGATTACGGCGCTCATGCCGGAGTTCAGAGCAGGTGACGGGCCACTCGCGGAGCGGCGAGAAGTCCGGCATTGGAGACGCAGCGGTGTACTTACCGGCGGAACTCCACGCGCACGGTCTTCCTGGTGCCGAGCGGCTCAAAGATAAAGTGAACCTCCCCCGGAGCCGGCGCTGCGCCCTGTCCCGGGGTGTACGTGAGGGTCAGCGTGGCCTTGCCGCCCCTGGGCAGCGTCTCCGAGGAGAGCTTGCATTGCAGTCCGGCAGCGTTTGGGCAGGCCATCTTCAGATCCACGCGGCCCGGCATGCCGTTCAGGATCTCCACCGTTTCGGTCCCCCCTGAAGCCGGCAGAGCAACGGCGGTCCTGGAGAGCTTGACCATCGATGCCAGAGCCCTGGGATCTACAGGCGCTGACGGCGCCCCGGCGCCGGGGGGCGGAGGCGCGCCAGGCGGCCCCGCACTCGGCTTCATAATTCCGAAGGGCGAAGGAATGCCGTCCTTGGAAGGCTCGGGGATGTAGCGGCACCATGCGCCCTTCTCGAAGCGCCAGAGAGAGGTCAGCGGCGCCTTGACGGGAATCGGGCCGCTGAGCGTGTTCATGGTGGTGCCCAGCGCCATGGTGGCGCGCGCCTTGGTGAAGCCCTCCTCGTACAGCGTCTGGATCAGCTCGACGCTGGTCCAGCGTTGTTTCGCCATGTCGTAATACCGGTCCCGGCTCTCTTCGCACACGAGCGATTCAGCCTGCCGGAATCGCCCCTCGTGCTCAAGGTTGTAGAACTCGAGCACCCGCGCCCGCAGGGCCTCGTCGACGCCAGCCGGCGGCCGGTTGAAGCCCGTGCCGCCGACGGCTTGGCCAAAGGCGGCGGCGAAAAACAGAACCATTCCAGTGCCTGCAACGACGAGTGTCTTCATGACGGGGATCAGAAACCGGGGAGTGGCTGGGAGGCAGGGATTCGAACCCCGATACGCAGATCCAGAGTCTGCAGTCTTACCATTAGACGACCTCCCAGCGAGGCCATCCCCATTATAACAAACGGCTCCGAAATAGAAGACGCGCAAGGCCGCACTGCGTTAGAGTAGGCGTGAAAGGAAATCCCCATGACCTCCAGCCGCCGTCATTTCCTCGCGGGCTCCGCCGCAGCCGCCGCGCCCGTCATCCTGCAAGGCTCGCCCTCATCCACTGCCGCCAATGACAAACCCGCCTTCGGCGTGATCGCGGCGGGCGGGCGGGGGCGCTACCTGGCGCGCTATTTCGCCAAACTCGGCGCCGTATGCGTGGCTGTCTGCGACGTGCGGGAGGACTGCCTCCAGGAAGCGCTGAAAGACTTCCCGCAAGCCAAGACGTATTACCACCACGAAGAGCTGCTGGCGCAGAAGGGAATCGACTTCACCGTCTGCGCCGGCCCCGACCACTGGCATTTGCAGCACCTGCTCGACTCGCTGAAAGCGGGCAAGGATGTTTACACCGAGAAGCCGCTGTCGAAGACGCTGCACGAGAGCGCGGTGATGGTGGACGCGGTGCGCCGGAGCGGAAAGGTCGTACAGGTGGGCATGCAGAGGCGCAGCGCGCCGGCGCTGATCAAGGCCAAGCAGATGGTGGATGACGGCATTTTAGGCCGCATCACCATGGTGAAGGCCAAGTGGCACTGGAACACAGCCCGCCCGCTGAACAACGCGCCCTTCCCCGGCAGAGTGGACTGGGAGAGATTTCTTGGCCCTGCGCCGAAACGCCCCATGGAGCCGCGCCGTCTCCGGTATTGGCGCTGGTTCCGCGATTACGCCGGCGGCAATATGACCGACCAGGGCACCCATCTGATGGACGTCGTGCAGTGGTTCACGAACTCGCCCCCGCCCCGCGCCGCCACGGCGATGGGCTTCGTGGCGAAGAACGAAGGCGCCGAGCACCCGGAGGTCTTCAGCGCCACCTTCGATTACGGCCGCTTCCTGACATGCTGGGAGCTGAACTACTGCAACGACTTCGACGACAGCTGGTCCATTCTCTTCATGGGAGATGAAGGCACCATGCTGCTCAACGACGCGGGCGTCACCGTCTGGAAGGAGCCCTGGAAGAGCAACCGCACGCCCATCGCGGAAGAGAAAGCGCCGGTTCCCATCGAAACCCACATCCAGAACTTCCTCGACTGCCTCAAGAGCCGCAAGCAGCCCAACTGCACCGTGGACATCGCGCAGCGCGCCGTCGCCGGACCTCATCTGGCGAACACCGCCATGGACCTGGGCCGCACGGTGAGGCTGGCCGAGGATCTCGTCACCGTATCATGAAACAATTTTCCGCGCTTCTGTTTTTGCTCGCCGCTTCCGCCGCCGCCCAGCCGCTGCATTTCGGCCTGCGCGGCGGCTTCGCTTTGCAGGATGTCATCGACTCGCGCGGCAACCTCCGCGCGGCGTCCAGCCACTGGACCCTGGGGCCCACGGCGGAGCTGAGCCTGCCGTTCGGCTTCGCCGCCGGCGCGGATCTGCTCTATCGCAGGCTTGAGTATCAGGATCCCGCCTCGAAAACGGCGAACTCCTGGACCGTGCCGCTGCTGTTGAAGTACTACCTGCCGGGCGATGGCGCGCGGTATTTCCTCGAAGCTGGGCCGTCGTTCCGGTCGCTCGGCAACCTGCCCCGGCTGGAAGGCGGCGCCACCAAGGGCTTCGCCATGGGGGCGGGCGTGCGGTTCGGCGCCGGGCTGGCGCGCTTCTCGATGGGGCTGCGGTACAGCCGTTACGGCGAAGGGCGCGGAACGGATGTCAATGCGCCGGCAGGGACGCTGCGCACGAAGGAGAACCAGGTGGACCTGCTATTCGGGCTGACGTTCTGATCAGCGGATGAGGCCTGCGAGCGGCGAACTGGCGCTCGCGTAAAGCCGCCGCTCCATCCGCCCGGCGAGAAAGGCGAGCCGCCCGGCCTCCACGGCGTGCTTCATCGCCGCCGCCATGGCGGCGCTGTTCTGCGCAGCGGCGACGGCGGTGTTCAGCAGCACGCCGTCAAAGCCCATTTCCAGGGCGATGCAGGCGTCCGATGCCGTTCCAACGCCAGCATCGACGACCAACGGCACTTCCGTGATCTGCTCGCGCAGAATCCGCAGCGCGGCGAAGTTCTGGATGCCCAGCCCGCTGCCGATCGGTGCGGCGAGAGGCATCACGGCAGCCGCGCCGGCGTCGATCAGCCGCTTCGCCGTGATCAGGTCATCGTTGGTGTAAGGCAAAACGACGAACCCTTCCTTCACCAGAATCTTCGTAGCTTCCACCAACCCGTAGACGTCGGGAAACAGCGTCTTCTCGTCGCCGATCACTTCGAGCTTGATCCAGTTGGAGAGCCCCACTTCGCGCGCCAGCAACGCCGTGCGCACGGCGTCGTCGGCGTTGTAGCACCCCGCAGTATTGGGCAGGATGAAGTACTTCGAGCGGTCGATGTAGTCGAGCATGGACTCCTTCGACCGGTCGGTGAGGTTGACCCGCCGCACCGCCACCGTCACGACTTCCGCGCCAGACGCCTCATGGCAGCGCACCATCTCGTCGAAGGTGCGGTATTTGCCGGTTCCGATCATGAGGCGGGAACGGAATGTGCGTCCGGCGATGGTGAAGGGAGTGTCCATGCTTTCATTGTACGGCGGTCCGCCCAGGCTTCCGGGCAGGACGGTATAGTAACGAGTGGGGGCTGGCCGCGGCGCCTGGAGCGCCGGCGCCCGCCTTTTCGGGCCCTTAGCACAATGGTTAGTGCAGCGGACTCATAATCCGTTGGTTGCAGGTTCGAGTCCTGCAGGGCCCACCACTGCCAGACAGACGGGGCGGGACAGCCTCCTCGAACTGCGCAGATACCGTCCGCCATCCAAGACGTCAGCTGCGAAGAACGGCTGATCCGGGGACGCACAACTGGAATCGGCGGTGAAAGAAGCCATCGCGGGCGGACGCATCCCCCTCGGGCATGCCCGCGAATACAGAGAAGGCGTGTGGGCAGGAAAGATCAGGACCGGGCCGGCTTGTCGGCTGATGCCGGCCCGGAAGTGGATGAAAAAGAGACTACCAGCGGGGCTCGTCCACCGCCGCCGCCGTAGCCGCCGCGGTCGCCGCGGCCGCCGCCGAATGAGCGCTCCTCGCGCGGGCGCGCCTCATTCACATTGATTTTGCGGCCGCCGAAGTCCATGCCATTCAGCGCGTTGATGGCGCGCTCGGCTTCCTCGTCGTTCGACATCTCGACGAAGGCGAATCCGCGGCTGCGTCCCGTCTCCCGGTCCGTGATGATGCTGACTCGATCCACGGTTCCGTAGTTTTCAAACAACCCCCGAACGGCATCCTCGCTCGAGTTGAAACTCAAGTTCCCAACGAAAATATTCTTCACTCAGACACTCCTTCGTATTTCGACTGCGGCCGTGCGATCAGGGGAGTTCGGACAGGGGAGATACCACGGAGGCCAGACTCGATCCTAACAGACGCGGACGATCAAAATACGCTCTCAGAATACCAGACGCGTCAAGTCTTGGGAAGCAGAATTCGACTGGAAGCGGAAAATTCAAGGCCTCCCCCGGCGCCTCGTCTGCTTCGGCGGCTCGCCATGCGGCTCCGCCGCCGGTAGAATGGAGGGCGCCATGCGAAGGAACTGCAAGATTTCACTGCTTCTCGCCGCCCTGGCGCTGGCCTGCGGGGCTCAGCCGCCAAGGTCGTATCCGGTTCTCGGCAAGATCATCCGCGAGGACCCGCGGCTGGAGGCGCTGCTGCCGGCGGATGCGCGGATCGAGGTTCTCGCCACGGGCTTTGACTGGTCGGAAGGCCCGGTTTGGGACCGGAAAGGGGGTTTCCTGCTTTTCTCGGACGTCCCGCGGAACTCCATCTATCAGTGGAGCCGCGAGCGCGGCATCGAGCTGTACCTCAAGCCGTCCGGCTACACGGGCGTTGCCGGCTACGGGCGCGAACCCGGCAGCAACGGGCTCCTGATCGACAGGCAGGGGCGCCTGATTCTGATGGAGCATGGGGACCGGCGGGTGGCGCGCATGGATCCTGATGGCGGCAAGGTCACGCTCGCCGACCGGTATCAGGGCAAACGCCTGAACAGCCCGAACGACGGCACGCTGAAGTCCAACGGCGACCTGTACTTCACGGATCCCCCATACGGGCTGCCGAAACAGTGGAACGATCCGCGCCGGGAGCTCGATTTTTGCGGCGTCTACCGATGGTCCAGCGGCGCGCTCACGCTTCTGACGTCCGAGTTGAGCCGTCCCAACGGCATCGGTTTCTCTCCCGATGAGAAGACGCTGTACGTGGCCAACAGCGATCCTCAGCGCGCCATCTGGATGGCCTATCCGGTCAAGGACGATGGCACGCTGGGCGCCGGGCGGGTGTTTGCGGACGTGACGGCGATGGTGAGCCGCGAACTGCCCGGACTGCCGGACGGGTTGAAGGTGGACGCGCGAGGCAATCTGTGGGCCACCGGACCAGGAGGCGTACATATTTATGCGCCCGATGGAAGGCGCCTGGGACGCATGGATACCGGAGAAGCCACCGCCAATGTGGCCTGGGGCGACGATGGTTCGACGCTGTACATCACGGCGGACATGTATCTGTGCCGGGTGAAGACGAAAACCCGCGGTGCGGGGTGGTGATTC
Organism: Arcobacter sp.; assembly: GCA_020723085.1. Taxonomy (GTDB): domain Bacteria; phylum Acidobacteriota; class Terriglobia; order Bryobacterales; family Bryobacteraceae; genus JANWVO01. Next base: position 6,771 of record DYJN01000003.1, read on the forward strand.
GGGTCCGCCTCCCGTTCGCCCGGGAGAGGATTTGCGCCGGCGGCCACAGCGCGGGGACCGTTACTCGATGTCGCGCACGCTTTTGGGCGGCGTGCGCCCGCACTGCATGGAATCGGTCATCCCTGAGGCCAGCAGCGCACAGGCGTTGTCCGTGGCGGCGCGCAACGCATCTTCGCGCGTCGGTCCCGCGGCGGTACGGCAGGCTGTCTGTCCGCGGAACTCCATGCAGACCTCCACGCGGTGGCGGCGCCCGGACATCATCATCCACGTCATGATGCCCGCCAGAAGCAGGAAGCCCGTGACTGCCAGGAAGGCCAGCTTGCGGGGATTCATGCACTCGCCTCAGAGAAGAAATTGCCCATGCGGCGGAACTTTTCCACGCGATGGGCGATCACCTGCTCTGGAGTCATGCCGCTGAACTCGGCGATGGAGGCGTTCAAGGCCTGCAACAAGTACTCCGCGGCGCGGTCATAATCTTCATGCGCCCCTTCGCCGGGCTCGGGGATGATCCCGTCGATCAGTTCCAGGCGCAGCAGGTCGGGCGCGGTCAGCTTCAGCGCTGAGGCGGCGCGTTCGCCCTTGCCGGCGTCGCGATAGATAATGGCGGCGCAGCTTTCCGGGCTGATGACGCTGTAGATCGCGTTTTCCAGCATCAGCACCTTGTTGCCGATGCCGAGGGCCAGGGCGCCGCCGGAGCCTCCTTCTCCGATCACGGCCACGATCACCGGCGAAGCCAGCCGCGACATCTCGCGCAGATTCCAGGCGATCGCCTCCGCCTGCCCGCGCTCCTCGGCGTCGATGCCGGGGTAGGCGCCGGGAGTGTCGAGAAACGTGATGATCGGACGGCGGAACTTGGCCGCCAGTTCCATGACGCGCATGGCCTTGCGGTAGCCCTCGGGTTTCGGCATGCCGAAGTTGCGGTACAGCTTCTGCTTCGTGTCGCGCCCCTTCTGCTGTCCGATGATCATGGCGGGAGCGCCGCCGATCAGCGTGCCGAAGCCGGTGACAATGGCCGGGTCGTCGCTGAAGCAGCGGTCGCCGCGAATCTCTGTGAAATCCGGCATGATCCGCTGGATGTAATCGAGCGAGTGCGGACGCTTGGGGTGGCGCGCCAGCTTGACGCGTTGCCAGGCGAGGTTGATGCCCTGTTCGCCCCGCAGCGAGCGCAACCGCTCCTGAAGTTCCTCCAGCCGGGCCTGGTCGCCCGTGGACTTCATTTGCAGTTGCGCGATCTGCCGCTCGAGTTCGGCGATTGGGTCCGGCGATGGGCCGCTCATCGGATGAATTCCTCTCCTATCGAGTCTAGCCCGCGCGGCCCTTCTGATGCGCGGAAAGGGGCCGCGGCGCGGCTCCTGCCGGATGGACGTGCGTCCCGGTTCTATTTGCCCGTGGCGCCTGTGAAGTCGAACAACCGCGGCGTGAGCACGATCATCACGCCTGCCACCAGCATGGTCTGATGGCGGGCCGGGAAAGGAGAATTCTCCCTGCGGAAGAACGGCTCGCTCGACCAGTCTTTGCGGAATTCGAGCCTGGAGATCAGGTTGTTGTTCAGTTTGGATTCCGCCGTGAGGGTGAACTCATGGAAAGAATTCGGCGCCCCTGTCCAGAAGCCGTCCCTGTCGCTGTAATATTCCAGCCGCGGCGCCAGCGCCAGGTTGCGGGTAATGGCGATGCGCCCTGCCCCCGCCACGCCCCAGAACGTTGCGGAAGACGCGGCGGGCAGGCGGTTGTTGCCCGCGTCGAAGTTGAAGTACATCGAAACCCGGGAGGAAGGAGTCACTGTCACCACCGAATCGTAAAAGTTCCGCCAGCCCCGGTTGACGCCGGTATTTTCCGGTCCCGTGTAATAGGTGTTCGCGATTGAGACTTTGCCAAAATTGCCGGTGCTCGTGAAGCCCATCGTCTTGCCCGTGTTGTTGTCGCGGACCGTGTTCCAGCCCGTTACCAGCGCGCCTCCCACGGTCCAACGCTCGCCCACGGGTACGGAGGCTCGCAGCCCGGTGTGGTAGTACGGACCGAAGGCGAACAGCAGGCTGCGGGAGTAGTTCCAGTTCAGATGGCTTTCCGTCACTTCGGCGCCGGCGCTGGTGACGAATTTGCCGAAGTCGAGCTGGACGCCCTTCCAGGACGCTGGCTTGACGCTCACATAGGCGTTCAGCAGCTGGCGGGTCCAGCCGTCGTGGGATGGTTCGCTGAGCCAGAAAGCGTCATAGGTTCGGCCCATGCCCACATCGACGCGGAACCCCAGCGGCGCGGGCGCCGACTGGATGGAAGCCGTGGCGCTGGAAAGGCTCCACTTGTTGGCGGTGAGATTCAGCGCCTGGAGCTGTGATGCGCTTCCGGGCGGATGGTTATGGTTCAGGTTGTAGAAGCTGTCCACGTAGCCGGTGATCTGAAGCCGCTTCCAGGAGAAAGCATCCGGAAGCTGCGCTGCAGCCGGCGCCGCCTCAGGCGCCGGAGTCTGCGCCATCAGGCACAAAGACGCGGAGAGCAGGAGGACACACTTGCGCCGCATCGGTTTTCACCTTGCATTTCAGGGTGGGATGGCGCTCGCCGTTGGGGCGTCACTGCTTGCCCGGCGAGCAGAGGTCTGGAGGATGCGGAACTAACTCACGGAGTGCCGCTCATGCGGGGAGTGGTCCAGACTGAGAAGCAGTATGCGGCGGAAGCGGAATGAATACAAATCGATATTTTTTATCGGGGGGATTCGGCGGCGAAGGGCAGGCTGCCTGCGCCGATGCGGGAACGCATGCGAGCGCCCTGAGGCAGGTCACAATTATGACGCAGAAAGAGCCCCGTGGCGGCGCCGGCGAGCGAACAACGCCAGCAATCCGAGGGCGGCGGATACCACTGTGCCCGGCTCTGGGATGGCCGCCTCGGAGATGCCTGTCGCGGTCAGTTGAAAATCGTATGGTGGGGTTCCGTTGCTGGCATAGTTCGTCACAGCCACGGTGTAAGGACCCGTCGACGGAGCGATGAAGGTGACCTGCGGGTCGTCAAAGGGTCCGGGGAGGTTGGGAGGAATCTGGTCGTCGCCGAACGCGATGCCCAGATTCCCCAAGCTGCCGCCGAAGACGTCGGTGTCCGCAAACAAGCCTGGAAGAACCCAGAATGACATGTCGTACGGACCGGACAGGCGTGCGCCCGTCACCGTCACAGACATGCCGGCATTGGCATAGAACGAATAATACACCGCGCCAACGGGGTTGCTCGGCTGGCCGTTTGGCTGATAGATCGTTCCCACCACTGGCACGCTATCGTAGAGAGCCGCCGTGTAAGTGATCGGGACTGCACAGAGGGGAAGCGCAGAGAAGAACAGCAGGCTGAGCAGAATGCGCCGCATGAGCATCACTGTACATCTGCGAGTCCCGCGCGTCAAGAGGGATTCCGGCCCAGGCCGCCGCTGCGGAGCGTTCCGCGCACGCCAACCGGGACGGGGATGGCCAGCAGGCGGATCGAAGGCCAGGCATGGAACCGCCGCCGGCAGGACAGGCACCGGAAGGGGCGCAGTCCGATCACGCCAAGAACGTGGTCAGCCAGAGTCCTGCGCCGGGACCGGACAGAGCGGGAGCCGCCGCAGGCAGGGCAGACGGCGCGCGCCAACCGGGCGAAGGCGCCGGGCTGAAGATTTTCCAAGGCTCCGGCGGGAACTGCCACCACGGAGATAGTGGCCCGTCCCCGGGCGAATTCTCTCTCCGGTGCGGTCGACAAAGCGCGACAATCGGTATTGCCATGCCGCGCGTCCTGATTCTGTTCACCGGCGGAACCATCGGGATGAGGTACGATCCGGCGGTGGGGGCGGCGGTGCCCGCCTTAAGTGCGCGGGAGCTGCTCGAGCATGATCCTGCGCTGCAGTCGTTGGCCGAACTCGACATCTATGAATACGGCCAATATCCAGGCCCGCACATGAGCCTCGAGCGCATCTGGGAGGTCAGCGAGATCCTGCGGCGCGAACTCGCCCGGTCCGACATCGCCGGCGCTGTGGTCACGCATGGCACCGACACGCTGGAAGAGACAGCCTATCTTCTCGATCTGCGCCACACCTCGCCGAAGCCCGCTGCGGTGGTGGGCGCCATGCGCACAGTGAGCGAACCCGGCTTCGACGGACCCGCCAATCTCTCTGCCGCCATCCGCACCGTGTTGAGTCCGCAGGCGCGCGGGCAGGGCGTTTTTGTCGTTCTCAACCAGATGATCCATGCCGCCAGCGAGGCCACCAAAACCGACACACACCAGTTGGAGACCTTCCAGAGTCCGGTGTTCGGGCCGCTCGGGCTGGTGGATGTGGATCGTGTCATCTTCGGGCGCCGCCTGATCGACCGCGTCGTGATCGATGGGCCGCGGATTGAGACGCGCGTGGATCTGGTGACGATGTGCGCGGGCGCCGATGGCCGCTTCATCGACTTCGCACGCGAGAGCGGCGCGCGGGGCATCGTCATTGAAGGCACCGGCCGCGGCAATGTCACGCCGGAGGCAGTGCCTGCCATACAGCGGGCGATCGACGCGGGCATCCCCGTCGTCATCGCCACGCGGTGCGCCCACGGCCGCGTGCTCGATATTTACGGCTACGAGGGCAGCGGGCACGACTTGCGGCAGCGGGGAGTGCTGTTCGCCGGCACATTGAACGCCGCCAAGGCCCGCATCCGCCTAGCTGTCATTTTGGGAAAGACGCAGGATCCCGGCGAGGTCCGGGCCCTGATGGAGTGTGGCGCTTACTAATCGGCCGGCGGCCCTGCGTGTGGCAGGATTCTGCACTTGGCTGCAGGGTTTTCTAATGCATGTGAAGTAACATTTCGCGCGTATTGGATTCTTCCGGACTTGCCCCCTAAACTAGCACTCAGTGCTGAGTGCAAAGGGGATTTTCAGGTCGTGTTTGCTCTTGGCGGCGCTGATGACAACACCCGGGCTGTGCAGCGCGCCGAAGGGAGCCGGCCCGGCGCGGCTTGACATCGTGCTCACTGAGACGCCGGCGGGCGGCCAACCACGGCTTGTGCTGGTAAGGCGCGATGGCGCCGTGCGCGTCATTTCCCAAGGCTTTTTCGCCGCCGCCGATCCGGATGTGAGTTGGGACGCCAGGCGCATCTTGTTCGCAGGGAAAAAGACTTCCCGTGAGCCGTGGCAGATTTTTGAGATGACGCTCGCCACAGGCGCGGTACGCCAATTGACGCGAATGAGCGCCGACTGCCGCCAGCCGGTGTACCAATCGAAGATTTTCAGCCTGGACATTCCCGATCCATGGCTGCAGGCGGCGTTCGTCTCAGGCGGCGCGCTGTACACGGTGAAGTTCGACGGCACGCTGCGGCAGCGCATTACCTTCACCCCTTGGGAAGAATTCAACCCGGCGATGCTGCCCGATGGCATGATGGTTTTCGCTTCGAAGCAAGGGCCGCGAACTCAGCTTATGGCCGTCAATCTGGATGGAACAGACTATTCGCTTTATGTGCCTGGCGAGAGCCTGCGCGAACCTGCGGCGACGACGGACGGCAAACTCGTGTTTGTCGAGGGCGCCGGCGCGCTGGCCTCTGTGGATCTGCTGCGCCCGCTGAAGACGAAGCGAACGCTCACGTCTCCGGCTGATGGCATTTTCTCCTCGCCATCGGCGCTTCCCGGCGGGCGCCTGCTGGTCTCCTGGCGGCCGGACGGGAAATCTCCCGCGGGCGTCTATCGCTTCCAGCCGTCGAATAAAACGAAAGTTCCCGTTTATGTAAAGCCAGGCGCCTCCGCCACGCAGGCCAAGGCGGTGCTTCCGCGGCCGGAACCCGACGGACGCGGATCGGTAGTGATCGAAGATGCCGGCTGGAGCCGGCTTTACTGCCTCAGCGTCTTCACCACGGACGAGCCCGCCCGGATCCGCCCGGGCGTGGAATGGCGTCTGCGTGTGTTCACGGGCTCGCCTTCAAATCCCGTGAAGATCGGCGACCTGCGCATCGAGGACGACGGCTCGTTCCACCTGGATGTGCCGCCGAATACTCCTCTCAAGATGGAGCTCGTCAATCGCGCCGGGCAGGTGGTGCGGGCTTCATCCTGGGTGTACGCGCGGCCGAAGGAAAACCGGGGCTGTATCGGCTGCCACGAGGATCCCGAACTGACGCCGGAGAACCGGGAGGCGAAGGCGCTGATCAGGAAGCCTGTGAAGCTTACTGCTCCCGCCATTGTCACCAACGGAGGATCGAGATGAAGATCGGACTCGCGGCCGCGGCCGCGGCGCTGGCCCTTGCCGCCACCACAGCATCGAGAGGCCCGGTATTCACCGACATTACAGAGCAGGCCGGCATCACGTTCCGCCACAGCATAGGCGACCACGAGCTCGACAACATCGTCGAAGGCACGGGCGCGGGCGCCTGCTTCTTCGACTTCGACAACAACGGTCTCCAGGACATCTACTTCGTCACCGGCGTCTGGACGCGCGGCGTCAGCGATAACGACGGGCGCAACCTCCGCGGAAAACTCTCGAGCAGGCTCTACCGCAACCTCGGCGGCGGGCGCTTTCAGGACGTCACGGACAAGGCGGGCGTCGGCAACAGGGTGTACGGTTCCGGCTGTTCGGCGGCCGATTATGACAACGACGGCGACATGGATCTCTACCTTCTCAACTACGGCCCGAACGTCCTGTACCGCAACAATGGCGACGGCACCTTCACCGATGTTTCGCGAGAGTCCGGACTCGCCGACGCCCGCTGGTCCCTGCACGCCGTCTGGTTCGACGCGGACGGCGACGGCTGGTTGGACGTCTACGTGGCCAATTACCTGCTGTACGACGACGGCAAGTTCCGCGACTACTACGCGGCTCAAGGCTATCCTGGGCCGCTGAGTTATCAGGGGCTGCCGAGCATCCTGTACCACAACAACGGAGACGGCACCTTCACCGACGTGACCAAAGAGGCGGGCATGTGGAAGCCGGGCGGACGGGCGATGTCGGTGACCGCCGCGGACTTCAACAACGACGGCCTCATCGACGTCTTCACGTCGAACGACGCCATGGAGAACTACTTCTACATCAACAAAGGCGGCGGCAAATTCGCCGAGAGCGGCCTGGAATTCGAAATTGCCTTCAGCGAACACGGGCAAGGCGTGGCGTCGATGGGGCCTTTTTACGGGGATGTGAACCGCGACGGATGGCTCGATCTGTTCGTGCCCAACCTGCAGTATGTGTCGCTGTTCGTTTTCAATCCGAAGAAGAAGTCTTTCGAGAATCTCAACGACGCCGCCGGACTCTCGCCTATGCTCGGCCAGTACGCAGGCTGGGGCTCGGTCGTGTTCGACTGGGACCACGACGGCTGGCCTGACCTGTTCACGGTGCACGGGCACGCGCACCACGAGTACGTGCAGGAAGACAGCCTGACGCGGAACAGGGGCGATGGGACGTTCGAAGACGTGTCGCGCGAAGCCGGGGCGTACTTCAACACGAAGCGCGTCGGCCGCGGCGCCGCCTGGGCCGACATCGACAACGACGGCGACGTGGACCTGCTGGCCGTCAATCTGAACGATGCGCCCGTGCTGTTGCGCAACGACGGCGGCAATGCGCGTCCGTGGCTGATGGTGGATGCGCGGCTCGGCTTCCCCACCGGCTCGCGCACCGCGGTAGGCGCTCGGGTGACCGTGGCCGCCAATGGCCTGCGCATGGTGGACGATGTCAATCCCGTGCGTGGCTATCTTGGCCAGAACGATCCGCGCCTGCACTTCGGGCTGGGCGGCGCGCAGACGTGTGATGTCGAGATCCGCTGGCCGGACGGGGCGGTGGAGAAGTTTCCCGGCGTGAAGGCCAATCAGGTGCTCACGCTTCGCCACAAGGCGGAGGTGCGGAGGAAAGCGCAGTGAAGCGGCTCGCATGGATCCTGGCAACTGCGGCGCTGGCGCCGCTTGTGTTTGTTTCGCGGGGCGCGCCGCCCAAGCCCGTCTATGTCGGTTCGCGCGTGTGCGCCTCCTGCCACGACGGCCCGGGCATGGGACATCAGTACAGCAAGTGGCTGCTGTCGAAGCACTCGCAGGCTTATGCGTCGTTGTCCAGACCCGAGGCCTGGGAAATCGCGAAGATCAGCGGCTTGCGCGAGGCGCCGTGGGAAGCCGCCATGTGCCTCGGCTGCCACAGCACCGCGTACAGCGCCGACGAGCGGGATGTGGACCACGAGACGTTCCGCCGTGAAGACGGGCTGCAATGCGAAGGCTGCCACGGACCGGGCAGCGAGTACGCCGCCGAGGCGGTGATGCGCGACCGCAAGGCGGCCATGATGGCGGGGCTCCGGATGCCGACCAAGGACGATTGCCTCGTCTGCCACATGGAGAAAGGCTCGCACATCGCGGTGCTGTCCACGCCGGCGGTGGACATCGAAGAGGCCTGGAAGCGGATCGCGCATCCGTTGCCCAAGCCTTCCAGGATGGCCGGACTGCGCGAGAAGGAACCGGGCGACTACACGGGATCGGCCGCCTGCGGCCATTGCCACAACGGCCCGGATTACGGCCACCAATTCGACGTCTGGAGGCGAAGCCCGCACGCGCGGGCGTGGGCCGTGCTCGCCACGCCCCGCGCGGCCGAACTGGCCCGCGAGATGAATGTTGCAGGCGACCCGCAGCAGAGCGCCGCATGCCTGAAATGCCATGCGCCCGGGCCTCATGCCGACGAGGGTGTGGGCTGTGAAGCCTGCCACGGCGCGGGAAGGAAGTATTCGACGGACGCCATCATGCGCGACCGCGCGGCGGCGCGCGCGGCCGGACTCAGGACCGGATCGCTCAACGATTGCAACGGCTGCCACAATGCCGCCCATGGAAAGCCCTTCCACGCCGCCGGGGCGTGGAAGAAAATCGCCCATCCTTCCCGCCTCCCTTCGAGGTCGGCGGCGGTGAAGTACAAGAACCCGCTCCGTCTGGCCTTCCGCCCCGGCACGAGCGAACTGTGGGTGACGCTGGAGACCGGTGATGCCGTCGCCATCATCGACACGCGTACGCGCCGTGTCATCGCGGAGGCGCCCTCCGGCGCCGCGCCCACGGACGTCGCGTTCACGAGTGACGGAAAGCGGGCCTTCGTCAGCAACCGGGAGGAGGACTCCCTCTCGGTCATCGACGCCGCTGCCCGCAAGATCGAGAAGAAGCTGACTGTCGGAGACGAGCCTCACGGCGTGCTCGTCACTCCGCGCGACAGCCACGTGCTCGTTCTCAACACATCGTCGGAAGACATTCACGTCTTCCATCCGCGCACGCTCGCGTTCGAGAAAAAGCTGGCCGCAGGGCGCGGACCCTGGGATCTGGCGCTGAGCCCGGACGGCGGGAATCTGTTGGTCACCAACATGTACTCGAACATGACGGGGTTCCGGCAGCCGCTAGCGGCCGAACTGACCGTAATCGATCCCGTCACGGCTCGCACGCGCGACCGCTGGCTTGTCGAGGACGCCAATCTGATGATGGGCATCGACTGGCACCCCTCCGGCCGGTTCGCAATCGCCACGCTGAATCGCACCAAGCATCTGGTGCCCCTCACGCGCCTGTTGCAGGGATGGACCATCACCAACGGCATCGCTGTGATCCGGGCCGATGGCCGCGTCGATCAGGTGCTGCTCGATCAGCCGGGGCTCGGCTTCGCAGACGCCACAGATGTGGAGATCACGCCGGACGGACGCTATGCTCTTGTCACCAGTTCCGGCGCCAACCAAGTGGCCGTGCTGGACCTGGCGAAGCTCACCCGGTTGCTTGAGAGCGCGACGGAGGAGGAGCGGCGCCGCGTGCTGCCGAACCATCTAGGCAAGGCGTCGGAGTTTCTCGTCAAGCGCATTCCCACCGCGGCCAGCCCGCGCGGGCTGGCCATCTCCCCCGACGGCAGGCTGGCGTACGTGGCCAACTGCCTGGACGACTCGATCGGCATCATCGATCTCGCCACGCTCGCGCCGGCGGGCAAGATCCCGCTCGGAGGTCCGAAGGAGATCACGAAACAGCGCTGGGGCGAGAAGCTGTTTCACAACGCCCGCATCACCTTCCGAAGGCAATTCTCCTGCCACTCCTGCCATCCAGACGGCCATGTCGACGGCATCACCTATGACATCGAAGCGGACGGCATCGGAGTCTCGCCCGTAGACAACCGCACGCTCCGCGGCATCGGCGACACGGCGCCCTTCAAGTGGGAGGGCACGAATCCCAGCCTGAAGCGGCAGTGTGGCGCGCGGCTGTCGGTGTTCTTCACACGCAATCTTCCCTTTACGCCCGAAGAGCTTTCCGCAGTGGATTACTACATCACGACCATCCGCCGCCCCCCGAACCGCTACCATACGCCGGGTACGCGGTACACGCCGGCGCAGCGGCGGGGCAAGGAGATCTTCGAGCGCACGATGACCAACGACGGGCGCGTCATTCCCCCGGAAGGACGCTGCGTCTTCTGCCATCCGCCGCCCTACTACACGAGCCGCCGCCGCTTCGACGTCGGCACGCGGCAGGCGCTGGACCGCAGCGGGCTGTTCGACGTCCCGCACCTGAACAACATCTACGATTCGGCGCCGTACCTGCACAACGGGATGGCGAAGACTCTCGAAGAGATCTGGACCGTTTTCAACCCATACGACAGGCATGGGTACACGAACGACATGACCAAGGATCAGCTGAACGACCTGATTGAATTCCTGAAAACCTTATGAAACGCGCCGCCATTCTGATCGCAATCGCATTTGCGTCATCCGCCATGGCTTCTGAGCCGGGCGCAGAGAAGCTCCCCTTCGTTTACACGAAGTGGAAGCAGTTCACGGTAAAGGACGGCCTGCCCGATGACCACATCTTCTCAGTCAAGAGCGATGGGGACCGCATCTGGGTTGGCACGGAAAACGGACTCGCGCTGATCGACAAGAAATCGTCGAAAGTCGTGAAGGTGTGGACGGAAAAGGACGGGCTGCCGTTCCGCGCCGTCACGGGCATCGACGTGGATCCCAAGACCGGGGACGTGTGGCTGGGGCTTTTCGGAGGCGGACTGGCGCGCCTCAGCGGCGGGCGTTTCGACCACTGGCACCAGCTCAATTCAGGCCTGGTGAACGATGTCGTGTATGGCGTGGCCGTCGAGAACGACAACGTCTGGGCCGCCACCACTGCGGGCGCGTCGCGCTACAACACCGTCACCGGCGAGTGGACGATCTTCACCGAGAAGAACGCGCCGATGGAGGAGATCTGGAACTATGGCGTCCACTACGGCGATGGCAAGGTCTATCTCGCCATCTGGGGCTCGGGGGTGCTCGAATACGACGTCAAGGCCAACCGATGGAAGGACTACGTCGATCCGGACGGGGAAATGGAGATTGATCTGTACCGCGACGACGGCATCGTCCATGTGATCACGACCGGCGCGAATTACGTCGACAACGTGCTCTGGGTGTCGTCGTATTTCGGCGTCTGCCGCTACGACGGCCGCAACTGGCGCTCGTTTTACAACATGGATTCCGGGCTGCCGTCGGACTTCAACAACAACCTGCGGGCGCGCAGCGGGCGCGAGGCGTGGTTCGCCTCCGACAAGGGGCTCGGCGCCGTCATGGACGCCGAGACAAACACCTGGGTCGCTTATACGCGCGACCCGAAGTCGGACTCGGGCAAGGCCGTCGTGACGCGTGACAAGACAGTGCTCGAAACCGTCGAGATGGGCCTCAACCTGCCCCACAACTTCATCATCTCGGTCGATGTCGACGGCCAGGATGTTTTCGTTGGTACGGCGAAAGGACTGGCGTGGGGCATCGGTGAAGGCTATTACTCCGGGCTGCGAGAGCGGCCGCGGATGCTGGCCGAGAACAGGGGGGAAGGAAAATGAAGCGGTTTCTGCCTTTTCTGGCGCTGACAGCGCTGATGGCTTCCGATGCGGCGAAGAAGCCGCCGGCGAACGAGCCGCTCGTGCCGCCGGGCATCGAAGTCGACGACCATACGCTCGAGGTTCTGCGCCGCATTAATGCAGTCGGACCCTATGAAGTGCCCGACATCCGGCTCAGGCGCGACACATCTTATGCGAAGACCCCCGTCGACTACGAGCCGTTCGGCAAGATCAAGCCTTACAAGGAGCACTTCCTGGAGCAGATGCAGTATTACGGCCCGGGGCGCGCCATTGCCGAGCCGGAGGACGTCAGGAGCGTCAAGATCGGCTTCATCGGACCCATCATGAGCACCGTCAGCGTCGCCACCGGCGGCGCCAGCCATGAGGAGCCGATGGGCATCAAGATGCTTGAGGGGGCGCGGCTCGCCATCGAAGAGGCCAACGCGAGGGGCGGCTACCTGCGGCGCAAGATCCCCTTTGAACTTGTCGTCGCCAACGACAACGGCCTCTGGGGCTCCAGCGGCAACGAGATCGTCAAGTTCCTTTATAAGTACCCGGTCTGGGCCATCCTGGGCACCATCGATTCAGCCAACTCCCACATCGCCATCCGCGTGGCGCTCAAGGGCGAGATCGTGGTCATGAACACCGGCGACACCGACCCGACGTTCATCGAGACCAATATTCCCTGGGTCATGCGCTGCATCGGCGACGACCGGCAGATGAGCTATCTCATGGTCGATTACATGATCCGCAAGATGAACTATAAGCGGATCGCCATCATCCGTTCCTCGAACCGTTATGGCCGCTTCGGCGTGCGCGAGGTCCGCGATTCGGCGCGCCGCCTGGGCCGGCCCATCGTGATCGAGATGGCCTACAGGCTCGGCCAGGACGACTATTCCCTCCAGATCGACCGCCTGGCCGAATCGAATCCCGACGTCATTGTTCACTGGGGCGATGCGCACGAAGCCGCCATCATCCTCAAACAGATCCGCGAGCGCGGCATGAAGCAGCCCTTCCTCGCCTCGGACCGCGCCGTCAGCAAGGAGTTCCTGCGGATCGCCGGGCCGCATGCCGAAGGCGTCATCGCCGGCTACCCGTGGAGTCCGGACGCTCCGAACGCGCGGTTTGCGGAGTTCCGGGAGCGCTTCCGCAAGCGCTTCAACGACGAGCCGGACACCTACGCGGCGCACGCCTACGACGGCATGAACATGCTGATCTGGGCCACTCAGGTGGCGGGGCTGAACCGCGCCAAGATCCGGGACGTTCTCGCCACGCGCGTCAAGCCGTGGCCTGGCGTCACGGGCGAGATTCCTTTGTCGGCCGCCCTCGACGATGCAGGAGAGGTTTACCTGGCCAGGTTCGAAAATGGCCGCTGGCGCTATTACTCGCGCGAAGACCTGCAAATCCCGCGCGGCTACGTGCCGCCGCGCGAGCGCACAGCTCGAGAATTGCTCACGCAGGCGGAAAAGAAGTGACGGCATGATCACGCGAAGGCACTTCCTGGCTGTTCAGGCCGCGGCGCCTTACCTCGACCGGCGGGGTGCGCCGCTTCAGCCCGGCGAAGTGCCTTCGCGCGGCATGGACTCTCTGCCGTACTTGCCTATCGGTTTTTTCGGACCCGAGGACCCGCAGCACGAGGCGGGCGGCACGGTGTACATGGGCGTGCGGCTCGCGATCGAGCACGCCAACGCGAGGCTCGGCTCGGGAGCAAAGCCGTTCCGGATTTTCTCCCGCTGGTCGGACAATCCCTGGCGGGCGGGGGCGGCAGCGGTCGTCAGGCTCGCCATGGAGGACCGCGCCGTGGCCGTCGTCGGCGGGATCGACAGCGCGTCCACGCACCTGGCCGAGCAGGTGGCCGCCAAAGCGCTGTTCCCGCTTGTCGATCCGGTCTCGACCGATGAAACCGCCAATGCCGCGTTTGTTCCATGGATCTTCAGTTGGGCGCCGGGCGACTCGCTGATTGCCCGCGCCATCCAAAGCGGCCTGGGTGGCCGCCGGTATACGCTCCTGGCGTCCACGGACCACGGTTCGCGCCAGTTGGCGCGCGTGCTCAGCCGCATGGCCCTGCCTGCCGAACGGCATGACTTCCAGCCGCCCAACCTTCCTCCGGACCCTTCGTACGGGACCGTGGTCGTTCTCGCGCCGCCACGCCCGCTTTGCGCCATAGTCGAGCGACTGCCGCGAGCGGCGAGAGTCCTGTGCGGCCCTGCGGCGTGGAGCCGTTTCTGCCGGGGGCGGCTGGCGCGAGTGGTGCTCGCGCCCACGTTGGACGCCCCCCGCGGCGACCTGCTCCGCGCCGCCGCGGATCGCTTTCAGGCTGCCGGCGACGTTTTCCTGCAGCTTGCGTACGAGTCCACAGCCCTGCTGTTAGAATGCATACAGTCAGCGGGGCCGAACCGCTCTGCCGTTCGCGAGCAATTAGCTGCCCGCTTCGCGCCCAACGGCAGGCGAGCGATTTCATCGGTACTTTTACAGGAGGTCTCTCCATCATGAGGCTCGAAGAAGCTCTGGCCGAAGCCGCCAAGGCCGTCTCCATCGAAAAAAAGGCCATTTCCAACCCGCGCGTACTCAACGAGGCTTATTGCTACGCGAAGCCAAGCTCTTTCTCGCGTGGCCTGCGGCTGGAGTTCGGCAACATCGTTGTGCTGCTGATCAGCGGAACCGCGTCCATCGACGAGCACGGGCGCACCGTGCATGTTGGCGATTTCCGCGCCCAGGTGCGCCGCACTTTCCATAACATTACCGGACTGCTGGAAAGCGAGGGCGCTACGTGGAAGGATATCGTGCGCACTACCTGCTACCTGCGCGACATCGAACGAGACTACGAGGCGTTCAACGAAGAGCGGACGCGCTTCTACCAGGAGCAGGGGCTGGATCCGCTGCCCGCCTCCACCGGCATTCAGGCCATCCTGTGCCGCCCGGAACTGCTCGTCGAAATCGAGGCCATCTCCATCTTCCGCAAGCCGGACGCGGCGGATTAACCGAAGGCCCAGCGGGCCGTCATCACGAAGGGGACAGCCTGATCCGGCACTCTTGTGAATTTCGTGAAGGTGTCAGGCGCGACTGCTACCTTCGCAAATATTCCGAACTGTCTGGCGCTGTCGGAGAAGCACTTTTGAGCCAATGGGTTGCGTGGCTGACTGGCGCGGCCTGCGTTCCACCCTCGTGGGTTCCGCCGTACTAGCCGGCCTGTAACGGGGTATCTCTTTGTGGTCAAGCGCTGAGAGGAGCGGTGCCGCACCGGCGCATTAGTGGGGCTAAGTTGTTGATTTCGCATTTCGTTTCGCTGGCCGGCGCGCGCGGGTTTCGGTTCGTTCCGAAAAATCGCGAAGGTGTCAGTTCCAACTGGCACTTTCCCATCACGAAGGGGACAGCCTGATCTGGCACCTTTGTGAATATTATGAAGGTGTCAAGCCCGACTGGTACCTTCGCGAAAATTCCGGCCTGACCGACTTTGTCTGCTCCGGGCTTTGAAATCAAAGACTTGCATGCCTGACTGGCGCGGCCTGCATAGTCCCTTCGTGGCTCCGTGATTACAGCGCTGGCCGCGGCGGAGGTGTTTTCCCTAGCCCAGCGCTGAGAAAACTGGAGCCACCCCGGCGCGATATCGGGCCCAACCTGTTGATTTTATTAGACAGACCCACTTGCCGCGTCACGGAGTTGGTGCGGGTTGAAAAATCGCGAAGGTGTCAGTTCCAACTGGCACCTTCGCGAAATCAGGGAAGGAGCCGGATCAGGCTGTCCCCCTCGGGAAGAAGAGGGTGGGCCAAGGGAAGCGCTTGAGGAACTGAATCAACGTCCGGCGGGCGGGCAGGGCATGGTGACCGCTGGCCAGGGCGTAGCCGACCCGCCGGAAGGCGGGGGGCTCCAGAGAAAGGAACCGGCAGCCGGTGTTTTGGCGGATAGCGGTGGCGGGCGCCAGGCTGACGCCGAATCCCGCCTCCACCATGGCCAGCAGGCTGTCCAATTGATCGGATTCGAAGGACGTCTCGAAGTCCGCCTGCGCACGGGTGCAGGCCTCCAGCACGTCCTCGCGCAGACAGTGTCCTTCGCGCAGCAGCAGCAGTTTTTCGCCTTTCAGGGTGGCCAGCGAGATGGAACCGGCGCCTTCCAGCTCATGAGAGGGCGGGACCGCAGCCAGAAGCGGCTCGCGGAACAACTCGCTGACGACGATCTCCGAGTGCTTCAGCGGGAGAACGATCATTGCCACGTCGATCTCGCCCAGACGGAGCTTTTCGACCAGGCGTTCCGTGATGTGTTCGACGATTTCCACGTGAATGCCAGGGTGTTCTTCGAGGAATTCCCGCAGCGCCGGCGTGGCAGCCCCGGGCAGCAGGGTAGGGATGACGCCGAGGGAAACCCTGCCGTGCTCCGGCGACAGTCCGGCTTCCACCGCCCGGCGGCATTGTTCCATTTCGCACAACACGGCTTCGGCGTGGGGCACAAGCGCCTCGCCATGAGCAGTGAGGCGCACGGTGCGGCCAAGCCGGTCGAACAGCGGCACGCCAAGTTCGCCTTCAAGCTTCTTGATCATCTGCGAAAGCGACGGCTGCGCCACGCGCTCCGCCTCGGCGGCTTTTCCGAAGCTGCCGGCGCGGGCCACGGCGAGAAAATAGCGCAACTGCCTGGCTTCCATGGTCAATACCGAGCTTACCGGCGCCCGGCTGGCCGGATCAATCCCCGCAACATTCTCTATGCCGATTTCCGGCGGCGCAAGGCCTCCTGCCAAGCCTGTTTCAGGCGCGATTCCAGTTCCGGCGGGGGCTGCGCAGGCTCCACCTGCGCGGAATAGGCGTGGGCCGCCTCGATCGACCGGCGCAGCGAACGAAGGAACTCGACACACGGGGCGCAGTCCTTGATGTGCTCCTCGATCAGGCGGCAGTCCATTTCGTCCAGTTCGCCGTCGAGATATTCCGAAAACCGGGCGAAGACCTCCAGGCAGCGCGGGCCGCGCTGCCCTTGCGCGTGATGAGAATGCACATGGCCCGTCATTTCTGCTTCACCTCTCCATTGCCGCCCAGGTAGCTGGCCAGGCTCTTGCGCAAGGCCAGCCTGCCTCGGTGCAGCCGCTGCTTGACCACGTCCTGGCTGAGATCGAGGATCTCCGCCGTCTCAGCCGTGGACAAGCCTTCCACGTCCCGCAACAGGACCACAGAGCGGTACGTCTCCGGGAGCCCGCGGATCGCCCTTTCGAGTTGCGCGTTCAGTTCCGCGCGCAGCAGCCGTTGTTCAGGCATTTCGCTGCGGTCTTCCAGTTGGGAAGACCGGGCTACGTCCTCGGTTCCCGGAAGGAGTTCGTCGAGTGAGACTTCGCGCTCCGGGGCGAAGACGCTGCGGCGGTGCTTCATGAGGCAGAAGTTCTTGGCGATGCGGAAGACCCACGCCCGCACGCGTGCCGGATCCTGCAGCTGGTCGAAGTTCTCAAAGACCCTGAGGAGCGTTTCCTGGGCAACCTCCTCGGCGTCTTCCCTCTGGCCGCACATGAGCCAGGTGTACTGGAAGACGCGATGCTGGATGCTTTCCACAAAAGGCGTGAAAGCCGAAGCGTCACCTTCAAGCAGCCGCCGCGCCCATTCGACTTCCGGAGCTGCGGCGGCAGAGGGGGGCGAGGGTGTGGCCACCCTTCTATGGTAGTTCCACCCTTGCCGTTTCCGCCCGAGTTGAGGGCGCTACAACGGGGAGCGCCGGTCCGGGCGTTCAGCATCTCATGACCTCATGATGCGGCGATCAAAAAAAGGTGACCGGGGGCGCCGGGCCAAGCGGGACACCGAAAGCCGCGCAAAAGCCGCGCAGGAGGGCTGTCACGCCGCAAAAATTGCCGCATCTTGGGAAATGTGCGGAAACGAATTCTCACCCTGATGCTCGTGGCGTGGGCGGCGTCAGGCCAGACGCCGCTGACGCTGAAGGACGCGGTGAGGCAGGCGCTCGAGCGCTACCCTTCGCTCGAAGCGGCGGATGCGCGGATCCAGGCCGCGGAAAGCCGTGCTGGGCAGGCGCGCTCAGGCTATCTGCCGCGGATCCAGTACATGGAGAATCTCATGCGGGGCAACAACCCCGTGTACGTGTTCGGCTCGTTGCTGACGCAGCGGCAGTTCACTGAAGCGAATTTTGATATCCGCCGCCTGAACCGCCCCGATGCGTTGAACAATTTCCAGAGCATGGTCACCGCCGAGCAGCTGGTTTACGACTTCGGCGGCGTGAAAAACAACGTGAAGGCGGCCGAGCTCGGCCGGAAGATGACGCAGGCCGAAAAACGGGCCGCTGAACTCAACCTCATCGCCCATGTGGCCCGCGCCTATCACGGCGTGACGTTGGCGGCGCAGGCGCTCGACGTGGCGCGCGAAGCGCTGAAGACGGCTGAGGCCGATCTGAAGCGCGCCCAGACGGTGCGCGACGCGGGGATGGCCACGGAAGCCGATGTGCTGGCCGTGCAGGTTCACGTGGCGGCGATGAAGGAACAGGTGATCCGGCGGGAAGCCGATCTCAAGGTGGCCCGCGCGGCGCTGAACGAGGCGCTCGGGCTGCCGCTCGACACTCCGCACGAGCTGGCCACGCCGCTGAAACCGGCAGCGGCGGTGGAGGCAGCCGGCCCGGATCAGCGTCCGGAGATCGAGCAGATCCGGCTGGCGCGGCAGGCGGCCGAGGCGCAGGCGCGCAGCGCGCGGGCGGGCTACCTGCCTCAGATCGCATTCCGCGCGCAACTGGAAGCGGACCGCCAGGAGTTCTTCAACAAGGGCGGAGGAAACTGGCTCGTCATGGGTTCGGTGCGCTGGAACCTCTTCGACGGCAACCGTACGCGGCACTCGGTGGCCGAGGCGAAGGCGATGGCTTCGGCTGCGGCGGCGAGCGAGAAACAGTACACGAACGCGCTGCGGCTGGAGTTGACCAAGGCGCTGGCGGATTTCGGCGCCGCCACCGAGCGCATCGCCGTCACAGAGGCGGGTGTGGCTCAGGCCGAGGAGAGCCTGCGCATTATCCGGAACCGGTATTCGAACGGGCTGGCTACGGTGACCGAGCTGCTGCGGGCGCAGACGGCCCTGCTGGATGCGAAGACGCGCCGGCTGGCTGCGATCCACGATCAGCGGCTGGCGGCGGTGGAGGTGGAAAGATCTGCTGGGAAGCTGAATGGAGATTCCGATGTTCTCGACTAACGGAAAGCTGGCCGGAACAACCGGCGTACTGTTGCTGATGGCCGCCGCGGGATTGGCCGGCTGCGGCGGCGGGAAGGAGGCGCCGCGGAAAGCGGAGGCGCTGCCCGCGGTCCGGGTGGCTGCTGTGAAGCTCGCCGAGGAGACCGTGCCGGAGATCTATGAGGCCACGGGCACCGTGCGGGCGCGGGTGTCGAGCGTCGTGTCGGCGCGCGTGATGGGCTACCTGCGCGAAGTCCGCGTGCAGGCGGGCGACACGGTGCAGTCCGCGCAGGTGATCGCCGTGATTGAAGCGCGCGAGATCGACAGCGGGCTGAAGCAGGCGGAGGCGGCGCGGGAAGAAGCGCGCAGCGCCATGCCTGAGGTGAACAACGCGATCACGGCGGCGAAGGCGCAGCTGGAGCTGGCCGAGGCCACGCACCGCCGCATGAAGTCGCTGTTCGACCAGAAGTCGATCACGCAGCAGGAATTCGACGAGGTGGAGGCGCGGCTGCGGATGGCGCGCGCCAACCATCAGATGGCGCGCGCCAAGCGGGCGCAACTCGAGCAGAAGATCCGGCAGGCGGAATCGGCGGTGGCGCAGGCGGCGGCGATGAAAGGCTACATGGAGATCACGGCGCCGTTCCGCGGCATCGTGGTGGAGCGCAAGGCGGAGCCGGGGATGCTGGCCGCGCCGGGGATGCCGATCGCGGTGATCGAGCGCGACGGCGGCTACCGGCTGGAGGCCGCCGTCGAGGAGAACCGCCTGGGCAAGATCCGGCCCGGCATGGAGGTGGAGGTGATTCTGGATGCCGCCGGCGAGCCGCGGCAGGGGCGCGTGGAGGAGATCGTGCCGGCGCTCGATCCGGGCTCGCGTTCCTTCACGGTGAAAATCGGCCTGGCGGGCGGGCTGCTGCGCAGCGGGATGTTCGGCCGTGCGCGCTTCCCGATGGGGGAGAAGAGGACGCTGCTTGTGCCGGCCTCGGCGGTGGTCAGGAAGGGGCAGGTCGAGCAGGTGTACGTCATCGAGGGGGGCGTGGCGCACGCGCGCCTGGTGACCACCGGCGCGGCGCATGAGGAACGGCTGGAAGTGCTCACGGGGCTGCGCGCGGGAGATACGGTCGCCGCGCCGGCGCCGGCTGAGCTTCGCGATGGCAGCCGCGTCGAGGTGAGGCCGTGACGACCCAGCACGAACCCCCCCGCCTTGGTCTGGCCGGGCGGATGGCCCACGGCTGGATCAACTCCAAGCTCACGCCGCTGTTCATCGTGGCCTCGCTGCTGGTGGGCGCCTTTTCGGTGCTCATGCTGCCACGCGAAGAGGAGCCGCAGATCATCGTTCCGATGATCGACGTCATGGTGGCGATGCCAGGGGCGAGCGCGAAGGAAGTGGAAGAGCGAGTGACGCGCCCGATGGAGAAGCTGCTGTGGGAGATTCCGGGCGTCGAGTACATCTACTCGACCACTTCGCCGGGTATGTCGTTGGCCATCGTGCGGTTCAAGGTGGGTCAGAACGAGGAAGACGCCATGGTGCGGCTGAATCACAAGCTGCATGCCAATTACGACCTGATCCCGCCGGGCGCGAGCCAGCCGCTGATGAAGCCGCGCTCGATCGACGACGTGCCGATCCTCGGCCTCACCTTCCACTCCGCGCATTACGACGATTTCCAGCTGCGCCGCATCGTGGCGCAGGTGCACGACGAGGTGAAACAGGTCGCCGACGTCAGCGAAGTGAAGATCATCGGCGGGCAGCGGCGGCTGTTGAAGGTGACGCTCGACGCATCGCGGCTGGCGGCATACGGGCTGGCGCCGCTGCAGGTGGCGGGTGCGCTCGGCATGTCGAACCAGAAGCTGCCCGCGGGCGTGGCGGCGGCGGGCAATGTGGAGACGGTTCTCGAAGCCGGAAGCTGGATCCGAGGCGCGGAGGACGCGGGCAACGTCGTGGTGAGCGTCTCGGACGGGCGCCCGGTGTACTTGCGCGACGTAGCGCAGGTGGAAGACACGGGCGAAGACCCGGTGCAGTATGTGCAGTTTGCGCGCGAAGGACGGTTCGAGCCGGCGGTGACGCTTTCGGTGGCCAAGCGCAAGGGCACGAACGCCATCGTGGTCGCCGAGCACGTGCTGCGGCGCGTGGAGGGGCTGAAGGGGCGGCTCATCCCGTCGGATGTCGAAATGACGGTGACGCGCCATTATGGCAAGACGGCGGAGGAGAAGTCCGATGAACTGCTCTTTCACATGGGCATCGCCGTCGTGAGCGTGACGCTTCTGATCGCCTTCGTGCTCGGGCGGCGGGAGTCTCTGATCGTCTTCATCGCGGTTCCCGTGACGCTGGCGCTGACGCTGACCGTGTTCTACCTGTACGGCTACACGCTGAACCGGATCACGCTGTTCGCGCTGATCTTCTCCATCGGCATCCTGGTCGACGATGCGATCGTGGTGGTGGAGAACATTGTGCGGCACGCACGGCTGCCGCACAACGCGGGGCGTCCGCTGGCCGACGTGGCTGTGGAGGCGGTGGACGAGGTCGGCAACCCGACGATCCTGGCGACGCTCACTGTGATCGCCGCCGTCCTGCCCATGGCGTTTGTGAGCGGATTGATGGGGCCGTATATGCGGCCGATTCCCATTGGCTCGAGCGCGGCGATGGTCTTTTCGCTCATCGTCGCGTTCCTGGTGACGCCGTGGGCGGCGATCCGGATCCTGAAGAAGGAGGGCGGGGGGCCTGGGCATGCCGGGGACGGGCTGACAGCGTTTTACCGGAAGGCGATGGGCCGGCTGATCCACGTGCCGCTGTACCGCTATGGATTCCTCGCGATGGTGACCATCCTGCTGCTCGGGTCGATGTCGCTCGTCTACATCGAGTTCGTCAAGGTCAAGATGCTGCCGTTCGACAACAAGAGCGAGTTCCAGGTAATCATCGACATGCCGGAAGGGACGACGCTCGAGGAGACGGCGCGGGTGACACGGCTGCTGGCGGAAAGAACGTTCGAGCAGCCCGAAGTGGTGAACGTGCAGACCTATGTGGGCACGGCGGCGCCGTACAATTTCAACGGCCTCGTGCGGCACTATTTCCTGCGGCGCGGGGCGAACGTGGCCGACATTCAGGTGAACCTGACCGGCAAGAATGAACGGGAGCTGCAGAGCCACGACATCGCCAAGAAGGCGCGGGAGCGGTTGACGCCGATCGCGCGGCAGTACGGGGCGCGGATCAAGGTGGCGGAGGTTCCGCCCGGACCGCCCGTGCTGCAGACGCTGGTGGCGGAGATCTACGGTCCGGACGCGGAAGGGCGGGAGAAGCTGGCGCGGGAAGTGCTGCGCCTGTTCGACGAGACGCCGGGCGTCGTGGACGCCGACTGGTATGTGGAAGATCCGCAGCCGCGCGAAATCTGGCGCGTGGACCGCGTCAAGGCGGCGCTGCACGGCGTGAGCGTGGAGGATGTGGCCAAAACGATGATGGCTGCGTCCTCAGGGCTCGCCATCGGCCTGATGCACGCCGAGGCGGCCAAAGAGGACGTGCCGATGGTGGTGCGGCTGGACCGGGCCACGCGCAGCGATCTGGAACGGCTCAAGAGCCTGAAGGTGATGGGCCGCGGCGGCAATCTTGTGCCGCTCAGCGAGATCGTGCAAGTGGAGCGGACCACGAGCGAGAAGAACATCTATCACAAAAACCTGATGCCGGTGACCTACGTGACCGCCGACGTGGCGGGCATCATGGAGAGCCCGGTGTACGCGATTCTCGCGCTGGGTCCGAAGATCGCGAAGCTGGACATCGGCCAGGGATATGAGATCGAGCAGTACACCGCCCGGCAGCCGGGCGACGAATCGAACTATGCCATGAAGTGGGACGGCGAGTGGCACATCACCTATGAGGTCTTCCGCGACCTCGGCATCGCCTTCGCCGCCGTGCTTGTGCTGATCTACGTGCTTGTGGTCGGCTGGTTCGAGAGCTTTCTGACGCCGGTCATCATCATGGCGGTGATCCCGTTCTCGCTGGTGGGCATTCTGCCGGCGCACGGGCTGCTGAACGCGTTTTTCACGGCGACGTCGATGATCGGCTTCATCGCCGGCGCGGGCATTGTGGTGCGCAACAGCATCATCCTTGTGGACTTCATCGAGCTGCGGCTAAAGGAAGGCATGCCGGTGGATGAGGCGGTGATCGATGCCGGCGCGGTGCGCTTCCGCCCGATCATGCTGACGGCGGCGGCGGTGGTGGTCGGCAGCGCGGTGATCCTGTTCGATCCGATCTTTCAGGGGCTGGCGATCGCGCTGATGGCGGGCGAAGTGGCATCGCTGCTGCTGGCGCCCGTCACCGTGCCGATCGTTTACTACATCTTCCATCTAAGAGGGAGCAAACAGTCATGAACGTGGAGCGGCTGCTTCGGATGATCGCCGGGTTCTGCATTCTGCTGAGCCTGGCATTGAGCGTGTATCACGATCAGCGCTGGCTGTGGTTCACCGCCCTCGTGGGGCTGAGCCTGTTCCAGAGCGGGTTCACCAACTGGTGCCCGATGATGACGATCCTGCGGAAGCTGGGCGTCAAGGGCTGAAGCGAAGCGGATGCGGGGGCGCTGCCTCAGGTGGAAGCCAGATGCAGCAGTCCCTTCAGCCGCGAGCGCATCGAAGCGGGCAGCGGCTTGTACTCCACACCTGCCAGGGATGCGGCGAAGGCAGCGAAGGCGCGAGCCAGGTCCGTGTCGGGCTGGAGCGGCGCGGCGTTCCGGATCGCCTCGCAGATGGCGTGGTAGTCGTTGGGGAAGGCGTGCACGACCTTGCGCCCGAGCGCCTCTTCGATCTCCGCCGTGCCGGGCGTGGAGCGGGACGCGCGGTTGAGCAGCAGCCCCACGCGTTCATCCTTGAGGCCGAGCCTCTCGAGTTCGGCGAGCCTCTGTTGGGCGAGCTTCAGCGAAGGGAGTTCCGCCGTGCAGACGGTCAGGATCTTCTTCGACCTGCGGACCAATTCGACCGTGGCGGGATTGATCAGTTCGGGCATGTCCACCAGGATCAGATCGTAGCTGCCGCGGACGAAATTGAGGAGTTGAAAGTAGTGGATCCATTCGGGGGGCGCGGCATCCAGAGCCCGGGTGGAAAGGAGGAAGTCGGCGCCACAGTGCTGGGCGAGGTTGCGGCGAAGGACGAAGGTGTCCAGACCCGCGGTCGCCTGAAGGACCGCCTGCGTTCCTCCGATGGGCGTCACGCCCAGCATCAGACCCATGACGCTGCTGCGGAGGTCGGCGTCGATCACCAGGACCCGTTTGCCGAGAGCCGCTGCGGTGACAGCCGTGTGCAGGACGATCGTGGAACAGCCGCTGCCCGCCTTCGAGGGGAGGAAGGAATAGAGGTGCTCCTCTATCCCCCCGTGCAGGCTCTCCATGGCTTCGCGGATCAGCGCCTGAAGCTCCTCGGGCGAGCAATCGGACGCAGCCAGGCCGGCTGCCCCCAAGTGGCGGGCCAGCAGCCGCGCTTCCGGGCTGCACCCCAGACCGATGACGGGCGTCCGGGGGGCAAGCTCGCGGAGGCGCGCCATGCACTCCAGCGCCTTCTGGCCGCCAGACAGGTCGAGAAAAACCAGGTCGGGCAGAAGACTGTTGACGATCCGCGCGAGTTCGTAGTCTCCGGGAGGCGCGGGCAGTTCCCGCATCACGGTCACATGGCCCGTGGCGGCGATCAGGGAGCGCATCAGCGGCGCCGACTCGGCGCTACCCAAGATGACGACGGCCGTAAACACATTCCACCTCGGTCGACCGAGAAGCCGACTACTCCGCTCTATCGTCAGAATGGCCGAAATCCTTAACAGACCGCCGCAGCAGCCCACTCGGCCGCCTCCATGGCTTCGCATCGCCCGGATTCCGGATCCCGCGCCCGGGACGTGGAGGGGCGCCTCAACTGCCGGACAGCGCTTGCGGGTGACGCCCCTCTTTTGGCTCCGTTGCCGGGCGGGAGCCGCTTTCTTGCGCTGCGGATGTCACGCGCCCGGCCGGCGCGCATCTCTAGGGCATTAAATGGTGTAAACTTTGCCCTGAGGTATCGATCCATGGATCTCGCTCTGGATCTCCACCGATTCCACTTCGCTTTCACGATCACATTCCACTACCTTTTTGTCCAATTGACGCTGGGCTTGGCGCTTCTGATCTTCCTGCTGAAGACGCTGGCGCTGAAAACCGGCGAGGAACACTACAACGAAGCAGCGCGCTTCTGGGCCAAGATCTTTGCCGTGAACTTCGCTCTCGGCGTAGTCACCGGCATCCCCATGGAATTCCAGTTCGGCACGAACTGGTCGAGGTTTTCCAAAGCCGCGGGCGGCGTCATCGGCCACACGCTGGCGATGGAGGGGCTGTACGCCTTCTTCCTGGAGAGCTCGTTCCTGGGCCTTCTGCTGTTTGGCGAAAAGATCCTTGGCCGCACCGGGCACTGGCTGGCGGCGATGGCCGTCTGGCTCGGCAGTTGGCTCTCCGGGTATCTGATCGTGGCCACCAACGCCTGGATGCAGCGGCCCACGGGCTACCGTCTGGGAGCGAACGGCGAAATCCAGCTGGAGAGCTGGTGGTCGCTGGTCTTTAACGAGTGGGCATTCTGGCAGTACACGCACACGATCACGGGCGGCGTCATTACGGGCGCGTTCGTGATGAGCGGCGTCGGGGCGCTCTACCTGCTGCTGAAAAAGCACGAGGAGTTCGCCCGCACGTTCCTGCGGCTGGGCGTGACGGTGGGCATCATCGCGTCGATCGTGGCGTTGTTCCCGACAGGCGACCAGCAGGGGATGCTTGTGGCCCGGCACCAGCCGGCGACGCTGGCGGCGATGGAAGCGCACTTCACTACGGGCGAAGCGGCGCCGATGTTCATTCTCGGCCAGCCGGACGTCGAGCGGAAGAAAATCGACAACCCTTTCCTCGTGCCCGGCATGCTCAGTTTCATTACTTCGAAGCGCTGGGACGCGGAGGTGAAAGGGCTGGACGCGTTTCCGCAGGACCAGTGGCCCACGCACATCCCGCTGCTGTACTACAGCTTCCACATCATGGTGGGCTTGGGCACCATTTTCATCGCCGTGATGGCGCTGAGTTTCCTCCAGCTCCGCCGCGGCAGGCTGTTTGAAACCAGGCCGCTGCTCTGGGCGCTGCTGCTGGCGGCGCCGTTGCCCTATGTGGCCAATACGGCGGGCTGGATGACGGCGGAGCTGGGCCGTCAGCCGTGGCTGATCCATGGGCTGATGCGGACCGCCGAAGGCAGTTCCGCCCACGTTTCGAGCGGCAATGCCATGTTCACGCTGCTCGGCTTCATGGGGATGTACACGTTGCTGCTGATGCTGGGGCTGTTCATGATCTGGCGCGAGATCGAGCACGGGCCTGGCGGCCACGCCGCCCGGGAATCGTCCGCCGCGCCCGCGCCGGCGGTTGGAGATTGAAGGAGGCGCCTGAAGATGCTACCCATTCTCTGGTTCTGGATTGTCGCGGTGATGATTGCCATGTACGTCGTGCTGGACGGTTTCGACCTGGGAGCCGGCATCGTCCATCTGGCCGTGGCCAAGACCGATGAAGAGCGCCGCATGGTGCTGAGATCGATCGGCCCGGTCTGGGACGGCAACGAGGTGTGGCTTCTGGCCGGTGGAGGAACGCTCTATTTCGCGTTCCCGCCGCTTTACGCCAGCAGCTTCAGCGGCTTCTATCTGCCGCTGATGATGGTGCTCTGGCTGTTGATCCTCCGCGGCACGTCGGTCGAATTCCGCTCCCACATCCGCAATGCGGTCTGGCGGCCGATGTGGGATGTGATCTTCAGCCTCGCCAGCACCCTGTTGGCCGTGTTCTTCGGCGCGGCGCTGGGCAACGTCGTGCGCGGCGTGCCGCTGAACAAAGACGGCGAGTTCTTCCTGCCCCTCTGGACCAACTTCCAGCCCGGCGCCGACGCCGGGATTCTCGACTGGTATACGATCTTGGTGGGCGTGTTCTCCCTGCTGACGCTCACGCAGCATGGGGCGCTGTGGGTGGCGCACAAGACGGAGAATGCCGTGCAGGAGCGCTCGCGCCGCACCGCCCGGCTGGCCTGGTACGGCGTCGTCCTGTTGACTGTCGTGGTCACGATCGCCAGCTTCAGCATTCAGCCGAAGCTCGCCGAGAGCTTCGCCCGGTGGCCTGCCGGATATGTGTTCCCGGCCCTTGCGGTGGCGTCGCTGGCGGGAGTTTTCGTGTTCAGCCGGAAGGGCGAGGACGGCAAGGCTTTCCTCGCCTCCGCGCTCTACATTGTAGGGATGCTGACCAGCGTCGTGTTCGGCGTGTTCCCCATGGTGCTGCCGGCGAACTCGGATCCTTCGCTCAGCCTCACGATCTACAACGCGAGCGCGCCCGAGTACGGGCTGCGGGTCGGGTTGGGGTGGTACATTCCGGGGGCCCTGATCGCGGCCGGCTACTTCTGGTTCCTATACCGGCGCTTTGCGGGCAAGGTGCGGATGGAGGCTGAAGGTTACTGAGGCCTTGGTCCCCCGGCCAGGCGGCGGACGCAGCTACTGGCGTTCGCCGCCTGCAGCCGGGACGCGTTGCGGGAGGATCGAGAAGAATTCGACGATCCGCTTCTTCTGGGGCGCCTGAGAGGATTCCTCGGTCTTGAGTCCGAGGATGGAGTCGGCCAGAGTCTGGAACTGCTTGCCCAGTTCGGAAGCTGGTTCGACGGCGCGCCCATCCTGAAGCGCGGCGTGGACGCCTTGGTAGTCGTTCTGGAACGTGAAGGCGATCGGCACGCCGAGCAGGCTCTCGATCTGCGAGGGTGTGACCAAGCTTTTCTTGTGATAGCGGTTCAGCAGCACCTGAACCCGGTCGGCGAGATCCAGGCGGTGCAGGAAGCCCAGCTTCTCCCGCGCCAGATGCAGCGACGGGATCTCCGGCGTGACGACCATGAAAATCTCCCTGGCTTCATGCATCACCTCGATGGAGTACTTCTCCAGGTTTCCGGAGATGTCGACGCAGACGGTCTTGTAGTTGCGGCGGGCGAAGTCCAGGATGTGGCGGATCTGCTGGGCGTCGATGCGGAAGTCCGGATTGAGGCGGCCGCTGTGCACGATCTCGATGCCGCCCTTTTTGCAGACGATCTGGTCCCAGATCGACTCGTCGAGCGAGTGGGCGTTCTCGGCGGCGTCCACCACGCAGTGCGTGTTCGTGAGCTTGAGCATGAACCCGATGATGCCGCTCGAAAGGTCCATGTCCAGCAGGAGCACTTCCCCCTTCTTGCGGCGCCCCAGAGCCACAGCCACGTTCATCGCCACCGTCGACGTGCCCACGCCCTGTTTACTTGGCAGGAACGCATAGACGTGTTCCGTCACGTCCAGCAGGACCGGCGCGTCGCGCACGGCGGCGGCGATGCGGGAGGCCGCCTCGGCGAGTTCGCCGCGGTCGAAGGGCATGGCGAGGCATTCGCGGATCCCTGCTCTCATCGCTTCCAGCAGCGCTGCGGGGTCCAGTGTCCGGCTGAGCGCCGCCACCTGCACGCCAGGCGCCTGTGACTTGAGACCTTCCAGCAGTTCGAGCGCTTTCGGGAGGTCTTCAATACTGAGGAACACCACGTGCGGCACGCTGGACCGTACCATCCGCATCAGCTCCAGAAGATCCGGGTACCGGCGCATTTCCCGGATGATCTGGATTCCGGGGATCTCCGCGATGGCCTCGTCAAATCGTGCCCCGATCTCCGGATCCGGGCAAATGACTGCTCCCCTCAATGTCGCCATAGCGCTGTGTTCCTCTCTATAAACTATCGGCAGATCGCGGCGATTACAATCCGCCGATTTACCGAGTTCAAGGCGATTCCCCTACGGGGCCGGTAAGGTGTTTGACTGGGGTGTCAGGTGCCCCGCCGGTTGCCGTAAAGGAATATGTGCAGGCGGGGGCTGTATCGCAAGCCTGTGCGCCGGCAGACTTCCGCCAGCCAGACGGACCGCTCCCGCAGCAGGTCCGGCTCGACGCCTTCCGGCATGAGCAGCACGCGCTCGGCGGGGGCGCCCAGTTCGCCGGCGAGCGCCAGAACTTCGGCGAGGTCCGCCTCTTCCCGGATGACGAACTTGATCTGGTATTCGTAGCGCGCCATCAACGCTCGGAGGACATCCAGCCGCAGCCGGGCGCGTTCGTGCATCTCCACCCACTTCCCGTCCTCGACGTCACGAGGCGTGGAGTTGGAGAGTTTCGGGCTGATGCTCATCAGGTGGCAGGCGACATTCTGGTCCACGGTGCCGGCGGTTTCGATCGTGATGTGCTTGCCGAGCGCCTCCAGGCGGTGCGTCAGCGGCGCCAGATCAGAGAAGATCATGGGCTCGCCGCCGGTGATCACCACATGGCGGAGCATGGAAGCCGCGGCGCGCCCGGCCAGTTTTTCCACCGTCCATTCTTCGCCTTCCGGCGCCCAGGAAGCATACGGGGTGTCGCACCAGGAGCACCGGAGATTGCAGCCCGAAGCGCGCAGAAAGAGCGACGGCACGCCCGCCAGCACGCCCTCGCCCTGGATGGACTCGAAGATCTCGCAGATTCTCACGGCGCGGGCTCTCCGGCGTAGCGCAGAGGATCGGGCACGCCAGCCTCGGCAAAGCCGGCCTTGCGCAGGAGGCACGAATCGCAGTGGCCGCAGGCCAAGCCGCCCACGGGATCGTAGCAGCTGTGCGTCAGAGAATAGTCCACGCCCAGTTCGAGTCCGAGCCGGATGATCTCCGCCTTGCTCAGGCGGATCAGCGGCGTGTGGATCCGCAGTTGCCGGCGTCCTTCGATGCCGGCTTTGGTGGCGAGGTTCGCCATCTGCTCATAGGCGCGGATGAATTCCGGGCGGCAATCCGGGTAGCCGGAGTAATCGATGGCGTTCACGCCGATGTAGATGTCGGACGAGCCCAGCACCTCCGCCCACGCCAAGGCGATGGAGAGGAAAACGGTATTGCGCGCCGGCACGTACGTAACAGGGATCTCGGAGGAGATGAGGGCCGGGTGGCGGTCCTTGGGGACCTCTATGTCGGCTGTCAGCGCTGAGCCGCCGAACGCCCGCAGGTCGATCCGGAACAGGCGGTGTTCAGCCGCGCCCAGTTGCCGGGCCACGCGCGCGGCGGCGTCGAGTTCCACGCGGTGCCGCTGCCCGTAATCGAACGTGAGGGCGTAAACCTGAAAACCATCGCGCTTGGCGCAAGCCAGGGCGGTGGCGGAATCCAGCCCGCCGCTCAGCAGACACACGGCCTTCATCATTCCGCCAGATCCTCGGGAAGCTGTCGAGACAGCCAGTAGCCCGCCACCGGGAAGACGAGCAACGCCATCAGCGCCGTGTGCAGGGAGGTATGGTCGGCCAGCCAGCCCGTCAGCGGGACAAACACCATCCCGGCGGCGCCCCAGGCGAAGCCCATCAACAGCGCCGAAACCGTGCCCGCCTGCGACGGGACCAGCCTCTGCGCCACGGTGACGTTGACCGGGATTGTAAACAGCAGTACAAGACCGCCGGCCACCAGGAAAGCCACACCCCAGGGTGAATCGGTCAGGAAAAATACGCTCATGAGCGGCGCCGACCACAGGAACGAATGCGCGATCACACGCTTGGGGCCGAGCAGGGCCGACAGGTGCCCGCCCGTGATCCCGCCCACCGCCCCGGCAGCCAGATAAGCGGTCAGGATGTAAGCCGCCTGATGCAGGCTGTAGCCGCGCTCGCGGCTCAGATAAAGAACAAGAAACTGCGCGAAGACCACCTGCACCGCGGAGCGGAAGAACACGCCGAAATACAGAATGGCCAGCGGCCGCCGGACGGCGCTCAGCGCCTGCCAGTCAAAGCTGCGGGCGCGGCGTTCAAAGTCCGCAGGCGGGCGCACCATCGCCAGGCAGGCGGCGGAAACCAATGCGCCGGGCAAGGCCGCCCACAGCAGCCGGCCGGGACCGAACCACGCGAGAAACTCCTTGAAAAAGACCGGCGCCGCCGCTATGCCCAGCGTGCCGGCGCTGATGAACACGGCCATCCATCGCGCCCGGTGGGAGGCCATGCCCGCCGCCGCCCAGGCAGACGCCTGCGGGTGGAAGGCGCTCACCCCGGCGCCCCCCAAGACCATCAGGCCGACCGCCCATCCGTAGCTTGGCGCCAGCGCGCCGGACAGGATGAAAAGGCCCGCCACCATAGGTCCGAGAGCGGAAAACAAGGGCGTGCGGTGCCGGTCGGACAGGAATCCGTAGAACGGCTGCGTGACCGAACTGCTGAACACCAGGATGCCGCCCAGCAGTCCGGCTTGCGCCAGTGTCAGCCCCAGCCGCCCAACGATCATGGGCTGGAGGACGCCCAGGCTGCCGGAGTACAAATCAACGCAAAAATGTCCCAAGGACAGCAGGATGAGCGTCGCCGCGCCCGTCCGGAAACGCGCGGCGGCTTGGGTGGCGGGCAGTGCCGGGGCGGAAGCGCTCATGGCGGGGATCACTTTCAGTATAGCGGCCGCCTCCGGCGCGCCTAGCTGTGCTAGCCTTCTGCCATGACTCGCTCCATGTTTCTCCTCCTGGCTGGCGTGCTGTGCGTGCCTTGGCCTGTTTTGGCCCAATACGACGAATTCGGCGGCGATGTCCCGTATGTGCCGACGCCCCCGCCCATCGTGGAAGCGATGCTGAAGCTCGGCAAGATCCAGTCCTCCGATTTCGTCATCGACCTCGGCTGCGGCGACGGGCGCATCGTCGTCATGGCGGCCGAAAAGTTCGGGGCGCGCGGCATGGGCTTCGATCTCAACCCGCAGCGCATCGCTGAGGCAAAAGAAAACGCGAAGAAGGCCGGCGTCGAGGACAAGGTGGAGTTCGTCGAGAAGAACCTGTTCGACGCCGATGTCAGCAAGGCGACGCTCGTCACCTTGTATCTTCTTCCGGATGTCAATCTGCGGCTCCGCCCCAAGCTGCTCCGCGAACTCCGCGCCGGCGCCCGCATCGTCAGCCACAGCTTCGACATGGGCGACTGGAAGCCCGACAGGAAGATCGAAGTCAATGGCAAGACGCTCTATTTCTGGGAGGTGACTGGAAAGGCGAAGAAGGAGTTCGGCGAGCCATAGGCGTGGATCGGACGGGACGGCGCGGGGATCTTGCGCAAGACGCCCGGCGGCAGTCATCCGTGGGGATGCGGTTCTTGCCACGGGCGGCCAAAATCCGGCCGGATGCTTCACCCTCCCGGATCCGCCGCTTCTTCCGACTTTCGATGGCCGCGGGGAAGGCGGCGCGGTCCGCTTGCGCATGCAGCGCCAGGGCGCAGCCTGAGGGAGCCCGCCCCGTCTCATGGATGCCGGATGCAAACAGAGGCGGAACGCGAAGCGGAAAGGAACGAGTTCTCCGCCGCTTGCGGGGCGGACAAACCGCTCGGAGCAGGGGCCGGGCCGGGACTCCATGCGGCCGGAGCGCGGCGGCGCCCGTCACGCCTTTCCAGAGCTCCGCATCCCGATTGCTAGAATAATAAGCGCCTATGGCCCCGCAGCCCCCCAAGTACAAGCCCAACCCCAAACTGCCCCGGCAGGCGCTGCCTCTGCTGGATCCCAACATACGGCGGCGGTCTGCCGGCGAAGTGGCCCTTGGATTCACGGAAGCACAGGCGCAAGCGGAGGCGATGCGCTGCCTGCAGTGCCAGAAGCCCCTTTGCGTGGAGGCATGCCCCTTGCACATCGACATCAAGCGGTTCATCCTCCGCGTCGCCCAGGGCGACTGGCAGGGGGCGCATGATGTGATCAGCGAGCAGAGTCCGTTTCCAGGCGTCTGTGGCCGCGTCTGCCAGCATGAGTTGTTCTGCGAAAACGCCTGCGTCGTGGGCAAGAAGTGGGACCCTGTGGCGATCGGATCGCTGGAGCGCTTCGCCGCCGACCACGCGCGTCTGCGCATGAAGGAGCTGGCGGACAGCTATCCCAAACCCACGGGAAAGAAGGTGGCGCTGGTGGGCAGCGGGCCAGCCTCGCTGATCGCCGCCTACGACCTGGTCCGGCTCAACTACCGCGTGACGGTGTTCGAGGCGCTGCATCAGTTGGGAGGCGTCATGGCTTACGGCATTCCCAATTTCCGCCTCCCCCGGGAGATCCTGCACGAGGAGATTGCGCGCCTGCAGAACATGGGTGTCGAATTCGTCCCCGACTTCATCGTGGGCAAGACAGCCACGCTGGAAGACCTGTTCGAAGAAGGCTTCGAAGCGGTCTTCATCGGCACGGGCGCCGGACTGCCGCACCTCATGGGCATCCCCGGCGAGAATCTGATCGGCGTCTATACGGCCAACGAATTTCTCACGCGCGTCAACCTGATGGATGCCTACAAGTTTCCGGAGTCGCCGACGCCGGTGCGGGTTGGACGGCACACCATCGTGGTGGGCGGGGGCAATTCCGCCATGGACGCCGCGCGGTGGGCTGTCCGGCTCGGCAGCGAGGTCACGATCCTCTACCGGCGCGGCCGCGCCGAACTGAAAGCGCGGCTCGAAGAGATCGACCACGCCGAGGAAGAAGGTGTGCGGTTTGAGTTCCTGGCTGCGCCTGTCGCGCTCTACGGCGACGAAAAAGGCTATGTCCGGGAAATGGAGTGCATTCGCATGGAGCTGGGCGAGCCGGATGAAAGCGGGCGCCGCGCGCCGGTTCCGGTGCCCGGCTCGGAGTTCCGCATTCCCGCCGAAACCGTGATTGCCGCCATCGGGCAGGCGCCGAACCCGACGCTGCAGAGGTCCACCCCGCAATTGGTGACCAAGCGGGGCAAGATCCTGATCAACGAATGGGGCGAGACGTCGATGCCGCGCGTTTTCGCCGGAGGCGACGTCGTGCGCGGCGGCTCCACCGTGATTCTGGCGATGAAAGACGGACGCGCCGCCGCGCGCGCCATTCATGCAGCGCTCAGCGGGGAGCGCCAGCCGCAGGAGGAGGTGAAGGCATGAGCGCCCGCATTCTGAACAAGCGTCAGCTCGCACCGGAGGTCACGCTTCTGGAAGTGGAGGCGCCCCGCATCCACAAGCGCTGGCGCGCGGGGCAGTTCATCATCATCCGGCCGCTCGAGCACAGCGAACGCATTCCGCTCACCATCGTCGATTCCAACGCCGGCCGGCAGTCGATCACCACGGTGATCCAGGCTGTCGGAAAGACGACGCGGGAGGCGGTCGCCCTCGAACCCGGCGAGTCTCTCTGCGACCTGGTGGGGCCGCTCGGCGAGCCGGCTGAGATCTGCGCGGGCGAACGCGTGCTGTGCATGGCCGGGGGCGTCGGCGTGGCTGAGCTGCTCCCGGTGGCCCGCGCTTACAAGGAGGCCGGCAATACCGTGGTGGCGCTGTGCGGCGCGCGGTCGGACTCTTACCGGATTCTCGATGAGGAGCTGCGCGCCTGCTGCGACGAGCTGCACTGGGCCACCGATGATGGCACCTACGGCTTCCACGGCAACGTCGTGCAACTGTTGCTGAGCCTGGCCGGGCCGGGTTCGTTTGCCGAAGGGCATGTCATCGGCCCGATTCCCATGATGAAAGCCGCCGCCGAGGCGACGCGCGGCTGGGGACTCAAGCTCCATGCGAGCCTGAACCCGATCATGATCGATGGCACCGGCATGTGCGGCGGCTGCCGCGTCACCGTGGGCGGGCAAGTGCGCTTCGCCTGTGTCGACGGGCCCTGTTTCGATGCCCACAAGGTGGATTTTGACGAGATGACGCGCCGCACGCGCGCCTACCGCGACCTCGAGCAGATCGCGCTGCAGCACGACTGCCGCATCGGCCTGCGCTGACGCCGGGCGCCTGACAGGGGATCCTTCGCGCGGGAATCCTTCGCGCCGGAACGGTTCGGGGCCGGCTCAGGACAGCGCCGCTTCGATGGCGGCGGCGATGCGGTGCGCACGGAATTCCACCCGCTCCGCGTCCGGGCCTTCCACCATGATGCGGGCCAGCGGCTCGGTTCCCGAAAAGCGCACCAGGACGCGGCCGGCAGGGCCGAACTCCTGTTCCGTCTCGCGGATCTCGTGCTGGACAGAAGCGAGCTGCTCCAGCGGTTTCTTCTCACGGAAGCGGACGTTGACGAGACGTTGCGGATACGCGAGGAAATCGCGCGTGAGATCATCCAGCGTGGCGCCGCCGGCGCGGGCGATGGATGCGGCCCGCAGCGCTGTCAGCATGCCGTCGCCCGCGGCGGACCAGTCGAGGAAGATCACGTGGCCGCTCTGCTCGCCGCCGAGCGGGAGATCCTGCCGCAGCATCTCCTCCAGCACGTACCGGTCGCCCACGGACGTGCGGATGAGGCCGATCCCCTCGGCCGCCAGAGCCCTTTCCAGGCCGAGATTCGACATCACCGTGGCGACGACCGCGCGGGGGCGCATGTTCCGTCCGGCGAGCAGCAGGATGTGGTCGCCGTCCAGTACCCTGCCTGAACGGCTGATCAGAATGCAGCGGTCGGCGTCGCCATCGAAGGCCGCCCCGAAATCAGCCTTCTCGGCGAGAACCCGCTGGCGCAAGGATCCGACATGCAACGCCCCGCAGCCATCATTGATGTTGCGGCCGTCCGGTTCGCAGGCTGTCTCCACGACACGCGCTCCCAGCCTCCGGAACAGGGCCGGAGCGAGGCGGAAGGCGGCGCCATTGGCGCAGTCGAGAACAACGGTCAATCCGTTCAGTCCATCCGGTGCGGCTGAGGCGAGGAAATCCAGATACCCGGTTGCGATGTGATCGTCGCCGGTCAGGAATTCCGCCGCGGGCAGGCTCCGCGCGCCCTCCAGGATCTGGAAGATCCGGCTTTCCATGCGCAGCTCCTCTGCGTCCGGCAGCTTCAGCCCATCGTGCGCGAATGCCTTCAGTCCGTTGTCGTGGTAAGGGTTGTGCGAGGCCGAGATCATCAGCCCGGCCGAGAAAGGGCCGGTCTTCGTCAGGTAGGCCACCGCGGGTGTCGTGACGACCCCTGCCGAGAGCGGCTCGGCGCCGGCCAGGCGCAGGCCCGCGGCTGCACAGGCCGCCAGCTCTGGACCCGACTCGCGCGTGTCCATCCCGATGAGCACGCGCCGCGAGCCGTGGCGGAGCGCCCACTCTCCCAGAGCCACGCCAAACGCGCAGACCGTCTGCGCGTCCAACGGCGGCCGGCCCGCCACGCCGCGGATTCCGTCAGTTCCAAACAGCCGCTTTTCGCTCAACGCTTCTCCTTTCTCTTCGGCTGTTTCCGCGCCTCCGGCGCCGGGCTGAGCGTGCAACGGACCTTGACTTGCGGCGAAGCAAGGAAATGCAAATGGGGATCGCCCGCAAATGCCGTTGTAAGTATTTCCTGCCCGCCCCCATGCGCTTTCAGATCGATCGGATCCGTGCGCACGGATCCGATCGAGCCCAGGCGGCTGGCTGGACCGGACAGCGGCAGTCTCGGCGGAGTGGCGGACCAGGATTCCACGCGGTAGCCGTACGGCACATTCTCGAACACCGGGATTACGAGCACATCCTTGACCTCGCGCCGTTCCGTCCGGATCTGAACCTGCGAGGGGAAGGCGCGTTCCAGCACCACGCCGGCCGGCAGGTCCACGTCGGCCCGCTGAATGGTAAATGTGGTGACGCCTTCGCGCCGTACGCGGCTGAGATCCAGCACGACAGGCGCCGGAGAATTCGAAATGCGGCTCAGCAGGGGCGACGGTCCGCGGACGATCAGCCGGACTTCCTCCACGAGGTTTGAACCAAGCTCGAGATGCGTGGGGATGTTGCGGTATTGCACCGGCACGGTGATCGCCGTGGTCAGTTCGTGGGCGCCGCTGATCAGGAACCATAGCGTGGTAGCGACAGCCAGGGAGAACAGCTTCAGCCCCAGATGTTGCGTGAAAAAACGCTTCATGGCCGGGCTCCCTCGCGCGCTGCGGCTGCGCTTCGCCGCCCGCCCTTGACCGGGTGGCTGAGCCTTTCCGCCAGCCGTTCCGCGGTAATGTCGCTTTCCAGTTCTCCCGCCGAGGCCACCGAAATGGCGCCGCGTTCCTCGCTGACGACGATGGCGAGGCAGTCGGAGTCTTCACTCACGCCGATGGCCGCACGGTGGCGCGTGCCGAACATGCGCGACAGTTCCGGGTTCATGGTCAGCGGCAGGAAGCAGGAGGCCGCGGCGAGGCGCCCTCCCGTCACGATGGCTGCCCCGTCGTGGAGCGGCCCTCCGGGCTGGAAGATCGCCAGCAGCAGATCGCGCGTGACCCGCGCATCCACCGGGACGCCGCTCTCGATGAAGGTGCGAAGCCCCACTTCTCCTTCAATCACGATCAGCGCGCCGATGCGGTGCGCCGCCAGGTGATTCACGGCGAGCACGATTTCCTCGGCCACCTCGCGCGACTCAACCCGGGCTCCGAATCCCGCCCACTTCCGCTCGCCGATTCTCGTCAGCATCCGCCGGATTTCGCCCTGAAACATCACGATCAGGGCGAAGGCCGTGTACGGAGCCAGTCCCTCCAGAATCGTCCTCAACACGGTCAGGCCGGCCGTTACGGAGAGAACATAGACGGCCAGAACGATTCCGATTCCCGCCAGGACATGCACGGCGCGCCGCCCGCGGATCAGCAGGAGGATCTGATAGGTCAGCACCGCCACCAGAAAGATGTCGAGGGCGCCGGTCAGAGTGAGTTGCGGCGCGGTGCTCAGGATGTCTCTCAGGAATTCGGGCAAATGCGGTTCCTCCTGCGCGGCAAACCCGGCCAAATTATGAGTGTATCCGATTGATTGCGGACCACCGGCGGTCAGACGCGCGGGCCGCGGTGCCGGCGACCTGCTCGCCGCCTGATGCGGCGGCCCTGTCATGGGCTGCGGAGCCCTGCCGGTTGCCCCTACAATGAAGGGAGGCAGGGTGAAATGCGCCTGCCGGGCAATATGCGTGCAATCTCTGGCGCGGGTGCGCGGGTTGCCGCCCCCGGCCTGGGGAGAGGGGAGGACGCGATGCAACGCGACAGGAAGCTCACGCTGCTGGCCGCCGGACTGCTGCTGGCGGCGGCCGTCTGGGCGCAGGCGCCTGACAGGGCGCGCGCACTTCAGGAGAAGCTCATCGCTCCCTGCTGCTGGAGCGAAAGCGTGGCCGCGCACGGCAGCGAGGTGGCCGCTGAAATGCGCGCCGAAATCGCGCGGATGGTGCAGGAAGGACGCAGCGACCGCGAGATCCTCGACTTCTACAAGGCGAAGTACGGAACGCGGATCCTGATGGAGCCGGAAGGCCAGCTGCGGGTGTGGGCCTATACGATTCCGGCCGCCGCCGCCGTCCTTGGGCTCGGGTTGGTGGTCTGGCTGATCCGCCGCATGGCGCGGCCGCAGCCAGAGGACTCGGAAAGCAGCGCCGGCGCGGCTTCCTAGCGTCCGCCGTCTTCCATTGCGCGCAGCCGTCTCCGCGCCCGGCTCAGCCTGGCCCGGATCACCTCCGGACTCACCTGAAGAAGCGCTGCCGCCTGCCTCGTCGTCAGTCCATCGACCACGCGCAGGCGGAACGTCTCTGCCAGCAGCGGGGGCAGCAGAGGCGCCGCGCGCAGGATGCGCCGCAGCTCCCGCTTTGCGTCCAGCGCCTGTTCGCCGCAGCTCGAGGCAGTCGCTTCTTCCGGTCCTTGCCCCTCCTTCTGATCGCGCGCCGCCCGGCTTCGCTGTTCCATGCGGTATGCGTTGATCACGATGCGCCGCACCCAGGCGCCCAGCCGGTCCGGACGGCGCAGGTCAGACAGATGTTCGAGCGCAAGAACCAGCGCCGCCTGCGCAATGTCCTGCGCCATTCCATCGGCTCCGCACAGCCGCCGCGCCTGCCGCATCACAGCGGGCGCCAGCAGGCTGAAGAGCCGCTCGCGCGCCTCGCGGTCGCCCCGTTGGGCGTGCTCCACCAAGCATTGCTGCTCGGCGCACGGAGCTGACGGCACGGGCTGCAGACAGTTCGCCCCGCAATACGCCATCCCCCTTCCTTGTATCACAAGCTCTTGAGGTTTTGAACTCCATTTCCTGCAACGCAGCCGCCCGGTCCAGACCGCCGGAGATCTGGCAATCTGAAGATCGGCATGGAACCACGTCCCCGCCTTCTCATCGGCTCTGATGGCCGGCCGCGCTGCTCCTGGTGCGGCATCGCCGAAGACTACATTGCCTACCACGACCAGGAGTGGGGCGTGCCCGTTCATGACGACGTCCGCCTGTTCGAGAAGATCTGCCTCGAAGGATTCCAGGCCGGCCTGAGCTGGCTTACCGTGCTGCGCAAGCGCGAAGCGTTCCGCCGCGCATTCGCGGGCTTCGACTTCCGCCGTCTGGCGCGATGGGGCGGGCAGGAGGTGCAACACCTATTGCGCGATCCGGGCATCATCCGGCACCGCGGCAAGATCGTCTCTGTGCTGAACAACGCCAGGCGAGCCTGCGAGCTGGCGGAGGAGCAGGGATCGCTGGATCGCTTCTTCTGGTCCTATGCCGGGCGCGAGGCGCAAGAGCTGGCCGGCGAACTCAAGCGCCGCGGCTGGACCTTCGTCGGTCTGGTGACCGTGGAATCGTTCATGCAGGCCATGGGGCTCGTCGATGCGCACGAGCCTGGCTGCTGGCGGCGGGGCGCCGCGGCCCGCCCGGAGCCGCACGCGGGCTGATAAGATGCAGTTTCGTCAGGCGGCCCGGCCCCGTGGCCGGAGCTGCCCTCATGTGAGGAGAGTACCTTCATGAATCGCATCCTTCCTTTGCTCATCGTGCTTGGATTTCTCGCGGAGGCTGCTTCTCTGAAGCCTGTCGGCCTGCGCACGGAATACCGCAAGGACCCTCTTGGCATCGACGAAACCGCGCCGCGGCTGAGCTGGAAGCTGGAGACTGTCAATATAGCCGCCCGCAATCTCCGGCAAAGCGCCTACCGCGTGATCGTGTCCAGCTCGGCGGCTTTGGCCCGATCCGGCCGCGGCGACCTGTGGGACAGCGGCAAAGTGGCCAGTGATCAGAGCGCGCATGTCGTTTATCACGGCAAGCCGCTTGTCTCGGGCCAGCCCGTCTGGTGGCGCGTCATGGTTTGGGACCAGGCGGGCCAGCCTTCCGCCTGGAGCGGGACAGCCCGCTGGTCGATGGGGCTGCTGAAGCCCGAAGACTGGAAGGGGAAGTGGATCGGGCTCGAGGAAAAGACGTATTACAAGGATCCGCACAGCCCCTTCCAGTGGCTGCGCGAGGCGCAGTGGATCTGGTTCGACGAGGGAGATCCGGCCAAACAGGCGCCTGCCGGAACACGCCGGTTCCGCGCCCGCCTCACTCTGCCTGCTGACCGGCCCCTGAAGACGGCCACGTTCGTCCTTGGCGCGGACAACAGATTCGAACTGTCCGTCAACGGCGAGTTCGCCGGCAAGGGGAACAATCCGGGGCTGCCGATGGTGCTGCACATCGAGCCTTGGCTCAAGCCCGGCGTGAACGAGTTGCTGGTGGCCGCCCGCAATGCGCGCGAAGACCAGGCGGGAGTGATTGGAGCGCTGAAGGTGGAGTTCGCCTCGGGAGATCCGATGATGTTCCGCACCGGCGCAAACTGGGAGGCCCTTCGCAGGGACGAGGAAGGCTGGAAGCCCGCGAAAGCGCTGGGCCCTTACGGCATGGACCCGTGGGGCGAGGTGGGTCTTCGCGAAGAGCAGGCGCTGCCGGCGCGCATGCTGCGGAAAGAGTTCGACGTGAAGCCGCGCCTGCGCCGCGCCGTCGCTTACGTGGCCGGGCTCGGACTGAGCGAACTGTACCTGAACGGCGCCAAGGCCGGCGACCACGCGCTCTCGCCCGGACTCACCGAGTATGAGAAGCGCGTCTTCTATGTGACGCACGACATCACTTCGATGCTGAAGCCCGGGCGCAACGCCGTGGGGCTCTGGCTCGGCAACGGACGCTACTGGCAGCCCCGGCGCCGCGTCCCGATCCCCGCGCGAGGATTCGGATATCCCAAAGCCATTGCGCAGATCGAACTCGAGTATGCGGACGGGCGCAAGGAAGTCGTGGCGACTGACGAAAGCTGGAAAGTGACTGCCGAAGGGCCCATCCGCGCCAACAACGAATACGACGGCGAGGTTTACGACGCGCGCATGGAGATGTCAGGCTGGGCGCAGCCCGGCTTTGACGAATCGAAGTGGGCGCCCGTGCAGGTGGTGCAAGGGCCTCCGGGCGCGCTTCGGGCGCAGATGTCCGAGCCGATGCGCGTGATCGAAACCCTGGCGCCCAAAACGGTGAAGGAACTCCGCCCGGGCGTATTCGTATACGACCTCGGCCAGAACATGGTGGGCTGGGTGCGGCTCAGGGTCCAGGGGCCGGCAGGCACGCGCGTCCAGATGCGTCTGGCCGAATCGCTGCGCCCCAACGGCGATCTGTACGTCGATAACCTGCGCGGCGCGCGCGCCACATTGACCTATATCCTCAAGGGCGGCGGCGCGGAAGTGTGGGAGCCGCGCTTCACCTATCACGGTTTCCGGTTCATCGAACTCACCGGGTATCCGGGCAAGCCCGGGCTCGGCGCCGTCGAAGGCCGCGTCGTGCACGATGCCATGCCGCGCGCCGGAGAATGGGAAAGCTCGCACTCGCTGCTGAACCGCATCCACCACAACATCTATTGGGGCATCCGCGGCAATTACCGCAGCATCCCCACCGACTGCCCGCAGCGCGACGAGAAGCAGGGCTGGCTCGGCGACCGCAGCGTGGTCAGCCTCAGCGAGAGCTACCTGTTCGACGTCGCCGCATTTTACACGAAGTGGATTCAGGACATCGCCGATGCGCAGAGGCCTTCGGGCAGCATTCCCGATGTCGCCCCCACCTATTGGGTGCTGTACAACGACGGAATCGTCTGGCCCAGCACATTCGTGCTCGCGACACAGATGGTCTACCGCCAGTATGGCGACCGGCGCATCATCGAACGCCACTACGAGGGGATGAAAAAGTGGGTCGACTATATGCGGAAGTTCCTCAAGGACGGCATCATGCCGCGCAATACTTACGGCGACTGGTGCGTTCCTCCCGAGGATCCGAAGCTGATCCATTCGAAAGACCCGGCGCGGATTACGGCCGGCGCGCTGCTCAGCACCGCCTACTATCACCAGATGGTGAAGTCCGTCAGCGCCAATGCGCGCATGCTGGGCCGGACTGACGATGCCGCGGAACTGGACAAGCTGGCGGCGCAGCTCAAGGAGGCGTTCCTCCGCACCTGGTACAAGCCGCAGGAAGCGCGGTTCGACAACGGCACGCAGACCTCCAGCGTGCTCCCGCTGGCGTTCGACATGGCGCCCGGCGAGGACCGCGGCCGCGTGTTCAACCGCCTCGTCGAGAAGATCGAGAAGGAAAGCAATAACCATGTGGGAGTGGGGCTGGTGGGCGCGCAATGGCTGATGCGCACGCTCTCCGATAATGGCCGCCCCGATGTCGCGCTCGCCATCTCCACGCAGACCACCTATCCGGGCTGGGGCTACATGGTCTCCAGGGACGCCACCACCGTCTGGGAGCTGTGGAACGGCGACACCGCCGATCCGGCAATGAACTCCATGAACCACGTCATGCAGATCGGCGACCTCGGCGTCTGGATGTACGAGTACCTGGCCGGCATCCGCCCGGATCCGGAAAAGCCGGGTTTCCGCCACATCATCATCAAGCCGTATGCGCCCGCCGGACTCGATTTCGTCAAGGCGGCGCACCATTCCCTGTACGGTCCGATCACCTCATCGTGGAAGCGCGCCGGACGCGGTCTTCAGATGGAAGTGTCGATACCGCCCAACACCTCGGCCACGATTCACGTGCCCTCCACCGGCAAGGTGACGGAAGCCGGCGGCCTCAAGCCGCTGCGTGTCGAGCAGGGCTGCACCATATTCGAGACCGGCTCGGGAACGTACCGCTTCACTGCGGAGTAGCCGCACGCCGGACGCCCGCCGGGTGCGCTGAGGGTGCGAATACCCTTCGCGGCAGCGCACCCGCGCGTCCGTGCGCTGCCGGTCCCCGCCCCGGGCGGACCGTCGCGCGCCTGCGCCTTGATCAGACCGGCAGGCGGAAGGGAGCGAATTCACGGCAGATCCGGGGAGAGATGCCGCCGGTCCCCGGCGGCGGATTCAGCCGGTACGCATTCGCGCCCGTGGCAGCAGGAATCTTTTCCGGCCCAATGCCCGGGGCGCTAACGCATGCCGCCGATCAGCAGGTAAAGAGGATGTTCATCCTCGGGAACCGGCAGGAGCAGCTTGATGGCCACGGGATCGATCTTGCCGACGCTGACCGAGCCCAGCCCCAGCGCTGCCGCAGCCAGGTGCCAGTTTTGGCCGATGTGTCCCGCTTCGATCAGGGCCAAGCGCTCAGTGGCGCCGCCAAATTCGCGCCGCAGGCGCCCGTACCACGCCGTCAGCAGCAGACCCGCCGCGCACTCGGCCACGCACTGTTGATCTTCGCAAGCCTTTGCGACGCGCTCCTGCCCCACTGCTTTGGCGAGCAGGGTCAACGCCCGCTGCTCCGGATCGAAGGCATAAAAGCCCGCCGCAAGACCCTGCACGCGGAAGGCCAGGACGTAGCTCTTCAGCGGGTAGATCGCTCCGGCGGAAGGCGCGGTCCTCAGCCCTCCCGGGGATGTAATGCCCTGCGCCGCCCAGAGCAGCGCGGAAAGTTGCTGCAACGGGACGGGCGCCTCCGCATACTCGCGCGTGCTGCGCCGCGTCTTCAGGCACTCGTCCAGCCGCATGGGCAGCGGCGCGGGTTCCGGCAGCGCGATCCGCCCCGCTGCCGTTGCGCGGCGCGAAACCCCCACCGGCGCGGGCGGATGCTCGTGTGTCGTCGTCCGCGGCTTCATGGCTTATCCAGACCAGTCTAAGGGCGATTATACAATACTTCTGGGTCGTTTTATCTCGTATTGCCCGGCGCTCCGCGTCAGCCCGTGTAACGGCAGCCGGCCGTGCAGGTCTCCCGAACCTCGATGGCGCTCAATTGGGGCAGGCGCGGGCGGATCCTGTCCCAGAGCCACACGGCGATGCGCTCGCTGGTCGGGTTCTCAAGCCCCGGAATTTCGTTCAGGTAGCGGTGATCCAGTTCATCGATCACCGGCTTGCAGAGCGCCTTGATGTCTCCGAAGTCCATGACCCAGCCGGTTCGTTCACCGGCCGGTCCCTTGACAAAAACACGCACGCGGAAAGAGTGTCCGTGCAGCCGCGAACACTTGTGCTCCGGAGGGAGGTTGGGCAGGCGGTGGGCGGCTTCGAAGGTGAATTCCTTGAAGATTTCCATCGGGTGGAAGAGAGCCTGATTCTAGGGTAGCATTGGCATGGATTTCCACAGTGAGAAAGGAGGCGCCATGGAGCCGTCCAGAGAGCGCCTGCGCGCCGCGCTCAACCACCGCGAGCCTGACCGCATCCCCATCGATTTCGGCTCTTCGGCGGTCACCGGCATCCACGTCTCCTGCGTGGCGGCGCTGCGAGACTGGTACGGGCTGGAGAAGCGCCCCGTCAAAGTGCATGAGCCATACCAGATGCTCGGCTGGATCGACGAGGACCTGCGCCAGGCGA
This sequence comes from Arcobacter sp., assembly GCA_020723085.1. GTDB lineage: Bacteria > Acidobacteriota > Terriglobia > Bryobacterales > Bryobacteraceae > JANWVO01. The sequence continues at coordinate 51,026 of DYJN01000003.1, forward strand.
TGGGCATCGACGTCACCGGCGTGTACTCCCGCAGGAACCTGTTCGGATTTGAGAACACGGGCTGGCGCGAGTGGGACTTCCGCGGGCTGACGGTTCTCGTGCCGGAGAACTTCCAGACCACCGTGGAGCCGGACGGCGCGATCCTGATCTACCCGGAGGGCGACCTCTCGGCGCCGCCCAGCGGCAGGATGCCGGTGGGCAGCCCGTTCTTCGACACGATCATCCGCCAGCCTCCCATCGACGAGTCGCGGCTGGATCCGGAGGACAACTGCGAGGAGTTCACTGACGTGCCGGATGAGGATCTGGCCCACTTGCGCCGGGCGTCCCGGGAGGCGGCGTCCACCGGCTGTGGCATCCTCGGCTCCTTCGGCGGGGCGGCGTTCGGCGACATTGCTTTGGTGCCCGCGCCGTTTCTCAAACATCCGCGCGGCATCCGGGACGTGGCCGAGTGGTACATGAGCATCGCAGCGCGTCCTGGCTACGTCCGGCGCGTCTTCGAGCGGCAGTGCGAAACGGCGCTGAGGAATCTCGCGCGGATCCACGCGGTCATCGGGGATTCGGTCGACGCCGTCTTTCTCTGCGGCACGGACTTCGGCACGCAGAAATCCCAGTTCTGCTCGGTGAAGACTTTCCGGGAGCTGTGGCTGCCTTTCTACCGCGAAGTCTGCTCCTGGGTTCACCGCAATACGCAGTGGAAATGTTTCAAACATTCCTGCGGCAGCGTGGAAAAGTTCTTCGAGAGCTTCATCGAAGCGGGCTTCGACATCATCAATCCCGTTCAGTGTTCGGCCGCAGGGATGGATCCGGCTGCGCTGAAGGAGCGCTACGGGGACCGGCTTGTCTTCTGGGGCGGCGGGGTCGACACGCAGAAGACCCTTCCTTTCGGCACGCCGGCGCAGGTGCGCGAGGAAGTGCTGCGCCGCTGCGAGATCTTCTCCCCCGGCGGCGGTTTCGTCTTCAACGCCGTTCACAACATCCAGAGCGGCACGCCGGTGGATAACATCGTAGCTATGATCAATGCCGTCCACGAGTTCAACGGCGTGCGCAGGTGAAGGCGCTCCATGATCCTGCCCCTGCTGCTCGAACTCGCTGCAGCCGGACACCGTGTGCCGATCGGCGCCGACCTCGTGCTGCATGAAGAGCCGGATCCGGAACAGGTCCGGCTCGATCCCGGCCGCCTGGGCCGTGTGATCGAGAAAGCCGCGCGGCGCTACCGCACCCCCCTTGGCTTGCCCCTGATGGATCTGCGGCTGGAGAAGCTCGATCTGCTGTCCGCTCTCGGCATTCCGCCGGAGGTCACGGACGGCTTTCACTTCCGGGAGGCGCCGGCGGAGGAAGCCGTGGCCCGTATCGCTCAGGAAGAGGATCGCCCGTTTCCTCCGGCATGCCTGGCGCAGCAGGGCGCGATCGGCTACATCTCTGCGCACACGGATCTGGTTCCGATAGGCATGGCCATCGGACCCTTTTCTCTGATGACGAAACTGCTGGCCGATCCCATTACGCCGCTGGCCCTGATGGCGTCGGGCGCCGCCGGACAGGAAGATGGCGGCGGACGCCTTGCCGCTTCCGCGCTGCGGATGGCTCTGGCCACTGTGCTCCGTTCGGTCCGGGCGCAGACCGGGGCGGGCGCCCGCGCCGTCATCCTCTGCGAGCCCGCCGTCAGCGTGACGTATCTGTCGCCGCGAATGATGGCGGGAGCGCCGCAGGTTTTCGAGCGCTTCGTCCTCGAGCCGCTGCGCCAGGTGCGCCGGCGGATCGAGGAGGCAGGCGCCGATTTGATTCTCCACGACTGCGGCCAGCTTTCGATGGACCTGATCCGCACGCTGGCAACGGAGCTCCGTCCCGTCATGCTCAGCCTCGGCTCGAGCCGCAGGCTTTGGGAGGTCCCGGCCGCCGTCCCGGACGAGACGGTCCTTTACGGCAACCTGCCCACGCGGCAGTTCTACTCCGGCGCCGCGATGCCAGAGGAAGAGGTGCGCCGCCTGACGCGCGAGCTTGTGGATCGCATGCGGGCCACCGGCCATCCGTTCATCCTCGGCTCCGAGTGCGACGTGCTCCACGTGCCGGATGCCGCCAAAGCTATCCGCGGCAAGGTGGAGGTTATGCTGGAAGCATAGTCCTACCCCTTTGACGCATGCCTCCTCTGGAACTTTGGCAGTGGGCGCTGGGCGCTTTGTGCGCCTTCAATGTCGGGCTGGCGAAGACCGGCATGCCCGGGCTCGGCATCCTGGTCGTGCCGATGATGGTGCTCGCCGTGGGCGACGCCCGCGCCGCGGCCGCTTGGCTTCTGCCCATCCTGTGCACCGCCGACATCTTTGCCGTGGTCTACTGGCGGCGCCACGCCGCCATCCACCGGCTGTGGGGACTGGCGCCGTGGGCGCTGGCCGGAATGGCCGCAGGCGCCGCGGCTCTGGCGCTGGAAGAGCGCATCCTGCGGCCCGTGGTCGGCGCCATCGTGCTCGTCATGCTCGCCGCCTACCTGATCCGCCGCTACGCGAAGAACCCCTCGGCCATCACCCCTCATCCGGCGCTCTACGGCGTCTCCGCCGGGTTCGCCACCACCGTGGCCAACGCCGCCGGTCCCGTAATGAACCTGTATCTGCTTTCCAAGCGCCTGCCGAAGGAGGAGTTCATCGCCACCGGAGCGTGGTTCTTTTTCGTCATCAACCTGGCGAAGATCCCGATCTACTCCTGGCACGGGCTGTTCAGCCGGCAGTCGCTCGCCTTTGATCTGCTGATGGTTCCGGCGGTGTTCGCTGGCGCGATGGGCGGCCGCAGGATCGTCCAGCACATCTCGCCGCAGATGTTTGAGTGGCTCGTGGTGGCCCTGACCGCCCTGTCTACCTGGTTTCTGTTCCGTTGAGCACGCGCGCCGTGTCGCGCGCGATCAGCAGTTCCTCATGGGTCGGAACCACGAGCGTTTCGAACCGCCCCAGATGCTCGAGTCCGTCGAGAATCTGGCGCCGGATCCCGGCGCGGTTCTCGCCGATGCCGCCGGTGAACACCACCGCATCCGCTCCTCCTAGCACCGCCCAGTAGGCTCCGATGTATTTTTTCGCCCGGTAGCAGAAAACGTCAATGGCCAGCCGCGCCCTCTCGTTGCCGGAAGCCGCGGCTTCCACCAGATCGCGCATGTCGTTGGAGCGTCCCGAAAGCCCCAGCAGCCCGCTGCGGCGGATGAACAGGTCCTCGACCTCGTCGAGGCTCATCCCTTTCGCCCGCATCAGATGGAAGACGACCCCCGGATCGATGTCCCCGCAGCGCGTCCCCATGATCAGCCCTTCGATGGGCGTGAACCCCAGCGACACATCCACCGCCCGTCCGCCGCGAACGGCGCAGATCGAACAGCCGTTGCCGAGATGGCAGGTGATCAGGCGGCACTGCTCGGGCGGCTTGCCCAACAGCTGGGCGGCGCGCGCACTCACATACCGGTGCGAGGTGCCGTGAAATCCGTAACGCCGGATGTGATCGCGCTCGTAGTACTCGAGAGGCAGCCCGTAGAGAAACACATGCGGCTCCAGCGACTGGAAGAACGCCGTGTCGAACACAGCCACGTGGGGCGCGCCGCCCAGCAGGTCGCGCGCCGCGCGGTAGCAGGCCAGGTTCGGGGGATTGTGCAGCGGCGCCAGCGCGCAGCACTCCTCGATCATGCGCTCGACCTCCGCGTCAATGCGCACCGCGTCGCGGTATTTCTCGCCCCCGTGCACCACACGGTGCCCGACGGCGTCCACCGAACCCGCCCGCTCCAGCGCCTCCCGCACCGCGTCCCGGTGATCCGCCGCCCCGCCGGGCGAGCCGATCCGCTCGACGGTCCCCTTCACCTCCACCCGTTCCCCTCCATCGTCCAGATGGATCACCTGATACTTCAGGGAAGAGCTGCCCGCGTTCAGGACCAGAACCCGCATTGCGAGCCCAGATTACCACCGGCGGCGCGTCTTGCCGCGTAATCGGTCAAATTGGTATGATTTAAGGCAATGCGGAAAGTCCCCCTGAGCCAGTCCCTGCGCATCATCGCGCAGGGTTCGGCCAACTGGCTCGCCCAGCGCCCGATCGTCGTCTCCTTCGAGGTCACCGACTCCTGCACCTGTTACTGCCGCCACTGCGACCACGGCGGTCCGAAGGACGATTCGCGCAACCTCCGCCCGGAAGAATTCCGGAAATACACTGAGGTTCTGAAGCCCTGCGTGGTCCAGGTGTCCGGCGGCGAGCCGTTGCTGCGCGACGACCTCGCCGAAGTGGTCCGCAATATCAAGCGCGCCGACGGGCTGCCCTACATCCTGCTGGTCTCCTCCTGGTCGCTGATGACGCCGGAGCGGTATCTCGAGCTGCGCGAGGCGGGCGTGGATCAGTTCAATGTGTCGCTCGACTTCCCCGACTCGCGCCACGACGAGTTCCGCATGTACCCGGGGCTGTATGCGCACCTGAACGAAGTCGTCCCGAAGTGCGCCGCTTACGGCTTCGACGACATCGTGCTGAACACCTGCATCACGGCAGCCAACGTCGCCGAGGTGAACCGTGTCGCCGACAAGGCGCGCGAGTGGGGCGTCAACATCTGCATCAGCGCTTACTCGGCGCGCCGCACCGGATGCCGGGAGCTGTTCCCCGGCACGCCCGAGCTGCTGGAGATCCTGAACCGCGAACTGGACCGGCTGGAGTCGCGCCGCGACGGGACCAACTGGATTGTCAGCGCGCCGACGACCATCGAAGCCACGCGCCGGTATTTCGAAACCGGCGGAGCGCCGGGCTGCAAGGCGGGGCTGCGGTTCCTCGTCGTGACGGCTGACGGAAAGCTCCAGCCGTGCTCGATGCAGTTCCACCGGTACGAGCTCCACGAGCAGGCGCGCATGGTGCGCGAGTTTACGGCGAACAACAAGTGCGACGAATGCTACGTCGCCATCCGCTCCAACCTCGACAAGACGTTCCCGCAACTGCTGCGCGAGAACGTGGCGCGCTATCTGAGTTTCTCGAACTCAACGAAGTCCGCTGCGCGCCGCAGCAATGCCGCTGCGGGCGGCTGCTAGCGCGCCCCGCTTCAGGAAATCTTCAGCAGCACCTTGCCCATCGGTCCTTCCGCAAGCCGGCGGAAGGCCTGCTTGAGGTCTTCGAACGCATACACGCCGTCGATGACCGGGCGCTGCCGGATCTGCCTCAGGCGCCTCGCGATCTCCGCCCACGCCGCCTGCGCCCCTTCCGGCGTATAGTCTCCGACGGAGACGCCGCCGATGCGGATGCGGCGGAAGAACAACGATGCCGTGTTGAACTCCGGCACCGTCCCGCCGCTGCGGCCCACCGTGCTGATGCGCCCGCCGTAGCCGAGCAGATGGAGAACGGTGTTGAACAGCGGTCCCGCGACGCTGTCGACCACAAGATCGACGCGCTTGCCATTCAGCGCCGAAAGCACCTGCTGCCTGAGGTCCGGCGCGGACGGGTCGAAGACGTGATCCGCGCCAAGCTCGCGCAGCCTGCGTCCCTTTTCCGGGCTGCGTGACAGCGCCGCCACGGTCATGCCCATGGAACGGCCCAGCATCACCGCCGCCACTCCGACGCCGCCGGACGCGCCCGTCACGAGCAGCACCTCTCCGGGCGAGGGGATGCCGCCCCACTGCACCAGCGCCTGCCACGCGGTCAGATACACGAGCGGCGCCGCAGCCATCTCCTCTTCGCTCCATCCCTCGGGCGCCCGCGCCAGGCTGGCGGCGGGAACAACGGTCTTCTCCGCGAACGTGCCCCACCGCTCGACGCCTGCCTCGCAGCGCAGGATGCCCACGACGTCGCCTGGCCGCACCTGATCCACGCCCGGCCCTGTCTTCAGCACCTCGCCCACGCCGTCGCGGCCGAGGATGTGGGGCAGCGCCGGCCGGGCAGGGTACTGCTTCAGTGCAAGGAACGCATCGGCCGGATTGAGAGCCGCGTAGTGGATGCGGAGCAGAGCCTCGCCCGGGCCGGGCTCCGGATCGGGAACCTCCGCCAGCCTCAGCCGCTCCACGCCTTCGTATCCATCCATCAGCCAGGCGCGCATGCTTCTATTGTGAGCGAGCCGCGCGCGGCGGCGCTCTACCACCGTGTGATGCTTAGATTGCGGCTCGTCGCGTTGCCGGCTGCGTCCACGGCCGTGATGGTGATGTAGTTGGAGCCGCGCGCCAGCGGGACAGGCCCTGCCGTGAATCCGCCGGCGGGTCCCTGCGCCGCGCCGCTGCCGCTTCTGGCTGTCCAAGTGATTTCGCGGACCGCAACGTTGTCCCTGGCCACGCCGCGGATCGTGATCGAGCTCGACGACGTGCCGTAGACAGGCGAATAGGGGAACGTGATCCACAGGCTTGGCGCTACCGTATCAGGCGTGGAGGGCGGGCCGTCCGGACGGGGATCCGCAGGTGTTGCAGGCTCGGAGGGAGGCTGCGGGTTCGATGGCGGCGCGGAAGGCGGAGAAGAAGGCGGTGTCGCTGGCGGTGTAGACGGCGGTGTAGACGGCGGTGTAGACGGCGGCGTGGAAGGCGGCGTAGACGGCGGCGTCTCGGGGGGAGCGGGATTGTCCGGCTGTGACGGGGGCGTTTCCTCACGAGCGGCGTAGAGCTTGCGGATCTCGGCTTTGTCTGCCGGGCTCAAGGCTTTCCAGCGCCGGTAATACGGATACATCACCGAGGCCGGGTCGTCGTTGTGTCCCAGCCCCAGAGCATGGCCGAGTTCATGCAGCGCGACGCTGAACAGATCGATGTCAGCGCCGATGTTCCACGGCTCGTCAAGGTCCAGGTGCATGTCGCCGGCGATCGTTTCCGCATTCGGCGGCGGATAGAAGGTGTGCGCGAGCACGCCGCCGCGGCCGTCGAACGGGAAGCCGTCGCCATGGTCGCGCGCCGCAGCCCAGATCTCGATCTGCCGCCGGAGCCGCCGCACGTCCGCCTCGGAGAAAGAAAGTTGCGCCACCGCGGCCCACGCATCCAGCGCGCGGCGGATCTCGTTGAGCGCTGCGGTCCGGTCCAGCCACGAAGGCAGCGTCCCGAAATACACCGCCAGCGACGCCGCGCCCAGCCCGGGGCCGTCCCACCCATCGCCGAATGTCGTGGCGAGGTTCGCGCCGTTCAACGCGGCCGGACCCATCAGCCCGCTGGCGCAGGGCGTAACCGGTTCACCGCTCCAGAGCGCCTCGGACGCCGGATAGACGTAAGCCACTTCGTCGGCTTCGGCCAGCGCCCGCAGCGCCGCCACCGGACCGCGCGCCAGCAGCGCGTTCGGCAGCAGCTCAGGATGCTCGCGGACCTCGATTCCCGCCGCTTCCGCCAGCAGCATGCCGTCGCTGCGGGCCACGTCAAGGTGCAGCTCCAGAACGGCGGAGGCCTCTCCCTCCGCGGGCATCGCCGGACTCCACTTCTCCATCCCGGTCAGCAGCCCCGCGTAGCACGCGCCCTCCGCCTTCCAGTCGGTCCCCGCCGGCGCCGACACGAGAAGCGCCTGATCCGGCACGTACTGCAGGACACGCACGTCCAGCCATCCCAGCCTTTCGATCAGCGCCTCGTCCGGCTCCCCGGGGAATTGCACAAGCCAGTGCGCCCTGCCGAATCCCTGACCGCGCTCCGCCGCCGCACGCTTCTGATCCTCTTTTGACTCCAGCAGCAGATTGGGAGGCACGCGCCCCGCTTTCAGCCGCAGCGGCGGCGCCTGCTGAGCGCTCAGCGCGGCCGACAGAAGAAAGACGCAGGATGCCAGAAGCCGGATCGCCACGCACACCTTATCGGTGCGCCGCCGCCCGGGCTTGAAGGGATCAGATCATGAACATGCCGCCATTGACCTCGATCGTCTGCCCGATGACATTGCGCGCCGCGTCCGAACACAGGAAGACGATCACATCGGCCACGTCTTCATTCGTCGAAAGCCGCCCCTGCGGCGTCTGCCGCACGACGGCATCCAGCATCTCGCGGGTCGAGAACCGCGCATGGAAATCGTTGTCCACCGTTCCCGGGCTCACCGCGTTTACCCGGACGCCGCGCGGCGCCAGCTCGCGCGCCAGCCCTTTGGCGAACGCCGATACGGCTGCCTTCGCCGCGGCGTAGACCGTGGCGCCCGTTCCGCCGCCCGTCCGCGCCGCGATCGAACTGACCAGCACGACGGCGCCCGAGCCGCGCGCCGCCATGTGCGGCGCCACAGATTGCGAAACGAACCAGGCGCTCTTGGCGTTGAGCGTCATCACCCGGTCGTACAGCTCGTAGCTCATCTCGGCGAGCTTCGCCCTCTGAATCAGGGATCCCGCGTTGTTCACGAGAATGTCCACCGCGCGGGCGCGGCCGCCGAGCGAAGCCAGAAACGCGCAGATCCCTTCTTCGGAGGAAAGGTCGCCCGCAATCAGCTCCGCCTCGGCCCCGAAGACGCGCACGCGCCGCGCTGTTTCCTGCGCGGCTTCAAATGAGGACGAGTAATGGATGAGCACGCGCTCACAGCCCGCGCGGGCCAGCGCCACGGCCGTGGCCGCCCCGATGCCGCGCGAGGCGCCCGTCACCAGCGCCGTCTTGCCTGCGAATTCCTTCTGCATCGCCACCATTCTGCCACCGCGGATGCCCGCCCCACTTCTTCAGGCGGCCCCGCGCCGCCGCTCTCCCTCGCGCCCCAGCCTCTGCGCCGGCGGGGGCGCTGCCACCACCGCCACGATCGCCGCCCCGGCAAGCCGGCTGCACCGGATGCGGCTTTGATGCGCGGTCGCGGGGGCAACGCCCGCAGAGTGAGGCGGAGCTGCCCAGCCTCCCAACGGAGACGGAAATCCCGGTTCCGGCCGGCGGTGGTCGTGCGCGCTTCCATGGGCCAACTCAATTCCAGGACGGAAGGGGCGCCAGAAGGCTCGCGGCGGGGCTCGAGATGGGACTCTATTTAATACGCTGCGTATTATAATAGTACGAAACGTATTCAATATGGCCAGACGTCCTCCGCTCGAATACGCGCTCCTGGGCCTGCTCGCCGGGCAGCCCATGACCGGCTACGGCCTCCGCCGTGTGTTCGCCTCGACGCCCATGGGCGTCTTCAGCGACAGCCCCGGCTCGATCTATCCCGCGCTGGCGCGCCTCGAGCGCGACGGGCTGATCCGCTCCGCCGGGCAGTCCGGCGCAAGGCGGGGCAGCCGCCTGCTGGAGCCGACGCGCGCCGGGCTGGCCGCCCTCCGCCGCTGGCTGTCGGCGGAGATCACGCGCGACGACGTAGCGCGCCGCATCGACGAGTTGCTGCTGCGCTTCGCCTTCATGGACCGCCATCTCGACCCTGTTTCCGTGGACCGCTTCCTGGGCGGACTTGCCGCAACCGTGTCCGCCTATGTCAATGAACTGCGCGCGTACGCGGGGTCGGCCGGCGAGCCTCCTTCCTCGACCGGAAGGCTGGCCCTCGGCCACGGCATCGCCGCCTGCCGCGCCACGGCCCAATGGGCGCGCCGCGCGCGCGCCGAATGGAGGAAGTCTCATGGCCTGGATCTCCCGTAAGGCTGCTGTTGCGGCCCGAATTGTTCTTTGCGGCCTTGTGTTCATGGCTGCGATGTCCCTTTCGGGGGCTCTCGTCACTGCGCTTGGCTTGAAGATGATGGTTTTGCCCGAGGGCGCGAGCCGGCAGGCCGCGGCGCTCGCTTCGCTGCTCGCGTCCCCGCTTCTGCCTCTGGCCCTGGCGCCGCTGGCGATCGGGGTCCCGGGCGCGTTGCTCGCACGCACCGCCTGGCTCGCGCTGTTCGCATACGTGGCGTTCGGTCTGAATACGATGATCGAGGCGCGCATTTTCAGCTCGATGGCCGGACCCGGCGCGTTTGCTGGAATGTGCGTGTTCTACCTCCTGCCCTGTGCGGCGCTCGCGCTGGCTGCCGCCGCCGCGTTTCCGGCGCGGGAGCTTCGCCCTGCGCCCCTGCCGCACCGCCCGGCGGCAGCATGGGCGGGGCGGTTCGCCGCGGCATGGCTCGCCTTCCCCTTGTCGTATCTGCTCTTCGGAATGCTCATCAGCCCGCTGGTCGTCGAGCAATACCGTCAAGGCGTGGCGGGGCTCGAGCTGCCGCCCATCGGCGTGATCGTCTTCACGCAACTCGGCCGGAGCCTGCTCTACCTCGCCTCCGTGCTGCCGGTAGTGCTTCTGTGGAGCGGCTCATGGAAGGATCTGGCCGCGCGGCTCGGATGGGCGTGGTGGGTGCTGGCCGGCCTGTATGGACTCATTACCGCATTCTGGATGCCCGCGAATCTGCGCCTGATCCACTCGCTCGAGATCGGCGCGGACTCGTTCGCTTATGCACTGCTTCTCTCGTGGGCGCTGCGAGGACCGTCGAAAGGAACTCGAGCCGTGGCGGTGCAGCCCGCCGGCTAAGCGCGCACCGGGAGCAGCAGCGCAAAAGGCCGCATCGGCGCTCCCGTTGCGCCTTCGATGCGGAGCGGCGCGCCGAGGAACAGGAACTCGCGCGCGCCCGCCGCGGCGAGGTCTTCGAGGTTGAGGCATTCGAGAATGTGGACGCCCGCCTCGACCAGCAGATGAACGTGCACGGCCATCTCCGGCGAGGGGATGCGCTCCAGCGCGACGTTGTCGGCGCCGATGGCGCGCACTCCTCCGGCGGACAGCCACTGCGCCGCCGCCAGCGAGAGCCCCGGCTGCCGCTGACCGTTCAGGAAACGGCGCGCGTTGCGCCACCTCGCGCCCCAGCCGGTGCGCACCAGCACGACGTCGCCCGGGCGCGGCTCCAGCGGCCCAAGTCCGGCTTCGATCTGCGCCCGGGTGATCTCCTCGTCCTCGCCGAGTTCGCCGCCCGGAGCGGCATCGTACAGAAGCCCGCGCGCCACGAAGGGCTGCATGGTATCGACGCCGAGCGAGCGGGCATCGAGTCCGCCGTGCAGCCTCCCATGGAGCGAAAAGTGGCTGAGCGCATCGATGTGCGTACCCACGTGCGTGCCGAGCGCGATCAGTTCCGCCGCGCTCGAGGCGCCGCCGGGCAGGACGTAGTCGCCGTGTTCCTTCGTCCTCGCCGATGCGAAGGGCGGATGCGTAGGCCAGTGCGGCATGCCCGGACAATAGGGTTGCGCGAGATCCACGCACCGCGCGCCGCGCGCGGCTTCCAGCATCCGCTCCAGGCTCAGCATGGCCCGAACGCCTCCCGCACGCGCCCCAGCAGCCGCACGAGCTTCTCGCGAGGATCGCCCGCGCCCAGCGTCTCGATGGGCAGCCAGCCCCGGTAGCCGTGCGCGTCGATCAGAGCCTTGACGCGCCTCATGTCCGTAGGCTCTTCTCTGCCGCCGGGAGCGACGTTCTCCTTGAGCTGCCAGGAAACGGCGTATGGAATGAGCTGCGCGATCTCCGCGTACGGGTCGCCCTGCCGCAGGCTGCCGGCGTCGAGAATGACCCCGAACCATTCGTGATTCACCGCTTCGACCAGCCGGATCGTTTGCCCGGCGGTCTTCAGGAAGTCGTCGTGATTCTGCACGCCGATCATGACGCCGTGCCGCGCGCCGTAGTCGGCGCACTCGCGCATCAGCGGCGCCATCCAGCCGAGCGCCTGCTCGAAGGAATGGCCCTCGGGCACGCCGCGCCCGCTGAAGACCCGGATCACGCCCGCGCCCAGGGCGGCGGCGACCTCGATCCAGTCCTTCACCAGTTGCACGTCGCGCCGCCGCGCTTCCGCATCCGGCAACGCGAAGTCATTGCGCACGCCGGCGCCGAAGACCGCAACGCCGTGCAAGAACGCCTCGCGCTTCAGCCGCCGGACGAAGTCCCCCGGCGGCTTCGCCGGATACCCGGGGAAATAGTAGCCCGTCAGGTCGATCCCTGCGATGCGGTGTTCGGCGCAGAAGCGCACGGCATCGAAGAGGGTCATCGAACCGCCGCGCAGCGGCTGGTTGAACGAGTAGACGTTGAGCCCGATCCGCACGCCCGAGCCCGCCAGCCTCGCAGCACGGGGCGGCGCGCAGAGCGCGGGAAGAGCGCCGGAGGAGGCGAGCCATGCACGGCGTGTCCACCCCCGGTGCGGCGAATGTTGCCGATTCATGACGCCGAGTCTAGCAGAGCGGCGGCCCGGCAGCCCGCCGCAGGCTGCGCGCTACCGCAATTCCTTCAGCCGGAGCCGCGCCTCGAGCAGGTACGGGTTCAGATCCAGGGCCTTTCGCAGTTCGGCGCGGGCCTGCTCGCGGCGGCCAAGCCCCAAATGCGCCAGCCCGGCAGCCAGATGCGCGTTGGCCTCCCGCATCCACGGCGGCCGGCCTTCGCCGAACTTGGCAAAAAACTCGCTCTCGCGGCGGCCTTCGAGCGCCTTCTCCGCCGCGGCGAGGAGGGCCTGGTACAACTGCCGCACGCGGGCGCTCTGGCCCAGCTTCTCAAGCGAACGCGCTTGGTAGTAGAGCATGGACGCCCCCGCGTCCACGCTGGGGTGCGGCTCTTCATCGGCGCCGGGCAGCGCGCCGGCGGACTGCTTCCACAGCTTCTCCGCCTCGTCCCTGCGCCCGGCGGCTTCGGCGGCCAAGCCGGCATAGTAGTAGGCCTCCGGCAGCCGCGAGCCGCGGTAGCCCCGCGTCACTTCCAGGTTCTCGGGAAACTCGACGGCGGCGAGGCAGTCCTTCCAGGCGCCTTCATGGTCCTTCGCCTCCATTCGCTGATGGCCGCGCAGGAGGTGCGCATCGGTCCAGGCGTCCTGCGCGTTGAAGCGCGCGCCCCCTTCCCAAAGATGGAAATGGCGCTTCTCCATGACGCTGATGGCCTCGTCGTACCTTCCCGCCAGCGTGAGCAGCGTGACAAACCGGCTCATGGCGTCGTCGCGCTTCTCCGCTGTCGAGCGGTGCTTGTCGAACAGCGCCAGCCGCTTCTCGACGGGCGTGCGCGAGAACTCATACAGCCTGTCCAGCTCGAACAGGTACAGCGCATCCCCGCTGTTGAGCGAGACTGCTCTTTCCAGCGCTTCAATGGCGCGCCCGGCGCCGTCCGCCTGCCGCGAATACGCCACGGCGAGATTGCGGTACGCGAGCGCGAAACCGGGGTCGAGCTTCACCACCTGCTGCCAGAGCCGCACCGCTTCCTCGGGCTGCCGGTCATAGAGGAGCAGACCCAGGTAGCAGGGTGCGCGGGCGTCCTTCGGATCCGCCTGCATGGCGGCGCCCAGCACATGGATCATTTCGATCTGGAAGGGAAAGACATAGTCATGCGGCTGCGAGGAGGCCAGCCGGTAATGCGCCGCCGCCGTCTCCTTCTGTCCGAGCCGCTCCATCAGCCATCCGCGCAGGTAGCGCGCCTGCACGTTGGACTGCGGCATGCGGTCCAGAATCCAGTTCGCCTCCAGGTGCATTCCGGCGGTCAGGCACTCGACCGCCATCTCGAGCCCTTCGGCGGGCTGCTCGCGGAAGATGCGCGCGAGCTCCGCGCCGTCGCGCGAGGCGCGCGGGTCTATGGGATCGATGTCGCGGATGCGCCGCCGCGCCTGCGACGCTTCGCCGCCCCGCCCCTGCCGCTCCAGCAGCATGGATTTCAGAAACAGCGCGGGCGTATGAGAAGCGTTGGTCTCCAGGCTGCGGTCACAGTATGACAGCGCGCCTGGCAGATCGCCGCCGGCCGCGCGGATCTGCGCGATGCGGTAATACGAGGCGGACTTCCAGGCATGGCTCCACGCGGCGCGTTGCAGCCAGTCTTCCGCCTCCCGCGCCCTGCCCTGGTATTGCAAAGCGAGTCCCAGATAATACAGCGCATCGGCATCCCTGGGGCGCGTGTAATTGGCGGTGACGCGCGCCACGGCGCGGCGCAGCAGCCGTTCCGCTTCAGCGAACCTGCCGCGCTTGAGATACAGGATGGCCAGTGCCGTGTTGTTGCGCGCGTCGCCGGGATCCCGGCGCAGCGCCTCTGCGTAATAAGGTTCCGGCTCCAGCGCCGGATTCTGAAACTGCTCCAGGCGCAGTCCGGTGAGATACAGCTCTTCCGCCGTGGGCACGTCCTTGGGCTCTCGCGGCGGCGCTGCCGCGGGCGGCAGGGGCAGCTTTTCCGGCGGCGCCGGTTCAGGCTGCCAGGCGACCAGCTCCCGCCCGCCCATGTCGTACAGGGCGGCTCTCAGCTCCTGAGGCTTCACGCCGGCGGGCAAGGCGGCGGTTTCCTTCAGCGGGTGCGCGGGATCCAGATCCGCAGTGCGCTCCCAGAGCGGCTGTCCGCTGCGCGTGAGCACGGCGCGAGCCTTGCGGAACCGCTTCGTCACAAAGAAGCCCAGCGCAGCCTCGCCGCCGCGGATCTCCAGATTGACCGCCGCCTCGCGCGTGGCGTTCTTCACGCCGCCGATCGAGTGGAACGGATACCAGTACTGCGTAATGGCCTTCACTTCATATGGCTGGAGCCAGGAGTAGTCGGGCTGGTTGTCGCTCCAGGCGCCCACCATCAGCTCCAGATACGGCCCGTCGGTGTCGGACAGGATCCTGTCCCAAAGCCTGCCGGCAGGACCTGTGCCCCATGTGAAGAACTTCTTGCCGGGAACCTGGTGGTGGTCAGCCACATGCAGCGTGCCCGCCTGGCGGCCATGATCGTATCCGGCCAGCCAGTCGTCTGTGTCGTTCCAGGCGAACATCGAGATCGGGCTGGGATGGTTCTTCCACCAGGAGACGTCGGCGCCGCGGGTGAAGTCGACGCCGCCGTACACGGTGTCGGCGATGGGCCAGCGCGCGAACTCCCGCTTGGCATGCTGCGTGGCGAATTTCGTCGACGGCGGAAAGATCACCTGGTAGTTCCCGTTCGTGTGAACGGCCACGTTGGCGAAGTACAGCAGTGAGTTCTGCACGGGAGTGGTGTTCAACGCCACGACGTGCGCCTCCAGCACCGAAGAGCCCGGCCTAAGAGTCAGGGTGACGGCCCAGCGCATCCGGTCACGAAGTTCCAGTTCGCCGACGCTGACGGATTTCGAGCCGTCCTTGTGCTCGTGCGTGCGGTACAGCACCGGCATGAACGAGGTGGCGCGGTGGTGGTGCGGGATGTTCCATTCGACGCCGCCGGAGATCCACGCTCCCAGCATGCCGATCAGCGCGGGCTTGATCACGGACTGCTTATAGAAGAAGTTGTAGCCGTTCGTCTTGTCGACGGCCTCGAAGATTCTTCCGCCGAGTTCCGGCAGCACGCAGACTTTGAGGTACTCGTTTTCGAGGCAGACCTGGCGGTAAACGACATCGCGCTTCTCGTCCGTCAGGGCGTCCAGCATGGCATACGGATAGACCATCCCCTTTGCGCCCTGGTACACCCGTCCCGTGTAGAAGATGGGGTTCCTGTCGGGCGGGCCGGTGATGTAGGTCGGAATGGTGACGGCGCCCTCGGTGAGAGTCACCTGTGCGGGAAGCGCCGGAGCAAGCAGCGCCGCGGCTGCCATCAGACGGGCGATCATGGCGGAGACCTCGATGGCAGTATATCCCCCGCTGTCCGGGGGCGCGCCGGGCGCAGATGCGCGGGTGGCCGCTGGGGCCGCGCCGCCGGGCCTTACCGCTGGTTCGCCTTCAGGATCTTCTTGCGCAGCCGGACGGAGCGCGGCGTCACCTCCACCCACTCGTCGTCGTTGATGAATTCGATGGCCTGTTCGAGATTCAGCAGGCGCGGGGGCACCAGACGGATGGCCTCGTCGGCGGTGGAGGCGCGCATGTTGGTCAGCTTCTTCTCTTTGACGATGTTCACGTTGAGGTCGTCCGGGCGGGCGTTCTCGCCGACGATCATGCCCTCGTAAACTTCGGCGCCCGGACTGATGAACATTTCCCCGCGCTCCTGCAAGTTGAAGATGGCGTAGCCGGTGGCCACGCCGGCTCGGTCGGCGACCAGGGCGCCGGTGGTGCGCATCGGAATGTCGCCCTGCCACTCGATGTAGCCATCAAACAGCGAATTCATGATGGCCGTGCCGCGGGTGTCGGTGAGCAGTTCGCCGCGCATCCCGATCAGGCCGCGGGAGGGGATCAGGAACTCCAGCCGCACGCGCCCCGAGCCGTGGTTCACCATCCTGGCCATCTTCGCCTTGCGGATGCCGGTCTTCTCGATCACGACCCCGGCATAGGACTCCGGCACATCCACCACGAGCAGCTCCTGCGGCTCCATCACCTTCCCGTCGACGGTGCGGGTGAGGATCTGCGGTTTGCCCACCATCAGCTCGTAGCCCTCGCGCCGCATCATCTCGATGAGGATGGCGAGCTGGAGCTCGCCGCGGCCCATGACGAGGAAGGAATCCGGCGAACCAGCCTCCTCCACCTTCAGCGAGACGTTCGTGAGCAGTTCTTTCTCGAGCCGCTCCCGCAGGTGCCGCGACGTCACCCACTGGCCCTCGCGGCCGGCGAAGGGGCTGGTGTTGATGGTGAACACCATGCCGATGGTGGGCTCGTCGATCCGGATGGGCGGCAGGGGGCAGGGATTGTCCGGATCGGTGACGGTCTCGCCGATCGTGATGCCCTCGATGCCCGCGAGCGCGACCACCGAGCCGGGGCCGGCTTCGGTCTCTTCCACGCGCTGCAGTCCCTCGAACGTGAACAGCTTCGTGATGCGGGCCCTCTGCAAGGCGCCGCCGAGCTTCACGACCGCGGCTTCGTCTCCCACGCGAAGCGTGCCCTGGAAGACGCGCCCGATGGCGATCCGGCCGAAGTAGTCCGAGTAGTCGAGATTGGCCACCTGGAACTGGAGCGGCGCCGCCGGGTCGCCCTTGGGCGGCGGAATGTGGCGGACGATGGCCTCGAACAGGGGCTCGAGCGTCGTGGAAGGATCGTCGAGGCTTGCGCGGGCGATCCCGTCGCGGGAGATCGTGTAGAGCACGGGAAACTCGAGCTGCTCCTCGGCCGCGTCGAGATCGATGAAAAGATCGTAGATCTCGTTCAGGACCTCCTGCGGGCGGGCGTCCGAACGGTCAATCTTGTTGATGACGACGATCTGGGGCAGGCGCGCTTCGAGCGCCTTCATGAGCACATAGCGGGTCTGCGGCAGCGGTCCCTCGCTGGAGTCGACCAGCAGCAGGACCCCGTCGACCAGCCGCAGGGCGCGCTCCACTTCGCCGCCGAAGTCGCTGTGCCCCGGCGTGTCGACGATGTTGATGCGGATGCCGTGGTAAAAGACGCCGGTGGTCTTGGCGAGGATGGTGATGCCGCGCTCGCGCTCGAGCTCGTTGGAGTCCAGGACGCGCTCTTCCACATGCTGCCTGGCGCGGAAGATGCCGCTCTGGCGGAACATGGCGTCGACCAGCGTCGTCTTGCCGTGGTCGACATGCGCAATGATGGCGAGATTGCGGATGCCGGGATGCTCGATTGTCATGGAAAAAGCGGGGGGGTGAACTTTCATTGTCGCACGCCGGCGGCCGCAGCGGCAGGCGAAAAACGCTGCGCTAGACTGAGAATGCATGCCGCAGTCCACCGGCCTGCCCACGGTCGTCATCGTGGGACGGCCCAACGTGGGAAAGTCCACCCTGTTCAACGCGATCCTCGGCCAGCGGAAAGCGATCACGGGCGACGAGCCCGGCATCACGCGGGACCGGATCGCCGGGGAGGCGGTGCATCGCCGCAGGCGCTTCCGCCTGATCGACACCGGCGGCATCATCCCCGACGACGACGCGTTGATCCCCTCCGAGATCCTGCGGCAGGCGCGCGTGGCGCTGGACGAAGCGGCGCATATCGTCTTCCTGATCGACGGCCGCACCGAGATCACCGCCGCCGACCGCGACCTGGCGATGCTGCTCCGCCGCCTCGGCAAGCCCGTGACGCTGGCTGTGAACAAGATCGACGCCCCGAAGCGCGAGGTGCTGGCGGCGGAGTTCTACTCGCTGGGCTTCGAGCGGGTGGTTCCGGTTTCCGCAGAGCACCGTCTGGGGATCGCCGAACTGCTGGACGAAGCCACGCGCGGCTTGCCCGAGATCGAGCCCGAAGCCGGGGAAGAAGACAAGCCGCGCGCCATCCGCGTCGCCATCATCGGCCGGCCGAACGTGGGCAAGTCCACGCTGCTGAACGCGCTGCTCGGGCAGGAACGCGCCATCGTCTCGCCCGTTGCGGGCACGACGCGCGAT
Organism: Arcobacter sp.; assembly: GCA_020723085.1. Taxonomy (GTDB): domain Bacteria; phylum Acidobacteriota; class Terriglobia; order Bryobacterales; family Bryobacteraceae; genus JANWVO01. The sequence continues at coordinate 68,988 of DYJN01000003.1, forward strand.
TCGGTGGACGAGCGCATGGTTATCGACGGGCGCGAGTACGTCTTCGTCGACACCGCCGGCATCCGCCGCAAAGGAAAGACGAAGCTGATGGCGGAGAAACTCAGCGTGGTGATGGCGCGCCGCCACATCCGCATGGCCCACATCGCGCTGCTGGTGCTGGATGCCAGCGAAGGGCCGGTGGGCGGGGACGCCACCATCGGCGGCTATGCCCACGAAGAGGGGCGCGCGCTCATCCTCGCCGTCAACAAGTGGGACCTCCTTCGCGGGAGTCAGCGAAAGGAATACGAGGCAGCCGTCCGGGCGCAGTTCCGGTTCCTCGACTACGCGCCCATCGTGTTCCTCTCGGCGAAGGAGAAGCGGGGAATCGACGAGCTGCTGGCCAGGATCGACCAGTGCTGGGAGTCGTTCAACCTGCGCGTGCCCACGGGAGAGCTGAACCGTCTGGCGGAACAGTTCCAACTGGAGCGCGGACGGCGAATCTACTACATCACGCAGCCTTCGGTCCGTCCGCCGGCGTTCGTGCTGTTCATGGACAGCGCCGAGCCGCTCCACTTCTCCACCGAACGGCAGATCGTCAACCGGCTGCGCCAGAGGTTCGGGTTTGAAGGGACGCCCGTGGTGCTGAAGGTCAAGGCGCGGCGCTGAGTCAGCGGGGGACGATCCAATCGATGCGGTCGATGGCGGCGGCGCGGATCTGCCGCGTCAGCGCCGGATAGCGCAACAGCGCAGCGGCTGACAGCATGCGCGCGCGAGCCTGCGGGTCCAGATCCAGAGTGTACTGGTCGGCGCGCTCCCTGTAGGAATAGCAGGAATACCGGGGCGAACCGAGTCCTCCCATGAGCAGGCTCCAGAAGCTCGACCGCCGCAGGAACCGCCGGGCCGTGCCCGCCTGCCTGTCGATCTCGATCCGCGCTGACGGTCCCCGCAGGACGACCCGGACGCAGCGCTCGAACGCGCACGGGCGGTCCGGCTCCGGCTGCGGAAGCAGGCGGACGGCTTCGGCGACTTCCTCCAGAGTGCACTCAAGGCGCTCCCAGCGGAAACGCGAGGAGCCGCTGACCAGCGAGCCGTGCGTCAGCAGGTGGTGGATGCGCGCGGCATCGGCGCCGGCGGCGGAGGCTGCCAGCTCCAGCAGTTCCATGACCGCCATCTCGCTGGAGACAACGGGTGTGAAGTCGATTGCGCCGGCGGCTTCGCTGGAGATCTTCACTCGGATCGTCCGGGGCAGCGGCATGGGCTCCTTCTCATCGTACAATCGCAGGCGATGACTCCCCTCAAAAAAGTGCGGCGCGAACTGGACCGCTACGAGCATCTCCTGCTCGAGTTTGGCGCCGAAGAGACACGCGCGGGCGGAGTGGAGGTTGTGATCCGCCCGCGCGCCCGCGTCGCCGGAGCGCATGAGTACCGCGCTCCCCTGCACCCGCGCGACATCGCGCACCCGCAGTTCGAGTGGACTTTCCAGCGCCACCTGTACGACTGCATGCACGATTATCTGTGCGAACTGTTCGTCCGCAACCCGCAGGAGCGCGTGCGGGCCCCGGAGCAGCAGCCGTGAGGGTCCGGGCCAATCCACTCCAGGAGAAGCTGGCGGAGCGCATCCGCAGCCACGGGCCGCTGCGGTTTTCCGCGTTCATGGAGGCGGCGCTCTACGATCCCGATCACGGCTATTACAGCGCGGCGCGCCGCGCGCACGCCGAGCCGACCGGCGCCGCAGGCGACTTCTTCACAGCCACGCAAGTGCAGCCGGTGTTCGGCCGGATCGTCTGCGCAGCGCTGCGCCGCATCCGCGAGGAGCTTGGGCTGGCGGAAGGGTGCACGGTGGCCGACTGGGGCGCGGGCCGGGCTCTGATGGCAGAGCCGCTGGGCGGGTTCCGCTATGTGCCGGTGGAGGCGGGACAGCCCGCGCCGGCGCCGTTCGAAGGAATCGTGTTCGCCAACGAGCTGTTCGATGCGCTTCCCGTGGACGTTGCGAGATGCGGGGCGGCAGCCGCGCGGATGATGCGCGTCGGCTGGAGGGACGGCGCGTTCTGCTGGATCGAAGCCGAACCGCTGGCAGGCGAATGGAAGGAATATGCGGACCGGCTGTCGCGCCGGATGGAGGGGCCGGAAGAGTGGATCCTGGAACTGCCGGTGCGGATCGAGCCCGTGCTGCGGCAGATGGATGGCGCGCTCAGGCGCGGGGCGCTCATGGTGATCGACTACGGTTACACCGAGCGGGAGGCGGTCCGTTTCCCGCGCGGGACGCTGATGAGCTACCGGCGCCACGCAGCGCACGAGGACGTGCTGCGGGATCCGGGGATGCAGGACATCACGGCGCATGTGCCGTTCACCTTTCTCGGGGAGCGCGCATCCGCGCTCGGCTGGAGGGCGGGAGCGCTGGAAGACCTCTCGTCGTGGCTGCTGCGCGCCGGCGAACGCGACATGTTCGCTTCGGTCTTGCGGGCGGAGAGCGAAGAGGAAGAGGTCCGGCTGCGGCTTCAGCTCAAGACGCTGCTGTTCGGGATGGGGGAGGCGTTCCGCTGCCTGCGGCTGGAGAAGGGAGCATAAAAAGGTTGCGGCCCCGGTCGCCCGGGGCCGCGCTGGTGATCCTCTGTTTGCGGCGCTTCACTGAGAAGCGCGCCGCAGTTACTTCTTCTTCTTGGCGGGCGCCTTCTTGGCGGCCTTCTTTGTCGCCTTCTTGGCAGCCTTCTTGGTCGCGTTCTTCATCGATCTGTTCTCCGTAACATCAGATTTTGCGGTCGCAGTGCGACAGCATTGTGATCTCTTTATAAACTTGGTCTCCGAGTGTTGTCAAGAAAAAAGTGAAGACGGGAGTCACGAAGATGTGTTTTCGCGGACGCCGGAGGGGTTAAAACAGAGATGAGGAGTTTTGTTTTGCCCTCCGGAACGCAGGTTCTCCGCTTCTCCGCCTGTGCGGCGCTGCTCGCGGCGGCGCTGGTCCTGCCGGCGGGCTGCGGGCGCAGGAAGCGCGCGCCTGCCGCGCCCGCCGCTCCTTCACCCGGATGGACCGAGACGGGGATCGCAAGCTGGTACGGCAACCCTTACCATGGACGGCGCACCTCGAGCGGCGAAGTGTTCGACATGAACCAGATGACGGCGGCGCACCGGACCCTGCCGTTCGGTGCGATCGTCAGAGTCGCCAACCTCGACAACCGCAGGTCGGTTTCCGTGCGCATCAACGACCGCGGTCCCTTCGCCGAAGGGCGCATCATCGACCTCTCACGCGCCGCGGCGCGCGAGCTTGGGCTGATCGGTCCAGGAACCGCCAGGGTGCGCATCGAACTCACCGGGTACACAAATCCGGATTCGGCGGGACAGCCACCGCTGTTCACCATCCAGGCGGGCTCGTTCGCCGACCGCGCCAGCGCCGAGAGGTACCGCGACCAGTTGCGCCGGCGCTATGAGCCGGTCGACATCGTGGCTTCGCTGACTCCTCCCGGCGCGTACCGGATCTTCGTGGGGAGGTTCGGCGATCTGCGGGAAGCCGAAGCGGCAGCGGGCGAGATGCGGCGGGACGTGAAAGAGGTGTACGTGGTGCGCATCCGGTAGCCGGCGAGCCGGGCGCCCGGGCAACGCCGGCGGGAATCGGGCTTACAATGAGGCTTGGCGAAGTTTCCTGTAGAGAAATTCTCCCGCGCGAGCACTACTATGCCGAGGAGAAATGTCTCTGCATCCGGTAGAGAACTTTGAGGACCGGCGCTGGATGATCCAGGAAAGCAAGGCGCGCAGCTACGAGCTGGTAGGCCAGTCGGCGCGGCTGAGAAACGTGCTGAGGTTGGCCGCCAAGCTCGGACGCGGCCACTGGCCGGTGCTGCTGCTGGGCGAAACCGGCACGGGCAAGGAGCTGGTGGCGCGCACCATCCACCGCAACGGTCCGGGCGGCCCGTTCGTGACCATCGACTGCTCGTCGATGGTGGGCACGCTGATGGAAAGCGAACTGTTCGGGCACGTCAAAGGCGCCTTCACCGGAGCCAATTCGAACAAGATCGGCCTGATCGAGCAGGCTGATGGCGGCGCCGCCTTCTTCGACGAGATCGGCGAGCTGCCGCTCGATCTCCAGGCCAAACTGCTCCGCGTTCTTCAGGAGAAAGAGTTCCGTCCCGTGGGGTCGTTGCAGGTGCGGAAGTCGAGCTTCCGCGTCATCGCCGCGACCAACCGGGATCTGGCGAAAGAAGTGGAGGCGGGGCGGTTCCGGCAGGATCTTTATTACCGGCTCAACGTCGTGACGCTGCGGCTGAGTCCGTTGCGGGACCGCAAGGAGGATCTGCCCGCGCTGATCCGCCACTTTCTGGAGATGTACGGCAACGGGCACACGGTCAGCGGCGAACTGCTCGAACTGATGATGAGCTACGACTGGCCGGGCAACGTGCGCGAACTGGAGAACTGCGTGCAGCACATGGTGGCGGTCAACAGCGGGCCGGTGCTGCACCTGCAGGACGCTCCTTCGCAGCTGCTCCACTTCCACGAGCGGCGGCGCGCGCCGGAAGCCATGGTTCAGGCGGCGGCTGCGGCGCCCGATGGCGATGGGCCCGATGAGAGCTTCGTGACGCCGGTGCTGCCGCTGGCGGAGATGGAGCGGCGCGCCATCATCAATGCGCTGCGCTACACCAAGGGCGACCGGGTGGCGGCGGCGCATCTGCTCGGAATCGGCCGCACGACTCTGTACCGCAAACTCAAGGAATACGGGATCCGCGATTGACGATCGGCCTCGACGCCACCTACAGCGAGGGCGGGCAGCTGTCCGGCATCGGCGTCTACAGCCGCGAACTGCTGCGCGGGCTGGCCCAGGCGCATCCTGAGGCGCGTTTCGAGTGGTACTACCGTCTCCACCGGCTCCGCGCCGGATGGCGCGCGCCGAGGCCTCCCAATGTGGCCGTGCGTCCTCTGCTCGAACACGTCAGAACCGGGAGCGCGAAGTTGTTCCACGGCCTGAACCAGCGGCTCCCGGCGGCGCGGTTTCCGGTTCGCGTGGCCACGTTCCACGACCTGTTCGTGTTCACGGCGGAATACTCCACGCCCGGCTTTCGCCAGCGGTTCCAGAAGCAGGCTCGCGAAGCGGCGGCGCGGGCGGATCTGATCCTGTGCGTGAGCCGGTTCACCGCGGGGCAGGTGGAAGAGATTCTTGCCGTGCCGGCGGCGCGGCTCCGCATCGCGCCGCACGGCGTCCGCCTGTCCGAACCGGAGGCGGGCGGACAGCGGGAGCCGCTGATCCTCCATGTCGGCGCGGTGCAGCGGCGGAAGAACCTGGTGCGGCTGGTCGCGGCGTTTGAACGCGCCGCGCCGCAGCCGTGGCGGCTGGTGCTGGCGGGCGGCGCCGGGTACGGATCGGAAGAAGTGCAGGAGCGGATCCGCCAGAGCCCGGCGGCGGAGCGCATCGCCTGGACGGGATGGCTGCCGGATGAGGAGGTGGAGCGGCTCTACCGGCGCGCCTCCGTGTTCGCATTTCCTTCCCTGGATGAGGGCTTCGGCATCCCCGTGCTGGAAGCCATGGCTCATGGCGTGCCGGTGCTGAGCTCCACGCGCGGCGCGCTGCCGGAGGTATGCGGCGATGCGGCGCTGCTCGTGGATCCTCTTCGGGACGACGAGATTGCGCAGGCGCTGGAAGCGCTGGTCCGCGACGAACCGCTGCGCGGGCGGCTGGCGCAGGCCGGACGCGCGCGGGCAGCGCAGTTTCCCTGGGAACGCACCGTGGAAGAAACCTGGAGCGTCTACGCCGAATTGGGAGCGGCCGGTTGACAACGTCCCGCCAGTGCGGAGGGTGCCCGCCCGGGGGTTACTTCTTCCGCGGAGCGGACTCGGCCAGAATCCTGTCCAGAATGTGGAACAGACCGTCGCCTTCGAAGATGTCCTTGCGCGAGTCGTCGTAGACGAGGTCCTCGCGGATGATGCCGTCCGGCGCGACGATGAGCAGGGTGGGCAGCTTGATGGATGGGTTCCGGGGCGTGATGTGGAGCATCGCAGCCACCGCCTGTCCGAAATCGAACAGAACCGGAGTGGTGATCTTGTGCCGGGCCACATAAGCCGCGACGGTCTGCTGGTTGTCCGGCGGATTCACAATCGACAGGACATTCAGGCGGTTGCCGTAGCGGCTCTTCACCCGCTCCAGCACCCTGGAGAACATGCCGCAGTGCGGGCAGTCGGTCTTCATGATGTCGACGAGGAGGACCTTGCCGCGGTAGTCGAGCACGTCATGGTAGCGGGCCTGCGAATCCGGCAGCGTGAAGCTGGCGATCCTCTTTCCTGCCAGCGGGCCGGCGGGGAGTGCGGTTCCCAGGACCACAAAAAGGGCGGCAACGTGTTTCAGCACTTCATTCTCCTCTCGCGAATGCAGCCAGGCTCTCTTCGTACGGCGGGCGGGCGACGCCCTTCTCTGTAATGATGGCCGTGACGTAGCGGCTTGGGGTCACGTCGAAGGCGGGATTGGCCACAGCGGTTCCCTCCGGCGCCACGGGCACGCCGAAGACGTGAGTGACTTCCCCGGCCGCGCGTTCTTCGATCGGAATCCGGCCGCCCGACTCCAGACTGAGATCCAGCGTCGAGACCGGGGCAGCCACATAAAACGGGACGTTGTTCTCCCGTGCGAGCACGGCCACCGAGTAAGTGCCGATCTTGTTGGCCGTGTCGCCGTTGCGGGCGATGCGGTCGGCGCCGACGATGACGCAGCCGATGCGGCCGCTCTTCAGGAAGTGCCCGGCCATGTTGTCCGTGATCAGCGTCACCGGGATGCCGTCCTGCTGGAGTTCCCACACTGTGAGACGCGCGCCCTGCAGGAACGGTCTCGTCTCGTCGGCGAACACGTGGACTTTCTTGCCTGCCTCCACAGCAGCGCGGATCACGCCGAGCGCCGTGCCGTAACCGGCGGTGGCGAGAGCGCCGGCGTTGCAGTGGGTCAGGACGGACTTGCCGTCGGGCACCAGCGGAGCGCCGTGGCGCCCGATGGCGCGGTTGATGGCGATGTCCTCTTCATACACGCGCAGGGCTTCCTCGACGAATGCCTGACGCAGGCGCTCCGGAGGGCTCCCGTCGAGCGATGCGTACAGCCGCTTCATGCGGCTGATGGCCCAGAACAGATTGACGGCTGTCGGGCGGGTGGACGCGAGAGTCTCGCAGATGCGGGGAAACTCCGCTGCCAGCCGTTCCGGGGGGGTCTGAAGCACGCCCAGCGCGACGCCCATGGCGGCGGAAACGCCGATGGCCGGCGCTCCCCGCACCACCATCGTCCGGATGGCATCCGCCACTTCCTGATAAGTCCTGCAGGTGACGAACTCCACCGTGCGCGGCAGCTTCGTCTGGTCGATCATGACGACGCCGTCAGGCGTCCACTTGACGGTCTCCACCATAAGGGGAACTTCCATTGAACCATGCGGGCGGCGCCCGTCACATCAGCAGTTCCCGCCGCTGCGCCAGATAGCCGACGAAGAATGTGAGGTTGTATGTGGCATGAACAATCGTCGATGCCGCGGTCGAGCCCGTGCGGTGCCGCGTGTATCCGAAGACGAACGAGGCGAGAAACAGCAGGAACATGTGCTGCCAGTTCCAGGCGTACTGCGGCCCATGCAGCAGCGCGAACGGCATGCTGGCCAGCGCGATGCCCAGCCACTTGCCGAACGTGCGCACGGCGAGGGGCTGCACGAACCCGCGGAAGATCAGCTCTTCGGCGAGTGGACCCAGCGTCACCGCGAAGGATCCCACCAGCAGGATCGACCAGCGGTCGCGGAGCAGGCGCGCCACGGCGTTGTCGATCACAGGCGTGTGGAGCAGCTCCCCGAGTATGGCGATGACGATGACCAGCCCCGGTCCCAGGATTCCCGTCCACAGCATGTTCGGCCACGGGAAGCGCCATCCCAGCGAGTCCCAGAAAGGCGCCTGATACCGCTGCCGGAGAATCAGCCAGAGGGCGCCGAACCAGAGCGCGTAAGCCGCGAATTGCAGCGTGAGCGCGCGGGCGGCTTCGCCCGGCATCCGGGGCAGCAGGAGAAAGGCGCCGTGCGTCAGCGCGATAGCCAGCGAGAAGCAGGGGATGGACAGCACCGCCAGCAACAGGGCGTCCGTCCACGTCCAGAAGGGACCCTGGCGGAGCGGGGGAGGCGGGGCGGGTTCCGTCATGCGTCCGCCTCCACGAGCAGCGCCGCCAGCAGCGGCAGGAGGATTTCGTGATGGCCGGTGATCGAATAGCCCGCCCCGCCGGACCGCGCGTGCGGGCGCTCGACCACATTCAGCCGCGGGCGGTAGTGCTGGAGGAAGTCCAGATTCACCGTGGTGAAGTCCGCCAGCGGGTACCGCAGGTTCCGCACGGCGGAAACGGCCTTCAGAAACACTTCCGGCAACACGACCGCCGAGCCCACGTTCAGATAGACGCCGCCCGAGTCGAGCCCCCGAACCAGCGAGCAGAAAAGACGGAAGTCGCGGTGCGAGGCAGCGCCGATGGCCGCGCCGGAAGCGGCCGGGTGCGTGTGCGGCGTGTCGGTTCCGACGGCCACATGCACGGTGACCGGGATCGACCGCCGCCATGCCTGAAGCAGGAGGGAATACGGCGCGAACTGCGCCGGCGCGAGCGCGTCGAGCGCGGCGCCGAGCGCCTCTCCCAGCCCGCTGTCATCCTCCTGCGCGTGCCGGATCGCTTCATTCATGAGTCTTCCCGTCTCTTCCGCCGAGCCAAAGCGGCCGTCCGGGAGCACGGCTTCCACATCCTCGCTCGTGCAGCCGGCCAGGGCGATTTCGAAGTCGTGGATCGAGGTGGCGCCGTTCATGGCGATGCCGGTGACGAAGCCGCGGTCCATCAGGTCAATGAGCACCGGCGCCAGCCCGCACTTGACCACATGCCCGCCCAATCCCCACAGGATGGCGCGCCCGCGCCGGCGCGCTTCCGCGGCCGCGGCGGTCACGGCGCGCAGGGAATCCGCCGCCAGCAGGCGCGGCAGGCCGTCCAGCCACTGCGTGAAGGTGCCGCCCGGCCGGTGCGGGGCCGCCATGTGCTCGACGCGCACCTTGCCGCCCCGTTCGGCCAGCGGGATGGTGGACAGGCGGGACAGATCGAGGGGTGGCTCGCGGTATTTGCTCAAGGCGGTTCCTAACCAGCTTTGCCGTTTTTCAGAGCTTTTTCAAGTGCGCGCGCCGTGTGGCTGCGCCGGGACCGGACGATGTGCTCGGGAGGTCCGGCGGCGACCACCGTGCCGCCCTTCTCGCCGCCTTCCGGACCGAGGTCGATGATCCAGTCGGCGGACTTGATCACGTCAAGCTGGTGTTCGATGACGACCACTGTGTTGCCGAGGTCCACAAGCTGGTTCAGCACTTCGAGCAGCTTGCGGATGTCCTCGAAGTGCAGGCCCGTAGTGGGCTCGTCCAGGATGTAGAGTGTCTTGCCCGTCTGACGGCGCGAGAGTTCGCGGGCGAGCTTGATGCGCTGCGCCTCGCCGCCGGACAGTGTCGTGGAAGACTGCCCCAGATGCAGATAGCCGAGGCCGACGTCGGCGAGCGTCTGGAGTTTGGCCTGGATCTGCGGGATGTTCCTGAGCAGCTCGAGCGCGTCTTCGATGGTCATCTCGAGCAGGTCGGCGATGGAGACGCCGTTGAAGCGGACCGCCAGTGTCTCCGAATTGTAGCGGCGCCCGCGGCAGACGTCGCAGGGGACGTAGACGTCGGGCAGGAAGTTCATCTCGATGCGCTTGACGCCGTCGCCCTGGCAGGCTTCGCAGCGCCCGCCTTTTACGTTGAACGAGAAGCGCCCCGGCTTGTAGCCGCGCTCCCGCGCCTCCGGCAGCATGGCGTAAAGCTCCCGGATCGGCGTGAACACGCCCGTGTAGGTGGCAGGGTTGGAGCGGGGGGAGCGTCCGATGGGGGTCTGATCGATCTCGATCACCTTGTCGATGTGCTCGAGCCCTTCGATGGAGTCGAACAGCCCGGGCGGCGTCCTGGCGCCGTAAAGGTTCTGCGCCAGCGCCCGGTACAGGATGTCGTGCACCAGGGTAGACTTGCCGCTGCCGCTGACGCCGGTGACGCAAAGGAACATGCCGAGCGGGAATTCGACGCCGATGTTCTTCAGGTTGTGCTGGCGCGCCCCGCGCAGCACGAGCTTCAGCCCGTTGCCGGGGCGGCGCGCCGGCGGCACCGGGATCGAGCGGCGTCCGGAGAGATAGGCGCCGGTGAGCGAGCGCGGGTGGGCGGCGATCTCGGCGGGTTTGCCGGCGGCGATCAACTCGCCTCCCAGCCGCCCGGCGCCGGGACCGAGGTCGATGACGTAATCGGCGCGCTCGATGGTCTCCTCGTCGTGTTCGACGACAAGCACGGTGTTGCCCATGTCGCGCAGCCGGACGAGCGTCCCCAGCAGGCGCGCGTTGTCGCGCGGATGGAGTCCGATGGAGGGCTCGTCCAGCACATAAAGAACGCCGCGCAGGCGCGAGCCGATCTGCGTGGCCAACCGGATGCGCTGCGATTCGCCGCCGGACAGCGTGGCGGCGGAGCGGTCCAGAGACAGGTAGTCGAGGCCGACTTCGCAGAGGAACGACAGCCTGTGGCGGACCTCTTCGACGATGCGCGCGGCGATCTGCTGCTCCCGCGGCGAGAGCGTCCACGAGCGGATCTCCTCGAGCGCGCGCGAAACGGGCAGGGCGGTGAAGTCGGCGATGGACATGCCTTTGAGCTTCACCGCCAGGCTGGAGGGGCGGAGCCGCCGCCCGCCGCAGGCGCTGCACTCCGACGGGGACATGAAGTCCGCCAGGTATTCGCGGTAGCCCTCGGTCGAGTCTTCAAAGGCGCGCTGGAGCAGGGCGAGGATGCCCGGCATGGCGCCGGAGCCGTGGAGGAGCGCCTGCTGCTGCTTCGGAGGCAGGTCTTCGAACGGCCGGTCCAGGCGGATGCGGAGCTGCCGCGCGAGAGCGTGCAGCGCCTGCTGCATCAACATGCTGGAGCCGCCGGGGCCGAGGCCGCCGTCCAACAGCGGGCGCGACGGATCGGCGATCACCTTCAACGGGTCGAACGACCACGTGGCGCCCAGGCCGTGGCAGGCATCGCAGGCGCCGTAGGGACTGTTGAAGGAAAACGAGCGCGGTTCGATCTCCGGCACGCTCCGGCCGCACTCCGGGCAGGCGAGCTTCAGCGAGTAAAGCCGTTCCTCCCCGCCTACGTGGGCCACCACGACCAGGCCGTTGGCGAGCCGCGTGGCGGTTTCGATGGATGCTTCCAGCCTGCGCGCGGAATCGGGCTTGAGCGGCAGCCGGTCGACGACCACTTCGATCGTGTGATTGCGGCGCCGGTCCAGCTGGATGTCCTCGTCGAGCGCGCGGAGTTCGCCGTCGATGCGGGCGCGGACGAAGCCCGCCCGGGCGAATTTCTCCAGTTCCTTCTTGTACTCGCCCTTTCGGCCGCGGACGATGGGCGCAAGGATCATCACGCGCTCGCCCGCCGGCAGCGCCGTCACCTGTTCCACAATCTGTTGCGCGGTCTGCCGCGTGATGGGGATGCCGCAGTCCGGACAATGCGGCGTGCCGATGGAGGACCACAGCAGGCGGAGGTAATCGTAGATCTCCGTGATGGTGCCCACCGTCGAGCGCGGGCTGCGGCTGGTGGTCTTCTGCTCGATGGAGATGGCGGGCGAGAGGCCGTCGATTGCGTCCACGTCCGGCCTCTCCATCTGGTCGAGGAACTGCCGGGCGTAGGGCGAGAGCGTCTCGACATAACGCCTCTGGCCTTCGGCGTAGATCGTGTCGAAGGCGAGCGAAGACTTCCCCGAGCCGGACAGCCCCGTGATCACCGTGAACGATCCGCGGGGGATGGAGACGGTGACGTCCTTGAGATTGTGCACCCGCGCCCCGTGCACGGAGATGCGGTCGATCATGGAAATTCCATTGTCCCGCAGGGAGGCGGCGTCAGAGGGAGGCCGGGGAGGCGGCCATCCGGCGCACCGTGGCTTCCGCCAGCAGGTCGAAGATCTGGCGGGTCTCCTCCAGGTCGATGCAGGCGTCCGTGATCGACCGTCCGTAGGTCAGCGGCTGGCCGGGAATGAGATCCTGGCGCCCGGCGACGAGGAAGGACTCGAGCATGACGCCGAAGATGCCGGCCTGGCCGGCGGCGACCTGCGTGGCGAGATTGCGGGCGACAGCCGCCTGCAGCCGGTAGTTCTTCAGCGAGTTGGCGTGAGAGCAGTCCACCATCACGCGGTCGGGCAGCTTGGCGCCGCGCAGGCTGAGCAGGACGGTTTCGATCGACTGCTCATCGAAATTCGGCAGCTTGCCGCCGCGCAGGATGACGTGGCAGTCGCGGTTGCCCTTGGTGCAGACGATGGCGGAATGGCCGGCCTTGGTGACCGACAGGAAATGGTGCGAGATGCGCGCGGCGCGGACGGCGTCGATGGCCACCTTGAAGTTGCCGTCCGTGCCGTTCTTGAAGCCGACGGGGCACGACAGCCCGCTGGCCAGCTCGCGGTGCACCTGGCTTTCCGTCGTGCGGGCGCCGATGGCGCCATACGAGATCAGATCGCCGATGTACTGCGGCGTGATCATGTCAAGGAACTCGGTGGCGCAGGGCATGCCCATCTGCGTGAGGCGCAGCAGCAGCCCCCGGGCGCGGCGCAGCCCCTCGTTGATCTGGAAGCTGCCGTCGAGGAAGGGATCGTTGATGAGTCCCTTCCAGCCAACCGTGGTCCGGGGCTTTTCAAAATAGACCCGCATGACGACGAACAGCGCATCCCGGTACTGCCGGGCGAGTTCCGCCAGCCTGCCGGCGTAGTCTTCAGCGGCGGAGATGTCGTGGATGGAGCAGGGACCGGCGACGACGGCGAGGCGGTGGTCCCTGCCGTAGAGCATGTCGTGGATGGTGTGGCGCGCCTCCCAGATCAGCCTGGCGCCGTCCTCGTGCAGCGGGAACTGATCGAGCAGCGCCTGAGGCGTCACCAGTTCATAGATCTGCTGGATGCGGACGTCGTCGGTACGGTAAGGCATGGAATCAACCACTCGGCGGCTGGTCCGTCCCGCGCCGGTTCCGGAAGCGGGCCGATTCTTCCTTTATTTTGCCGCGGGCCCAATGCAGAACCCGGCGCAACGGCGGGAAGAACTCGGACAAAATGATGAGTCCCGGGATCATGAAAGCCCACCCCGGCACGATTGGCAGCAACCAGCCGATGATACCCAAGATACACAATCCGACGCCTGCCGCCAGCCTGAGGATCTTGCTCACGGGGGAATTTCCAGTCTACCAGCCGGACGGGCTCTTCGTTGACCGCAACGGCGGAAGACGATAGAATCGCAGCATTGCAATCGTTTGCAGGAGCCAATCTTATGACCAAACAGACGTTCGGGTTGATTGTCGGCAACCGGGGATTCTTTCCGGATCACCTGGCCAAATCCGGCCGGGAAGAGATGATTCAGACGCTGGAGAAGCTGGGCTACGGAGTGGTGGCTCTTTCGCCTGAGGACACGAAGTACGGAGCGGTGGAGACGCGCGCGGACGCGAAGAAGTGCGCCGAACTCTTCGACCGCCACCGCCATGAGATTGGCGGCGTGATCGTGACGCTGCCGAACTTCGGAGACGAACGCGGCGTGGCCGAGGCGCTGAGAGGTTCCGGGCTGAAGGTGCCCGTGCTGGTGCAGGCCACTCCAGACCGCGCCTCCAGCATGACGATCGCCGACCGCCGCGACAGCTTCTGCGGCAAGATGAGCGTCTGCAACAACCTGAAGCAGTTCGGCATCCCATACTCGCTGACGAAGCTCCACACGGTGGCGCCATCGAGCGAAGAGTTCGCGCAGGACGTGGAGTGGTTCGCCGCGGTATGCCGGGTGGTGAACGGGCTGCGCAAGTGCCGCGTCGGCGCCATCGGCGCGCGTCCGGCGGCGTTCAATACAGTGCGTTACAGCGAGAAGCTGCTTGAGGGCGCCGGGATCGATGTCGACACGATCGACCTGTCGGAGATCTTTGGGCGCATCGGAAGGCTGAAGGACGATGACGCAGCGGTGCAGGCGAAGCTCGCCGAGATCAACAGCTATGTGAGCACAGCGGGCATCGACGCCGCCGCGCTCGTCAAGATGGCGAAGCTCGCCGTCGTGGTGGACCGCTGGATGTCGGACAACGACATCACGGTGACGGCGGTACAGTGCTGGACCTCGATGGAAGAGTACTTCGGCGTGGTCCCCTGCACGGTGATGAGCATGATGTCGAACCGCCTGCTGCCAAGCGCCTGCGAAGTGGACGTTCCGGGCGTGGTGGCGATGTATGCGCTGGCGCTTGCCTCGGGCACGCCCAGCGCGCTGCTCGACTGGAACAACAACTACGGAGACGACCCGGACAAGGCAGTGTGCTTCCACTGCTCGAACCTGCCGAAGCACTTCTTCGAGACGGCGCGCATGGATTACCAGGAGATCATCGCCGGAACGGTGGGCAAGCTGAACACGTTCGGCACGGTCGTGGGACGCGTGAAGGCGGGACCAATGACCTACCTGCGGCTGTCGACCTGCGACGCCGAGGGCAGGCTGAAGGCCTATGTCGGCGAGGGCGAGTTCACGCGCGATCCGCTGGAAACGTTCGGCGGCGCGGGGGTGGTGCGCATCCCCAACCTGCAGGCGCTGCTGCACTACATCTGCGAGAACGGCTTCGAGCACCACGTGGCGGCGAACTTCTCCCAGGTGGCGGCGGCGGTCTACGAGGCAGGGCGCAAGTATCTCGGCTGGGAGATGCACTGGCACAAGGGGTGAAGCCCCGCTCAGCCGGCCGAGAACTGCTCGATCAGTTTTTCGGCGTGGCGCAGCGCTTCCTGCGTGAGCTTCTGCCCCGACATCATGCGGGCGATCTCGCGCACGCGGTCCTTATGGCCGAGCCATTGGACGCCGGCGGCGGTCCTGCCGCCGGCTTCGCTTTTCGAGACGAGATAGTGGTGCTCGGCGAAGGCGGCGATCTGCGGCAGGTGCGTGACGCAGAGCACCTGATGGCGCCGCGCGAGCTCGCGCAGCCGGCGGCCGATCATCTCCCCCGCCGCGCCGCCAACGCCCGCGTCCACTTCATCGAAAACCAGCGTCCGCGCCGCGCCCTCCTGCGCGGGCGCCATGCAGGTCTTGATGGCGAGGGCGACGCGCGAGAGCTCGCCGCCGCTGGCGACGCGGTCCAGCGGACGCGGCTCCTCGCCGGCGTTGGCGGAAAACAGGAACTGCACGGCGTCCATGCCCGCCTCGCCGGGCTCGCAGGGTTCGACGAGGATTCGGAAGACGGCGCCCGGCATGGCAAGCCCCGCCAGCTCCTCCTGGACTTTGCGGGAGAGCCTGCGCGCGGCGCGCGCGCGGACTTCGCGCAGCTCCACCGCCAGTTCGCGGTAGCGCGCCTCCAGGCGCGCGACGGATTCTTCCAGAGCCGCGCGCCGCTCGCCTGCCGTCTCCAGCGCGGCAAGACGGGAAGACACGTCCTCAAGGAACGCCAGGATCTCCTCAACCGTCGTGCCGTACTTGCGCTTCAGGCGCTCAATCAGCGCCAGCCGCGCCTCCACTTCTTCAAGCCGGCGCGGATCGGCTTCGAGATTTCCGAGATAGCGGCGCAGTTCGTGCGAGGCTTCCTGAATGGCGATCAGCGCCGGGCGCAGCGTCTCCACCGCCGGCTCGAGCGTGGCGTCGATGCGGGCGGCTTCTTCCAGCCGCTTCAGGGCCTGCCCCACGCCGGCGCCCGCGCTCGTCTCCGACTCCTCCAGGAGCGCGTAAGCAGCCGACACGGCGTCGCTCAGGCGGGCGACGTTGCGCAGGACCCGGCGCTCGTTCCCGAGCAGCGCGTCTTCGCCGGGCTTGAGCGAGGCGGATTCGATCTCTTTCCGCTGCATCGACCACAGGTCCGAGAGCCGCAGCCGCTCCTGCTCCGCGCGGTCCAGTTCCGCCAGCTCGCGCAGAGCCCCGCGCCAGCCCTGCCAGGCTTCGCGCGCCTGCTCGAGCAGCGCCTGCGCGCCGGCGGCTTCGTCCAGCATCTCGCGCTGCGCTTCCGGTGAGAAGAGCTTCTGCTGGTCGTGCTGCCCGTGGATGTCGCCGAGGAAGGGGGCGATGTCCCGCAGGAAGCTGGCCGCGACGGGGCGCGAGCCGGCCCAGGCGCGGGACTTGCCCGAGGCCGAGATCTCGCGCTCCAGCAGCAGCTCGCCGTCCTCGGCGCCGATGCCGGCCTGCTCGAGCAGCTCGTGCAGCCGCGCGTCGCCGGGGATCTCGAAGATGCCGGAAACCAGGGCGCGCTCCTCCCCCGTGCGGATCATGTCGGCCGAGGCGCGGCCGCCGAACAGGAGGCCCAGGGCGCCGGCGACGAGGCTCTTGCCGCTGCCGGTCTCGCCGGTCAGGGCGTTGAAGCCCGGATGCAGGCGGAGGCGCAGGCGCTCGACGACGGCGAGGTTCTCGACGGCGAGTTCCACCAGCATTCAGGACAAGTATACGGTCTTGGGGCGGAGCCCGGAGGCTGGAACAGGAAAATACGAAAATGTTTGATCCCGGCGGGCCGCGTCCCTTCGATATGATGGATGGCAGAGCCACACAAAGGAGCGTACCCGTTGTTCCATAGCCTGCCTCTGGCGCTCCTGCAGCAGCATTCGCTGTGGGAGCTGGCGCTGGCGGCTTCGCCGGTAGCCAAGTTCGTCCTTGTCCTTCTGCTGCTGGCCTCGCTGATGAGCTGGGCGGTGATCTTCGCCAAATGGACGCAGTTCCGCCATGGCGGCGCGGCCAATGCGGCGTTCCTGCGGGCGTTCCGCAAGGCGCCGGGCCTGGAGGCGGTGGCCGTGGCGCTGGAGCAGTTCCGCCTGTCCCCGCTCACCGGCGTGTTCGATTTCGGCTACCACGAAGTGACGCGGCAGATGAACGCCCGCGGGCGCCTTGTCAACAAGAACGCGCTCGAGCGCGCATTGCAGCTGGGCATCAGCGAGGAGGTCGCGCGGCTGGAGCGCCGCATGAGCTGGCTGGCGACGACGGCCAGCGTCTCTCCCTTCGTGGGCCTGTTCGGCACCGTGCTCGGCATCATCGACGCGTTTCAGGGGCTGGGCACGGCGGGCAGCGCGAGCCTGCGCGCGGTGGCGCCGGGCATCAGCGAGGCGCTCATCGCCACTGCGGCGGGCCTGGCGGCGGCCATCCCGGCGGCCGTCGCGTACAACGCGTTCGGCCATGCGATCAAGGAGTTCGCGGCGCGCATGGACGATTTCGCGCTCGAATTCATGAATCTCGTCGAGCGCCAATTCGAGGAGTGACGCGATGGCGTTCTCGATCAACGGCGGAGGCGGCAACGGCGGCCGCCGGCGGCGGCACGTGGGGGCGTTGTCGGAGATCAACGTCGTGCCGCTGGTGGACGTGGTGCTCGTGCTGCTGATCATCTTCATGCTGACGGCGCATGTGATGGAGTTCGGCCTCGAAGTGCAGGTTCCCAAGGTGAAGCAGGTGCGCGACAGCGCCGAGGAGCTGCCGGTGGTGACGCTGACGCGCAATGGCGAGCTGTATCTGAACGAGACGCCGGTCAACATTCACCGGCTGGGCGAGGAGTTCGGGCGGCGGTTTCCCGGCGCGAAGGCCGTCTATGTGCGTGCTGACAGCCAGACGATCTGGGATCCGATCGCGCAGGTGATCAGCGCCCTGGGCGAACTGGGGCTGGATGTGAGGGTCGTGACGCAGCCCGAAGATTCGCGCCGGTGAGAACGGGGAGCCATGGAGCCGCGCCATGTCGACGTGCTGGAGGGGCGGGACGAGTTCCGGCGCCCGCTGCTGGCGTCGCTGGCGTTGCATGCGGCGGTGTTCGGGCTGACGGCTGCGGCGGCGTTGACGGGCATCGGCAGACGCGCCCCCTGGGGTGATCCCAATTCGCTGGGAGGCGGCGGCGCCTACAGCGTGAGCCCGGTGCGCAACATTCCGATTGCGGGCCGCAGCGGACCCGTCAACCGGCTGGCCTCCGACACCGAGTCCCGGATCCCCGCGCCGCCGAAGCAGGAGACGAAGAAGGCGGCGGAGCCGCCCGAACCGGACGCGATTGCGCTGAAGAGCCGCAAATCCCCGCGCACGGACCGTGCGCAGCGCACGGAAACGGCGCGCCGCGATGCGAGGGAGTTCACCGGCAATCAGGTGTTCAGCCGCGGCGGACAGGCGGCGGCGAGTCCGATGTATGCGGCCACGCCCGGCGTGGGAGGCGTGGGCATCGGCAGCGGCGCGCCCTTCGGCGCGCGCTGCGGCGGCTATGTGACCGTGCTGCGCGACCGCGTGGCCCAACGATGGAGGACGGAGCAGGTCGATCCCCGCATACGGGCGCTGCCGCCGGCCATTGTCGTGTTCGATCTGTACCGCGACGGCCAGGTCCGCAACGTGCGCCTGGTGCAATCGAGCGGCAATGTGGCGCTCGATTACTCGGCCCAGCGCGCTATCTTGGATGCAAGCCCGTTTGAGCCGATTCCGCCGGGCTGCGAAGGCAATCCCGCGCGAGTCGAGTTCTGGTTTGAGCTGAAACGATGAAGCGACACTGGATTCTACTCACTTGTGCCGTCCTGGCCGCGGCCGCGGCGGCCTACACGCAGGTGCAGAGCGATATCGTCATCCGCCTGACAGGCGGCGCGAGAAAGGTGGTCGCACTGCCGGATTTCGGCGGCGCGGGCGCCTCGGCGCAGTTCGCCGCCGTGTTCAACGCCACAGTGTTTGAAGACGTGCAGCGCTCGGGCGTGTTCACGATGGCGCCGAAGAGTTTCTACCCGCTCAACGCTCCGCAGCAGGAACGCGACCTGCGCGCGCCGGTTTCGCCTCAGGCGCAATGCGGCGGGCTGTGCCTCTCCGACTGGGGCGGCGCGCCGGTCAACGCCGACTACCTGGGCTTTGGATATCTGGCCGAGCAGAGCGGGCGGCTGGTGGCGTCCGGCAATTTCTTCAACACCAGGATGGAGCAGGCATCCTCGGCGCGCGTGTTCACCAAGCTCTACACCGGCGAGCTGAGCGAAGCAGGCGCGCGGAAGATCGCCCACGAATACGCCGCCGACATCCTGGCCCAATTCGGAGTGCCGTCCCTGGCGGGTTCGAAGATTTACTTTGTCAGCGACCGGCAGGGCAAAAGGACGAAAGAAATCTGGGTGATGGACTTTGATGGCGGCAACCAGCGGCGGCTCACGCATTTCAACTCGATCACCACGATGCCCTCGATCTCGCCCGACGGGCGGCGGCTGGCGTTCACCACTTACGCCAAGGGGCAGCCGCAGATCATGATGTATTCGACCGAGACAGGCCGCTTCATCCCGTTCCGCAACTCCGCCGCGCCTACCAACGCGCAGGCGTCCTTCACGCCGGACGGACGCCATGTTCTGTACGCCTCGTCGGTCAGCGGGTACATGCAGATTTACATCTCCGACCTGGATGGAAGCAATCCGAGGCGGCTGACGACGACTCGGGCCATCGAGGCGGAACCGAAGGTGAATCCGAAGACCGGCGCCGAAATCGTCTTCGTCAGCGGGCGGGGCGGTCTGCAACAGGTATATAGAATGAATATGGACGGCGCGGACGTGGAACGGCTGACCAACGGGGAAGGCGAGGCGAGCAATCCGGCCTGGCATCCCGAGGGGAGGCATCTCGCGTTCGCCTGGACCCGAGGCTACGCGCCCGGCAACTGGAACCTGTTCCTGATGGATGTGGCCTCGAAGGAGACGGTGCAGCTCACTCATGGACAGGGCAGGAACGAAAATCCGGCCTGGGCGCCCGACGGGCGCCATCTGGCATTCTGCTCCAACCGCACCGGTTCCTACCAGATCTTCACCATGCTGGCTGACGGCACGGGCGTCCGGCAGTTGACGACGGAAGGCAACAACTGGATGCCGGTATGGTCGAAGTGAAAATCCGGCTAGAGGGAAGAAGTTCGAAAAGAAGATCCTAGAGATCCAGCACAGAAAGAAGGGAGGCATTTTGCCCATCATGAAGCGCCTATTGAAACCACGGCTCATCGCCATCAGCATCCTGAGCGTGTTCCTGTTGCTATTCGCCGCAGGCTGCAAGAAGAAGCAGCCCGCGCCTCCTCCACCCCCGCCGCCTCCGCCGCCGAAAGAGCAGCCGAAGCCCGCGGCAGCGGTCATCCGTTCGTTCACCGCGGAGCCTTCGACGGTCACGCGCGGCCAGAGTTCGACGCTGCGCTGGACCGTGGAGAACGCCAGCGAAGTGGTGATCGACCAGGGGATCGGCACGGTCCCGCCGCGCGGGCAGCGGGTGGTCTCGCCCAGCGGCACGACGACCTACCGGATGACGGCACGCAGCGCCGGCGGCGATGCCGTCGCCGCGGTGACGGTGACGGTGACCGCGCCGCCGCCTCCGCCGCCTCCTCCGGCCAAGCCGAAGCCGAGCCTGTCGGAGCGCATGGCGCGCGAAGTGCAGGACGTCTTCTTCGACTACGACAAGAGCGAGGTCCGCGAGGATGCGCGCGCCACGCTGCAACGCAACGTCGAGGCGCTGAAGGCGATCCTCAACGATTTCCCCTCGGCGGCTGTCCTGATCGAGGGCCACTGCGACGAGCGCGGATCGGCTGAGTACAACCTCGGCCTGGGCGACCGCCGCGCCAACTCCGCCAAGGAGTTTCTCGTGCAGTTGGGCGTGCCGGCGGACCGCCTGAAGACGATCTCTTACGGCAAGGAGCGGCCTTTCTGCACCGAGTCGAACGAGAGCTGCTGGCAGCAGAACCGCCGCGCGCACTTTGTCGGCGTTCAGTAATCGCTGGAGGGCGGGAGCGGTCCGCGGAGGCCGCTCCCGCCGCGCCTCCGGCGGGGAGGAAGCAAGGATGCGGACACTCGCGATCGCTTTTGCCATCGCCCTGGCTTGGCCCGCTTCGGCGCCTGCGCAGCGGCGGGATCAACTGGTGGAGCTTGGGCGGGACCTCGCGCTGTTGCAGGAAGAGGTCCGGCTCATGAACAAGACGCAGACGGAGCGCCTGACGCAGATGGAAGAGACGCTGAAGGCGATGCAGGAGCAGATCGCCGCGGCAAACCGTTCGCTCGCCGTGCTGGACAGCGGCTTGAAGAAGCGGCTGGAAGACTCGATGGTGAAGCCGCTGTCGGGCGTGACCGGCAAAGTCGACACGCTGAGCCAGGACTTCGGATACGTCCGCGAAACTCTCGTGGAAATCAACACGCGCCTGGCGAAGATGGATCAGAGGGTGGCGGATCTCGAGAACACCATCCGGATGATGCAGGCGCCGCCGGCGCCGCCGGCGGCTCCGGCATCCGGTCCGCCTCCGGGCGTGTCGGCCAAG
Source organism: Arcobacter sp. (assembly GCA_020723085.1). Lineage (GTDB taxonomy): Bacteria > Acidobacteriota > Terriglobia > Bryobacterales > Bryobacteraceae > JANWVO01. Next base: position 90,174 of record DYJN01000003.1, read on the forward strand.
AGCCTGTACGACGATGCTCTCCGCGACAAGATGGGCGGCAACTTCGATCTCGCATTGCAGCAGTTCACCAATTATCTCGCCTGGTTCGGCGACACCGAAATGGCCCCCAACGCGCAGTATTACATTGGCGAGATCCACTACAACCAGAAGCGGTTCCAGGAGGCGGCGGCGGCCTTCGACAGGGTGCTGGAGGCCTATCCGGCCAACTCCAAGACCAACGACGCGCGGCTGATGAAAGCGCGCTCGCTGGCCGAACTGGGCGACAGGGCGGGAGCCGAGCAGGAGCTGCGCGCGCTGATCAAGGCGGCGCCCAACAGCGCTGCCGCGCGGCGCGCCCGTGCCGAACTCCAGAAGCTGTCCGGCTCCCGGGGGCGGAGGCGCTGAGCACGGCGGCGCGGGAGACATTCCAGCCCGCGCGGAAAGCGGAGAGTGCGCCCCATGGAAGAGGCATCGAATCTGCGGGAATCGCCGGCCCCTGAGGAGCTGGCTCAGGCGCTGTCGCTGTGGCTCCTGCGGCCCGGCTTGCCGGACTCCGGCGTGCTGGACGGGTGCCGCGCGGCCGCTGCGGCGGCAGGGCTGGGCTCGGTGGCGGTGTTCGCCTCGGACGCCGAACGCGCCCTGCGGGCGCTCGAAGGCAGCCGCACACAGGTGGCCGCATTCGCGGGATATCCGTACGGCGCGTCCACCACTGCGGCGAAGCTTTACGAAGCGCGCGACCTGCTGCGGCGCGGCGTCCGCGAGGTCGGGTTCGTGCTCAATGCCGCGCAGCTCATTTCGCGCGAGTTCCAGCAGGTGGAGACGGAACTGATGCAGATCGGCCGCTCCTGCGCCGAGGCAGGGGCGCGCCTGGTGGCCGTAGTGGAAGCGGGCCTGCTGGCCGCCGACTTGCGCGTCATCGTCACCAAGATCTGCAAGCGGTGCGAGGTTTCCACCCTGAGCATTTCCGCCGGGCAGCAGCCTTTGCAGGATGCCGGCGGCACTCTGGATGAGTTCCGCCGCTTCGCGCGGGACGAGCTGGAGCTGGGGCTCATGGCGCCGGAACTGGAGCTGGACAAGGCGCTGGAAGCCTGGCGCCACGGGGCTGCGCGGCTATGCTGCGGAAACGCCGTGGAGCTGGCTGGCGAGTGGAGGGCGCGCCTGCAGGCGCAGGCGGAAAGCGGGCAGGGCGCCGGGTAGGCCGCGGTGCGTCTGTGAGATGATATCCTCTTCCGCGACCGCCTGAACATTGAGGAGGATATGACCTTACGCGCGCCACTGCCGAAAATCTGCATCGCACTCGGCCTGCCCGATGCATCGCGGCTTCTGGAGCACGCCCGGCGTGAAGCGGACAACGGGGAGCGGTTCCTGGAGTTCCGGCTGGATTATCTGCCGCGTCCGGAGGACGGATTGCCGGTGATCCGCAAGTTTCTCGAGCTTCACCCCGGCGCGACGCTGCTGGCCACGTGCCGCCGCCATCAGAACCATGGACGCTTCAACGGCAGCGTTGAAGAGCAGTTCCGGATTCTGGGAGCGGCGGTGGACGCGGGCGCGCGAGCCGTGGATGTGGAGATCGAAAGCGCGGAAATGCCGCTGGCGCCGATGCACCTGCTCGAGGGCAAGGCGCATATCATTCTCAGCTACCACAACTACGAAGGCACGCCGGCGCTGGATCCTCTGATGAAGCGCATGCTCCGCGTCCCGGCGTCCGCGTACAAGATCGTAACCACGGCGCGCAAGCCCTCCGACAACCTCCGCGTGCTGTCGCTGGCGCGGAGCTATCCGAAAACGCCGCTCATCCTGCTGGCGATGACAGAAATGGGGTTCCCCACGCGGGTGCTGTGCACGGTGTTCGGGGGCGTGTACACCTACGCCGCTCCTTCCCTCACCGAAGGCACGGCTTCCGGGCAGGTGATGGCGCGCGTGCTGCGCAACCTCTACCGCGTGGACCGTGCGTGGAAGTCACCCCGGCTTTATGGGGTGATCGCGGATCCCGTGCGGCACAGCATTTCGCCGGCGGTGCATAACCGGGCGCTCCAGGCGCGGCGCGTGGAGGGACTCTACCTCCCATTTCTTGTTTCTCCGCTGCAGCTGAAGGATTTCTTTGTACTGGCCGAGAAGCTCCCGCTGGCGGGCTTCAGCGTCACCATCCCGCACAAGCACCGCATCATGCGGTATCTGGACTCGAGCGATCCGCTGACGAAGCGGATCGGCGCCGTCAACACCGTCTACCGCAAGGCGGGGCGCTGGCGGGGCACGAACACGGACGCCGACGGCATCCTGATTCCGCTGCGGAAGCGGATCCGGCTGGCGAAGGCGAGCGTGCTGATCGCAGGCAACGGCGGCACGGCGCGATCCGCGGCTTTCACCCTGAAGGACGCCGGCGCGAAGCTGGCGATCACGGGGCGCAACATCGACCGCGTCCGCGCGCTGGCCAAGCTGGTGGACGCCGAGGCTCTGACAATGGAGCAGGCCGAGGCGCGCTTGTTCGACGTGCTGATCCACGCCACTCCCGTCGGCATGTGGCCGCACACGGAGAACTGCCTGTTCCGCGGCGCAATTCCCGCATCGGTTGTGTTCGATCTTGTGTACACTCCCCAGGAGACGCTGCTGCTGAAGCGGGCGGCGGCCGAAGGGCGCCAGGTAATCTGCGGGCTGGAGATGTTCCTGGAACAGGCGGCGAGGCAGTTCGAGATCTTCACCGGAGAAACCGCTCCGCGGGCGGCGATGGAACGCGCGGCGTGCGAAGCGCTGCGGGAGCAGGAGGAGCAGCTCCGCCTGCATGGCGGCAAACACGGGGGGACGCTATGAAGACGCCCGTCCGCCTCACCCGGCGCCGCCTGGCAGCGGCGCTGGCCGCGCCGTTCGCCGCCGCTCCGGCAACAAACGCGCAGCCGCAGCAGGACGGGGCGCGGCGCCCCGGCAGGATCCGGGAAGCCGCGGCGAAGCTGATGGCGGCGCGGCCCGGCAAGAACATTTCTCCTGCGTTCCGTTTTATACCGTGAGGGCATATGGCCCAGGCTTATGCCAGCCTGCTGGAGCTGAACGGCCTGCTGCGGTCGGGCGCGGTCAAGGCCCGCGACATCGTCCGCGAAGCGGCCAGGCTGCTGGAAGCCGAAGCGGGTCCGGACGGCGCGGTGCGCCGCATCCTGCTCGACGAAGCGATGGAGGCGGCGCGCGGCGTGGAAAGGGAGTTGAAGCGGGGCAGAACGCGCGGAGTTCTGCAAGGCGCGCCGTTCGGCGTCAGCGAACTGCTTCAGACCGCGCGGCGGCCGCCGGCATGGGATCCGCAGACGCCGCCCCGGGAGGCGGAGGACGCCGCCGCTGTCAGCCGTTTGCGGGGCGCGCGGGCGGCGCCGCTGGCGCTGCTGGCCTCGCCTGCGTTCGGCGGAATTGCGGAAGGCTTCGGCGCCAGGGAAGACGCCTGCGCCCGGGTGGTCTCGCGCGGCCTTCTGCCCTTCGCTGTCAGCCTGGACTTCAATGGCAACGTGTTGCGGGCCGCGCTCCGGCGCGGCTGCTGGGCCCTCCGGCCCACATTTGGAACCGTGAGCGGATTCGGATCGGCGCCGTTGTCCTGGACGCTGGGGGCTGTCTCCGTTCTGGCGCGGACGCCGGAAGACTGCGGCCATGTCTTGGCGGCCATGAGCGGCGGCGACAGCCGCTGTCCCCACTCGCCGGGAAGAACTTTTCGGTTCGTTCCGCAATATGCCAGGCCGGTGCGCGGGCTGCGTGTCGCGGACGCGGGAGCGGAAGCCGGGCTCCGCGCATGGCTTGAGCGCCAAGGCGCGGTTCTCGCGGCGGCGCAAAAGCCGCAGGCGCTGCCGCTGGAAATTCTCCATGCCGTTACCGCCGCGGAAGCGGGAGAGGCGCTGGAGCAGGAACTGGCCCGGTGCGGGCAGTGCCAGCACTTCCTGGCTCAGGCGCGCGAACTGGCCGCGTTCGAATACCTGCGCGCCATGCGCCTGAGGCGCTCCCTGCTGGACTGGTACAACCTGGCGCTTGCCGAGGCTGATGTCCTGGTCTTGCCCGCCGAGCCATGGGCGATGGCGGAACCCGAGAAGGGCGAAAACGGCGCCCCGCAGCAGTGGGTTGCCACCGCCCTGCTGGCTGGAGCGCCGATCCTGGTCTGGGGCGGAGGCGGCCCACGCGGCCTGCCTGCATTCGGCCTGACCGGCAGAGCCGGCGCGGAGAATACGCTCCTGCGGCTGGCGGGCGCCCTGGCACAGGGGCCCTGGCATCGGAAAAATCCTGAAGACTAGCGGTTCTAGGCCAAGGAGGCGCGATTTTCCTTGGAGAAAAAGCGGTTCATCAAGGGACAATACGATATAGCGCACGATTAAGACCTTATGACAAACCCTGCTCCCCCCTCCCGTGGGCCGAGGAGCCGGTTCGCGGCTGTCCGGCCCGAACCCAGGCTGGTGGATGGCGGAAAATTCGAAGCGATCCTCGATCAGCGCGTCGCTGCCGGACCCAGGAAGAAATTCGCGGTTTGCGTGGCTGGGCTGAACCGTTTCCGGCGAATCAACCACCTGCTGGGCTACCGGGGAGGCGATCTGGCGATCCAGGAGCTGTCCCGGCGCATCATGTGCTTTCCCCATGCATCGGCGCCCGCATGTCATCTGGGGGGCGACGAGTTCGCGATACTGCTGGAATGCAGGACGCGGCGGGGCGCCACGGAGATTGCCGGGAAGCTGATCGAATGGCTCGGACGGCCGCTCACGGTGCACGGACACGAGTTCTACATGACTGCGAGCGTCGGCTTGGCGATGTATCCCGCCAGCGGATCGGACGGAGTGTCGCTCCTGCGCCGGGCATCAGCCGCCATGCTTCAGGCCAAGGCGAGGAGCGGCAACTCGGTGGAATGGAGCCGGTCCGTGGATCCATCTCCCCACGAGGAAGTGTTCCGGCTGGAGAGCGCGTTGCACCGCGCGATCGAGCGGCAGGAGCTGTCCCTCCGGTTCCAGCCGGAGGTGGACCGCGACGGACAGGCGCGGGCGGTGGAGGCTCTCCTCGTCTGGAACTCGGCTGAGCTGGGCCACGTGGACACGGAGACATTCATACGGCTGGCGGAAGAGACCGGCATCATCACGCCCATCGGTGAATGGGTGTTGCGGGAGGCATGCCGGCAGGTGGCCCTGTGGACTTCCGGCAGCGGGAAAGATCTGTCCGTCGCGGTGAATGTTTCGCCGCAGCAGTTCGCCTCCCCGGATTTCGTGGCTGCCGTCAAGCGGATCCTGGAAGAGTCCGGCATCCGGGGCGAGAGCCTGGAACTCGAGGTCACCGAAAGCTGCATTCTGGCTGACATCGAGCAGTCGGCTCACCGGATGGCGGAACTCCGGAAGCTTGGCGTGAGAATTGCCATCGATGACTTCGGCGTCGGTTACTCGCCGCTGGCGTATCTGCACCGCCTGCCACTGGACAAGATCAAAGTGGACCGGTCCTTCGTCCGACAGATTGCTCAGCCCGGCGGCACGCTCCCCGTCGTGCACACCATCACCGTGCTGGCGCACCACCGGGGGCTGCAGGTCGTGGCCGAGGGCGTGGAGACGGAGGAGGAATTCGAGCTCGTCCATGCGGCGCGGTGCGATCTGGTGCAGGGCTACTACGTAGGACTTCCCCTTTCCGCCAAGGAGATCTCGGCCCTGCTTTCGGACCGCGGATCCTTCGCCCGGTACGCAGTCGCGGCATCCAACTGGCATTACTGAGGCGCGCCGGCGGGCGGAGGAGCGGACGGGGCGGAAATCGGCTACATTTGATGAAGCGGCGCGGTCTGCCGCGCGCGCATCGTATGGGCATGGACATTCCGAGGCAGGGGGTTGCGCGGAGAAGAATGCTCCGCGTCGGCGCGGTGCTCATCCCGCTGGCGGTTCTCATCGCCGCCGGCGTGTGGCGGCTCAGCAGCGCCAAGCCGGCTGCGCCGGCCGTGGATCGCAGCAGTCTCTGGATCGACACGGCAAGAGTCGCGCCGCTGGTGCGGCAGGTGCGGGGGCTGGGGACGCTGATCCCCGAGGAAATCGTCTGGATTCCAGCGCCTCAGGATGGCCGCGTGGAGAAGATCCTGCTCCGGCCTGGGGCGGCTGTCAAGCCTGACACCGTGCTGGTGGTGCTATCCAACCCGGAGCTCGAACTGGCGGCGGAGGATCTGCGCTGGCAGCTGCGGGCGGCGGAGGCGAACCTGCGGGACCTCCGCGTGAAGCTGGAATCCTCGCAGCTGGACCTGCGGGCCGCCGTGGCGCGCGTGGAGAGCGAATTCGTCCAGGCGCAGCTGAAGGCGGACAATGACGCCGCGCTCGGCAAGGAGGGGCTGGCGGCCGAGCTGAATGTAAAGCTGTCGCGCGCGGTGGCGGACGAGGCGCGCAAGAGGCTGGACATCGAAAAGAAGCGGCTCGAGATCAGCACGTCGAGCGCGGAAGCGCAACTGGCGGCGCAGCGCGTGCAGATCGAAAAGCTCCGCGCTGCATACGAGCTGAAACGCAGGCAGGTGCAGAGCCTGAGCGTGAAGGCGGGCACGGCCGGCGTCCTGCAGCAGATGCCCGTGGAAGTCGGCCAGCGGGTGGCGGCGGGCGCGACGCTGGCCAAGGTGGCGCAGCCGGAAAGGCTGAAAGCCCAGATCCGGATTCCGGAGGTGCAGGCCAAGGACGTCGCCGTAGGACAGGCGGCCGTCGTCGACACGCGCAACGGCAGGGCGCCAGCGCGCGTAGCCCGCATCGATCCGGCTGCGGCGGCGGGCAACGTGCTCGTCGATCTTCGTCTGGAGGGCCCGCTGCCGCCCGGCGCGCGGCCGGATTTGAACGTGGAAGCCGTGATCGAAATCGAGCGGCTCGCCGAGGCGCTCCAGATTCAGCGTCCGGCGCTCGCGCAGCCCAATGCCGCTCTCACCCTGTTCCGGATCTCGCCCGGAGGACAGGAGGCGGTCCGCGTGCAAGTGCGGACGGGGAGGACGTCGGTGCAAACCATCGAAATTCTTAGCGGGCTTCGGGCGGGCGACCGGGTGATTCTCTCCGATTTATCCGCTTACGAGGGCGCCGATCGGCTCGCCATTCGTTGACAAACGATGATAATATAGCAGGCAATCCATGCGTGAGTGGACTGGATGCGGGAGGCGCCTCAAATGGAAAATGGAGCATTGATACGCCTGCAGGGGATTTCGAAGGTCTTCCTGACCGACGAAGTCGAGACTCATGCGCTGGATCAAATCCAGCTCGAGATCCAGCAGGGAGAATTCGTTTGCGTATCCGGACCCTCCGGATGCGGCAAATCGACGCTGTTGTCGATCCTGGGCCTGCTCGAGGCCCCGACCATGGGGCAGTACTGGCTGAAGGGAACGCCGGTTCACGCTCTGGGGCTGGCCGAGCGCGCGCGGATCCGCAACCGGGAAATCGGTTTCATTTTTCAGGCGTTCAATCTGATCGGCGATCTGACTGTCTACGAAAATGTGGAGCTGCCTCTCTCGTACCGGGGCTTGAGCGCGGCGGAGCGGAAAAAGCTGGTGCTCGAAGCGCTGGAGCGGGTCGGCATGGCGCACCGGCTGAAGCATTATCCCGCGCAACTGTCCGGCGGGCAGCAGCAGCGCGTGGCTGTCGCCAGGGCGCTGGCGGGCAAACCATCGATCCTTCTGGCCGACGAGCCGACGGGGAATCTGGATTCGGCCAACAGCGAGTCGGTGATGGACCTGCTGAGCGAACTCCACGCAGGACGATCCACCATCTGCATGGTCACGCATGATCCGCGCTTCGCCCGGCGGGCGCAGAGGACGGTCCACCTGTTCGACGGCCGGATTGTGCCTGCTGGCCAGGCCGCCACGTTGTGAGGACGTAGATGGGCTGCAGCACACGCCGCGTCCGGGGACTTCCCGGCATGGTCTGCGGAACGGGCGGACGATGCGGTTGATGGGGAGGAATTTCATCAGGTTGAGATGACGGGGTGGGTATGTTTTCCAGCCTCCTGCAAGATCTGCGGTACGGTTTCCGGCAATTGCGCAAAGAGCCGCTGTTCGCTGCCGTTTCCGTTTTCCTGCTTGCTCTCGGTATCGGCGCGAACACGGCGATATTCAGCGTGATCGACAGCGTATTGCTGCGTCCTCTCCCGTATCCGGAGCCGGAGCGTCTGTTTTTCGTCCGCGTAAAGAACCTCGGCGGCGGACCGGCTGTTCTGCCCAATATGTTCGAGTATCTGGCGCTCGAGAAGGGCATCAGCAGCGCGGAGGCGGTGGGCGCCATTCTGGGCCAGCCATTCAATCTGAAATGGAACGGACGCTCCATGCTGGTCCGGGGCGCGTATGTCGGTCCCGGTTATTTCCGCGCGCTCGGCGTGAAGCTCCTTGCCGGACGCGAGTTCTTCCCGGAAGAGTACGTATCGGGCAAGAATCAGGCGGTCTATTTCGACGAAGCATTCTGGCGGACCCGCCTGGGGGGAGATCTGGGGATTCTCGGCAAGACGGTGGAGATGGAGAAGGAGGTGCACGTCGTGGCCGGCGTCCTGCCGGGGCTGCCGGCGCTGCGGTCCGAGGCCGCCGGGGCGCCGGCAGCCGTGGTGCCTCTGCCGATCACCCGGGAAATGGTGGATGCTTTCGACCGCCGGTCCATGGTCGTGGCTGTGCGGCTGGGGAAAGGCGCGACGAAAGAGCAGGCGGATGAGGAGATCCGGGCCCTTTACCGGCGGCTGGCCGAGCAGGAGCCTCGCAGCAGCAGCAACCGGGAGGCCTATCTGGTCCCGGCCGACCAGTTCCTGAGAGGAACTTCCCATCAGCCACTGATCGTGCTGGCGCTGGCCGCGGGACTGGCTCTGCTGCTGGCCTGCGCGAATCTGGCCGGAATCCTGCTGGCGAGGGCTTCATCACGCCTGCGTGAACTCGCAATCCGATCGGCGCTGGGCGCGTCGCAGATCCGCATCTTCCGGCAGATGCTGACGGAAAGCGTCCTGCTGTCCCTGGTGGGCGGTGCGGCAGGACTGGGAGTGGCCGCCTGGGCGATCCACTTCCTGAGAAGCTGGGACCGGCTCCGGCTGCCTGGAATCGGCGCAACGCAACTGAATCTGAACACGCTGTTGTTCGCATTGGCCGTCTCCGTCGTTGCCGGCCTCGTGTTCGGCACCGCTCCTGCCTGGAGCGTGCTGCGGCTCAACCTGGCCACGGCGTTGAACGAGGAGTCGCGCGGCGCGTCGGCTGGCCGCGGCAGAAGCCTGCTTCGGAGCCTGCTCATCGGCGCTGAGGTGGCTGTCTGCGCGACTCTCCTGATCGGCTCCGGCCTGTTGTGGCGGACGTATTACCGGCTGGTGCAGACCGATATGGGCTTCCAGCCGGACAATGTCCTGCTGCTGCGCACGATGCTGCCGGAAGCCGCGTATCCCGACGATGCGGCCCGCAGCGAGTTCTACCGGACGGTGCTCGGCCGGATGAGGGAGATGCCGGGCGTGGTGGATGCCTCCGTCACTGCCTATCCGCCGCTGGCCGGCGTCAACTGGCCGTGCATGTTCCGCATTCCTGGCCACGAGACGGCAAGCGAGCTTCAGCAGGTCTATTACAATACTGTGTCTCCGCGGTACTTCTCCGCGATTGGCGCGCGATTGACGGCAGGCAGGGATTTTCAGGACAGCGACACGCGGGAAGCGCCCCGCGTGCTGATCATTTCGGAGACCTTGCGCCGGCAATTCTTTCCGAACGAGGACCCCATAGGCCGTGAGATCGAATACGTTCTCATGGGCGAAAAGGGCGCCGGGACCATTGTGGGCGTGGTGCAGGATATCGCCTTCCACCAGCCGGACACCACGCGCCGGCCGATGATCTATGAATCGTTCACGCAGCGGCCCTGGGCCTTCCCGTTCTTTGCCCTGAAGACTGCGGTCCCGCCGATGGACCTGGTTCCAGCCCTGGCGAAGATGATGAGCGAAGTGGCGCCGGACGTGGCTGCCGACCAGGCGAGCGAACTGAGGGCGCAGCTCGAGCGGGCCACGGGGCAGCACACTGCGGCGCTATTTCTGTTCGGTGTGTTCGCGGGGCTGGCCGTGCTGTTGTCGGCCGTGGGGCTGTATGGCGTCCTGGATCTGGCGGTGGCGCAGCAGCGGCGCGAGATCGGCATCCGGATGGCGCTGGGCGCCACGCCCGGCATGATCCGGGCGATGACGCTGCGCACGGGCTTGCTGCTGGCGGGCGTTGGCATTCTGGCGGGACTTTTATCGGCGCCGCTGACGGGGCAGACGCTGCGGCGGATGATTTACGGGGTGGAAGCCTTCGACGTGGCCGTGTATGCGGGCGTGGGGGCGCTGCTGGCTGCGGTCAGCCTGTGCGCTGCCCTCGTACCCGCTTTGCGCGCGGCGCGCCTGGATCCCGCGGCCGCGTTGCGGGAATGACGGCGCGGCCTCAATTGCCCTGCATCCGGCGCTTCGTCTCGCGCGCCTGCTTCATGATAGGTCCGTAGACGCTCTTGTCGAACGGCGGGCAGCCGGTAGGGAACTGCCCGAGTTCGTTGTGCTTCTGCCGCATGAGATACGTGCAGTAGGTGAGCGTCTTGCACACGCGGGACTCGTCCAGTTCGCCCTTCTCGATCACGTCGCGGGCGAAATCCGGGTAGGTGAGCGCGCCGCGGCCGATGCCCACGAAACGGATCCTGCCGTCCTCGATATTGGCCGCGCCGGCGTGGATGAAATACTTCTGCAGCCAGCTGTAACCGGTGCCCGCCATCGGCAGTTCCGGAAATTCCTGCTGAAGTTCGCCCGCGACGCGGAAGTGCCGGTCTACGCCAAGGAGGGGATGTTCCGGCTCCTCATAGTTGCCCTCGTCGGGCTTCTCAAAGGGGCGGCCGAGGTGCGGGTTGTAATAGGGGCTGCCGAGGCTGACGTTGAGCAGTTCGAGGCCCCACTCTTGGAACCACCGGATGGCCTGCTTCACTTCCGTGAGATCCGGTTCGAGCGGGTTCATGGAATTCACGCCCCAGCCCCAGGGATACGGAACCGGGTACGGCAGCGGCTTGCCAAGGCCTGTCTCGGGATCGGTGACATAGGGCACGCCGTCGAAGCAGCCCAGCCGCATGCAGAGCATCAGCCGGCGGCCGTATTTCGCGCGGATCTTGCCGAAAACATTCCGAAAGAATCTTGTTCGATTTTCCAGCGGGCCGCCGTAACGGCCTTCCCGCGTCTTCGCGCCGAGCAGTTCGCTCAGCAGGTAGCCGTGCGTGGCTTTGATGTCGGCGGCGGCGAAACCGGCTTCCAGCGCCAGCCCGGCGGCATCGACGTAGAAGTCTTCCAGCCGCTCGATCTCGTCATCGCTGATGACGGGGCAGTCCGGAGGCGTGCCTGTCTTCTGGTCGATCAGGGGGTTGTGATACGCGATGACGCGCACCGGGTGGGAGTACCGTCCCGAGTGCGTGAGCTGCACGGGAATGAGCAGATCGTCCGCCGTGCCCCACTCCTCGCGGTGCACGCGGCGCATCATTTCCACAAGCCGGGCGAACTCGCTCACGGTATTGCGGTCCAGCATCAACTGGCGCGTATTGGCGCGCCCGTCGGCGCGCACCGCCGTGGCTTCGAACCAGATCAGCTTTGCGCCGCCGCGGGCGAAGCGCTCATACCGCCGCCAGGTCAGCTCGTCCGGTTTGCCATCGAGCGTGCCGTCGCACCCCTCCATGGGGTGGATCGCCATCGAGTTGCCGGTGAGAAAACCGCCCACGGCCACCTTGCGTGAGAGCAGCTCCTGCACACGGGTCCTGTCGTGGACGAAACGGACGTGAACCGCGCCCACGGCGCGCGCGGCCGCTTCCAGTTCGGCCAGCGAGCGGTAGGTGAAATAACGCATTCCCCGCTATTGTCCCTCTTCAATGAGCTTATGCCGCGGCAACAGCGCAATCGACACAGCGCCGAGCATGGCCACGCCAAGCACCACCATCATCGCACCCTGATAACCGTTCATGACTCTCTGCAAATGCGAGACGAGATAGGGGAACCAGGTCTGGCCGATGGTGTTGACCGGAAGGATAACCGCCATGGCGCGCGCCAGAGAGTTGACGCCGAACACCTCGGCGGCCATGAGTGGAATCATCATGTAGTCGGCGCCCATGCCGAAGCCGAACAGGATGGCGAAGGCGTACAGGTAGAAGGATGAGCCGGGGTGGACTTGCAGCAGCAGGGGGATGGTGGCAGCCACGATGAAGTAGGTGAAGAACATCACCCACTTCTTCGAAAACTTGTCGGCGAAGTAGCCGATGGAGAGCCGGCCCGCGATGGAAGACCAGAGGATGAGGATCGAAGCGGTTCTCCAGGCGCCGTCCACCTCCGGGCCTTTGGTGAAGCCCTGGTCCAGGAAGACGAACTTCATGTGGAAGTTGACGGCGCCGATGCTGCCGATCGAGCACAGGCTGCCGAGCAGCAACAGCCAGAAGGCGGGACTGGAGAACAGTTCGGCGAAGGTTCTGGACACGATGGCCTGCTCTTTGGCCGGCTCCGGGTCGCCGTCGGGATTCTGGCCGATATCGGAGGGCTTGTCCTTCAGCACGAAGAACACAAGGGGCCAGGCGAGGAACAGCATCAGGCCGAGGATCACGAGGGCGGCGTGGTAGCCGAACCGCTCCGTGAGCGGCTTGACGAGGAAGCTGCCGACCGATCCCATCAGGCCGACGCCGACATAAACGATAGCCATCGCTTTGCCGCGATTCCGCCGGTACCAGTGAGACACAATGATCTGGTGCGGGGGCGGCCCGGAGAGGAAATAGCCCACCGTGTAGGCCATCCAGAAGCCGTAGTAGACCGCCAGCGAGCCAGGCATCTTGCCGAAGCCCGTCAAGGCGATGCAGGTGAGTCCCGTGCCGATGAGGATCAGCTTCCTCGGGCTGAAGCGGTGGATGAGCAACGGCCCCATCCAGATGGTCAGAGCCGCGGCCAGAGGAAAGCCGAGCGTGATCTGCTCGCGCGACCAGCCAAAGTCCCGGGCGAAGTAATCATAGAAGAACGGGATGTTGTAGTAGGGGATGCCGGTGGACAGCCCGAAGGTGATGAAGGCGGCGAATACGATCCAGGGGCCGTGAAACTTGCGAGGGTTGCTCATGGTGAAAGTGTCTCCGCAGCGCAGGCTTGAGCCCGCGAGCAATTGAAATGCCAGTTATATCACAACGTACGCAGATGGAACCCGCCGTCGGCATTGAGCACCGTGCCCGTGCCGTAATCGAGCAATCCATCGGCGATGGCCCGCACCTGCCGCGCCACATCTTCCGGCTTGCCCAGCCGCCCCTGCGGCAGCAGCCCGGAGCGCGCCTTCTCCTCGTAAACTTCGCGGACCTTCGCGATCATGTCGGTCTCGATGATGCCGGGGCGGACTTCGAACACCAGCACGCCGTGGCGCGCCAGCCTCGCCGCCCACAACTGGACGGCCATGCTGAGTCCGGCTTTGGAGATGCAGTATTCGCCCCGGTTCAGCGATGCCGTGTAGGCGGAGATCGACGTCACGAACACGATGCGCCCCGCGCCCTGCTCCGCCATCCACCGGGCGGCCAGCTGCGTGAGGAAGTAGGGGCCCTTGAGATTGGCGGCCAGCACTTCGTCGAAGATCTCTTCCGTGGCTTCCAGCAGGTCCAGCCGCTCGCGGGGCGCGATGCCCGCATTGTTGACGAGCAGGTCGAGGCGGCCGTAGTTCGAGCGCGCGTGCTCGATCAGCGCCAGCCGATCCGCCGCCGAAGCGAGATCGCATCGCACGATGTCGGCGCTGCATTCCGCCTGCAGGCTCTCGGCGGCGTCGCGGCGGCCCCGGTAGGTGCCGATGACGCGGTGCGTCTTCGCCAGTTCCAGCGCGATGCCCCGGCCGATGCCGCGCGAGGCGCCGGTGACGATGGCGACGGGCCGTGTGTCCGTCATAGGCGCAGAAACCCTCCCTGAGATGCCATTGCTCCTCAGCCCGCCTTCACCATCCTGGCCAGACTGGAGGCCACCTCGCGGCCGCGCGCGTAGGCCTCTTCGTAAGCCTTCTCGCGCTCCTCGCGGCTCAGCCCGTAGCCCAGCCGGTACAGCCGGTCCAGCGCCGTGCCCACCACATATGTCCCCGCGTACGCCACCGCTGCCTTCGGGATGATGCCTCCGCCGAAGGGGATCTTGCTCACCAGCTGCCGCGCGCCCGCGCGCCAGCCCCATGCGCCGGCCATGATCGACCCGATCTCGCGGCGCTGCTCCCGGAATCCCACTCCGCGGTCGCTGGCGGCGGCGAGCAGGAACGCCATGCGGATCTGGTTGGCCGTGAGCACCGCCGTGTCGGAGGCGAACTCGCCGATCAGCCACGGGATCTGCGCAATGCCCGGCACGATGTTGGGCAGCGATGTCAGGATGCTGAACAACGCATTTTCGCGCGAGATCTGATGAATGGTCTGCCGCGCGTACTCATGGCGCACCGGCTCGAGCAGGCGCGCCAGCGCGAGCGCCTCGTCCGGCCGCGCGCTGACGAACCGCGTCACGAACTGCGGCAGCCGGTTCACGTCGAACTGGAAGAAATCGACCTCCTCTTGCCAGCCCTCCGGCGCGGGCATGCCATGTTCGGCAAAGATGAAATGGAACCTGCCCTCCGCGCCGGGATCGCAGGCGCGGGTGATCGTTTCCGCGGCCTTCATCCTCTTGCTTCTGCTGGCGCCCGCCGGCGTCAGAAAGTCCTCGACAGCGGCATACGACGCCGGCGAGCCGGCGATGAGCAGGATGCGGTAGCGCCTGGCGGCGAGAGCGCGGATGTCCTCGGGATCCACCTTCCGCAGCGCCTCTCGTACCTGGGTCAGAAATTTCATGGCGCAAGCGCCTCAGTCCGGTCCGTTCCATTCGGGCCGCCCGCCTCCACGCACCCGCAGCACGACGCGCGGCCTTTGCTGCCATTCTACGCCAAGCCCCACACGCTCCACTTCCACGTCCGGGTGGAAGAAACCGAGCAGCGTCTCCGTCGTGGGGTGGAATTCCATCGCAGGCGCGGCCAGCACCAGCCGCGGCGGGCGGGGATCGACGGCGAGCCCTCGAAAATACCCCCGGCGGGCGAAATCTCCCTGTGCGGCGTGATGCGCCACCCTGCTCCAGTAGTTGAGCGCCTGAAGCGGCAGTTCGATGTCCGCCGTGGCTTTGATCTCGATCACCGTCAGCCGCCCGTCCCGCCGCAGGGCGAGCAGATCCATGATGCCGCGCCCGGTCCCCTGTACGGTTTCCGCTTGGCTGTAAACCGGTTCGCTCAGCAGCAGAGGATCGATCAACTCGAGTCTCTGCCGCACAATGGACTCGAGCCACGCCTCGGGCATCGCCAGGCGCCACTCATGCCGCGGCTGCGGGCTGCCGGCGCAGCGGACCCGCGCCAGTTCGCGCGCCAGGCGCCGCACCGGCGCCACGCTCTGCGCCCGCCTCCGCTGAAATACCCCGTAGAACAACGCGCCGTCGCGGCAACGGGCGAACTCCAGTCCGTGCACGCGCAGGCTCCACTCGCCGGGCGCGGCGGCTACGGCTTCGACGTTCTCCTCAAGCCGGAGCTCATGCACCCACCGCGCCGCTTCGCCGGCGCCGGCTGCGGGCGGCTCCGCCCAGAGCGGCAGTTCGCGAACCAGATTGCCGCAGTCTGACGCATCCACGGGCGTTTCCACGCCTGTCCCGTCCCAGACGAACAGGGCGGCGCCCGTCTTCAACCACCGCAGGCACAGGGCAATGGAGCTCTCGGCGCCGCGCGGCACGAACAGGGCGATCGACTGCACCTCCGCGCCGTCGCGTCTTCGCAGGTGATCCGCCCAGAGCAGCGCCTGCGTCAGCGCCTGAGCGGCGTGCTCCCGGTCCGCGGCGACAGCCGCGCACCGGCGTTGGCCCAGCGTGAGCAGCGCGCGCGGGCAGGCGCCGCTCATGGAATGCTCCAGATCCATGCCCGCGCTGATCTCGCGAAGCCGCCAGCCGGGGTATTGCCGCGCCAGCCAGCGCCGCAAAAGTTCGAGCAGTTGCGCGCGCTCGCCGCGAAGAAGAGCCGGCGCGGAGTGCGGGTCAGCGCGATCCGCCAGCGTGATCGCGCCCTGGCGGCCGCCGAAGCGCTCCACGGCGAGAGACAGCCGCCCCCGGCCGTCCGCCGCAGCCGCGGTCACGCGGCGCGCCAGCGTCCGCGTCTCGTCCCACGCTTCCAGCAGCAGGAAGGATCCGCGCTCCGTGCAGGCCCAGCCCGCGCCGCCGCCGAGCGCGAACGGGGCTTCTCCGGGTTCGATCAGGACGGGATCGCTGCACGAGGCGAGGAAACGCTCCACCTCCGCCCGCAGGCTCGCGGCCGAGCCCGCGCGGCTTGCCCTGCGGAGGCTTGCCACCGCCCCCATTATAATGGCAGACAGTGGGCGCGGGTCTTTCTGAAAATCTCGCCAGTGTTGAAGAGCGCATCCTGGCGGCGTGCGCGCGCCGCGGGCGCCGCCGGGAGGAAGTGACCCTGCTGGCGGTGACGAAAACGTTCCCGGCCGAGGCGATCCTGGAGGCGTATGAGCTGGGCTTGCGCGAGTTCGGCGAGAACTACGTGCAGGAATTCGAGCAGAAAGCGCCGCTTGTGCGATCCCTGGCCGGCGCGCGGTTCCACCTGATCGGACATCTGCAATCGAACAAGAGCCGGCGCGCCGGGGAGCTGTTCGACGTGATCCAGACGGTGGACTCGGCGAAGCTGGCGCGGCGGCTGGACGCGCTGGCGCGTCCTCTTGAAGTGATGATCGAGGTGAAGCTCTCGCCGGAGGAGGCGAAGGCCGGTTGCGCGCCCGAAGATCTGCCGGCGCTGATCGAAGCCATCCGCGCATGCCCGAATCTGCGCCTGGCGGGCTTGATGACGATGCCGCCGTGGTCGGACGATCCGGAGCTGTCGCGCCCCTATTTCCGCCGCCTGCGCGAGCTGGGGGAGAAGCACGGCCTGCCGGGGCTTTCCATGGGCATGTCGCATGATCTCGAGGCGGCGATTGAAGAGGGCGCGACAGTGGTGCGCGTGGGCACGGCGCTGTTCGGGCCGCGGAGGCGGCAGGAGTAGGCGATGCTGCGGCGGAGCGTCGTCCTGCTGTTGGCTCTGGCCGGCGCGGCGGCTGCGCAGCGTGTGGTGCAGCTCCATGTGCGCGTCCCCATGCGGGACGGCGTGCGGCTGTGCACCAACATCTTCCGGCCTGCGTTGCAGGGGCGCTTTCCGGCGGTGCTCCACCGCACGCCTTACCGGAAGATCGGGCGGGTGACGCCGTCTGTGCAGACATTTCTCGACCGCGGCTACGCCGTGGTGTCGCAGGACGTGCGCGGCCGCTACGACAGCGAAGGCGAGTTTCAGCAGTTCGTGCAGGAAGAGCGGGACGGTGCGGACACTTTGTCCTGGATCGCGAAGCAGTCCTGGTCGGACGGAAAAGTGGCCATGTTCGGCGGCTCGTATGTCGGCATCACGCAGTGGCGCGCCGCTCTCAGCGGCCATCCGGCGCTCAAGGCGATCGCGCCGGCTGTCAGCGGAGGCGACGAGTACTTCGACCGCTATTACAGCCGCGGAGGCGCATTCCGGCTGGCCCACCGCCTGCGCTGGATCGCCGAGAACTTCAAGCCGCCGGACCGGCCGGTCGTGGATTTCCAGAAGATGGTCACGTTCCTGCCGCTGCGGAATGCCGACCGCTTTGTGGCGGGGCGCACGCTGGATTTCTACCAGGAGGCGATGGCGCATCCCTCTTACGACGGCTACTGGCTGGGGCTGAGCACATTGCGCCGCTCGGGCGCCGTGCGCGCGGCGGCGTTGATCGAAGGCGGCTGGTACGATCCGTTCCTGCCGTCCGACATCGCCATGTGGCAGGCGCTCCGCGCGCAGGGGCGGCCGGCGCGGCTCATCATCGGCCCCTGGGGCCACAACCAGAACCCGCGGATGCCGGAGGCGGACTTCGGCCCGTCTGCCGTCCTGCCGTTCCGCCGCCTGGAGGCGGACTGGTTCGACGCATGGCTGCGCCGGCTGGCGCCGCCTGCCCCGAGCAGCGTGCTGTATTTCGTGATGGGCGCCAATGAATGGCGGGAGAGCGGCGCCTGGCCGCCCGCCGGGTCTGAGCCTCTGGAACTCTATCTCGCCTCCGGCGGAAGCGCAAATTCGCTGACCGGCGACGGGCGCCTCAGCGAGAAGCAGCCCGCAGAGGAGTTCGCGGACCGTTATGAGTACGATCCGCGGAAGGCCGTGCCGACCATAGGCGGCGCCACCTGCTGCAATTTCAAGGTGATGTCCTGGGGGCCGCTGGATCAGCGCCCCGTCGAAGGGCGCCGCGATGTGCTCGTCTACACCACCGGGCCGCTGCGAGAACCGCTCGAGGTGGCTGGACAGATCCGCGCCGTGCTCTACGTCTCCTCGAGCGCCCCCGACACCGACTTCACGGCCAAGCTCGCCGCCGTGGCGCCGGACGGCCCGGCGCGGATCCTCACCGACGGGCTCACCCGGCTCCGGTACCGCGAAGGGGTGGAGCGGCCTGTCGCCTACAGACCCGGCACGGTGGCCGAGGTGGAGATCGATCTCGGCCCGACTGCATACCGGTTTGCGCCCGGCGAGGCGATCCGGCTGGAAGTGTCGAGCAGCAATTTCCCCAAGTTCGAGCGGAACCTGAACACCGGCCGCCTGCAGGCGCCGGAGACGCAGATGCGGAAGGCGCGGCAGGCGGTCTACCACGGCCCCGAACGGCCCTCGCGGCTGGTTCTGCCGGCGCTCCCGCGCGCCGGAAGGCCGCTTTGGGAGCGTCTGGTACGATAAGAAAATACGATGCTCCCCGACCATCTCGCAGAAGGCCTGACCTTTGACGACGTGCTGCTGAGGCCGGCGCGCAGCAGCGTGCTGCCGTCGGAGGTGGACACCCGGACTCTGGCCACGCGCAACGTTCCGCTGAACATCCCCATCCTCAGCGCGGCCATGGACACGGTGACGGAAAGCCATCTCGCCATCGAACTGGCCCGACAGGGCGGGCTCGGCATCATCCACAAGAACATGTCCATCGAGCGCCAGGCGGAGGAAGTGGACCGCGTGAAGCGCTCCGAGAGCGGCATGATCGTGGATCCGGTGACCGTCGATCCCGATCAGAAGATCTTCGAAGCGCTGGAAATCATGAGCCGCTACCGCGTCAGCGGCCTGCCCGTGGTGAAGGAAGGCAAGCTCGTCGGCATCCTCACCAACCGGGACCTGCGTTTCGAAACCAACTACGACCAGCCGATCCGCAACGTGATGACCAAGGAGCCGCTCTACACCGTGCCCGTCGGCACGACGCTGGAGCAGGCGGTGGAGGAGCTCCACAAGCACCGCGTGGAAAAGCTTCTGGTCGTCGACGAGAACTTCACCCTGAAGGGCCTGATCACGGTCAAGGACATCCAGAAGAAGCGCAAGTACCCGAACGCGGCGAAGGACTCGCAGGGCCGGCTCCGCGTGGGCGCCGCCATCGGCGCCACGGGGGATTTCCTGGAGCGCGCGCAGGAACTGGTGAAAAAGAAGGTGGACGTGCTCGTGATCGATACCGCCCACGGCCACAGCGAGCGCGTCCTGCAGGCGGTGGTCGCCGTCAAGCGCGCGCTGCCCGGGGTGGATCTGGTGGCGGGCAACGTGGCCACCTATGAAGGCGCGCGCGACCTGATCGCTCTCGGCGTGGACGGCATCAAGGTGGGCATCGGCCCCGGCAGCATCTGCACGACGCGCGTGGTGACGGGCGCGGGCGTGCCGCAGATCACCGCCATCACCGAGTGCGCCCGCGCCTGCCGCGGCACGGGCGTCCCGTTGATCGCCGACGGCGGCATCAAGTTCTCCGGCGACATCACCAAGGCGATCGCCGCGGGCGCCGACGCCGTGATGATCGGCAGCCTGTTCGCCGGAACCGATGAAAGCCCCGGCGAGCTGATCCTGTATCAGGGGCGCACTTTCAAGGCTTACCGCGGCATGGGTTCGCTTGGGGCGATGAGCCAGGGCTCGAGCGACCGCTACTCGCAGGAGGGCGGCATGAAGCTGGTGCCCGAAGGCATCGAAGGCCGCGTGCCCTCCAAGGGACCTCTGGCGGAACTCGTCTTCCAGCTTGTCGGCGGGCTGCGCTCGGGCATGGGCTATTGCGGCTGCTCCACGATTCCGGAGCTTCAGGAACGGGCGCAGTTCCTGCGCGTGACCATCGCGGGACTCAAAGAGAGCCACGTCCACGATGTGATCATCATGAAGGAAGCGCCCAACTACCAGCTCGAGCCATGATCCCATGAGCTAGGCGCTGCAACCAGGGACAGTGGGATGGATGGATCTCGCTGTCGAGGACGCCGCTCGGGTGCGGGTGTTCTATGAGGCCGCGGCCGGCGGGCCGCGCACGGCGGGCTCGGGACGCTTCTGCGTGCTGCGCGATCCCGCAGGCGCGCCATTCGCGCTGTACGAAAACGGCGGTGCATGAAAGCTGCCGGTTCCTGCGGCGCGCGTTCATCCACTGAGGAAGGCCATCATGTTCAATTTCGAATACTGGAATCCCACGAAAATCCTGTTCGGGAAGGGCCAGATCCCGGCCGTTGCGCACGAGATCCCCGCGGGCACGAAGGTGTTGATGACTTATGGCGGAGGCTCGATCCGTGCGAACGGCGTCTACGATCAGGTACGAAGCGCTCTCGCCCATTGCCGGGTGATCGAGTTCGGCGGCATCCAGCCGAATCCCGAGTACCGCACGCTCATGGAAGCTGTGGAGCTCGCCCGCAAGGAGAAGGCGGAGTTCCTGCTCGCCGTGGGCGGCGGCTCCGTGCTCGACGGCACGAAGTTCATCGCCGCGGCCATTCCGTTTGAAGGCGAGCCGTGGGACATCGTGCAGAAGGGCGCCGGAGTGAAGTCCGCCATTCCGCTCGGCTCCGTGCTGACGCTGCCCGCTACTGGGTCTGAAGCGAATCCCTATGCCGTCATCAGCCGCGCGGAAACCGGCGAAAAACTCGCCTTCTCGTCGCCTCATGTCTACCCGAAATTCTCCGTGCTCGATCCGGAAACCACGTTTTCGCTGCCGCCACGGCAGGTGGCGAACGGCATCGTAGACGCCTTCGTGCACACGATGGAGCAGTATCTCACGTTCCCGGCGCACGCAGAATTGAACGACCGTTTCGCCGAATCCATCCTGCAAACGCTCATCGAAATCGGGCCGAAAACCCTGGCAAATCCCAAGGATTACGATGCGCGCGCCGCCTTCGTCTGGACGGCGACCATGGCGCTGAACGGCCTGATCGGATGCGGCGTTCCCCAGGACTGGGCCACGCACATGATCGGGCACGAACTCACGGCGCTCTACGGCATCGACCACGCGCGCACTCTCGCCGCGGTCGCTCCCCATTTGTATCGCGTTCTCCGCCACGGCAAGGCGGCCAAGCTCCTGCAATACGGCGAGCGTGTGTGGGGCATCCGCGAGGGCCCGGACGAAGAGCGGATCGAAGCCGCCATCCGCCGCACCGAGGAATTCTTCGAATCGCTCGGCGTCCCCACGCGCCTGGCGCGCTACGAAGGCGTCCGCGCGGAAACGCCGCGCGAGGTGGCTCAGCGCCTGAAGCAGCGCGGCATGGAGAAGCTCGGCGAGCGCGGCGCCGTCACGCCTCCGGTGGTCGAAGAGATCCTGCGGCGCAGCCTCGCGGCCTGATGTCCTCTATTTGACGATTTGTGCAAATAGTTGCTAGGCTGGAAGCGCATGGACCGGCAGGCCAGGCGCAGGCTTGAAAAACGCGCCGCGATCCTGAAGGCGCTCGCCCATCCGGCCCGGTTGATGCTGATCGAAGAACTCAGCCGCGGCGAACGCTGCGTCTGCGAGTTGCATGAGGCCGCAGGCGGGGATTTCTCCACCGTGAGCCGGCGCCTGGCGCAGCTCCGCCAGGCAGGGCTGCTTCTGGCGGAAAAGCGCGGGCTTCAGGTTTTTTACCGGCTGAGGAGCCGCTGCGTACTCCGCCTGCTCCAGTGCGCCGATAACGCGGTGAAGACTGCCTCCAGGGAGGTGCGAAGGTGAAGATTCAGATTCTCGGTTCCGGCTGCGCCAAGTGCAATCAGTTGAAAGAAAGCGCGGAAACTGCGGTGCGCGCGCTTGGCTTCGAGTACGAAATCGAAAAGATCACCGATTTCAGGGAAATCGCCCGGATGGGCGCTCTGGTGACACCCGCGCTCGCCATCGACGGCAGATTGAAGCTGGTGGGGAGGGTGGCTTCGCCGGAGGAAATCAAGCCTTTGTTGAAGCAATCCTGAAAGCCCCTCCATGCCAAGCCTGTTCGCCCCCTACGAGTGGTTCGCGCGCTGGTGTGTGGAGCGCGTGTTCGGGCTGGATCACGCCACGCGGCTCGGATCGAGCATCGAATTCTTCCTCTACGACGTGCCCAAAGTGCTGACGCTGCTTCTGGCGGTGAGCTTCCTGGTCGGCACGTTGCAGACGTGGCTTCAGCCGGAGGCCGTGCGGCGCATTCTCGGCGGCAGGAGGCTGTTCTTCGGCAATGTGGCGGCGGCGGGCATCGGCATCTTCACGCCGTTTTGCAGTTGTTCCGCCGTGCCGCTGTTCATCGGCTTCCTCAAGGGCGGCGTGCCTCTCGGCGTCACGTTCTCTTACCTGATCTCCGCGCCCATGGTGAATGAAGTGGCGGTGGCCCTGCTTTGGGGCCTTTTCGGCTGGCGGATCGCGCTCACCTATATCGGCTTCGGCGTGGCGCTCGCGATCGCCTGAGGCGTCGCGATCGGGATGTTGAAGCTGGAGAAATGGGTGGAGCCGTTCGTCTGGGAGGTGCCCGTGGGAGCGGGCGATGTGGAGGCGATGCCCTTGCGGGCGCGCCTGGCGGAGGGCTGGCGCTCCACGCGCGAAATCATGGGCAAGGTCTGGCCGTACATCGTGGGAGGGATCGCCGCAGGGGCTTTCATCCACGGCTTCGTGCCCGGCGACCTGGTGATGCGATGGGCCGGACCGGGCAACCCCTTCGCCGTGCCGGTTGCCGTGCTGCTGGGCGTGCCGCTCTATGCAAACGTCGCCGGCGTGCTGCCGATCACCGAGGCGCTCGCGGGGAAAGGCATGCCGCTCGGAACCGTGCTCGCCTTCACCATGGCCGTCACGGCCCTTTCCGCCCCGGAGATGATCATCCTCCGCAACGTGCTGCGGCCGCAACTGCTGGCCGTCTTCATCGCCGTGATGACCGCCGGCATCATTGCCGTCGGCTACCTGTTCAACGTTGTCCTTTGATCCTGCCGCCCCGCTTCATTTGCGGCCGGCGCGGCCGGGCGCTACAGTGGCGGTGAAAGGCCTGTTCCCCTCGAGTCCTACATTGCCGCCGGCGTGCCGGCGGGATGGGGCTGTGTGCCCTGCCGGCTGAGGAGAGCCCTCATGATGACCCGCACAAAACTCCGCGTGGCCACGGCGATCTTCAGCGCCGCGGCAATCCTGGCTCCTGCGAGCCCGTCCGGCGCGCAGACGCCGCAACCGTCTCCGCCTCCGCCCGCCATCGTGGTCGATGTGGACGAAGTGGTGGTGGATCTCATTGTCCGCGACCGCCGCGGGCGCCTCGTCGAGGATCTCAAGCCGGACGAGATTGAGATCCTCGAAGACGGCGTGCCGCAGCAGATCCGGTCGCTGCGGCTGATCGAGGGCCCGGAGGCCGTGCTGGAAAACCGGCAGCGCGTGACTCTGGACCCGTTGCGGCAACTGCGTCTCGTCAGCCTCGTCTTCGAGCGCCTTGGTCCCAATGCCATGCGCCTGAGCCGCGACGCCGCCAACCATCTCGTGTCCAAGGAGACGGATCCCAACGTCTTTTTCGCCGTTTTCCGCGTCGATCCGGCGCTGCGCGTGCTCCAGGGTTTCACCCGCGACAAAGGTCTTCTCAAGAAAGCCATCGAGCGCGCCACCAGCGGCGTGGCCACGGACCTGCGCCAGAAACGCGACGAGGGGCGGAAAGCCTCTGAACAGATCCGCGCCGCCGATGCCGCCCGTGCCGCGCAGCCGCCCGCGGCGGGCCAGGCGCCGGACGGCGCCAATTACGCCGAACAGGCGATGGCGCGCGCGCTGCGCAACATGGAAGTGTTCCTCGAACAGACCACCCGCGAGCAGCAGGGCTCGCTCTCGCTCACTTCGCTGCTCGCGCTGGTGAAGGGCCAGCAGGGACTCGCCGGCAGAAAGACCGCCATCTATTTCACCGAGTGGCTGGTGGTGGACGAAGCCCAGGATCAGATGTATCAGACGCTGCTCGGCGAGGCCAACCGCACCAACTTCAGTTTCTACACTGTGGACGCCAAGGGGCTCACCACGTGGTCGCAGAGCGCGCCCAGCATCGACACGCTGCAATCGGTGAATCAGCTCCCATCGGGACTGGAAAACACGGCCACCCGCACCGCCGAAACCGCCGCCGGCATGAAGCGCACCGACCGGCAGGTGGCCGCCACGCGGAACAATCCGCAGGCCTGGCTCCAGAGCCTGGCTGCCAGCACCGGCGGTTTCCTGGTCGCTGACACCAACGATTTCCGCCGCCCGATGGAACGGATTGTGGAAGACATCTACGCGTACTACGAGGCCAGCTACAAGCCCCAGAACCGGGACTTCAACGGCAAGTACCGGCAGCTTGCCGTGCGTGTGAAGCGCGAGGGGCTGGTTGCGCAGTCGCGCATCGGCTACTTCGCCCTGCCGCCCGAGTTTCGCGACGTGCTCTTCCCGTGGGAAGTGCCGATTCTCAAGGCGCTGGCGCAGCCGAAACTGCCGCGCGACGTCGAATACCGCTCCGCCGCGTTCCGCTTCGGGCAGCAGGGCTCGTTCGTCAAGACCGTTGCGGCGGTGGAGGTCCCGCTGAAAAATCTGGAAGTGAAGAAGGACGAGCAGCGCAAGACGTTCGCCATGCACTTCTCCGTGCTCGGCCTGGTCCGCGACTCGCAGGGCCAAGTCGTCCGCAAGTTCCAGCGGGACTTCCCGCTCGTGCGCGAGCTGGACAAGCTGGAAAACTACCGTGCCGGCAACTTCACTTTCTCCGAACCGTTCGAACTTGCGCCGGGCCGCTACACGCTCGAGTCGGCGGTGATGGACTGGACCTCCGGCCGCATGGGCGCCAAGCGGGCGGCGCTGGTTTCCGCGCCGGCGCAGGGCGCATCGCTTTCCTCGCTGGCGCTGATCCGCCGGGTCGAGCCGGTGGAAGGCCCGGACGACGGTTCGAACCCTTTCCGGTTCGAAAAGGGCCGAGTCGTTCCCGACCTCGATGCGCGTATTCCTGCCGGACCGAATGCTCAGATCTCGATCTATTGCGTGATCCAGGCGGCGCCGGGTGGAGCCAAGCCGGCCCTCGAGATGGAGTTCAGCCGCGACGGGCAGGTGCTCGGCAAGGGCGAAGCGCCGCTGCCGGATCCCGGCAAGGATGGGCGGATCCCTTACATCGCCCAGATTCCTGCCTCAGGCTGGCCGGCAGGGCAATACGAGGTGCGCGCCTTGCTGATCGGCGCCGGACGCCAGGCGGCGGAGGAACGGCTGAGTTTTGTGATTGAATAGAAGGCAGCAAGGTTGGAAACTGAAGATAGTAGGAACCAAAGTGGCTCTGCCAGTGTCTGTACCAATAGAGGCGCCCAGGTCGGCGCAAGGTGAGCCGTCAGGAGGCAGCGATGCCGCCGGCTGAGGACCAGTTCGGACCGCCGGAGGAAACGCCCGTGGCCGAATGGCCGGGGTTTGGCAGCGAAGAGCGGCTGCTGGAAGGTCTGCGCGCCGGTGAGGACGCGGCCTACACAGCGCTGCTGGAGCGGTTCCAGACACCCGTCTATCAGCTCGTGCATCGCCTCATCGAGGATCCGAACGAAGTTGCCGACGTCGTGCAGGATGTGTTTCTGAAGGTGTTCCGGGGAGTGACAGCATTCCGGGGCCACAGTTCCATGAAGACCTGGATCTACCGGATCGCCGTCAACGAGGCCCATAACCGCCGCCGGTGGTTCAGCCGGCACCGCAAGGCGGAGGTCGTGCTTGGCGGCGAAGAGGAGAGTGCAGACCGGCTCGAAATGTTCAGCGACCGGGGCAGAACGCCATACGATTGGACGCTGAACGGGGAGATGAGGACGGCGATCGAGGAGGCTCTGGAGGAGCTGAACCCGGCGTTCCGCTCCGCTGTCGTCCTGAGGGATCTCGAAGAGCTGAGCTACGAGGAGATTGCCGACGTACTCGATGTATCGATCGGTACGGTGAAATCCAGAATCCTGCGGGGGCGCGAGGCGCTGCGCAGGGCGCTGATGGAGAAGTTGGAGCCGGCGCGGGGGCTGGCGTGGTCGCCGCAGACGGCATCTGACTGAGGTCTGGATCGTGATGATGGACTGCCAACAGGTAAAGTTGACGCTATCCGCGTTCCAGGACGGCCGCGTGCTGGACGAGGATCGCCGCCGGATTCAGGAGCACCTGGGGCGTTGCCCCGGCTGCGCGGAGCGGTTGGCGCAGTTGGAGATGGTCCGGCAGTCGCTGCGGACCTTGCCGGAGCGCCCGATGCCGCCGCACCTGGTGTTCGCCCTCCGCTCGCTGGCATCCCGCGAGGCGGCGCGGCGGCGGTATTACGCTGGTCTGCGCGGAGCATTGCGCGCCGTGGCTGATCGCGCTTCGCTTTGGCTGAACAACCTCATGAGACCCGTGGCGCTGCCGGCTGCGGGAGGGCTGGCGTCTGCGGTGTTCCTGTTCACCGTGGTGCTGGCGAACTTCCAGCCAATCGTCACCGAGCACCGCAACGACGTGCCGCTCGCCGTGGTGACCGCCCCCACCGTGCGCAGCGTCCTGTTCGATCTCTCCGACGACTCCGAGGTGACGCTCGACATCTTCGTCGATGAAGAAGGCCGTGTGCTCGACTTCGTTGTTCCGCAGAGCTTCGGCTCCGTGGCCACAGAAAACATGCGCCGCCGCCTGGCGGCCATGCTGTTGATGACTTCGTTCCATCCGGCCACCGCATTCGGGCAGCCCGTCAGCGGCTGGGTTCGCGTGAAGTTCCGGGGGCGCAGCGAGATCGACGTTCGGGGCTGAGCTGCGAGGCGTGGGACGTCCGCTCGGACAGCACTTTCTTTTCCATCAGGGTATTCTCGGCCGGATCGCCGCCGCTGCTTGCGGCGGCGCACCGTGCCGTGTCATCGAAATCGGCTGCGGGCCGGGCGGGCTGACCGGACGATTGCTCGAGCGCGCGCCCGAGGTGATCGGCATCGAGACCGATCCGGATCTGGCCGCGGGGCTCCGGACGCGGTTCGGAACCGACTCCCGCTTCCGTCTGATCGAGGGCGACGTGCTGGAAGTGGATTTTGCCCTGCTTGCTCCGGCCGCCGTCTGCGGCAACATTCCTTACTACATCACCGGTCCGATCCTGAGGAAGACTCTGGCGCTGGGCGCGGGCCTCGTGCGGGCCGTGTTTCTCGTTCAGCGGGAGGTGGCGCTGCGCCTTGCCGCCCGTCCCGGCAGCCGCGAGTACGGCTATCTCAGCGTTGCCGCGCAGGCCCTGTGCGGTGTGGAAGTGCTCATGACCGTCAAAGCCGGCGCCTTCCGCCCGCCGCCTAAGGTGGACAGCGCCGTAGTGCGGCTGACTCCGCTCGCTGCGCCGCGCGTGGCCGATTACCCGGCGTTTCTCGCCTTCGCCGAACGGTGTTTCCGGCACAAGCGGAAGACGCTGCGGAACAATCTCGGCCGCGGCGACTTCCCGTTCGCCTCCCGCCGAGCCGAGGAGCTCACCGTGGAACAGCTCGAACAGGTGCGCGAGGAGTGGGCGGCGAAACGGGCATGAGATACTGAAAGTTTCATGGCCAGAGTGCGCTTTGCTCCCTCGCCGACGGGCTATCTCCATATCGGCAGCGCCAGGACGTTCATCTTCAACTGGCTCTTCGCGCGCCACAACGGCGGCACGATGATCCTCCGCATCGACGACACCGACGTCGAGCGCAACACGGAAGAGTCGCTGGATTCCATCTTCGAAGGGCTTCGCTGGCTGGACCTGGGCTGGGACGAGCAATACCGGCAGAGCGAGCGTTTCCGGCTCTACCGCGATGCGGCGGAGGCGCTGCTCGAAAACGGCTTCGCCTACCGCGATTTCACTCCGCCGGACGCCAAGGCGCTGTCAGAAGAGGGCGAGGGCAAGGCGGGCTGGCTATGCCACCCCGAAATGCGGGCGCTTTCCCGCGCCGAGTCCGACAGGCGCGCCGCCGCGGGCGAGCCGTTTGTCCTCCGCTTCCGCGTCCCGCGTGAGCCTGAGCGCGCCGTGGTCTTCCGCGACCTCGTTTACGGCGAACAGTCCAAGTCCACCGCCGACATCGAGGACTTCGCCCTTCTCCGCTCCACCGGGGCGCCCACTTACCACCATGCCTCCTGCGTGGACGACGCCGATCTGCGCATCACGCACATCATCCGCGGTCAGGACCACCTGACCAACACCTTCAAGCACATCCTGCTGTTCGAAGCCCTCGGCGCGCGGATGCCGGAGTTCGCCCACCTGCCCCTGTTGATCGCGCCTGACGGCGCCAAGCTCAGCAAACGCCGCCACGGTCCCGTGGTCAGCGTGCTCACTTACCGCGACGCCGGCTTCCTTCCGGATGCCTATGTGAACTTCCTGTGCCTGCTTGGCTGGAATCCGAAGGACAACCGCGAGAAGATGTCGCGCGAGGAGCTGATTGAAGCCTTCACGCTTGAGGGTGTCAACCGCTCCAACGCGGTCGTCAATTTCACGGACGAGGATCCCATCGATCCCAAGGCCCTCTGGCTGAATTCGCAGCACATCTACTCGCTGCCCGCGGAGCGGCTGGCGGAGCTGCTCGAGCCGGTGTGGCGCCGGGCCGGCTACGAGGTCTCCCGCGGCAAGGCCCTGCGCGTGACGCCGCTGATTCAGGAGAGGATCAAGACGCTGAACGATGCCGTCAGCGTGGCGGACTTCTTTTTCGTGCGCGAGCTCGCGCCGTACGATCCGGCCGAGCTGGTTCCGCAGAAGGGCGACCGCGCCATGGCGCTGCGCGCGCTGGAGAAGGCCCTGACCGTGCTTTCCGATGGCGACTTCTCCCATGCGGCCATTGAAGAGCGGCTGCGGGCGGCGGCTTCCGGGCTCGGACTGAAGGCGGGCCAGATGTTCCAGCCGATCCGCGTGGCGGTTTGCGGGCGCAAGAACGCGCCGCCGCTGTTCGAGACGCTGGAGGTGGCAGGGCGTGAAATATGCCTGGAACGGATCGCCCGCGCCATCGAAATGCTCAGACGGGAATCGTGAAAAGACATGGCTGAAGAAAACGGCAACAACGGTGGCGCCGGCGAGCCGCGCCCGTCCAACTTCATCCGCGACATCATCCTCCGGGATCTGGAGACCGGCAAGCACGGAGGCAGGGTGCACACCCGCTTCCCGCCCGAGCCCAACGGCTATCTCCACATCGGGCACGCCAAGAGCATCTGCCTCAACTTCGGCCTTGCGCGCGAATTCGGCGGCAAGTGCAACCTGCGCTTCGACGACACCAACCCCTGCAAGGAAGAGGTCGAGTACGTCGAGTCCATCCAGACCGACGTCCGCTGGCTCGGCTTCGAGTGGGATGGCCTGTACTACGCCTCAGACTATTTCGAACAGCTCTGCGAGTGGGCCAAGCTGCTCATCCGGACGGGCAAGGCGTATGTGTGCGACCTGAGCGCCGACGAGGTGCGCCAATACCGCGGCACGCTCACTGAGCCCGGCAGGGAGAGTCCGTACCGCAACCGCAGCGTCGAAGAAAACCTGGACCTCTTTGAGCGCATGCGCAGCGGCGAATTCCCCGACGGCTCGCGCACCCTGCGGGCCAAGATCGACATGGCATCGCCCAACCTGAACCTGCGCGACCCGGTGATGTACCGCATCCTCCACGCCTCGCATCACCGCACGGGAGACAAGTGGTGCATCTATCCGACGTACGATTACGCCCACGGACAGTCGGACTCGATCGAAGGCATCACGCACTCCATCTGCACGCTCGAGTTCGAAGACCACCGCCCGCTTTACGACTGGTTCATCCGCGAGCTCGGCATCCATGCGCCGCAGCAGATCGAGTTCGACCGGCTCAATCTCACTTACACGGTGCTGAGCAAGCGCCGCCTGCTGCGCCTGGTCGAAACCGGCTTCGTGCGCGGCTGGGACGATCCGCGCATGCCCACGCTCAGCGGCATGCGGCGGCGCGGCTACACGCCGGAAGCCATCCGCACGTTCTGCAGCCGCATCGGCGTCTCCAAGACCAACGGCATCGTCGAGCTCGGACTGCTGGAACACTGCCTCCGCGAGGAGCTGAACAGGCGCGCGCCGCGCGTGATGGCGGTGCTGCGCCCGGTGAAGCTCGTGATCGACAACTACCCCGAAGACCAGGTCGAACAGATGGAGGCGGTGAACAATCCCGAGGATCCGGACGCCGGAACCCGGCTCGTGCCGTTCACGCGCGAGCTGTGGATCGAGAGCGACGATTTCCGCGAAACGCCGCCCAAGGGCTATTACCGGCTCTATCCGGGCAACGAGGTGCGCCTCCGCTACGGCTACATCGTGCGTTGCACGGGCTGCGTGAAGGACGCGCAGGGCAACGTCGTCGAAGTGCACTGCATCTACGATCCGCAGACTCGCGGCGGCAACACGCCGGACGGGCGCAAAGTGAAGGCGACCATTCACTGGGTGAGCGTGCCGCACGCCTTCGAGGCGGAAGTGCGGCTCTACGACAACCTGTTCGTGAAGCCCGATCCCGACGATGCCGAGCCGGGCAAGGACTGGACTTCCAACCTGAACCCGAATTCGCTGGAAGTGCTCACAGGCTGCCGGATGGAGCCGTCTCTCAAAGGGGCTCCGCCGGGCAGCCGCTTTCAGTTTGAGCGCCTGGGCTACTTCTGCGTCGATCCCGATACGGCGCCGGAGAAGATGGTGTTCAACCGCACCGTCGGGCTGCGCGACACATGGGCGAAGGTCGAGAAAAAACTGAATCCGGGGCAAGCATGATCATCGTGGGTTTGGGCGGGCTCCAGAAGGACGCCGCCTGCGCCGTCCTGCGGGACGGAGAGCTGGTGTCCGCCGTCGAACAGCAGAAGGCGGCGCCAAGGCACATGCGCGGCGCCCTGCCGGTGGAAGCCATGCGCATGGCGCTGGAAATCGGCGGCGTTCAGGGCGGAGATGTCGAAACCGTGGCCCTGGCGCGCCCTTTGGGCGAAGGCCACCGCGCCCGCCAGATCCATCTCGAGCTGCGCAGCCTGTTCCCGAAGGCGCGCGTCGTCAGCGTGGATCACCACCGCGCGCACGCCGCGTCCGCCTATTACGCTTCGCCGTTTGACCGGGCCACCGTGGTGGCGATGGACAATGTGGGCGACTTCCGCTGCGGGTCCCGCTGGCGCGCCGAGGGCACCGACCTGTGGCTGGAAGCCGAGATGTCCTATCCGGATTCGCTCGGCGACCTCTACAGCCGCGTCACGGAACTGCTGGGCTTCCGTCCGATGCTCGAAGAGCACAAGGTCCAGTGGCTGTCGGCTTCCGGCGAGCCGAAGTACGCCGGCGTGTTCCGCGAGATTCTGCGCCAGGACGCCTCGGGCTTCCGCGCCGACCCGGCGTGGTTCGACATGGACCGGCGGGAGGCGGGCGGGTTCGGCGCGCGCTTCTATGAGGCCCTGGGTTTGGCCGAAGGCGCGGAGATCCCGGAGGCGATGAAGCCCGACCTCGCGGCCAGCATTCAGTCAGCCGCCGAGGCCATCGTCATGGATTTCGCCGGCGCGGGCGGCAATCTCTGCCTGGCGGGCGGGCTGGCGCTCAACGCCCTGCTGGTGGCGGCGCTGGAGCGCAGCGGCCGCTGGGACAACGTTTTCGTGCAGCCCGCGGCGGGCAACAGCGGCACGGCCATCGGCGCGGCCTATCACGCCTGGCGGCGCACCCATGGCCGGAGCGAGCGCTGTCCGATGCGGTCCCTCTGCCTCGGCCCGGAGTTTTCGGCCGAGCAGATCAAACGGGTGCTCGAGAACTGCAAGCTCCGTTTCCGCTTCCTGCCCACCCGGGAGGAGCTGCTGGCAGCCGCGCTCGATCAGCTTTCGCAGGACAGGATCGTGGCCTGGATGCAGGGCCGCATGGAATTCGGGCCGCGCGCCCTGGGCAACCGCTCCATCCTGGCTTCTCCCCTGGATCCCTACTCGACAGAGAACCTCAACGTCTACATCAAGCACCGCGAGTCCTTCCGCAAGTTCGCCGCGTCGGTGCCCGAAGAGGCGGCGGACGAGTATTTCGAAACCGGCCCGAATGCGCGCTTCCTCGCCACCGTGAGCCGCGTGAAACAGAAGCACCGGAAAACGTTTGAGGCGGCCGTGCTCGGCGGAGACTGGGTGCGCGTCCATGTCGTCTCGAAGAGCGAGAACCCGCTCTTTCACCGGCTGCTGGTGGAATGGGGAAAACGCACAGGCTTGCCTGTGCTCTACAACACCAGCTTCAACCTGTTCGGCGATCCTCTGGTCTGCACGCCGCGCGACGCCGTGAGGAGTTTCTACTCCTCTGGAATCGACGCCATGGTGACGGGCCAGTTCCTGCTGGAAAAGTAGCGCATCCGCTCTTCCCTCTGTGGATCCCTCCTCGGCGGAGCCGGCGTCTGCGCTCCGCCCGCGTCACCCGCGGCTGCCGCCGGTGCAGCGGTCATCCGGCAGCCCGGCGGTGCTTGTTACCTCCAGCGGCCCGGTCACGCCATACGGAAAAAATCCGCCGCAGGCGGTCAGCCGCCGGATTCGCTTTCGCAAGATCCAGAGGTGCATCCATCCCATGCTTTACCGAAGTCGCCTGCTTCTCTCGTTCGCGCTTGCCTGCTCTCTTGGCCTCGCCCAGCCGCCGCAGGGTCCGCCGCAACCCCAGGTGCAATCGCCGCAACTCCTGGAGGGCGGCCGGGTGGCGTTCCGGATCCTTGCTCCCAAGGCGTCGGAAGTGCGCCTGATCGGCACCGACATCCCCGGCAACCAGAAGGGCGCTCCGCTTGCCAGGGCCGAAAACGGCGTCTGGGAAGTGGTGCTGGGTCCGATCGAGCCCGGCTCGTACCGCTACTTCTTCCTCGTCGACGGCGTGCCGGTCATCGATCCGCGCAACCCCGTCACGAGCGAATCGAACAACAATTCCTGGAGCCTCGTGCATATGCCCGGCGCGGCTTTCATGGATACAGCCGATGTGCCGCACGGCGCGGTGGCCGAAGTGACCTACTATTCTTCCGTGCTGAAGCGCTTCCGCCGCATGCACATCTACACGCCGCCCGGATATGAGCTTGGCAGCGGCAGGTACCCCGTGTTCTACCTGCTGCACGGCGCCGGCGATTCGGACAACTCCTGGAGCACAGTGGGCCGCGCCGGCTTCATCCTCGACAATCTCATCGCAGCGAAGAAGGCGAAGCCGATGATCGTCGTGATGCCCGCCGGCCACACCAGCCGCGCTCCCCGCATGCCGGGCTCGCAGGCAGCCGATGAGTTCCCGCAAGAGTTCATGCAGGACATCCTGCCCTATGTCGAAAAGCACTACCGCGTGATCGCGGACCGCGCCCACCGCGCCATCGCCGGGCTCTCCATGGGCGGCGCCCACACGTTGAACATCGCCATCCCCAATCTCAGCCGCTTTGGCTACATCGGCGTTTTCAGCTCAGGCATCTTCGGCATCGTCCCGCGCCCGAACATGCCGCCTCAGAAGGGCCCCTCCTGGGAGGAGCGCAACAAGGCGGCGCTCGAAAATGCCAAAGCCAGGCAGGGGCTGAAAGTGTTCTGGTTCGCCACCGGCAGCCAGGACTTCCTGGTGGAAACCAGCCGCGCCACCGTCGCCCTGTTCAAGAAATACGGCTTCCCGGCCGAATACAAGGAAACCGGCGGCGCCCACACCTGGATCGTCTGGCGGAATTACCTGAACGAGTTCGCGGCCAAGCTTTTCTGAGGCAGCGGCGGCGAAGAGCGGCGGAGCTTGGCTCTGCCGCTCTTCGCTGCGTCCCTGTTCCTTCAGGAGCGAAGGAAGGTGATGCTCTGCTTGAGGCTGTCGAGCGGGTTGCCGGGCCACCAGTCCTGCTCCACGATATAGTGGCGCACACCCGCCTCTTCGCACGCCTTCAGTACGCTTGGCCAGTTCAGCTCGCCGTTGCCGACTTCCTTGAATGCCTCCCGCGCCACTTTGCCCTCGTTGTACTCGACCGCCGTGCCGCGGGCGATGTCCTTCAGGTGGACCAGCGAGACGCGCCCCTTCAGCCGGCGCAGCATCGCCGCCGGATCCTCGCCGCCGATCTTCATCCAGAAGGTGTCGATCTCGAAGTGTACGAGCTTCGGATCGAACCTTTCGACGAGCTTGTCAAAGGGCCGCTTCCCGCCAGCCGGATCGAATTCGAACGAGTGGTGGTGGTAGCAGAGCTGCACGCCGAGCCTGCGGCAGGTCTCGCCGGACTTGTTCATCTGATCGGCGAACCTTTCGTAGAAGCCGGGCGCGTCGCGGTCGGGCTTGCCCACGTAAGAAATGACGGCGAACCGCACGCCCTTCGCCGGCAGGGGCGCAATCGCCTCCTCCAGGGATTGAGGCGCGTTGGCGAGCGCCGGCGCGCCCTGCGGGCGCCCGGTGACCAGCGGCAGCTCCAGTCCGACGCTCGGCGTGGAGAGCTTGAGTTCCTTCAGGTACGGCTCAAGCTGCGCGAGTTGCCCGCGGCCCGGCTCGACAAACTGATACCCCATGCCGGCGATCGCAGCCAGCGTCCCGCGCGGGTCTTTCGGCATCAGCATGCGGACCGTGTATAACTGCACGCCAAGCGGCTGAGTAAACTTCGCGGCCATCAGCGGCAGAGCGGATGAGGCCAGAACGCTTCGGCGGGTAAGGCGGATCATGGTCCGATCCTATCACCCCGGGTGGAGGACGAAACGGCCGAAGCAGCCTGACGTGGCGCGCTTCCGCTCGTTCCACACGAATTGGAATTTTCGCGATGGAACTTGCGCCCTCCCGTTCCGGCTTTCTCCAGACCTCCGCAATGGCAACCGTAGACGGGACTGGACCGGCCTGCCGCGTGGAAGCCTGGATGACGCCGCCCTGCCACAGGAAGGCGGGGGACAACGTTGCGCTGCCGGTTTCTCATTCTGCCTCATCTCCCGCGCCGCATCGAGCGTGGGCGAGAATGCGGAAAGGATGTACCGCGGGCGTTTTGCTCCCTCGCCGACGGGACCGTTGCATTTTGGCTCGCTCGTGGCCGCCGTGTGCTCGTGGCTCGACGCCCGCGCCCACGAGGGCGAATGGCTGGTGCGGATCGAAGATGTGGACGAGCCGCGGTGCCGCCCGCATTGGGGCGGCGAGATCCTGCGCACTCTGGAGCGGCTGGGTCTCCACTGGGACGGCCCCGTTGTGTGGCAAAGCCGGCGGAAGGAGGCTTACCGCGCAGCCCTGGAGCGGCTGCGAAGGGCCGGACTCGCCTATCCGTGCGCGTGCACGCGGCGGGAGGCGGCGGGACGCTATTCCGGGCGGTGCCGGAATGGACTGCCGGAAGGCGCTGCCGCACGGGCATGGCGATTCCCCGTGCCGCCTGGGCGCGTGGGATTCCACGACCGGTGGCAAGGATGGTTCGAGCAGGATGTGGAAGAGGAGGCCGGGGACTTCATCCTGCTTCGCGCCGACGGCTGTTTCGCCTACCAGCTTGCCGTTGTCGTGGACGACGCCGGGCAGGGCGTCACGCACGTGGTGCGCGGCGCCGATCTGCTCGATTCCACGCCGCGGCAGATCCTGCTGCAACAGGCGCTGGGCCTTTCTCAGCCGCTCTATCTCCATCATCCGGTGGCCGTGGACGGCGCAGGGCGGAAGCTGAGCAAGCAGAACCGGGCGCCGGCGCTCGATCCTTCCCGCGACTGCGAGAACCTCCGCGCCGCGCTGGCATTGCTGGGGCTCCCGCCGCCTGCAGAGGCGGACGGAGCCGCTCTGCTTTCGTGGGCGGTGGCGCGCTGGAGGGAACGATGGACCGCCGGGGCTCAGCCCGCGGCGCCCTCTTTTTCCGCCTCCCCCGGCCCGAAGGATTGCAGCGCGAGATAAGACGGGCCGAAGCGCTTGATGTTGTCGAGCTGCTTTTCGAACAGGTCGAAGTGTGTCTCCTCATCCGCAACCAATTTTTCAAAGATCTGTTTGGACGCGGAATCGGCGTTGGCGGAGCAATCGAGCGCGGCTTTGTTGTAAGACGCAGCGCTTTCTTCTTCCATGGCCATGGCTTTGGCCAGGATGGCTTGTGGATCTGTGATGCGCTCCACCGGTGCGGCGAGCGCCATGTCGACATCGCCTTTGAGGAACAGGATCCGTTCGGCCAGCGTCTCCACGTGGCCCATTTCCATGATGGCGATCCGTTTCAACAGCATCGAGAGCGGGCCGAAGCCCTGATCGTCGAGGTGGAAATGAAAGTACATGTACTGGTGAACGGCCTGCAGCTCGTCTGCCACCGCCTGGTTCAGCAGGCGGATGCTGGATTCGCGATTCATGCCCATGGCTCTGTTTTATCATGCCGCGCGGGTCTGCAACGGGACGCCGGGCGGGACCGATATAATTGGCGTGTAAGGAATCGTCCCGCCAGGTGGCGGCTCCGTCCTCATGCGCAAGAAGATTATCGGCGGTCTGGCGCTCGCGGCCGTGCTGTCTTCAGCGGCATGGTGGTGGCACTCCCGCACAATCCTCCATGAACGCATCTGGCGCGTTGGTTGGGAGGAGGATCCGCCTAATATGTTCACAGCGCCGGGAGGAAAGCCCGGCGGTTTCGGCCCGGAGCTGGTGATCGAAGCGGCCAGGCGCGCCCGGATCCGGCTGGAGTGGGTCTACTGCCCGGAGAGTGCCGAGCGCGCGGTGCGAAGCGGCAAGGTCGACCTCTGGCCCACAATGACTGTGCTGCGGGAGCGGAGGGCTCACGTCTATTTTTCCACGCCGTACCTGAACAATTACATGAAATTCGTCGTCCGGAAAGAATCTGGAATCCGGACGGTCCGCGATCTCCGGGGCAGGCGAATCGCGGTCAAGGATCTGCCCATTAACATCGCCAAGACCCACGAATGGGCGCCGGGGGCGGCCGTGATCCCGGTGCCGACGACGAAGTACGCCCTGGAAATGCTTTCGGACGGGAAAGCCGAAGCCGTGATGGGAGACGATCTCACAATCTCGATGGCGCTGATGCAGGGCGGGCTGAGACAGGGCGTGGAGCTGGCCGAAGTCGAAACGCCGGCGCCCCCATTCATGCTTGCCATCGGCGCGCACCACAAGGCGCGGGCGGCAGCCGACGCCCTGCGCGAGGAGATCGGCCGCATGGCAGCCGCGGGAGAGATCGCCCGCCTGCTCACGCGCTGGGGCCGGGCGACCATCCGGGACGCTCATGAGATGACCGTGCTGATGCAGGCGCAGCAACAGGTGGAGCGGCATCGCCTGGCCACTGCCGTCCTGACGGCCCTGCTGGGAATTCTGCTTGTTCTCTTCGCCGCCTACCAGCACCAGCGCCGCGCCGCTGCCGCCAGCGAAAAGGCGCGCAAGGAGGCCCAGCAGCGGCTGGAACTTGTGGCCGACAGCCTGTCCGAGATGATCCTGGCGTTCGACATGGAGGGGCGGCTGCTCTACTGCAATCCCGCTGCCAATAGGCTTACGGGCAGAACCACGGCGGAACTGGCCGGCGAGGGCTTCGCCTGCTGGGCGCATCCTCATGAGCGGGAACGGCTGCAAAAGCGCTGGCAGAAGTGTTTCGAGGGACTGGAATTCCATCTTGCTCCCTACCGGCTGTTGTCCAAAAACGGAGAACTCCGCTGGATGGCCGCATCCTGGGGACCGCTTCGGGACGAAGAAGGGCGCCAGATAGGGATCCGGGGCAGCGAACGCGACATTTCGGAGCTGATGGAAGCGCAGGACGAAGCGCGGAGGCTGGCCGAAGCCGTGCGGCAGACCTCCGACTCGGTGGTCATGACGGACCGCAACGGTTCAATCCTGTTCGTGAACCCGGCCTTCGAGCGGGTCACGGGTTACCGCCGCGATGAAGCGCTGGGGCGCAATCCCCGCATCCTCAAGAGCGGCCGGCAGCCCAGGGAATTCTACGAGGATCTCTGGCGGACGATTCTCTCAGGAAAACCCTGGTCTGGCAGGTTTGAGAACCGGCGCAAGGACGGCAGCCTGTTCATTGAGGAGTGCACGATTTCGCCAGTTTTCAACCAGGACAGCGAGATCGAGTATTTCGTCGCGGTCAAGCGCGACATCACCAGGGAGATCACGCTGGGCGAGCAGGTGTGCCAGTCGCAGAAAATGGAGTCGATCGGAAAGCTGGCGGGCGGTCTGGCGCATGACTTCAACAACCTGCTGACCGTGATCAACGGCAACTGCCAGCTGGCGTTGATGCAGACGGAGGCGCAGCATCCCGCGCGGGCGCGCCTCGAGGCGGCGCTCGCCGCCGGCGCCCGGGCGTCAGAGCTGACGGGGCGGCTGCTTGCCTTCAGCCGCAGGCAGCCGGTGCAGCGGGAAAGCATGGACATCGCCGAAGCGCTGGAGAAGATGAAACCTGTGCTTCACAGCCTGCTGGGCGAAAAATGCGAGCTTCGCCTGCAGGTGGAGCCTGGTCTGGCGCCCGTCCGCATGGATCCGTCGCAATTCCAGCAAGTGATCCTGAACCTGTGCGTGAACGCCCGCGATGCCATGCAGGGGCAGGGCGCGGTCGAGATCGTGGCGCGGGCTGAGGCGGACCGCATCGTTCTGGAGGTCTCGGACACAGGTCCGGGCATCCCGGAGGAGATCCGCGGGCAGATCTTCGAGCCTTTCTTCACCACCAAGCCGAAAGGGCAGGGCACGGGGCTTGGATTGTCGGTCGTCTACGGCATTGTCACGCAGAACGAAGGCTCTATTGAGGCAAGGAGCGAGCCTGGGCGCGGCGCATGCTTCCGCATCGAGTGGCCCATTGCAAACGAGGGCGCGGCTCGGAAGCATTTTTCGGCTGAATCTCCGGTTGCGCCGGAAGGGGCGATTCACGCCGAGCTTCTGGTGGTGGAAGATCAGGCTGAGGTGCGGAAATTTGTGGTGACCGTGCTCCGCGCGGCGGGCGTCCGTGTGCATGAGGCTGAGGACGCGGAGACCGCCCTCCGCCTGGCTGAAGCTCATCCGGGGATCCGGCTGCTGCTGACCGACGTCTCCATGCCCGGCATGGACGGCGACGAGCTCGCCCATGCGTTGACGAAGCGGTTCCCGCAGATGCAGGTGCTGCTGATGAGCGGTTATCCCCGGCGCGGAGACGCCCTCGCTTGGCCTGTTCTGCCCAAACCCTTCACGCCGGAAAGGCTCACCGAAGAAGTGCGCCGCGTTCTGGCCCGGACTTCGTAGCGCGCCTGCCGGGGCTGCCGGCTGCGCTATCCTGAGTGTTTTCACTGCTGCCGTGGACCTGAGCCGCACACTGCGAGAGATGGGCGTCGTCGGCGCCGGAGGCGCCGGATTTCCAACGGAAGTGAAAGCCGCGTCCCGCGCCGAGTATGTGCTGGCCAACGGCGCCGAGTGCGAGCCGCTGCTGCACAAGGACTACGAGCTGATGCGGCGTTACCCCGGCGAAATCATCGCCGGGATGAAACGGATGATGGAAGCTGTGTCCGCCGCGCAGGGACGGTTCTGCCTGAAGGAGAAGAACCGCGCCGCGGTCGAGGCGGTGGAGCCGGTGGCGCGCAAGGCGGGCATCGGCATGACGCTGCTCGGCGACTTTTATCCGTCCGGCGACGAGTACGAGATCGTCTATGCGGCTACCGGGCGGCTGATTCCGCCCGCGGGCATCCCGCTCCAGGTCGGCTGCGTGGTGAACAACGTGGAGACTCTGCTGAACGTGGAGCGCGCCGCGCGCGGCGAGAGCGTCACGCGGAAGTTCGTCTCGATCACCGGAGCCGTGCGGCAGCCATGCGCCTTCTGGGCGCCCATCGGCACGAGCTTCGCCGACCTGATCGCAGTTGCCGGAGGCATGACGGTGGAGCGCGCGGGCGTGTTCGTCAGCGGGCTGATGATGGGTTCGCTGACGTTCGATCTGTCCGGCGTGGTGACCAAGACGACCTGCGGGCTGATCGTGCTGCCGGAAGATCACCTGCTGGTGAGGCGCAGGAGCCGGCCCGCGCAGGCGATGGCGCACATCGGCAAGAGCGCCTGCGATCAGTGCAGCTACTGCACGGAGTTTTGCCCGCGCTACCTGCTCGGCTACGACGTGCAGCCGCACAAGGTGATGCGCACGC
The DNA here is from genome assembly GCA_020723085.1 of Arcobacter sp. GTDB lineage: Bacteria > Acidobacteriota > Terriglobia > Bryobacterales > Bryobacteraceae > JANWVO01. The sequence continues at coordinate 130,211 of DYJN01000003.1, forward strand.
TCGGCTTCACGCTTTCCGGCAAGGAGAACTGGAGCCAGTGGGGCGAACTGTGCTGCGCCTGCGGGCTCTGCACGCTCTACGCCTGCCCTGAGGATCTGTTCCCGAAAGAGGCGTGCGACCAGGCCAAAGCGGACCTGCGTGCGGCGGGGATCAAATATGTGCAGACGAAGCCGGTGCGCGTGCACCCGATGAAGGAGTACCGCCGCGTGCCGCAGGCGCAGCTGCGCCGGCGCCTCCAGGTGGAGCAGTACGATGCGCCGACGCCGTTTTCCAGCGCCGAGCCGCACCCCGCGCGCGTGCGCATCCTCACCAAGCAGCATGCGGGCAAGCCCGCCGCGCCATGTGTTCGGGAAGGGCAGGAAGTGAAGCGGGGCGAGGTGATCGCAAGGATGAACGATGGCGAACTGGGCGCTTTTGTCCACGCAAGCATCGGCGGGCGCGTCGCGCGCGTCACGCCGGAGGCGATTGAAATCGAAGCCTGAGCTGGAAGCGAGGATCTGCTGTGGCACGGAACTCCATCGGACTGATTGAGCTGTCGAGCATCGCCGCCGGATTCGAGGTTTGCGACGCGATGCTGAAGGCGGCGGACGTGGAACTGGTGCTGGCGCGCACCATTTGCAGCGGCAAGTACATGGTGATGGTGCGGGGCGATGTGGCGGCTGTGCGTGCAGCCGTGGAGGCAGGCTGCCAGGCGGGCGACTTCTCGGTAATCGACACCTTCGTCATCCCCAATGTGCACGAGGACATCTTTCCTGCCATCAGCGGCACGGCGGCGCCGGATCATCTGGAAGCTCTCGGCATCGTCGAGGCGTTCTCCGTTGCCAGCCTCGTCGAAGCCGCGGACGCGATGGCGAAGGCAGCCAATGTGCGGCTGGTCGAGGTGCGGCTGGCGATGGCGCTTGGAGGGAAGGCGTTCGCTTCGTGCACGGGCAGCGTGGCTGCCGTGCGCGCGGCGGTGGAGGCGGGAGCTCAGCAGGTGGCGCGCAAGGGGCTGCTTGTGAATAAAGTGGTGATCCCGCAGCCGCGCCCGGAACTGCTGCGCGAGATGATCTGAACGTCCGGGCCCCGTTATACTGGGGGGCGCCATGAGAATCTCCGTTTTCACCTGCTGCCTGCTCCTGCTCTGCCTGCTGCCCCTGGCCGCGCAGCAACCGCAGGGGCCAAAGCCCGAGGACTGGATCCAGCTCTTCAACGGGAAGGATCTCGACGGCTGGATTCCGAAAATCACCGGCTACGAAGTGGGCGAGAATTTCGGCAACACCTTCCGTGTCGAGAACGGTGTGCTCAAGGTCGCCTACGACAAGTACGACAAATTCAACAACCGCTTCGGACACCTGTTCTACAAGGAGCCGTTCTCCTACTACCGCATCGCGGTCGAATACCGCTTCGTGGGCGAGCAGTGCCCCGGCGGTCCGGCATGGGCCACGCGCAACAGCGGCATCATGATCCACGGCCAGCCGCCCAAGACGATGCGCAAGGATCAGAACTTCCCCATTTCCATCGAAGTGCAGCTTCTGGGCGGGCTGGGCAAAGGGCCGCGGACCACCGCCAACCTGTGCACGCCCGGCACGAACGTCGTGATGAACGATAAGCTCGAGACCCGCCACTGCATCAGCTCAAGCTCGAAGACCTTCGACGGCGACCAGTGGGTGCGCGCCGAGGTGGAGGTGCATGGCGACGGGACGATCAAGCACTTCGTCAACGGCGAGCAGGTGCTGTGGTACGAGATGCCGCAGATCGGCGGCGGCAACGTGAACAACCACGATCCGCAGGTGAAACGCGACGGCGTGCTGCTGCGCGGTGGGTCGATTTCCTTGCAGTCGGAAAGCCATCCGATCGAGTTCCGCAAGGTGGAACTGTTGAACCTGGCCGGCTGCATGGATCCCAAGGCCGTCAATTACAAGCCGTGGTACATCAAGGCGGAGAACCACCTCTGCCAATACGCGAAGTGACCGGCATCCCGGCCGGAACCCGATGAGCGCCGAATCCGAACCGCGGCTGCCGGTGCGGCGCGAGCCCGTGCAGCGGCGCGGCGCATCTACGGTGGAAGCCGTTCTGCGCGCCTGCTCGGCGCTGCTTGCGCGGCTGCCGCTCGAAGAGGTGAACACCACGCGGATCGCCGCCGAGGCGGGCATCTCCGTCGGCGCGCTCTACCGGTTCTTCCCCGATAAACAGGCGATCCTCGACGCGGTGGCCGTGCGGCACATGGAGGAGTTCCGCGCCCGCATGGCGAAGGTGCTGCTGAAAGCGGCTTTCCGTTCCGGAGCGGAGTTCCTCGGCAGGCTGCTGGACGCCTACATCGAGTATCTGGAGGCGCACCCGGATTTCCGCACGCTCGCTCTCGGCGGCCACATTTCGGCCCTCGCGCGCGAATCGCAGACGCGTCCGGGCGCGGGGCCGGCGGGTCTGCTGCGGGCGTTCATGCGGCGGAAGCTCGGCGTGCGCGATTCAACTGTGCTGGATCTCCGGCTGCGCATGGCGGTCGAAACCGGCGAGCGGATGATCGCCTTCGCCTATGCGCAGGAACCGCCGGAGGAGCGGCGGAAGATTCTCGAGGAGCTGAAGCGGATGCTGGCGCGGTACCTGTTCGACTGACCTGCCCGCAGCCGGCGTCAGCCGGCAAGCCGGCGCAAGTAAGCGGCGTTCCGCTTCAGGTCTTCCTCTTTGTTCCTCGACGGCGCGCTGGTTTCCAGCACCAGATAGCCGCGCCAGCCGATCTCCTTGAGCGCTTTCACCGCGCCCGCCACGTCCACGGCGCCCTCGCCGAGCCAGCCCTTGTCCTTCACATGCACCTGGCAGATGCGCTTGCGCCCGAGCAGGCGCAGTTCCTGGAGCGGATCGGCACGGTAGAGGTTGGTGGCGTTGCCAATGTCGTAGTAGACCTGCATGGCGGGCGAACCCACAGCGTCCAGAATGCGGATGTCGTCGGCGGCGCGGAGGGTGTTCTCAAATCCGAGGATGACTTCGGCGCGTTCGGCCTCGCGGGCCAGTTCTTTCAGCGGTCCCACGACGGCTTCCATCTCCTCGCGGGTTTCGAGAGCGCACTTGCCGAAGAAGACGAGCATCAAGATGCGCGCGTCCAGCCGCCTGGTGATCTCGATGCCCTCGGACGCCCACCGCAGCGCCTCGCGGCCGTTCTTCAGGCAGTGCACATGGAGGATGTCAATGTAAGTCGAAACGATGGGCACGCGGTGGAGTTTCGAGGCGGCGAGGAACGCCCGCTGGCGCTCCGGCGAGGCCATCACCAAGTGGCCGGCGGTGGTCTGCCGGCCGAGCGTGACCTGAATGCCCTCGCAGCCGGAGCGCGCCGCCACGGCAACGGACTCGGGATCGGACGGCGCCAGCGCTACGCCATCCATCACGCCGATGCGCAGGCGCCGCCCGCGCGCCAGCACAGTCGGCGCCGGCGCGGTCAGAAAAGCGCGTCTGCTGACTCGCATGGCTCTCAACTTAGCGTTTCCTGCGGATCAGCGCCACCCAGTCGCGCGAACGCTCCGCAGGCGGCAGCCCGAGCCACCGGCGCCCCCTGCCGCCCTGAAGTTCGCGCACTTCTCCCTGAATCAACTCGCCCCCCGTGCGCGGATCAAACCAGTGCACGGTGTAGCTGCCTTCGGGCAGGGCGATCTGCACGGAGCCGCCGCGCGGAAGCTGAAGGGCGTAGATCTCGCCGATTTTGGCCAGAACGCGGACCGGCGAGCCTTCCGCCACGCGGAAGGGAGGCGCGGCGGGCTCCATTTCCCAGAATGGAAGGTAGCGGTGGAAGAATTTCAGCGCGATGCGGGTCTGCTCCCACATGCGTTCGCGCGTGCGCCAGTCTTCGCAGTCGAGATCCATGTTCGGGAAGCGGTAGCCGAAATACCACTCGACGCCCGAGCCGCCGCCCATCAGGTTGCCCCAGAGGGCTTCGATCCGCGGGATGTCATGGTCCGGGTCTTCGCTGTCCGGCAGCACGCCCATGTCGGCGGGGGACTGCTCGTCGTGGAAGATCACCCACCTGCGCCCGGCTTCCGCGCTGCGCCGGCGCAACTCCGCGGCTTCTTCGTGATAGAAGCCCATGTCCGCCTGGATGGAGCTGACCTCGAAATGGGGGTCTCCGAGGATCCCGTTGTAGAAGCGCCGCGCGGCGTTCAGGTGCGTGTGGACGCCGATGGGGTGATCGTAGGGATCGAGATCGCGGATCCAGGCGGCGGCGGCTTTGCGATCCGGGCCGGGCGTGTTGTTCTCCTCGCCCAGATTCCAGACGAGCGCCGGATGATGGGCGAAGCGGGCGATGAGCTCCCGGAGATAGAGTTTGCGGACGTTGTTGAGTCCCGGGCTGCCGCCCAGCCTGTGGTCGTTTTCCGTCTCCTGCGTGATCACGTGCAGCATCAGTCCCAGCCGGTCCATGTGGGAGAAGACGATCTCCCACTGGGCCAGCTTGCTCGCGTCAAAGCGGTCGCGGATGTCAGGAGCCGTCCAGGGCCATGTATCTTTTCCGTCTCCTCCGTCGATGTTGTAAGTGAGGAAATAGACGCTGTTCATGCCTTTTGAGGCAAGGTAATTCAGCGCACCGATGATGCCTTTCCCCTTGTTTTTCTGCCAGGCCGGATCGCCGGGCCTCCAGTCGCGGGCATGCGGCTCATAGCGGTGCACGAAAGGCCTGCCGGTGGAGCTCCGGCCCTCGTTGAACCTCGCGTCCAGATCAAATGTGCCGTCAAACTCGGAATAGGCGAGGAAATTCTCCGGGCTGTCGGCGCCGCCTTTCAGGAAATATTCTCCGCTGCCGGCAAACCTGAGGTAATGCCCGCCGACGTATTGCAATAATCCTCTGGCGCGGAAATCGGGCGCTTTCTTGTCCGAGGGGCCGACAGCAAAGCGGCCCTGCGCGCCGTCGAAGGCCGCGGGAGCGCCGGCATCAGGGCGAGGGTCGACGGCGATCCATGGCCCTGCGCGGAAAGCGGCGCGGAACGTCCATTCGCCTTCGGCGTCCGGCATGAAATGCGCCTGCCAGACGGGGCCGCGCGCGGCGGACGTCTCCGCGGCGTTGCCGTCGGCGGCGTAAAAGCCGGGCACGCGGACGGCGCGCCCCGTGGCCGGGTGGCGGAACTCGACCTCGAGCCGGTAGTCCGTGAAGGGATTGGGCGAGGCGTCCTCGGACGTCTCCGGCCCGTCGAAGGAGACCGTCACCCGGTGCCAGAGCTTGAGTTCGCCGTTGATCCGCTGCGCCGGAAGGAGAAGCGGCAGCAGGGCCAGAAGAAGAGTCCGGACGGGCATGAGAGTTTCTCCCCGCTCTCTCGTAAGAAACTCACCATGCTATCGCGAACAGTGCCGGCCTGCGCCGGCGCCCGCCGCGGCGGGCGGCTCACGGTCTCAGTTCGAACTCGAAGGGCAGGACCAGGGGCGCTCCAGATTCCGTGACGGTGGTGTTGGAGACTTCCAGGCGCAGGGTGACGCGTGCGGGCGCCTTGGGCGCGCCGCGGTTCAGCCGAATCAGCACCACGGTAGTGGAGCGGGGCGGAACCACGGCGGGCAGCACCTCCATCCACGCGGGCGCATCCACGGCTTTCAGTTCGAAGGCGAGCGCAGAGCTGTTCCGCAGCGGGAGGCCGTTGTACCAGAAGCCCGGCGTGAAGCGGACCTCGCGCGGGGCAGCCAGATACGCGCGCGCGACTGCTTCGAGCCACTCGCGCCTGCCGATGAGGCGGCGCGCGCCGTCCCAGGCGATGGTGCGCCCGGCGTGCAGGGCTTCGCGCAACGCTTCCAGGCTGCGTTCTTTCGCGAGCACGAGATTCACCGTGCGCGCCTCCTCCGGCAGCGACGCGTTGTGGATGTCGGAGTTGCCCATCACGGTCAGCCCATACCGGCCGATCCATTCCCGCGCCTCTTCATAGTAAGTGGGGCCGTTGAGCAGTTCGATGCCCTGGAAGAGCTTGTCGGAATAGGCCGTGGCGATTGCCGGCCACCATTGGGCGCGTCCTTTCCAGCCGGGGTGGTTCCAGAAAGAGAAGGCGCCCTGCCGTTTGGCTTCGGCGAGGGCGGCGAGGAGGTCTTTGCCGCGGAAGGCGTTGGGATCCTGGATGAACAGCGCATTGAAGTGGAGATCGCCCTTGGTGATCTCGACGCCGGGGACGATGAGGATGCCGAGACCCTCGGCGATGGGGCGGGCGATTTCGTAGGGGCGCGAGAGGTCCATGCTGACGTCTTTTTCGTTGGGGCGGTAGTCGTCGTGGTCGGTGATGGCGATGGCGTCCAGGTCTTCGCGCCAGGCTTCCATGACGCGGGTCGCCGGCCAGACCTGCCCGTCGGAAAACACGGTGTGCATGTGGAGGTCGGCCTTGAGGACAAGATACTGCCCCGCCCGGGGCATGGGGCGGTGGCGGCGGACCATCTCCTGCTGCGCGCGCAGCAGCGGCAGCGCAAACAGGGCGGCGCAAGCAAGACAGCGGATTGGAGTACGCAACATGCTTCATCCATACCACCACACCATGACAGCGGCGTGAACCGGCGCCCGCCTCCGGGCCGCCGCTGATATCCTAGGGATTTCACCGCTCGAAGGAGGTCTATCATGCTTCGCGTCGGCATCATCGGAACGGGCGCCATCAGCTACAAGCACGCCCAGGCTTACAAGAACATCGGTTACAAGGTCACCGTCTGCACGGACATTTCGCGCGAGGCGGGCGAGAAGTTCGCCGCGCAGCACGGCTGCCGGTTCGTGCCCTCCTACGAGGACCTGTGCAGGGACCCGGAAGTGGATTTCGTCGACGTCTGCACGTTTCCCGACTTCCGCCTTCAGCCGCTGGAAATTGCGGCGAAGCACGGCAAGGCGGTGCAGGTGCAGAAGCCGATCTCGACCACCCTGGAAACGGCGCGCCGGATGATCGAAGCGGCGCGCGAAGCGGGCATCGTGCTCGGAGTCGTCAGCCAGCACCGCTTCGACGACTCGACGATTTTCGTGAAGAAGGCGATCGCGCAGGGGCGGCTGGGGCGCATCCTCCAGGCGGACGCCTATGTGAAGTGGTGGCGGAGCGAGGCGTATTATTCGCGGCCGATCAAGGGCAGCTGGGCGGTGGAAGGGGGCGGCGCGCTCATCAATCAAGCCGTGCATCAGGTGGATGTGCTGAACTACCTGACGGGCGGAGTGCAGGAGGTGTTCGGCTACTGGCAGCTTGGAGCGCGGCACAGGATCGAAAGCGAGGATGTGATCTGCGCCGTCATGAAGTACTTAAGCGGCGCCACGGGCGTCATCCAGTCCTCGACGGCGTTCTGGCCCGGCTATCCGGAGAGGATCGAGATCCACGGAACCAAAGGCACCTGCGTGTTCACGGGCGACAAGCTGACCACGTGGGACGTGGAAAACGACGAAGGCGAGCCGGCGCCGGTGGAGAAACAGGTGATGAGCGGCGCCAGCGACCCGATGGCCATACCGCTGACGCCGTTCGAGCGGCAGTTCCTGGACTTCGGCAACGCCGTGAAGAACCGGACGCAGCCGTTGGTTTCGGGCGAGGAAGGGCTGAAGGCGCTGGAGGTGGTGCTCGGGATTTATGAGAGCTGCCGGAACGGGCGTCCGGTGCGGCTGGCAGGCGCATGAGCTGGACTGAAGTACGCATTCCGGCCACCAGCGCCAATCTCGGTCCGGGCTTCGACGCTCTGGGCATGGCCCTGAGCATCTATCTCGAGTGCCGCTTCCGGCCTTCGGAGACGCTCAAGATCCGGGCGGAGGGCCGCGACGCGCACCTGATCAGCCTTGGCGAGGACAACCTGATCTGGCAGACGGCGCTTCAGGCGGCTGCGCACGTGGGCCGGCCGATGCCCGGAATCGAACTCGAGATCCGGAACGACATCCCGATCGGCAAGGGGCTTGGCTCTTCGGCGGCGGCGCTGGTGGCGGGCGTCGTGATCGCCGACGAGATCCTGCAGCTCGAGTGGGACCGGCACAGGATCCTCGATGAGGCCGCGCGCATCGAAGGCCACCCGGACAACGTCAGCGCGGCGGTGCTCGGCTCGATCGTCGCCAGCGCCATCGACAGCGAGGGCGTCACGCGAGCCGTCCGCATGCAGTTGCCGGCGCGCTACGGCGTGGCGGTCGTGGTGCCGGACTTCATCCTGCCCACCCCGCAGGCGCGCGCGGTGCTGCCCCGCACCTGCTCGCGCGAAGATGCGGTGTTCAACATCCAGCGCTCGGCGCTGCTGATCGCGGCGATGCTGACGCAGACCACCGACGCCTTTCACGAAGCCCTGATGGACCGCCTGCACCAGCCCTACCGCGCCCCGCTGGTGCCGGGGCTTCAGGAGATGCTCGAACTGCGCGCGCCCGGACTTCTCGGGTGCGCACTCTCCGGCGCGGGACCAAGCGTGCTCGTGTTTTACGAGCGCGGCTACGAAGCCGTCGTCGAAAAGATGCGCGAGATCTTCCGGCGCCACGGGCACGGGAGCGAGATTCTTCCCGCTCACATTCCCGACCACGGATACGACCTGATGCACGGGCTGTGAAGCGCCCGCGGCGGCTCTGGAGACCACCTCCGGGGGGTGGAGCAATGCCGCGCCCGGAGGGGCTTCGGTAACGCCTCAGGATTCAATAACATACAGCATATTGAAGATTTGTCTTGACTGACCACAAGATCTTGGGGTATTGTTTCCAATGCCCCCTTTGACAACCAGATGAGCTGGCATTCATCTCCGGGGTGATCTTCGGGACAATAAAGACAGGAGAAATCGGATGGGACAGTTGAGCGTTGACGTGGCGTCGCAGGCACGCGCCCTCAGGAGGAGCCTGCGGAAAGAGGAGCGCATGGGGGTGCCGTTCCCCCGGTATTTCACAGCCCGGCTGGAGCCCGGCAAGACGCCGTATGACGAACTTCGCTGGGAGCTCCGCACGGCGACGATCGGCAACGACAAGGGCGCGGTGATCTTCGAGCAGAAGGACGTGGAAGTGCCGGCGGACTGGTCGCAGACGGCGACCAACATTGTCGCTTCGAAATACTTCCACGGGCGGCTGGGAACGCCGGAGCGGGAGACCAGCGTGAAGCAGCTGGTGCACCGCGTCGTGGACACGATCGCGGAGTGGGGCATCGAAGGGCGGTATTTCCGCTCGCTCGAAGACGCCGCCAACTTCCGCGACGAGCTGGCGCACCTGATGCTGACGCAGAAGGCGTGCTTCAACTCGCCCGTCTGGTTCAACGTGGGGGTGAAAGAGGAGAACCGCGGCTACGGCTGGTATTACGACGAAGCCACGGACACGATCAAGAAGCTGGACCGGACGGTGCACAAGCCACAGTGCTCGGCGTGCTTCATCAACTCGGTGCAGGATTCGCTGGAATCGATTCTCGGACTGGCCAAGACCGAAGGCATGCTGTTCAAGTTCGGCTCGGGCACGGGAACCAACCTGTCGGCGCTGCGCGAGGAGAACTGCCCGCTGTGGGGCGGCGGGCGGGCGTCGGGTCCGCTGTCGTTCATGAAGGGATTCGACGCATTTGCGGGCGTGATCAAGAGCGGAGGCAAGACGCGCCGCGCGGCTAAAATGGTGATCCTGAACGCCGGCCACCCGGACATCGAACATTTCATCTGGTGCAAGGCCAAGGAAGAGCGCAAGGCGCACACCCTGATCGAGGCCGGCTACGACCCGGGCATCGACGGCGAGGCCTACTCGTCGATCTTCTTCCAGAATGCGAACAACAGCGTGCGCGCCACCGACGAGTTCATGAAGGCGGTGGTGGAGGATGGCGAGTGGTGGACGCGCTCGGTGGTGAGCGGCGAGCCGGTGAAGAAGTACCGCGCGCGCGGTCTGCTGCGGGCGATCGCCGAAGCCACCTGGCAGTGCGGCGACCCGGGCATGCAGTTCGACACGACGGTCAACCGCTGGCACACTTCGAAGAACTCGGGCCGCATCAACGCCTCCAATCCCTGCTCGGAGTACATGTTTCTGGACGATTCAGCCTGCAACCTGTCATCGCTGAACCTGATGAAGTTCCTGGGCGCAGGCGGCAAATTCGACGTGGAGGCGTTCCGCCATGCTGTGGACACAATGATTCTGGCGCAGGAGATCATCGTGGACAATGCGAGCTACCCGACGGAGAAGATCGCGCGCAACTCGCACGATTTCCGGCCGCTCGGCCTGGGCTTCGCCAATCTCGGTTCGCTGCTGATGTCGCTGGGCGTGCCGTATGACAGCGACGCCGGGCGCGCCTGGGCGGGCGCCATTTCGGCGATCATGACCGGGCAGGCGTACCTGACGAGCGCGCGGATCGCCGAAAGCATCGGCCCCTGCCCCGGCTTCGCCCTCAACGAGGAGCCGTTCCTCGAAGTGATCAAGATGCACTGGGACGCGGTGAGCGGTCTCGACTCCAAGCTGACGCCGCCGCCGATGCTCGACGCGGCGCAGCAGGTATGGAAGACGGCGTATGAGCTGGGGCGGCGCACCGGCTACCGCAATTCGCAGGTGACGGTGATCGCCCCCACCGGCACCATCGGCTTCATGATGGACTGCGACACGACCGGCATCGAGCCGGACCTGGCGCTGGTGAAGTACAAGAAGCTGGTGGGCGGCGGCGTGATCAAGATCGTGAACAACACGGTTCCCTCCGCGCTGATCCGGCTCGGCTACAGTCCGGAACAGGTGGAGGAGATCGTCAGACACATTGACGCGACGGGCACCATCGAAGGGGCGCCGCATGTCAAGCCGGAGCACGTGCCGGTGTTCGACTGTTCCTTCAAGGCGCCCAACGGCACGCGCTACATCCATCACATGGGCCACATCCGCATGATGGCCGCCGTGCAGCCGTTCATCTCGGGCGCGATTTCGAAGACGATCAACATGCCCGAAGAGAGCACGGTGGAGGACATCATGAACGCCTACATCGAGAGCTGGAAGCTTGGACTGAAAGCCGTGGCCATTTACCGCGACGGCTCCAAGCGCGCACAGCCGCTCAGTTCCGGCACTTCGAAGGGCGAGAAGAAAGCGGCGGGACCCGCGCCGGCGCGCGTGGAAGAGCGCATCGTCTACCGCCCGACCCGGCGCAAGCTGCCCGACGAGCGGCAGTCGATCACGCACAAGTTTTCGATCGCCGGCCATGAAGGCTACATTACGGTGGGCCTCTACGAGGACGGACAGCCGGGAGAACTGTTCATCACCATGGCCAAGGAGGGCTCCACGATCTCCGGTCTGATGGACAGTTTCGCCACGGCGGTGAGCTACGGCCTGCAATACGGCGTGCCGCTGAAGTTCTTTGTCGACAAGTTCAGCCATGTGCGCTTCGAGCCGTCGGGGTTCACCAACAATCCGCAGATCCCGTACGCGAAGTCCATCATGGACTACATCTTCCGCTGGCTGGCGCTGAAGTTCATCGGGCCGGAGGCGGTGGAGGCGCCCGAGGTGGGCGACACGATCAAGCTCAGGCCCACGGAGCCGGAGCCGCAGCGGAAGCTGCAATTCGCTCCGGCTGACGGGATGGAAGACGCCCCCGCCTGTTCAGAATGCGGCAGCATCATGATCCGCAACGGCTCGTGCTACAAGTGCGAGAACTGCGGCACGACGTCAGGCTGTTCTTAAGGCGGTTTCCCGCACCCTGCTAGGAGGACGCCGCCCCAAGGGGGGCGGCGTTTTCCGTTGGCCGGAATCGGTGCACTGCCTCATCCCTGGGCGCGCGCCGCCTGCCGAACGATCACTGGAGGTGATCCATGGAGCCGCTGCTGCTGCTGGGCATTCTGGTTGTCGGGCTGCTGCTGGGCGCCCTGCTGGCCGGGTTTCTGCTGCGATCCGGCGCGTCCCCGCCGGCGGGCGGAGAGGTCGAAGCCGCCCAATACAGGACGCGTCTCGAAGAGCGGGACGCCCAACTCGAAAGACTGGAGCACGCGCTGGCGGAGAAAGAGGAACTGGCGGCCGGCCTCCGCCGGGAACTGGAACAGCGGAAGGTGGCGGAAGCAGGGTTGCGCGCGCAGCTCGATGCCGAGCGCGCCCAGAGCGCGGAGAAGGTCGAACTCCTCCGCAGGGCTCAGCAGCAGCTGGAAGAGAGCTTCCGCGCACTGGCCACCCGGGCGCTGGCGCAGAACAACGAGAGCTTCCTGCAACTGGCGGGGCACAATCTCGACGCGCGCCTGAAGACGCTCGACGAAATGCTGAAGCCGCTGCGGGAGCGGATCGATGTTTTGAACCGCGACAGCACCGAGATGCTGGCCGGGCTGGCCCGGCAGATGGAGCTGCTTCAGCAGAGCCAGCAACAGGCGTCGGAAGAGACGCGGAAGCTGGCTGGAGCGCTGCGCACGCCCTCCGTGCGCGGGCGGTGGGGTGAGATGCAGCTCCGGCGCGTCGTCGAGATGGCGGGGATGGTGGAATACTGCGACTTTGAGGAGCAGGTCTCGGTGGATGCCGAAGGCGGGCGGCTGCGCCCGGATATGGTGATCCGGCTGCCCAACGAGCGCGTCGTCGTTGTGGACGCCAAAGTGCCGCTGGCCGCCTGCCTGGATTCGATCGAAGAACAGGATGAGGCGCGGCGTCAGGAGAAACTGGCCGAGCACGCCCGCCAGGTGCGCGCTCACGTGCAGAGGCTGGCGGCCAAAGGCTACTGGGAGCAGTTCAGCCAGGCGCCGGATTTCGTCGTGGCCTTCCTGCCCGGCGAGACCTTCTTCAGCGCAGCCCTGGAAAAAGATCCGGAGCTGATCCAGTACGGGGTGGATAACCGCGTGCTGCTGGCCACGCCGACGACGCTGATCGGGCTGCTCAAAGCCGTGGCCTACGGCTGGCGGCAGGAACGGCTGGCGCGCAACGCGCAGGAGATCTCCGCGCTGGGCAAGGAGCTGTACGAACGGCTGCGCGTGTTCGCGGGGTACTTCGAGGGTGTGCGCGGCGGGCTGGAGAAGGCGGTGGAGTCCTACAACCGGGCAGCGGGATCGCTGGAGGCCCGGGTGCTGGTCAGCGCGCGGCGGTTCCGGGATCTCGGCGCGGCCAACGGCCACGAACTGCCGGAGGCCGCGGCCGTGGGCCGGGCCGTCCGCAGCCTTCAGGCGCCGGAGGCGGAGCCATTGGGCTGAGCCAGGGCCGCCGGCGGCAGAGCCAACAATTTCCAGCGGAAACGTTTCAAACATTTCCGCCGCTTGCGGTGAGGCCCGCCCGCGCCGGGAGGCTCAGGCGCGGGTCAGCCCGAACTCCTTCAGCCGGTACTGGAGCGTCCGGAGGCTGATGCCGAGCTCGCGCGCGGCGCGGGTGCGGTTGCCCCCGTGCAGACGCAAGGCTTCTTCGATGGCCTTGCGCTCGAGCTCGTGCACGTTGAGCGTCCCTGCGGCGGCGGGGCCCAGCGCCTGCATGCCGCCGAAGGGCAGATGCCCGGGCAGAATCTCGCCATCGCTCAGGATGGCGGCGCGCTCGACCGCATTTTCCAGTTCCCGGACATTGCCCGGCCAGGGGTGAGACCGGAGCAGGAGCCGGGCTGCTTCGCTCAGGCGCAGCTCGGGTTTGCCGAACTTGGCCGCCGCAGCAGCCAGGAACTGCTCGGCCAGCGCATCGATATCGGCGGGACGATCCCGCAGCGGGGGGATTTCGATAGGAAAGACGCCGAGCCGGGCGAGCAGATCCTGATCCAGGCGCCCGTCGCGCGCCCCAGCCTCCAGATCGCGGGTCGTAGCGGATATGATCCGCACGCCGGCATCCAGGAATTGCTGGCCACCGGGGCGTTGAAAGCGCCGCTCGCGCAACGCCCGCAACAGACGCAACTGCGCGGATGGCGGGAGTTCGCTCACGCTGTCCAGGAACACGGTGCCGCCACGGGCGCGCTCCAGCGCGCCCTGCCGCTGTCCCGTGGCGCCGGCAAACGCCCCTGGCTCATGACCGAACAGCTCGATCTCCACCAGCCCGGGCGAGAGGGACGCGCAGTGCACGACGACGAACGGCCTTCCCGCGCGGCGGCTCTGCTGGTGGATGCAGCGCGCGATCACCTCCTTGCCGACGCCGGTTTCCCCGATCAGCATCACGTGCACGTCAGCAGGCGCGACTTTGCCGAGCAGGTCGAGCACGTGCAGCATGCGCGGATCCCGTGCAACCACCGAGCCGCACAGGCCGGGTGTGGCGCGCGGCGCCTCCCCCTTCGCCGCAGGATCCGCGGATCCTGCGGCGAGAACGGCCGCCCGCTGGATGGCGCGCTTCAAATCTCGCGCGCTCCGGAGAGGCTTCTCCACATAATCCAGCGCTCCGCGCCGGAGAGCTTCCATCGCTGAGGCCATCGAGCCGATCTCGGCCAGCAGAATGAACCCCGCGCCGGGCTGCGTTTCCTGGAAGCACTCCTGCACCTCAAGCCCGTCGCCGTCCGGCAGTTTCAGATCACAGACAACCAGAGCGAACCGGTGCCGGCGAGCAGCCTCCCGCGCTTCCGCGACGCAGGAAGCCCATTCGGCGTCGAAGCCCTCTTCTTCCACCAGAGAGGCAAGCCTCTGCCGCGCCGGTGGCTCCGCTTCCACCATGAGGATAGGAGCCGGGCGCCGTATGTCCTGTTCCATGATCTCAACCCTATGATGCAGACCTTGCACGGTGAGTGACCGCCGTGCAACCGCCAGCGCACTTTCCGCACATGCACAGCGCCCCAATAGCGCCATCACGGCCACAGCAGCTTATTAATTAGCTTTTTTTCAATAGGTTGTGGAGGGAGTCGCGGGCGGTGGGCGCACCCTCTTTAGCGTCGCCTCAGGCTGGCCTCGCGGGGCCGGCCTAGAAAGGAGGCGGCATGAACGGTTCCCCGATCGTTATCATCCTTCCCCCCGACTTCTGCTGAGAGTAGTTCTCTCGGACGGGGACTATTTCCGAGGACGGGTAGCGTAAGCTGATGGAGGAAGCTTCCCGGACGTAGGTCTGGAGATTCCTTAGGGAATCTGCTATAGTCGCTGCAGGAGGGTACTAAAAGTTCTAGTACTCTCCTGTCGCGGCTCTCAAAGGCTCACGCGCGGCTCCGCCAGGAAGAAATTGGAAGCTCGGGATGGTCCTCGGCCCCGCACTCTTTCTGCTTCTCCCCGGTCCACCGGCCGTTGCCCTTCTCCCTGCCCTTTCCTGTCCTCCGGCCTCCACGACTCAGGAAATAGCCGGAGAAGCCGCCAGAATGCTGGCGCTCAGCCAGTATCAGGAGGCCGCACGACTCTCTCTGTGCGCGGCGGCAAGAGCGAGAGCCGAAAATGACGAGCGGCGGCTGGCCAAGGTACTCAACAATCTTGGGGTCGCGCGGCTATACCGGCAGGAATGCCGACAGGCATACGAAGCCTTGCAGGAAGCCCGCGAACTGGCGCACCGGCTCGGCTTGGCGGAAGTGGAGGCGAGCGCTTGGTCGAATCTGGCGGCCCTCTATGAAATGCTCTCGGCTTGGCCGGCAGCCGACAACGCACTGGAGCGGGCGCTGGCGCTGATGCCTTCCGGGAGCCGGTTCCGTCCGGCCGTGCTGGCGCAGGGCGTGCGGCTGGCAGCCCGGCGGACGGATCTGAAAGACGAAAACTTCCTTCTCCTATGGCGTGACGCCATGGATGGGGCGGAGAATCAAGGCGACTGGCAGGTGCAGCGCCACCTGTGGGACGAACTGGCGGGCTATCACCTGGAGGCGGGCCGTCTGGAGAGGGCTGAGGCCGCGCTGGCGAATTCTTTCCGTCTCGTGATTCTCCACCGGCTCACGGATCTGGAGTCTCTGTGGATGCTGGCTGGGCGGTTGCGTCTGGCGCAGGGGCGTCCGGCGGAAGCTCTGCAATGGATCGGCCGCGTGCGGACGGCGAGTGCCGCCGGGCGGAATCCGGTCAGCTTTCTTCAATTGGCGGCAGCCGAAGCCCGGGCTGAGGCGACCGTCCACGGTCCGGCCGCAGCGCTGGCAGTCTGCCGCCGCAGCTTGCCCCTTGTGCTCGGCTGGCGGCATGCGGTGTTGCCCGATCCGGTGGTGGAGCTCGCTTCGGACGTGGCAATGACGAAACTGGTGGACGAGTATGCGCAGGCCGCCCTGGCGGCCGCCGGCCGCATAGGGAGCGTGGAAGCCTGGGCGGTGGTCGAACAGACACGCGCCTTGGGCATGCTGCGCAAGAGGCAGCGCACGGCGGCGGACGGCTTGGACAACGGCCCGCAGCCGGACACAGCACAGCGTCTTGTTTCCCGGGGCGCCTCCGGACGGATCACCGGCCTTCGTCTGAGGCTAGCCTCCAGGAGCGCAGCTGCCGCCGGTGCGCCGGCCGCGGCGCCTGCCGCCCCGCTCGCGCTCCTGAGCATGGTTCAGAGAAGCCTCAGCCCGCGACAGGCGTTGTTTACGTTCTGGCTGGGAGCGGGACGGTCCGAGTTGTGGGCGGTCACGCGGGAATCGTTCAGCATGGTCACGCTTCCAAACCGGGAGGAACTCGCTCAGCAGTTCCGGCGATTCCGCCAGGAGGTCGAACGCGGCGGTGACGGAGGCGAGCTGGGCAGCCGCCTGTATGAGGTGACATTCGGACAGGCGCCGCCGCACGTCACGCGCCGGCCGGAATGGCTGATCTCGGCCGACGCGGAGCCGCTCGCCGTGCCGCTGGCGGCTTTGCGCCTGCCTGGGCCGCCCAACCGCCGCCTGGGCGAAGTGCGCGCCTTGTCTTTCCTGCCGTCGGCGCTCTGGCTCTTCCAGCCGGGTGAACATCACCCTCCCCGTAACCTGCTCGCCGTGGGCGGTCTCGTCCACAACAGCGCCGATCCCCGCTGGGCGGCGTCTGGAGCATCTCCCGCAACAGGACGCGGCAGGGGCGCCAGCCCGCCGCTGCGCCGCAGCCCGGCTCCGGATCCCGATTTTGAACTTCCGACGCTGCCCGGCAGCGCCCGCGAAAGGGAGGTGATCGCCAGGCTGTGGCAGCAGCAAGGCCATGCGGTGGAGCAACTGGACGGTTTCGACGCCTCCGAGGCGGCCATCCGAACCCGGCTCGAGAAGGGCTGGACGGATCTGCATTTTGCCACGCATGTCCTGCCTGCCCCCGCGCCTCGCACTTACCGTTTCGCCGATGAACCGGGCGCCACCGCCCCTTCTCTGATCCGCTTCCCCGCCGGCGAATCGTTTCTCGCCCTCTCGCTCCGGCGCGATGGAGTGCGGGATGGGTTGACGGAGCGGGACCTGGCGCATCTCCGGCTGGGAGGGACGCGCGTCGTTCTGAACGGATGCTCCACCGGCGCCGGGACTGCTCAGAGAGGCGCCGGGTTGTCCAGTTTTGCCAACGCGTGGCTGGCAGCCGGCGCGCGCTCCGTAGTGGCCAGCCTCTGGCCGGTGGAAGATGATGGCTTTTTCTTCGAGACGTATTACAAAGCCCTGCTGAAGGGCGGCCGGCCGTCGGCTGCGCTGCACGCCGCTCAGATTGCCATGATCCGCAGCGGGACATGGCGCGCCCAGCCGCGCTACTGGGCTGCCTATTTCCATCTCGGAAAGGACTGACCGGATATGCCGCTCCAGCCTGAGCCCCGCCCGCAACGCAGCCCGCAGGACAGACTCCCTGCCGGGGAGAACCTTGAGCCGGATGCTGCCGCGCCCGCCGCTCCCTTGCAATGGACGCCCCTGGTGGATGGCGTCCGCGCCGGCGACAGCGCCGCCATTGAGCAGCTTTACCGCCTGCTGGCACGCGGCATCCGGTTCTTTCTGTGCCGCCATCTGGGACCTCAGGACCTCGACGACCGCGTCCACGACACCTTCCTGATCATTGTGAAGTCGATCCAGAACGGCGGACTGCGGGAGCCCGAGCGCCTCCTGGGCTTCGTGCGGACCATCGTGCGGCGGCAGATCGCCGCATATATCGAGGAGAGCGTGCTTGCCCGGCGGGAACACGCCGAACTGGAATTCGGCGGCAGAGTGGCAGACCACCGTCATGATCCCGAACAGCGCCTGATGCGGGAACAGCGCGTGCAGCTCATGCTGCAGGTGCTGCGCAGCATTGCCCCGCGCGACCGCGAGATTCTCACCCGCTTCTATCTCTACGAGCAGACGCAGGAGCAGATCTGCGAAGAAATGGGCCTGACCGAGACGCAGTTCCGGCTGCTGAAGTCGCGCGCCAAGGCGCGGTTCGCCGAGCTCGGGCGCCGGCGGATGATCGCCAGTCCCATACTCCGGATTTTGCGCCGCGACGCGGAGCATTGAGAGGACGCAGCCGCCGCATTCCCCACCCGCGTGTCTGATTCTGACATGCCAGTTTGCTATAGTGGAATCGATCCGCGCCGCGGCCCGCATGCGGGATCGCAGCGCGGCGGAACCGGCTCAGACGCAGCCGCCACCTCACGATCAGGCACACGGAGCACACCATGAAGTACGGCTTGCAGATTCCTTCTTCGGGCGCGCTGGATTTCCTCAGCCTCGGCGCCCTCGTGCATCGTCTCGACCCAGGCATTATTCCATTCCGCAAAGCGGCGGAGTGCAGGATCCACGTCTCGGGCGGCGAATACAACTGCGCGGCCAACCTCGCCGACTGTTTCGGGCTGAAAACGGGCATTGCCACGGCGTTGGTCGACTATCCGATCGGCGACCTGATCGCCGAGCGCGTCCGCGCCATGGGCGTGCGGCCCTTCTACAGGCGCTTCAAGCATAACGGCGTGAACGGCCCCAACATGGCCACTGTGTATTCCGATCAGGGGTTCGGCGTGCGCCCGCCGGTGGTGTTCTACAACCGCTCGAACGAAGCCGCCGCCCTGCTCAAGCCCGGCGATTTCGACTGGAAGGCGATCTTCGCCGAGGGAGTGCGCTGGTTCCACTCCGGCGGCATCTTTGCGTCGCTGTCGGAGACGACCGGCGAAGTGATCATCGAAGCCATGCAGGCGGCCAAGGCGGCGGGCGCGATCACCTCGTTCGATCTCAATTACCGCGCCAAGCTCTGGGGCATCTGGGGCGGGCAGGAGAAGGCCGTATCGGTGATCGACCGCATCGTCCGCCATGTGGACGTGCTCGTGGGCAACGAAGAGGACCTGCAGCTCGGCCTTGGCATCCCCGGCCCTGAAGTGGCGGCGAAGTCCAAGCTAGATCCGTCCGTCTTCTTCGCCATGATCGGCGGCGTCGTCAGGAAATACCCCAACGTGAAAATTGTCGCCACCACGCTGCGCGAGGTGCACTCCACCAACCATCACAGCTGGAGCGCGGTGGCCTGGATCAACGGCGAGACCTTCCAGGCGCCCACGGCGGAGCTGCCCGTTTACGACCGCGTGGGCGGAGGCGACGGCTTCGCCTCGGGCTTCTTTTACGGGCTGCTCAGCGGGGAGGAGCCGCTCGAGGCGGTAAAGCTCGGCTGGGCGCACGGAGCGCTGCTCACCACTTTCCCTGGCGACACCACCATGGCGACGGTGGAGCAGGTCCGCGCCTTCGCCAAAGGCGGCTCGGCGCGCATCCAGCGATAAGTTCATTCCCGGGGCCCGGCTCCGCTCCGGGCCTCAGACCGAAACCGCAATTCTTCATTGAGGCTCAGCAACCACCATGGCAGACATTCTCTCCGATATCGGTCTTACGGGCCTGGCCGTCATGGGCCAGAATCTCGCACTGAACATCGCCGACCACGGCTTCCGCGTCTCCGTCCATAACCGCACCACGGCCACGATGGAAAAGTTCGTGGCCGAGAATCCCAACACCCCCGGCGGGCTGGCCGGCTTCGCCGAACTCAAGGACTTCGCTGCCAGCCTCAAGCGCCCCCGCAAGATCATCATCATGGTGAAGGCGGGCGGACCCACCGATGCGGTCATCAACCAGCTCGTGCCGCTGCTGGAGCCCGGCGACATCATCATCGACGGCGGCAACTCCAACTGGAACGATACGATCCGCCGCGAGCGCGATCTCAAGGCGAAGGGCATCCGCTTTATCGGCTCCGGCGTCAGCGGCGGCGAGGAAGGCGCGCGCTTCGGCCCTGCGCTCATGCCCGGCGGAGAGTATGAAGCCTACAAGGAGATCGAACCTGTCTGGACAGCGATCGCCGCCAAGGTGGATGCCGCCACAGGCAAGCCGCTGACGGGTGCGAAGCCCGGGCAGCCTGTCCAGGGAGGGGTGCCCTGCTGCGCGTACATCGGGCCCAACGGCGCCGGCCACTACGTCAAGATGTGCCATAACGGCATCGAGTACGGCGACATGCAGCTGATCTGCGAAGCGTACTGGATCATGAGGAACGTGCTCGGCATGACCGCGCCCGAGTGCAGCGAAACGTTCGCCGAGTGGAACCGCGGCGTGCTCGACAGCTTCCTGATCGAAATCACCGCCGACATCCTCCAGCAGAAAGACCCCTACACGGGCGGCTACCTTGTCGATTACATCCTCGATACCGCCGGCCAGAAGGGCACGGGCAAGTGGACCTCGGTCAACGCGCTTGACATGGGCGTGCCCGCCAATACGATCGCCGAAAGCGTCTTCGCCCGCTTCATGTCGGCGATCAAGGAAGAGCGCGTAGCCGCCTCGAAGGTGCTCCAGGGGCCGCCGGCGTCGAAGTTTGACGGCGACCGCCGGCAGTTCCTTCAGGCGATCCACGACGCCCTGTACAGTTCCAAGATCTGCTCGTACGCGCAGGGCTTCCAGTTGATGCGCGAGGCGCAGAAGGAATACAACTGGACGCTCAAGTTCGGCGAGATCGCCATGATCTGGCGCGGCGGCTGCATCATCCGTGCCCGCTTCCTCCAGAAGATCAAGGAAGCTTTCGACCGCGACGCCAACCTGCCGAACCTGCTGCTGGACCCGTACTTCAAGAGCGAAATCGACCGCTGCCAGGCCAATTGGCGCCGGGTCGTGGCCGAGTCCGCCCTGCGGGGCGTGCCCGTTCCGGCATTCTCTTCCGCTCTCGCCTACTACGATGGCTACCGCTCCGAACGGCTGCCGGCGAACCTGCTGCAGGGGCAGCGCGACTTCTTCGGCGCGCACACGTTCGAGCGCACCGACCGCCCGCGCGGCAAGTTCTTCCACATCGATTGGCCCGAGCCCTCGCGGCCGATCCTCGAAGCCTGAATCACTGCGTCCTCCCCGCGGGCGCCACGGCCTTTCCGGCTGCGGCGCCCGCCGTGTTTCGGCTGTCCTGTTATCATCGGAACCATTCGGACAGCCATGCCGCGCCTCTCCATTCTTCTTGTGCTCGCCTCGGTGTCCGCCTGCGCCGCGCCCCCTGATGCCGCGCTCGCACAGCGCATGGCGCGGCTCGCGCTCGACTGCGTCCATCGCGAGTACCCGAACAAGATTGCCCACGCGCTGAACTCGGACGCGGACGCCCGCCCGCCCCGCGATCTCACGCCCGCCTTCTACGGCTGCTACGACTGGCATTCCTCCGTGCACGGCCACTGGCTGCTCGCGCGGCTGGCGCGCCTGTATCCGTTCGAGCCCTTCGCGCAGGAGGCGCGCCGCGCGCTCGCCCGGAGCCTGACGGAGAAAAATCTCGCCGCGGAGGCGCGTTATCTGAACGGCCCTGGCAGGCAGACCTTCGAGCGGCCTTACGGTCTGGCGTGGCTCCTGCAACTGGCCGCCGAACTGCGCGAATGGGATGACGTGGACGCGCGGCGTTGGTCGGCGGCGCTCCAGCCGCTGGAAGACGCCGCGGTGGGGCGCCTCACAGCGTGGCTGCCGAAACTCATGCGGCCCGTGCGCACGGGCGAGCATTCGAACACCGCCTTTGCCCTCGGGCTCGCGCTCGACTACGCCCGCGCCGCGCGGCGGACGGAGTTCGAGGGCCTTCTGGTGTCGCGTATCCGCGCCTATTACCTGAAAGACACGGCCTGCCCGCTGGGATATGAGCCTTCAGGCGAGGACTTCCTCTCGCCGTGCCTGGCGGAAGCCGATGCCGTGCGGCGCGTGCTCGCGCCCGCGGAGTTCGCCGCCTGGCTGCGCCGGTTTCTGCCGCGCATCCGCATGGCGCCGGCGCAGGTGACCGACGTAACGGACGGCAAGCTGTACCACCTGGCGGGATTGAACTTCTCCCGCGCGTGGATGCTGGAGGGGATCGCCGCCGGGCTGCCGGCGCGGCATCCGCGGCGCAAGGCTCTGGAAACGCTTGCGGCGCGGCTCGCCGGAGCGGGCGTCGCCGCCATCCGCTCCGAGCATTACGAGGGCGGGCACTGGCTCGGGTCGTTCGCCGTCTACCACGCCACGCGGCGCGGCATTTCCCCTGCGGCCTCTTCACGGTAGACTCGTGATCGAGGATGCTCCTGCTGGCCCTATGGCTATGGCTGTTGGCGCCGCCGCCTGAGGCGCAGGCCGCTTATCAGCGCGGGCTGGAGTTCTATGCCCGGAACCGCGCCGCGGACGCCATCCCGCATTTCGCCGAAGCCGCGCGGCTGGCGCCGGAGGTGGCGCAGTACTGGAAGGCGCTCGGCGTGGCGTTGGCGAAGATCGAAGACTATTCCGGTTCGATCGAGCCGTTCCGGCGCGCCTGCGATCTGGCGCCGCAGCTCAAGGACGCCTGCTACTATCTCGGCCGCGCCTATTACGCCGCGGACCAGTATGAGAAGGCGATCGAGCCCCTGAAGCGCGCGCTGCGCTACGACGCGGTCAAAGGGCGGGTGGAGGCGGCTTTGGGGCAGTGTTTCGAAGCTCTGATTCAACCCGCGGAAGCCGAGCAATGGTTCCATTCCGCCATCCGGCGCAACGATGCCGGCCGTCAGATGGCGCACCTGGCCTACGCGCGGTTTCTCACCCGGCAGGGACGCGCCTCCGAAGCCGTGCCCGTCGCCGAAGCGGCGCAGCAGCCGGAGACGCCGGAGGCGCGTTTCGAGCTGGCCTTCGCGCTCTCGCAGTGCGACCGGCTGGAAGAGGCGCTGCGCGCGGCCGAAAGGGCGCTGGAGCTCAAGCCGGATTACGAGGAGGCGTTCGTGCTGCGCGCGAAGATCCGTGCGCGCCTCACGGCTCGGCTGCCTCAATGACGCGCCCCGCGGGCACGCCGCGCAACGTCTGCTTCTTCCCCGTCGGCCAGGTGATCTCCACCTCGTCCGCCTGAGAGGCTTCGCCGATGCCGAAGCGCAGCGTCTTCTCGCTCGAGCACTGATACCCCGTCGAGGTCGAGACGTGGTTGAACTGTTTCAGCCCGGCGGCGGTGACGCGGACCTTGGCGCCGATGGCGTCCCGGTTGCTTTTCGTCCCCCTCAGGCGCAGCGCGATCCAGTTGCGCCCCTCGCCCAGGCGGTTGCGGTAGATTTTGGCCGGCTCGTTCAGCACGCTCACCACGGCGTCCATGCGCCCGTCGCCGTCCAGATCGCCGAGCGCGACGCCGCGATGCTGGGCGCGCGAACCGAATAGCATGCTGGAGAACGTCCTGCCGTTCTGGTTGAGGAAAAGCTGGTTCTGCTGCTTCGAAGCGCGGCTGGAGAACAGCTCCGTATTGTCCTGCACGTCGCCGTTGGCGGTGAAGATGTCCTTCCAGCCGTCGAGGTCGAAGTCGGCTACGCCCAGGCTCCAGCCGCTGTGCGGCAGCGACGCCGCCCCGATCCGGCTGCGGTAGGTGATGTCCTGAAACACTCCGTTGCCGAGATTGCGGAACAGCGGGAACGTTTCGTTGGCCAGCGCCGTGACGAAGATGTCTGGCCACCCGTCATTGTCGAAGTCCCGGAATTCCGCGCCCATTGTGGAAAGGATCTTCCCGTCGTCGGCGATTGCGACGCCGGCGGCGAACCCGGCTTCCGTGAAGCGCCCGTTGCCGTCGTTGCGGAACAGGAAATTCGGCGCCGTATCGTTGGTCACCAGAACGTCCATCCACCCGTCGTTGTTGTAATCAGCGAAAACGATGGACATGCCTTTGCCGATTTTCGTGGAAATGCCGGCGTGTTTTGAGATGTCGGTGAAGGTGCCGTCGCCGTTGTTTCTCAGCAGGGTGTTGGCCAGGCCTTCGTAGTATTTCGGGTGGCAATACGTGCGGTATCCGGCGCGCCTGTCCCCGCAAAAGGGCTCGGTTTTCGGATCCCAGACGCAGTAATTCACAATGAACAGATCGAGATCCCCGTCGTTGTCCATGTCGAACCAGCCGGCGGAGATGGGCCATTGGGTGGCGGGAATGCCGGCGTTTTCCGTCACATCCGCGAACGTTCCGTCGCCGCGGTTCCGGTACAGGCGGCTGAAGCCGACGCTCGTAATCAGCAGGTCCGTCCAGCCGTCGTTGTCGTAGTCGCCCGCCGCCGCGCCCATGCCAAAGCCTTCGCCCGCCAGACCGGCTTTTTCCGTCACGTCCTCGAACCGCCATCCGCCCAGATTGCGGTACAGGCGGTTCCACCACTCCGGACCCGGCTTGACCAGCGACGGCTGCGGTGCGCCGTTGAGGAAGTAGATGTCCAGCCGCCCGTCGTTGTCATAATCGAACACGGCGATGCCGCCGGGCATCGTCTCGATCTGATGCCTTTCCGGCGTGGCGGCGTTGCGGAGCACGAAGGGCAGTGTTCCCTTCAACTCGTCGAACGGATCGCCCGCAGGACGCTGCGCTCCCGCAGGCAGGAGGCTGAGCGTGCAGACTGCCGCCGCCGGAACGCCCATGGCCGCCATCCAGCGGACCGCCTTCCTCCCACGGCGCGCGCGCCGGCTTCCGGATGCCGCGTTCATTTCACCCTTCGCCACGAGCGGCCTTCCTCCACTTCGATGATCCGCCCCGCCTCCAGCGCTTCGATTTTCCGCTCCTAGCCGTGCGTCCCGGAAATTGCGCGAGGGCCGCCCTGCTTGCCCGGGATCCTTTTGTCTTCCCTGCGCGCAGCAGGAGCAGCGCCTTCCGTAGCGGCGTCTCGCGGGCGGGCAGCGGCGCGGGACCCGGAAGGGAACTCCCCGCGGGAGGCGGATGCCGGGCGGCAAGCAGCGCAGCCAGGCGGGCGGGCGCGCCCGGCGCGGGCCTCACGCCTGCCCGTAGCGCAGGACCTTCACGCTCTCCCACGTCACCAGCCCGCTCGATCCGCTCTCGCGCATCATTTCGTCGACGACCGGCAGGAACGTCTCGATCTTGGCCCGGGAATCCACGATCTCGATGATGAACGGCAGGTCTTCGCTGAGCCGCTCGAGCTTGGCCGTGTGCAGCCGCGAACTCCTGCCGAAACCCATCGGCCCCCGGATCACGGTGGCCCCCGCCATGTGGAGCTCGCGCGCCTTCAGCACAACAGCCTCATACAAAGGCCGCTTGCCGCAACGGTCGCTCTCGCCAAGGAAAATGCGCAGCAGAACGGCGTCCTCAGGGAGTTCCATCGTTACAGCCTCTCATTCAGGAACAGGGCCGCCTGGTAGCCCGCCCAGACCGCAGCCAGGCACAACGCCATGCTCGAGGAGATGTTCCAGCCTGCATAGGCCCATTCGCGGTCCTGCATCAGCCACAGCGTCTCCAGGCTGAACGTCGAAAACGTCGTGTAGCCGCCGCACAGCCCCGTCATCACGAACAGCCGGACGTGCGAGGGCACGACCAGCCGTCCGTTGGGCCCGGTGATCGACACGAAGAACCCGATCACGAGGCAGCCCGTGACGTTGACGAACAGCGTGCCCCAGGGAAAAGTCTCGCCCGCCAGGCGCGCCGCAACGCCGGAGAAGAAGTACCGGAGCATGCCTCCCAGAGCCGCGCCGGCGGCGATCCACAAGTAGCTCACTATAACGTATGCTACTCCCGTGAGGATAATCGCCGCATTTCTGCTCGCATTGCCGCTGCTGGCCCAGGATCCGGCCCTGCTGCTGGAAGCCAGGCTGATGCGGAAGCTCCGCCAGATCGAGGAGCGTTTCGATGGAGTGATGGGGCTGGCGGTCATAGACCTTTCCACGGGCAAAACCCTCTCTCTCAATGGAGACCTCGTCACAGCCCAGGCGAGCCTCATCAAAGTGCCGGTTCTCGCCGCCGCTTTCCAGAAGATCGAGTCCGGCGCGCTCGCGCTCGATCAGAAAGTGGAGCTGACGGAGAAGGACAAGGCAGGCGGCAGCGGCACGCTCGACGCGCGCCTCGGCCCGCATCCTCTCTCGATATCGGTCGAGGAGCTGCTCACGCTCATGATCCGCGACTCCGACAACACGGCCACCAACAAGATCATCGCCCTCGTGGGCATGGACAGCGTGAATCAGTTGATGGCGCAGCTCGGCCTCCGGTCGACGCGCCTGCGCCGCATCATGATGGACTCCGCCGCCGCCAGGCGCAATGATGAGAACACATCCACACCGCTCGAAATGGCGCGCCTGTTCGAGTTCATCTACCGCGAGCGGCTCATCAGCCGCAGCGCCTCCCGCCGCATGATCGAGATGCTGAAGCTGGTGCAGGCGGACTTCCGCGCCGCTCTGCCCCGCGGCGTTGTCTCCGCCTCCAAGCCCGGCGCGGTGCCCGGCGTGCGCACGGAGGCGGGCATCGTGTTCCTCGAAGGCCGCCCGTATGTTCTTTCCGTGATGTGCAGCCTTGTGGCAGGCGATGCGAATCCGATCCGCGACGTG
This sequence comes from Arcobacter sp., assembly GCA_020723085.1. GTDB lineage: Bacteria > Acidobacteriota > Terriglobia > Bryobacterales > Bryobacteraceae > JANWVO01. The sequence goes on from DYJN01000003.1 coordinate 156,505, forward strand.
GTCGAAGCGGTGCATTCGTATTTTGTGCGGCTGGCGCAGAGCAACCGCTATGGCCACCGCGTGGCTGAGCCGATTTATTGAGAAACAGAGCGGCGGGCGGGCGCGTCTGGCCGCTTGAAAAGTACAAGGAGGAATGCAATGAAAGGCGCAGTTCTGATCCTTGCCGCCGCCTTGACTTGCGGTCAGGGCTGGCAGGGTCCCGAAACAGTGATCCAGATGAATGTCCGCGGCGGGGGCGGCCCGGATCGGGGCAAGTGCACCGCGGAAGTGGAAGTGGACGGCGTGGCGGAAGTCGGAATCCGGGGCAGTGAAGGCCGCATCCGCACCCTCGGCGGCCAGCCCGCCACATGGCGCCGGCTGGATTGTACCGGGCCCCTGCCGTCGAGCTTCGCCGATTTCCGCTTCAAAGGCGTCGACGGCCGGGGCCGGCAGACGCTCGTCGCTGATCCGCGCAACAACCGGGGACTTGCCGTGGTCCGCATCGAGGACCCCCAGGGAGGCCGCGAAGGATACACGTTCGACATTGAATGGCGCGCCGGCGCCGGCTGGAACGAGGGCGGCCGGACCGGAAGCTGGCGGCGCGGCCGCGAACCGCAATACGGCACGATGCCTGGCGCCACGATCCGCGCCTCCATTCGCGGCGCCGGCGGCGACCGCGGCAAATGCACGGCGGAAGTCGAGGTCGACGGCGTCGCTGAAGTCGGCATCCGCGGCGGCACAGGCGAGATCCGCACCGTGAGCGGCCAGCCTGCTTCCTGGCGGCGTCTCGATTGCACGGGCCCGATGCCCGCGAATCCGGGCGATTTCCGGTTCCGCGGCATCGACGGCCGCGGCCGGCAGGAACTCGTGGCCGATCCCAACAGCAACCGCGGCTTGGCCGTCGTGCGCATCGAAGACCCGAAGGGCGGCCGCGAGGGCTATACCTTTGATCTCGAGTGGCGGGGCGGCACGGGTTGGGCTGCCGGGCCAGGCGCCGGATGGGGCGGCTCTGGATGGGGATCGGGCATCGGTGGCTCAGGCTGGGGAACAGGCCGCCCTGGTTCCGGCTGGGGATCGGGCGGCGGATCAGGCTGGGGCAGCGGAGGCAACTGGGGCGGCGGCTGGGGTTCCGGCTGGGGAAACACTTTCTCGTACAGCGGCCGCGGCCGCGGCGCTTTCACGCCCGATTCCGGGCAGGGCTATGACCTGCGCGGCGCCTCTGTCTTCGCCGACCGGCGCAACGGGGAGGTCCAGATCCGCTTCGATTCCGGCTTCGGCGGCGAGACCCTGCAGTTCCGCGGCCGTCTGGAGCGCGTTTCCGGCGATGCCATCGAGGCGCGCCTTCTGGAAGGCCTCAACCGCGGCGACGCCGCGCCTGTCGACGCGCGCGCCCGCATTCTGCTGCGCGGCTCGAGCCGCGTTCGTTCGATCCTGATTGAAGGCCGCGCCCGTAACGAACGCTTCAGGGTCGTCTACAACGAGTAGCCGTCAGGCTTCGATCACGGTTTCGAACCCCAGCAGGCGCCCCATGCGCTCCAGCGTCCGCGTGTGGTCGCCATAGAAGATCACGCGGTGGAGGCCAGCCTGGTAGTTTTCGAGCCACTTCTCGGCGTCTTTCACGCGCGTCCGGATCTGGCTGCGGCAGCCCCGGTCGCTGTCTCCGTAGCCGGTGACCACGGCGGTGGAGACGAGCATTTTCTTCGGTCCCGCGAAGCGCGCGACGGTGATGGTCTCATCGCACGGCATCAGCACCTGCAGGACCGCGCCCTCGTGCGTCTCAAGGTGGTCCCGGATGATGTAAGGCGACGCCGGTCCGTCCGGTCCCTTCAGCTTCGTCGCCGACACGCAGTGCGCATGGATCACCTCGTTGCGGCTCAGGTCGAACACCGGGTCGCTGACGAACCCTGGCACGCCCGCGTACGATGTCACCAGCATCTGCGTCATCGTCGAATGCAGATCCGCCTCGCACACGCCGTACAGCCCCGCGTCGTTCAGCTTGCTCCAGCAGATGCAGGGATAGCCGGGCAACGTGTTTGCCGCGAGCGTCCCGAAGCAGTCGATGGTGAATGCGTTGGCCTTCTCGCGCAGCATCATGGCCTTCAGCGCCAGGTGCATCCGCAGCCCGTTCTCGATCTCGATGGGCTTGGGTTCCACTACGCGCAGCGCGTTGCGCGTAAACTCCGCCGCCAGTTTCCGCGCCTCGCCGGCGTCGGCGGCGGCAAACGCCTTCTGGATCTCCGCCCCCGGCACAAAGCGGAACTCCGTTCCGAAAGCCCCCTGATACTCTTCGGCTGCCTTCGCCCGGCTGGGAGGGTTCTCCGTTCCGACGAGCACCCTGCTCTTCCGCAGATGGTGCACCGTGCGGAAGATGCGGAACCACGGGTCGAGATCGCCGTAACTCGACGTGGCGATCACGTCCACGCGCCGCCCCGCTTTGCGAAGCCCCGCCACGCTGGCCCACGAGTGCGTTGCATAAGGACGCGAGAAGACGAGCACGGGTACGGGCGCCGCCTGGATCAGCTGCTGGAAGCCCGGAGTCGGCTGCGTCAGCGGCAGCAGCAGGATGCCATCGAGATCCTGCTGCCGGGCGAGCCACGTCTTCACCTCTTCGGCGCTGCGCAGCAGCTCCCCTCCGCTCAACTCCACAAGGTGCGCGTTCTTGCGCGCGGCTTCCGCCAGCCGCGCTTCGACTTCCTTGTGTTCGGCTTCGACATCGAGGGTGGGCTTGGGCCAGTGCGGGGCGCCCGCCAGATACACGCGCGCCACGCGCGCGCGCCCGTTCCATGGCATCGCACGGAAAGCTTCGTATTCATCGGCTTTCAGCAGTCCTGAGAACGGCAGCCCGCACAGGGCCGCCTGAAACGAGCGGCGGGTGAGCGTCATGAGAGCCTCCTGATTTCCGGATTATAGGCTCTTATTTTCTACCGCACCGCCGCGCGCGGCGCAAGGGACGCGCCCGCTAGCGTCCGGAGCTGCCGAAGCCGGCAGCGCCGCGCCGCGACTGGTTCAGTTCGGCTTCCACCCACTCGATCGCCTCATAGCGCGCGATCACCATCTGCGCGATGCGGTCGCCCTTGCGCACGCGGTACGGCTCGCGCCCGAGATTCAGCAGGATCACGCGGATCTCCCCGCGGTAGCCGGGGTCGATGGTGGCGGGCGCGTTCGGCAGCGTGATCGCATGCCGCAGCGCCAGCCCGCTGCGCGGGCGGATCTGCGCCTCAACGCCGGGAGGCAGTTCGATGGACAACCCCGTGGGGACGAGCGCGGGCACGCCCGGCTCGAGAACGGTCTCTTCCACCGCGTGCAGGTCCATCCCGGCGTCCTCTTCCGGCCCGTGCGCATAGCGCGGCAGAATCGCGTCGGGATGCAGGAGGTTCACATGGATGCGCACTGCCCGCTATCATAGCAGCCGTGCCTCGTGTGATCTCCGCCGGCCCCATGCCGCCCGAAAAGCTCGCCTACGCGCTGGCGCGCTACAGCCGGTCGCCGGACTCGATGCGTGATTCGGTCGAGTGGGTCCGCGCGCATGATTCTTCGAAGTTCCTGGAAAGCTTCTATTTTCAGTACGGCCACGCCTCCATCGCCGACCTCGGCCACCTGGCGCTCAGCTTTGAAGGCATCAGCGAGCTTGCGGCTGTCGAAATCGAGGACGAGCCCCTATGGGACGGGCAGGCGCGCTCGTCGCGATATCAGGACTTCGCGCGCGCGGGCTTCATCACGCCTCCCGAGGCGGAAGGCGAAGCCGCGGAAACTTACGCCGCCGCCGCCCGGGCTCTGCTGGAAGCCTATCAGCGCGTGCACGGGCGGATGGTGGAACACCTGAAGGCGAAGCTCCCGCGTCCCGGCGCCATGAAGCCGGACGCCTATGAACGCAACATCGCCGCCCGCGCCTTTGACGTCGCCCGCTATCTGCTGTTTCTCGGCGTGCCCACCGGCGTGGGACAGGTGACCAGCATCCGCACGCTCGAACGCCAGATCCGCCGCTGGCGCGCCGGCGAGTATGCCGAGCTGCGCGAAATCGGCGGCGAGACCGCGGCCGCCTGCGCGCGCCCGCCCGATGTGATCTGGGATTCCCACGCGCCGCAGGAGCCGCTCGCCCCGACCCTCGCCAGGTACGTCGATCCCGATCCCTGCGCGCCCGCGGCCCTGCGAGCCGTGGCCTCATGGGCGCGGCAGAATCTCGGCGCCGCGAGCCACGCGCCGCAGGTTCCTGTGCGCCTCACGCGGATCGGCGATCCGCTGGCGGGCATCGCCGCCACTCTGCTCTATTCCGTCACGGAATGGCCCTTCGAGCCTCTGTACGAGACCGTGCGCTCCTGGAGCCGCGCCCGGCAGATGGAGGTCCTTCACGCCGCGCTCGGTCCGCGCGGGCGGCGCGATGAGCTGCTCCGCGCCTTCCGCACGGCGCCTTACGCCTTCGATCTCTGCATCGACATCGGCGCCTGGCGCGACCTCCACCGCCACCGCCGCTGCCACCAGACGCGGCAGGCGTGGACGTGGCGCCATGGCTTCGAGACGCCGGATGCAATCCGCGAAGCAGGGCTCGAAGCCGAACACCAGGCAGCGCTGGAAGCTGCCCGGCGGGCGGCTGCGCAGTTGCCCGAAAAGGCGTCGCACTACCTGCTTCCCTTCGCCGCCCGCGTAAGGTCTCTCTTCCAGATGGATTTTGCCGAGGCCGAATACATCATCCGCCTCCGCAGCGGCGTCAAGGGCCATTTCAGCTACCGGCGCGCCGCGTGGGAGATGAAGCAGGAGATGGAGCGCGTGGAGCCCGAACTCGGCCGTCTCATCGAGGCTACGCCGCCGTGGGTCGAGGACCCGCTCGTCCGCTGAGCCGCCCGGCTGTGATATTCCTGTCCTGAAGCCATGCAGGAATCCGCCAGTCTGACCGCTGCGCTCACGGTTGTCGCGGGAGGCTTTCTCCACGGCAGCTTCGCGCTGCCCATGAAGAAGATGGCCGCGTGGAAGTGGGAGAACACGTGGCTCATCTATTCGATCAGCGGTCTTGTGGTGCTGCCGCTGCTTCTCGCCTATCTCACCGTGCCGCCGTTCGCCGAAGCTGTGGCGGCTACCGCTCCCGCCACGCTCGCGCTGATCGTGCTGTGCGGCGCCGGCTGGGGTGCGGGCTCCACTCTGTTCGGTCTCGCCATTGACCGCGTCGGCATGGCGCTCACCTTCGCCATCGTGCTCGGCATCACTTCGAGCCTCGGTTCGCTCCTGCCGCTGCTCATACAGGACCCGGCCGAACTGTTCTCGCGCCGCGGCCGGATCCTGCTCGCCGGGCTGGTCCTCGTCATCGCCGGCATCCTCATCTGCTCGAAAGCCGGCGCTTTGCGCGAGCGCAATCAGAATCCGCAGGCGGCCTCAGGCCGGAAGCGGGGCGCCTTCACGGGTCTGCTGATCTGCATCGCATCCGGCGTGCTGTCGCCCGCGCTCAATTTCGGCTTCGTCTTCGGCGAGCCGCTCAAGCAGGAGGCCATCCGGCTCGGCGCCAGCGCCGATTTTGCCGGCAACGCCCTCTGGGCGCTCGCCCTCGGCGGCGGCTTTTTCGTCAACGCGGGCTATGCCGTCTACCTGCTCGGCAGGAACCGCACGTGGGGCGTTTACTCGGACCCGGACGCGCGCGGCTGGTACTGGGCGGGCGCCGTGCTCATGGGCTTCCTCTGGTACATCGGCGTGAGCATCTACGGGATGGGCGCGGCGGCCATGGGCCCTCTCGGCGGCGTCCTCGGCTGGCCCATCTTCATGAGCACGGTGATCATCATGGCCAACGTATGGGGCGCCGCCACCGGCGAGTGGAAAGGCGCGGGCGCGCAGGCCACGCGCCTCATGTGGGCCGGCGTCGCCGTTCTCGTCGCCGCCATCGCCGTCATCGCGCAGGCGAATTGAGGTCCGGCCCGCCGGCGCCGACGGCGGAAAGATCGGCGTCTTTTGTTTCTGGCAGCAGGAAGACAAGCGCGGCGGCGGTGATAAAGAAGCCGGAATTCACGGCCAACGCGGCGCCCACGCCATGGCGGTCCGCCAGTGCTCCCACCAGCACCGGCGCCAGCGCCGAGAGCCCGCGTCCGAAGTTGAAGGCGAACCCCTGCCCCGCGCCCCGCACCGCCGTCGGATACAGTTCGGCGAGCATCGCGCCGAACAGCGAGAAATAGCCGGAGCCGAAAAACCCGACGAGCGGCCCCATCCAGAACAGCAGCGCCGGCCACCGGCGCGGCGCCATTCCATACAGCGGCACAAGCAGCGCCGCCGCCAGCACATAGAACGTGAAAGCCGGCCGTCTTCCCAGCCGGTCCGCCAGCGCGCCGAACCACAGATACCCGGCAAAGGCGCCCGCCTGCACCGCGAAGACAAACCCGCTGGTCCGGACCACCGTCATTCCCGCGCCGCCCTCGCCGGCGGGCAGAGACAGGAACCCCGGCAGCCACGTGAACAGTCCCCAATATGCGAACAGCACGCTGGTGGCAAGCGTTGTCGCCAGTATCGTAAAGCGCAGCAGCGGCGGCTGGAAGATCGCGTTCCAGGGCGCCCGCGCCCGCTGTTCCCGCCACACCTGCGGCTCTCCTACCTGACGCCGGACATACAGCGTCAGCAGCGCGGGCAGCACTCCAGCCAGAAACAGCGCGCGCCACCCGAACCGCGGCAGGATCACCGCCGTCAGCCCCGCCGCCGCCATGTAGCCGAGCGCCCAGCCCGACTGCATGAAACTCGCGGCTTTCGCGCGGTGCCCGGCCGGCCACCACTCGGCCACCAGTGTCGCTCCCGCGGACCACTCGCCCCCAAGCCCCAGCCCCACGAGAGTCCGCCAGAAGATCAGTTCGCCCAGCCCGCGCGCCGTGGCAGTCCCGGCTGATGCCAGCGAGTACAGCAGGATGGTGCAGATCAGCGTGCGGCGGCGTCCGATGCGGTCGGAAAGGAAGCCCGCCGCCACGCCGCCGGCGGCGCTCGCCAGCAGCGTGGCTGACGCCGCCAGCCCCGCCTGCGCGTTCGACCATCCGAACTCCGTGCGCAGCGTTCTCAGCGCGAAGACGTACAGCAGCACGTCCATCGCGTCGAGCAGGAAGCCCATTTGCGCCGCCCAGAGCGCCCGCCAGCGCGGCGCCGAGAATACGCCATCAAAGAATCGCACTGTGCGACGAGTATAGCGCCGCGCCTATTCGTAGTGCAGCGCTTCGATCGGGTCGAGCCGGGCGGCGCGCACCGCCGGCGCCAGCGCCGAGATCAGACCGACGAGGAACAGCACCCCCATCGACACCGCCACCGGCTTCAGCCCCACCACGAGGCGGATGTCGCCCACGCCTGTCGTGTCCTCGAATGCCGGACCCAGGAACGGCATCGACCCGATCAACGCCGTCGCCCCGTAGCCGAACAGCACGCCCAGCGCTCCTCCGGCGAGCACCACCAGCGCGGCTTCGCAGAGGAACTGCCGAAGAATCACGCCGCGCGGCGCGCCCAGCGCCTGCACGGCGCCGATCTCGCGCGTGCGCTCGAGCACCGACGCCAGCATGATGTTGGCCAGCCCCACGCCGCCGATGGCCAGCGTCAATGCGCCAATGAAGCCCAGCAGGAGCTTCACCGCCAGGCTCATCCCCGTGATGATGCTCATAAACTTCGAGAAGGCGAGAATCTCCACGGCTTTCTCGTCGTTCGGGGAGAAGCGGTGCAGTTCCGCCAGCTTCGCCCGCACCATCCGGATGGCGCGCTCGCGCGAATCCGGCGTCGCCGGACGCCAGACGTAATACCGGGGATGCTGGATGTCGCCGAGCAGCGAAAACGTTTCGTAGGGGACGAAAATGCACTGGTTGTCGCGCCGGTTGTAATTCGAGATCTGAAGCTTGTTGTCCATCACGCCGATCACCGTGAACCGCAGCCCGTTCAGCGTGATCTCCTCGTTCACCGCCGGCGCTTCTCCGAAGACCTCCTTGGCCACCTCGTAGCCGAGCACCGCCACGCGGCGCCGCCGCAGCCGGTCGTCCTCGTTGATCCAGCGTCCGTCGGTGATCCTGATGTTGCGGATGATGCTGTATTCGGGCCACACCGCGCGGATGGTGGCCTCCTTTTCCTTGCCGCGGTATTGCAGCTTCAGCCCGTGGCGCATCATCTCCGGCGAGAGAAACTCCACCAGCGGCACGCTCTCCTTGATCACCTGCGCGTGGCCGTATTGAAGCTCAATCTTCCGCCCCGTCCTCATGCCGCCCGCCTGAAGGCTCGTCTGCCCTCCGAACGTAATGATCAGGTCCTGCCCCACGGCGGTGAACGCCTTCACCAGCGCGCGCTCGAAGCCCTCCCCGAAGCTCATCAGGATCACGAAACAGGCCACGCCCCACGCCAGGCTCACCGTCGTGAACAGCGTGCGGTGCCTGTAAAAGCGCAGCGCCGCGAGGCTCTCTCCAAAAATGAACCGCCAGCCCATTTGTCACCTCTCGTAGCGCAGCGCTTCCACCGGCGTCAGGCTGGCAGCGCGCCGCGCCGGCGGCAAAGCCGACGCCACCGCCACCGTGCCCAGCGCCAGCGCCGCCAGCGCAAGAGGCTTCCACTCGATGGGAAGCCCGGCGAACATGGGCGGCAGCGGCAGCGAGTTGACCGCGCCGGAGACGAGGAATGTGAGCGCCAGCCCCGCCGCTCCGCTCAGCACGGCCAGCAGCACGCCCTCGAGGAAGAAGTCCAGCAGGATTCGCCGCCGCGTCGCCCCCAGCGCTTTCTTCAGCCCGATTTCGTTGGTCCGCTCCGCCACGGCGATCATCATCGTGTTCATCACGCCGATGCCGCCCAGCGAAAGCGTGATCAGCGCCACCGCGCCCAGAAAGATCTCCGTGGCATTGAAAATGGCATCGAACATCTGCGCGCTCTCAATGGAGTCGAAGATCCGCAGCGCGCCTTTGTCCGACGGTGAGAAGCCATGGGCGCGCCCAAGCACTTCGCGCACCTGCCGCTGCCCCTCTTCCCATTTCGAAATGTCCGCCGGACGGTACAGGAACCCGTACACCCGGCGCTCGGCGTACACCTGCCGGTCAGCGGGCAGATCCCGCAGCAGCGCAGTGTGCGGGATCAGGATCTTGTCGTTGTCCCATCCGTCATAGGAGCTGTTCTGCTCCTTCTCGCCCATCACGCCGATGACTTCGAACGGGTAGTTGTTGACGTAGATTCGCTCGCCGATGGGGCGCGCGTTCTGCTCGAAGAGCTGCTTGCGGACGCTGGCGCCGAGCACGGCGACGCGCCGCGCCTCGCGCACGTCAGCTTCCGAGACGGGACGGCCGGTCTCCACGGGCAGATTGCGCAGCTTCAGGTACTCGGGGTTGACGCCCACGGTGAGGAACCGTCCCGCATTGGTGGCGCTGCGAGCCGGCACGTCCCACGTCTTGTGCTCCGGGGAGATGACGGCCACCGCCGGGCAGTTGGCGCGGATCAGCTCGATGTCCGTCTCCCGCAGCCGGATGGGGCGCCCCGCGCGCTGCCCGCCCGCCTGCTCCTCGGTGACGCCGCCGAAGACGAAAACGATGTTGTCGCCGATCTGCGACATGTTCTTGCGCTGCCCCTGCCGGAATCCGTCCGACAGCGACGACATCAGCACCAGCGAGGCGATGCCCCAGGCGATGCCGAACAGCGTGAGGAAACTGCGCAGCTTGTTCCGCCGGATGTTGGACAGCGTCTGCCGCAGCAGATCCACCGCCTGTTCGCCCGCGTGCATGCGGCGTCTGGGAGCGGTGAACGGGATGCGCGCGCTCATCACGGCGGGCCGGGGTTCGGCAATGCTGCTCATGGGCCTTCCTGAAATACAAGTACGGGCCTTGCCCGCCAGGGTTCCGTCCTTGTTACACACCTCGCGCCCAACCCGCTTTGGCACAATAGGGGCCATGCACCGGCCTGAGTCCGCAGGCGGCGAGACAGGTTCTACCGCTCTTGTTTTCCCTGCGGAATGTCTGTTGCATGCGCCGCCTCCGGATCACCCGGAATCGCCGGAGCGGCTTCGGAGTCTCCTCCACAGGCTCGAGCAGGAAGGACTCCTCGGACGCCTCATACGAATCCCGGGGAGGGATGCCACGGACGACGACCTCCACCTCTGCCATACCCGCGCTTACCTGGCTGCAGTCCAGAAAGACATCGCCCGCCGCGCTCCCCTGCTCAGCACCGGCGACACCCACCTGAGCCCGCACGTTGACGCGAGCGCCCGCGCCGCCGCCGGCGCGGCCATGGCGGCTGTCGATGCAGTCCTCTCAGGCAGCGTGCGCAACGCCTTCGCGGCCGTCCGCCCGCCCGGACACCATGCCACGCTCAGCCGCGGCATGGGCTTCTGCCTCTACAACAGCGTGGCCATCGCCGCCCGGCACGCCCGCCGTGCCTGGGGCGTGGACCGAATCCTCATCGCCGATTGGGACGTCCACCACGGCAACGGCACGCAGGACATCTTCTATGACGATCCGAGCGTCTTCTTCTTCAGCACGCACCAGGCTCCCTGGTATCCCGGCACCGGCTGGCCGGATGAAACCGGCAGCGGGCCGGGCCGCGGAACGACGCTGAACTGCCCCTTCCCCGCCGGTTCTGGCCGCCGCGAGGTCCTCGGCGCCTTCCGCCGGAAGCTCCTGCCGGCGATGGAATGGTTCCGTCCGGCCCTTGTGCTCATTTCGGCCGGCTTCGATTCCCGCCGCGGCGACCCGCTGGGGCGCTTCCGCCTCCACGATGGCGACTTCCGGGAGTTGACGGAAACCGTCCTGGAGATCGCGGAGCGCTGGGCGCAGGGCCGCGTGGTGAGTGTTCTGGAAGGCGGATACAGCCTTCAGGGCATGCCGTCGGCCGCGGCGGCGCACCTGCGCGGCCTGATGGGTCTCCGGGATCCATAAGAAAGGCCCCTTTCGGGGCCTCGAAATTGGGGGGAGCGGGAGGGGGGCGGATGGGGGAAATCCCTCCCGCTCCTGGCGGGTGGTGGAGCCTTTACTATAACAAGTTCTCGTCTGAATGTAAAGAGGGGGTCAATTTTTTCTTGCCTGCCCCCCTCCCGCCCCCGCCGCAGCCCGTCTCCAGTCACCACCTTAACCCGCCCGACACCGCCCCGCCATCCCACGCCGGGTTCCGCCCATCCGCTAGACTCAATACGAGCGCCGCGCCCCGATTGCGGGGCGGAACGCCGTATGTCCCTGTTTCCCCACCTCGAGCGGCTCCGGGAGACCATCCGCCCGTTCTATCTCCGCCACGTTTACTTCCCCATCCGGCCCTCCCGCCGCCCGCCTGAGTTCGTCCGCTGCTGGCGGATCCCTCATGAATTCCAGCACGGACCGCGCCATCTGAAGATCCCCCCGCCCCAGCCCGCCGCGGCGGACGTCCTGTTCCTCCCCATGACGGACTGGCACCACCGCCTCCAGCGCAGCCAGCGTCTCGCCATCGCCCTGGCGGAGATGGGGCGGCGGTGCTTCCTCCTCAATCCCCATCTCGGCCGCGAGTACCCGGCTGCCCCCTGGCGGCGCCGTCCGCCCGCTTTGGGGCAACTCGGCGAGCGGATCTTTGAAATCCACGCTCCCCTCCCCTCCGAGCCTGTCTTCCACCATCGCCTGCTCGATCCCGCGGAATCGCGCGCCATGGCGGACGCCATCCAATGGGCCCTTGAACGGGCAGGCACGCAGAGCCTTGACATCGTCTTCGCCCTGCCTGCATGGAAGGACTGCGCCCTGGATCTCAGCCGCCGCTGGCGCGCACCGCTCCTCTATGACTGCCACGACTGGCTGCCCGGTTTCCCCAACATGGCGCCCGCCATTGCCGCGGCGGAGCCGGAAGCGCTGAGATGCGCCGGCATCGCCCTCTTTTCCGCTTCCTCCCTGATGGCCAGATTCAGCGAGTCTCTGCCCGAACTTGCCGCGCATTCCTTCCTGCTGCGCAACGGCGTGCCCGACTGGCCTCCGGCGCCCCCGCGCCGCCCCTCTGCGCCTGTCGCCGGCTACATTGGGGCGCTGGAGGACTGGTTCTGGACGGACGCCGTGGCGGAAGCCGCGCGCGCCCTGCCTGGAGTCCGCTTTCTCCTTGCCGGACACGCCGCCCCGGCTGTGCGCCACGCTTTGTCCGGTCTCCCCAACGTAGAGTTTGTGGGAGAAATTCCGCCTGAGCGGGCGCCGGCGCTGCTGGAGCGGTTCCGCATCGGACTTATCCCGTTCCAGGGCATTCTTGGGCCGTACACAGACCCGCTGAAGATCTACGAGTACTTCCACCACGGGCTTCCCGTTGTCACGAGCCCTCTGGCCGAACTGGACCGCTTTGGCCCGCTCGTCCGCCAGGAGGCCACGCCCGCCGGGTTCGCTCGAGCCGTCCGGGAGGCCTTGGAGGAGGACAACGAGGAGCTGGAGGAAGTCCGCCGTGCCGAAGCCCGCGCCGCCACCTGGAGCCGGCGCGCCGCGCGGCTCCACGAGATTCTCATTCAGGCCCGGCGGCAGCTCGGGCTTGCAGGCGCCTGACGGTCAGGCTCTCCCGCCCGCCGCCGCGCTCAGCGCCTCGCGCAACGCCTCCAGAAGCAGGTCCACGTTCTCCCCGGTTGACCCGTAGCCCATGGTGCCGATGCGGAACACCTTGCCCGCCAGCGGTCCGAAGCCGCCCGCGATCTCGATTCCCCGCACCTCCATGAGATGGCGGCGCACGGCGGCGTCATCCACGCCCTCCGGGACCACCGGCGTGTTCAGCGTCCACAGCCGTTCCCCTTCGGCCACGTGCATGCGGATGCCCATTTCCGCCAGGCCGGCCACGAAACGCTCATGGTTGCGGCGGTGCCGCTCCCAGCGGCTTTCCAGTCCCTCTTCCTCGATAATGGCCAGCGCCTCGCGCAGGGCGTAGAACATGGAAATCGGCGCCGTGTGGTGATAACGGTGGGCGCTTTCGTAGTAATCGAGCAATAATTTCAGATCCAGATACCAGCTCGCGGGCGGAGATTTCCGCTGCCGGAGAAATTCCACGGCGCGCGGCGAACAGGTGATCGGCGCCAGGCCGGGAGGCGCGCCCAGCGCCTTCTGCGTGCCGCTGTAGGCGATGTCGATGCCCGTTTCATCCACCCGCACGGGCATTCCGCCCAGGCTGGTGACGCAGTCGGCGATCACGAGAGCCCCAACTTCGTGGGCGGCGCGGCAGATGGCGCCGCCGGGCTGGTGCGCGCCCGTGCTCGTCTCGGCGTGCACATACGCTGCCACCTGCGGGCGGACCGCATGGAGGAACTCCCGGGCTTCCGCATCCGTGAAGGTCCTGCCCCAGGGCTTTTCCAGCCGCTGCACGGCGCCGCCGTGGCGGCGCGCCATCTCCGTGATCCTGTCGCTGAAATAGCCGTTGGCGAAGATGGCCACAGTCGAGCCGGGCGTGACGAAATTTGCGACCGCGCACTCCATGCCGGCGCTGCCGGTGCCGGAAATCACCATGGTAAAGTCGTTTTTCGTGCCGAAACACGCGTTCAGTCCCGCGCGGATTTCCTCGTTTACCTGGAAGAAATACGGGTCGAGATGGCCGACAATGGGCCGGCTCATCGCTTCATAAATTCGGGGATGCACGGGTGACGGCCCGGGTCCGAACAGCAGGCGCGCCGGAGGTTGGACAGCGACAGGCATAGCTACAGTGTATATGTGGAGCGGCTTCCCGTCGACGCAATCCTCGAGGACGTGCGCTCGGCTCTGACCGGGGCGCCAAACGCCGTGCTGGAGGCGCCGCCCGGCGCCGGCAAGACCACCCGCGTGCCCCCGGCGATTCTGGATCTGTTCCCCGGACAGGTGCTCGTCCTCGAGCCCCGCCGCCTCGCGGCGCGCCTGGCGGCGCAACGCGCCGCATTCGAGCGGGGCGAGGCGGCAGGCGGGACCATCGGCTGGCAGGTCCGCTTCCAGAAAGCGGCGGGACCGCGCACCCGGCTCCTGTATCTTACTGAAGGGCTGCTGGCGCGGCGGCTCCTGTCCGATCCCCGGCTGGCAGGTGTCAGCGCCGTCGTGCTCGACGAGTTCCACGAGCGCCATCTGGAAGGCGACCTGGCGCTCGCCCTGCTGAGGCGGTTGCAGGAGACCTGCCGCCCGGATCTGCGGCTCCTCGTGATGTCCGCCACGCTCGACGGCGCCTCAGTCTCCGGGTTCTTGGACCAGTGCCCCGTGCTGCGGAGCGGGGGACGTCTGTTTCCGCTCGACCTGCGCTACACGCCGCATTCCCCGCAGCCGCTCGAAGAGCTTGTCGTCGAGGCGGTGGAGCGAAGCTGCGCGGAACTCGAAGGCGACATCCTGGTGTTCCTGCCCGGCGCGGCGGAGATCCGGCGCTGTGCGGAAGCGCTCCTGCGGCGCCGCATCGCGGGCGGGACGGAGATCGTTCCGCTTCATGGCGACCTGCCGCCTGAAGAGCAGGACCGCGCCGTGGCGCCCTCGCCCCGCAGGCGCATCGTGCTTTCCACCAACATCGCCGAGTCGAGCGTCACCATCCCCGGAGTGCGGATCGTGGTGGACTCCGGTCTGGCCCGGATCCCGTCGGATTCGCCGTGGAGCGGGCTGCCCCGGCTCGAAGTGAAGCGCGTGAGCCGCGCTTCCGCGGTGCAGCGGGCAGGGCGGGCGGCGCGCACGGCGCCGGGACTTGCCGTGCGCCTGTATTGCCAGGAGGATTTCCTGCGCCGTCCGGAGCATGAAACGCCCGAAATCCTGAGAAGGGAGCTGTCGCAGGTGTGCCTGCACCTGCACGCCGCGGGCGTGGCGGATCCCGGCGAACTGAAATGGCTCTCTCCCCCTCCCGCCGAGGCGTTGGGCGCAGCGGAGGAGCTGCTGCGCCGGCTAGGCGCGCTCGACGCCCGGGGCAGGCTGACGGAGTTCGGGCGGCGGCTGGCGCAATTGCCGCTGCACCCGCGGCTGGCGGCGCTCGTCGAGCGCGGCGGCGCGCCGGCGTGCCGTCTGGCAGCCGGGTTGTCCGCAGCGCATCCGGCTCAGGCGGCGCAGATCGAAAAGCAGCTGCGCGGGCTGGCGCCGCAGCGCGCCTCCGCGCCGCTGGAAGAGTGCGTGCTGCGCGCCTTCCCGGACCGCGTGGCGCGGCGCCGGCGAGGTCAGGAGTTGCTGCTTTCGAATGGCTCGTCCGCGCTGCTGGCGCGCGGGGCGGGCGTGGAAACAGCGGAGTTCCTGGTGGCGCTGGAAACCGAAGAGCGCCCGGAGCGCGGGCTGCCCGTGGTCCGCAGCGCCGTGGCTGTCGAACCGGAACTGCTGCTGGACGTGTTCCCGGAGCGGATGCGGGAAGAGACGCGGCTGGAGTGGAACCGCGAATCGGAACGCGTGGAAGAGGTCTCGCGGCTGCTGTACGACGGTCTCGTTGTGGAGGAATCCCGGCGGCACGAGCCGGATCTCGATGAAGCCGCGGCGATGCTGGCGCGCAAGGCCGTGGAAGCCGGCCTGGAGAGGTTCGCCGGAGAGGAGGAATGGCGGCGGCTGCGCAACCGGATCCGCTTCGCCGGACTGCCGGAGCCGGATCCGGAGCGGGTGCTGCGGCGCCTGAGCACAGGATTGCGGTCGTTCGACGAGCTGCGGCGCGCCGCTGCCGCAGGCGGCTTTGAAGCAGCCGTGCGGGCGGAGTTGGGGGAACGGGCTGCGCGGCTGGACCGGCTGGCGCCCGAATTCCTGACGCTGCCCGGCGGGAGGCGGGCGCGGATTCACTATCCGGATGGCGCCACGCCTTACGTGGCGTCCCGGCTGCAGGACTTTTTCGGCATGATGGAGACTCCGCGCGTGGGTCCGGAGGGCGCGCCGCTGGTCGTGCAATTGCTCGCGCCCAATCAGCGTCCGGTTCAGGTCACGCAGGATCTGAAGGGCTTCTGGGAGAGGCTTTATCCCCGGGTGCGCCGCGAGCTGATGCGCCGCTATCCGAAACACGCGTGGCCGGAATTGTGAACCGCCCGCGCGCGCTTTGCTACACTCCGGTAGGCTGAGCGATGCGACCGAAGCGGGCCGAAGAATTGATTGCGCGCTTTCGCGGGCAGCACATCCTGGTGGCTGGCGACGTCATGCTCGACGAATTCGTCTGGGGGGACGTGAGCCGCATCTCGCCGGAAGCCCCCGTGCCCGTGGTCGAAGTGACCGGCGAGTCGCTCTTCGCCGGGGGCGCCGCGAACGTGGCGCGCAATCTCCGCGAGTTCGGCGCGCGCGTGAGCATGGCAGGCGTGCGCGGCGGCGACGCGGCGGGTGAGAAGCTCGCCGGGCTGCTTCACGACGCCCGGATCGACGATGCCGCCGTCGCCGTTTCTCCCGAGGCGCCGACCATCGTCAAGACCCGCGTGATCGCCCGCCACCAGCAGGTGGTCCGCATCGACCGGGAACAGCGCCGGCGCACGCCGGCGGACGTCGAGCGCGAGGTGCTCGAGCGGCTGGCGGAGCGCAGCGATGGCTGGAGCGCCGTGATCTTCTCCGACTACGCCAAAGGGTTCCTGACGCCCGCTATCGCCGAAGGCATCTGCCGCTTGGCGCGCGGCAGGATCATCGCCGTCGATCCCAGCCCGCTCAACCCCGTCGAGTGGCGCGGCGTGACCGCGGTGAAGCCGAACCTCAGGGAGGCGCGCGCCGCGGCGGGCGTGCTCGCCGAAGCCTCGCCCGAAGAGACCGCCCGGCGGCTGCTGGAGCGCTGGGAAACGCAGATGGTGCTGGTCACGATGGGCGAGCACGGTATGCTTCTGGTGGAGCGTGGCGGCGAGCCTTACCACACGCCCGCGCGCGCCCGTGAGGTGTTCGACGTCTCCGGCGCGGGCGACACCGCGATCGCCGTCTTCACGCTCGCTCTCGCCGCCGGCGCCGCGCCTCGCGAAGCCGCTGAACTCGCCAACCATGCCAGCGGCGTCGCCGTGGGCAAGCTGGGCACCGCCACCGTAAGACCCGAAGAGCTGCTCGAGAGCGTCGCCCGCGTCTGAGCCGCCCCCTCCGGCATCCGCCGGCAGGCTCATCGCACGATGAGCCAGGCCAGGGCCGCCATGCCCAGCGCGATCGCCCAGCCCTTCAGGAAGCCCGAAAGGTCGATCCTGTAGGCGCGCCAGAAAGACTGGCCCGCGGCGCCGCGCAGCGGGTGAAGCAGATGCGTGAGCAGAAGCTGCTCCCCGCGCCTCGCCGCCTCGCGCTCCACTTCTTCCGGCCGCGCCGCGCCCGGCTTCAGGTGGCTCGGCGTGCGCAGCCGCTCGAAGAACTCGTCCAGCATGGCATCGGGCTCCGGCGGCGTCGCCAGGCTGACAAGCACGAAGACTGCCGCGCCGCTGACAAGCGCGGCGAGAAACACGTTCGGATCCCAGTGATCAAAGCGTTGGCCGAGCCATGTATAGATGGCGAAGTTGGCCGCCATTGCCGCGGCGATGCCCGCCATCGCCCCCCAGCGGTTGGCGCGCCGCCAGAAGATGCCTCCCAGCACGGCGATGCCGACATAGGTGGCCAGCGTCTCCGTCAGCAGAAACGTGTTCAGCACCTTGTCGATGAGGAACAGCGCGTACAGGACGCCCAGCAGCGTGATGGCCACTCCGCTGATCCTTCCGGCCCAAAGATAATGCCGGTCGCCGCGGTCCCGCACGAGATAGCGCCCGTAGAGGTTGCGTGTGAACAGTGCGCCCGCGCTCACCATGTACGCCGAGCAGGCGGCCATGTTCGCCGCCAGCAGGCAGGCCACCAGCAGCCCTTTGCCCCCGGGGAACAGCAGATGGCGGCAGGCGAAGCCGAACGCCTCCTCGGCATCGCGCAGCGAGGTTGTGCCGAACACTCCTCTGGCCAGCAGCGCGGCGGCCACCAGTCCGGTCAGCGCCCAGCCGAGCGTGCAGAAGCGCTTGACGAACGTGCCGTACAGGAACCCCTCGCGGCAGGCGGCTTCATCTTTGCCCGTAGCCACCGCGCCCATGATGTGCGGCTGGCTGGTGATGCCGATCAGCCCGTTGATCGTCAGCATCAGAATGAACCACGGGCCGATGCCCTCGGGCGCAGTCAGCGTGAGCCGCTCCGGTCCCAGCGCCTTGCGGATGCCCTCCACGCCGCCCACAACGCCCCACCCCAGCGGGATGAGCAGAAACGACAGCACGATGATGAGAAAGCCCTGCACGAGTTCCGTCCATGCCGTCGCCACCTGCCCGCCGATGAAGCTGTAGAGCAGGAACGCCGCCGTCATGGCCATGACGATGGCGTTTACCGGAATGTCGCCGCCGGCAGCTTGGCTGATCACCTTTGCCGCGCCTTTCAGCATGCTGGCGAGATTGATGGTGAGGAACGCCAGCGCGAACACCATGTACGCCGCGCCCATCCAGTGACCGAAGCGGTCCTCGAAAAACTCGGCGATCGTCGTGCGCCTCATCCGGCGGTACAGCGGCGCCAGCAGCCAGTAGAAGGGCGTGGCGAACATGTTTTTCCACTGGAACCAGATGGCGCTGAACCCGCGCGCATAGACCGCCCCGGCCAGCGATACGGGCATATCGGCGTGCGTCCCGGAGGCGAAGCTCTGCGCGATCATCACCCAGCGGTTGAACTGCCGCGCGCCGAGGAAGTACTGGTCCGTGCGCCCGACGCGGCGTCCGATCCACAGCCCCATAGCCGCGATGCCGGTGAGATAGCCGGCGAGGACTGTCCAGTCGAGCAGTGTGAAAGCGGAGAAGCTGTGCATGGCGGCGCCGGAATTCCCAGCCAGCCATCATATCGCAAGGCCTTTTTCAGGCGCGCCAGGCGAGAACCACGGACTTGCCGTCACGCTCCACGTTGCCTCCGATGGCTCGCAGCGTCAGAGTCGCGCCCTTCGCCGTGAACACCGCGTCCACCCAGCCCACCGGCTGGTCGTCGTTGAAGTTGTATCCGAGCGCGGGCAGGTTGATCATCTGGATGCCGTCCCACGCCAGATGCGCGTAGCGGTGCGAGTGGCCGAACACCAGAGCCTTCACGCTCCTGCGGTCCCGGATGATGTCCATCAGGCGCGGGATGTCGAGCAGCGAGCCGTCGCCGTCGTCCGGCGTGTGGTGCACGAATAACACCGTGGGCAGGGACGGCGCCGTGTCGAGATACCGCGCCAGCCACGTGCGCTGATTCTTGCCCAAAAGTCCCGGAGTGAAATTCGGCATGATCAGCGAGTCGAGCACGATGAACCGCACCGCCGGGCTCTCGATCACGAGCACGTGGCGGTCTTTCACTTTCTGCGCGCCCGGCTGCGATGCGCCAAACGCCTCAAGAAAGTTCCTGCGGTCATCGTGGTTGCCCAGCGCGATGGCCAGGGGCATGCGGCTCGACAAAGGCTCCAGCAGCGACTTCAGCTGCTGGTAGTCGCCCGGCATGCCCTTCAGCCGAGCGGCGTCGCCGCAGATCAGCGCGCCCTGAGGCTTCGCGCCCAGCACCATCGGCACGGCTTTTTTCAGGTTCTCCACGGGTCGGAAGCCCCGGTAGGCGTCCTCTGGGTTCTCGGGTATGTGCGTGTCCGACAGCAGCGCCCAGTGCATCTCCGGCTCCTGCGCGCGGAGAACCGTGGCGGCGCCGCACAGCGACACGGAAAACGCGCGGCGCGACAGAGCAGGCAATCCCAGATGTGGCATGACAATTCCGATTCTATCCGCGCGCCGGTTTCCGCTGTGTGAAAAGACCGTGAACCCGGCTATGCGCCGCGCGCGCGGAGGGAGTATCCTCCTTGTCCAACTGACCATTTGCCAGCTCCTCTATGCGCCGTGCGCGCGGAGGGAGTATGCTGCGGGAGAAATGATGCCCGCCTGGAACCCGACCTGCCCTGTCGACCGCCGCCGCTTCCTCGCAGCCCTTGCCTCTGCGCCCGGCGCCCTGCGAGCCGCCGAGCAGGGTCCGCCCAATATCGTCCTGATCTACGCCGACGACCTCGGCTACGGTGATGTCAGCGCCAATGGCGCGCGCCGCATCCGCACCCCGAACATCGACCGCATCGCCCGCGAGGGCGTGCGCTTCACCCACGCCCACTCGCCCTCGGCCACCTGCACGCCTTCCCGCTATGCGCTGCTGACCGGCGAGTACGCCTGGCGCAGGCCCGGCACGGCTGTGCTGCCCGGCGACGCCAGGCTCATCATCGAGCCTGGCCGGCCCACGCTGCCGGCCATGCTCAAAGACCGCGGCTACCGCACGGGCGTGGTCGGCAAGTGGCATCTGGGGCTCGGCGCCGGAGAAGTCGACTGGAATGGGGACATCCGCCCCGGCCCGCTCGAGATCGGTTTCGATTACGCTTTCCTGATCCCCGCTACCGGCGACCGCGTCCCCTGCGTCTACATGGAAAACCACCGCGTCGTGAACCCCGACCCCGCCGACCCCATCCGCGTGAGTTACAGCACTCCCTTCCCCGGCGAACCCCTCGGCCGCACGCATCCGCAACTGCTCAGGATGCACCCCAGCCACGGCCATGACATGGCCATCGTGAACGGCATCAGCCGGATCGGGTACATGACCGGCGGCCGCAAGGCTCTGTGGAAAGACGAAGACATGGCCGGCGTGATCACGGCGAAGGCAGTGCAGTTCCTCGAACGCCACCGCCGGGAGCCGTTCTTCCTGTACTTCTCGACCCACGACATCCACGTGCCCCGCGTGCCGCATCCGCGCTTCGCCGGCCGCTCCGGCATGGGGCCGCGCGGCGACGCCATCCTCGAGCTTGACTGGAGCGTCGGCGAGATCCTCGGCGCGCTTGACCGCCTCGGCCTCGCCCGCAATACGCTCCTAATCTTTTCGAGCGACAACGGCCCCGTGGTCGACGACGGCTACAGGGACCAGGCCGTGGAAAAGCTCGGCGATCACCGCCCTGCCGGTCCCTGGCGCGGCGGAAAGTACAGCAACTTCGAGGGCGGCACCCGTGTGCCCTTCTTCGTGCGCTGGCCGGACCGCGTGAAAAGCGGCGCCGAATCGGGCGCTCTGGCGAGCCAGATCGACCTGTTCGCCTCTCTCGCCTCGCTGGCCGGCGCGAGGCTCGGCGCAGCCGCCGCCCCCGACAGCTTCGACATCCTGCCCGCGCTGCTCGGCGAGTCGAAACAGGGCCGGCAACATCTGGTGGAACACGCCGGCTCGCTCTCGCTGATCGTCGGGCGCTGGAAGTACGTTGCGCCCGGCAAAGGGGCCAGGATCAACCAGAACACGAACACCGAGCTCGGCAACGATCCCGCGCCGCAGCTCTACGACCTGGACCGCGATCCCGGCGAGCGCTCGAACGTGGCGCCGCAGCATCCGGATCGCGTCCGGGAGATGGCCGCGCAACTCGCGAAGATCCGCCAGGCGGCGCGTACGCGCCCGTGAACCGTGGCTCCGTGGAACTGAAAGCCGGCGCCGCCACCCAAAAATGGGGAAAAGGTCTGGTACTTTCCGGCCGTGCCGGGGGATACTTGCCGCCGCCGATCTGTCTTACGATTTGAAGTAAGCTGCCTGCCGCGGCCGGGCCTGCCATGTCACGGCTCGGGCAGCCGAATCCGTGGCGGCATGCAATGCGGCCGGAAGAGCTAGGCGGTCTCAGGCCGCGGCAACGGCGGCCGGCTGCTGCTTGGCCGCGGATGATCGTGCGGGGGCCTCTTATGACGCTGGCCATCAGACTCTCGAATGCAAACGGTTGTAACCGGGCGGGGCATGCCAGGCGCCGCGCGGCCGCATGGGCTGTCGCGCTGGCGGCGCTCTGGCTGTGCGGCTGCTCTCCGGCGAAACGGATGGTGGCGGAGCGGTATCACCGCCAGGGTCTGGCGCTGTTCGGACAGAAAAAATACAGCGAAGCCGCCATTGCGTTCCGCAAGGCGATCCAGAAGAGCCCGGATTGGGGCGAGCCTTACTACCGGCTGGCGCTCTGCGATCTGGAAAAGGGCGGCGACGTCACGCGCGCGCTGCAGGCTCTGCGCCGGGCGATGGCGTTGATGCCGGACCACGAGGATGCGAAAGTGCGCCTTGCCGGACTGCTCATCATGGCGTACCTCCAGCACGGCGCGATCGAGGATTTTCCTTTGCGCGAGGCGCACGGTATCGCAGGCAGCCTGCTGAAGAAGAGGCCCGGTTCGTTCGAAGGGCTGATGCTGGCGGGTCAGGTCGCGCTCCTTGAGAAGAAGCCGAAAGAGGCGCTGGAGCAGTTTGAGAAGGCGCGGAAGATCAAGCCGGATTCGGCGCTGGCCGCGGCGAGTTCCGGCATCACACAGCTGGCGCTCGGACAGGAACAGGAGGCTGAGCAGCTGCTGCGGCAGGCTCTGCGGAAGGACGCCTCTCTTGGACCGGCGTGGGACGCGCTCTACAACCTCCAGATGCGCCGGAAGCGCCCCGGCGATGCCGAATCCGTCTGCCGCGAGCGGATCAGCCGGAATCCGAGAGATCCGGTGGCGAGACTGATGCTGGCCAGCCACTTCTTCCGGATGCAGAAGCCGGACGAAATGCGCGAAGCGCTGGAGCCGCTGACCGGAGGCGGCGGCGGTTACGAGAACGGGAAAATGGTGGCCGGCGATTTCTACCGCAGCATCGCCAGGATCGCGGACGCGCGGGCTCTGTACGAGGCGGGGCTGAAAGAAGTGGAGAAGGACGCCGCCCGGCGCAGCGAATACCGCAAGCGGCTGGCGAGCCTGCTGCTGCTTGAGGGCAAGCGCGACGAGGCGGAAAAGGCCTACTCCGACGTGCTGGAGGATGCGCCCAGGGACCCCGAAAGCCGCGCGCGCCGCGCCCTGCTGATGCTCGACAAGGATGCTGCCGCGGCGCTGAAAGAATTCCAGCAGCTTGCCGCCGACGTGCCCTCCAATCCGGTGATCCGCTTCAACCTCGGGCTGGCGCTGCTCGCCAACCGCAAGCTGGAGGACGCCCGCACGGCGTTCCTGGAGGCGGCGCGGATGCAGCGCAATTTCCTGGAACCGCGGCTGGCTCTGGCTCAGATCGCCATGGACCGCGAGCAATGGCGCGAACTCCAGCAGACCGCCGCCGACGTGCTGACGATCAACCCGCGGCATCCCCAGGGGCGGTACTTCCGGGCGGCAGCTTACACGGGGTTGGGAAATTACGAAGAGGCGCGGAAAATTCTGGCCGAATTGCTGAAGGAATTTCCGAATTACCGCGAAGCGCATCTCCAGATGGCGTTCCTCGATCTGGCCGAGCGGCGCTACCCGCAGGCCGATACGCGCCTCCGCGAGCTGTACGAGAAGACCCGGGACCCGCGGGCGCTGACCGGGCGCGTCGAAGTGCAGCTCGCGCAGAACCGGCAGAAGGAAGGGCTGGCCATGGCTCAGGCCGAGCTGGCGAAGAACCCCGGCGATGCCCGCCTGCGCCTGCTGGTGGCGCGCACGGCGCTGCGCGTGGCTGACTATGCTCTCGCTGTGCGCGAGCTGATCCGGCTGGCTGAGCGCGATCCGAACTGGGATTATCTTTACCTGCTGCTCGGGCAGGCGCACCAGTTCAACGGCGACCTGCCCCGGGCCATTCTCGCCTTCCAGCGGGCGCTCCAGATTACGCCCGGAAGTCTGGAAGCGACGCTGCGGCTGGCCTACGCCTACGAAGTGGCCGGCAAGTATGCGGAAGCCATCGCGGCGTACCGCAAGGCGCTGGAGCTGAACCCGAATACGCCCATCGCCATGAACAACCTCGCGTATCTGTTGAGTGAACACGGCGGCGACCTCGACGAAGCCCTGAAGCTGGCCCAGCTCGCCCTGCAACGGCTGCCGCAGCAGCGCTACATTGCCGATACCGTGGGCTGGATCTTCCTCAAGAAAAACGACCTCGATTCCGCCATGCAGATTTTCCAGGGTCTGGTGAAAAAGTACCCGGATGAACCGGCGTTCCGTTATCATTACGGCGCGGCTCTGCTGAAAAAGGGCGACCGCACGCGGGCCAGAGCCGAGCTGCAGACGGCGCTCCAGCACAAGCCGCCCGCCGACATCGAGAAGAAGGTGCGCGAGCTGCTCGCCCGGGCGGGCTAGGGAGCACTATGAAGAGCTCCGCTCAGGCGCCGGCGGCGGAGGTATCGCCCGCAGTGGCGCGCGAGGCGCCGCGGCTGGCCTCATGCGAAGAGCTGCAACAGCGGCGGCAGGGGCTGTGGTGGGGATCGCACCTGGCGTCCCTGGCGGCGCATGCCGCCTTCGTAGCGTGGCTGGTGCAGACAGGGGTGATCATGGTGGAGTACGTGCAGCGGCATGGCTACGGCTACCAGTTCGGGCAGGCTGTCCTGCTTGCGTCTCCGCTGTTCGAACTCGGCCAGCGGAGCGCGGTGCGCGGACGCGAGCGCCGGATTCCGCTCTCCGCCCTCGCGCCGCAGGAGAAGCTCTATGCGCCCGACCTCAGGCGCTTGCCGGCCGCCCGAACAGTGGCGGAGGCGAGGCTCGGCGCGCGGAACACGGATCAGGAGCAGGGCGTTTTCTCAGTCGCAAGCGCGTCCGCGCTGTCGGTTCCGTTCGGCGCCGGCGGGGGGGCGCTCCCTGCCGGAACGCTTCCCGACCGGGTTGCCGGTGGCGTGTCCACTCCCTTTGATCTCGTGCCTCCAAGCAACACACGGGCGCGGCGGGGCAGGCAGGCGGGCAGGACACGGCTTCGCGCGGGCGATTCCTCCGTGCCAGGCGGCGGCGCTGCCGAGGGGTTGCGGCTGCCGCCGGCCCCCGCGCGGGTGGGACTTGACGCCGAGGTTGAGGCGGACAGCGCGGCTGCCGCGGAAATGGAGGAGTGGCTGCGCGTGTTCGTGACCCGGCTCCGGCGCGCCAGTTTCGAACTCATCCCCGACCGCCGGGACGCCGGCGCGCCGGGCATGGCTGTGCTCGCTGTCGAAGTTTCCCGGATCGGAAAGATCCTCCGGCGCCAAGTGACTGCGTCCAGCGGCAACGCCGCGTTGGACCGCCTCGCTGTCGCCCTGCTCGGCCAAGTGCCCGGCTGGCAGCCGCTGCCGCCGGCCCAATCCGGCGACGTCGTGTCGGTGACAGTGCGC
>DYJN01000016.1 GCA_020723085.1 Arcobacter sp.
GAGCCGGCCTCCACAACGCGGCAGCTTGGTTTCACGGCGGCCCTCCTCTCAACGGTTTTGCCGCCCAGACCCGGCGTGAATCGGGGAGCAGCCGCCGTCTCGACATTCCACTGCCGCCGGGACGCCCTCGTGGCAAAGCAAGGTCACACCTGGAGGGAGAATTTGTTTGTCACTAAAATTAAAGTGTTGTACTGTGCGGCAAGTGCTGTTAGAGTTGTAGCAAGCCGATGCATCATCGGCGGCTAATCTCGTGAGGCTTCCAGCCGGCCGGCAGGACGGAGGAAGCAGGTAGAAGGCCTAGTCAGCGTGACATGCGCGGAATGCGGGTGAGTTTGACCGGAACGGGCGCGGCGAGCCGGCAGCCTCAAACACACGGGTCAGGCCGGCTCCGGATCCACGCGCAGAGAGGAGCAGATCCATGGTGAAAGACCGATTGGCGATCGATGGCGGCGAGAAAGCGGTTCGGAACACGTTGCCGGGTTGGCCATGTTTTAGCGAGGAGGCGATCCAGGCAGTGACTGAGGCTCTGCGCTCAGGCAGGGTCAACTACTGGACAGGGCGCCGCGGGATGGAGTTCGAGCGGCGGTTCGCGGAGTGGCAGGGATCGAAGTACGCGATCTCGGTAGCGAACGGAACCGCCGCGTTGCACACCGCCTTGGCATCGCTCGGGATCGGCCCGGGCGACGAGGTGATCGTCCCCAGCTATACGTTCATCGCGACCAGTTTCTCCGTTGTACAGGCTGGCGCCATCCCCAGGTTCGCCGATGTGAACCGCGAGGACCACTGCATCAGCGTGGAATCGGCGGAGCGGCTCGTCAACGAGCGGACCAGGGCGATCATACCGGTACACCTCTACGGCAACGTGTGCGACATGGATCAGATCAACGCCTTCGCCAAGAGGCACGGGCTTTTTGTGATCGAGGACAATGCGGAAGCGTATGGCGGGTCCTACAAGGGGAAAAAGACAGGCACGTTGGGCGACATCGCCGGATGCAGTTTCTGCCAGAACAAGACGTTCACCACGGGCGGGGAAGGCGGCATGGTCACCACCGACAACGAAGAGGCGGCCTGGAACGCGAGGAGTTTCCGCGACCATGGCTACGACGTGCGGCAACGGCTGAGCCTGCTGGAGTTGGAACAGAAGTTGCCCTACATCCACAACATGGTGGGCTGGAACTACCGCATGACCGAGATGCAGGCGGCGATCGGACTAGCCGAGTTGGATCGGATGGACAGCTGGAACATGCCAAGGCGGCGCCGCAATGCGAAGATCCTTATCGATGCTCTCCGCGGCCGCCCGGAAATACTCTACTTCCCAATTGATACACCCGAGCGCCAGAACGGCTGGTATGTATTGGCTTTCTCGCTCGACATCGAGAAGATGAATTGCAACATCATGGAATTCGTGAAGGCCGCCTCCGCCGAGGGCGTGCCGTGCTGGAAGGTGTTCTGGCCGCAGTGCCACACGGAACGTGCGTTCCGCGAGCGCAATTCGTTCGGGCGCAGCGGCTTTCCGTTCCGCTCCAGGGAGTATACGTCGCCATCCAGCGCGGACTACTCCGCCGTGGAAGTGCCCAACGCCGTTTGGCACGAGAGCCATACATTCACCTGTTTCGCCTACCCAACCTTCTCCGAGGACGATATGCATCAGATCGCCGGAGCGTTGCTGAAGGTGATTCAGGCCTATACCAAGCTGTGAAGGAGAGCGCATGCCACGCCGCATCAGGTGGGGTGTCATTGGATCGGGCGGAATCGCCCGGCGCCGGACGATTCCGGAGGGGTTCGCGGCAGCGGAGCACGCCGAGTTGGCGGCGGTGTTCGACATCGACGAGGATGCCAATCGGGAGGTGGCGGCAACCTTCGGCGCATTGCCGTGCCGGAGCATCGAGGAGCTGCTTCAGAGCGGCGTGGAAGCGGTTTACGTGGCCACCCCGGTGATGGCCCACCATAGCCAAACCTTGGCCGCGCTCGGGGCTGGCAAGCACGTGCTCTGCGAGAAGCCGCTGGGGATGAGCGTAGCGGAAGCCGAGGAGATGGTGGCGGCCGCGGAGAAATCGGGGCTGTTGCTGGGCACGGGCTTCATGATGCGGTTCCACTCCCAGCATGAGGCCGTGCGGCGCATGGCTGAAGATGGGCTGCTGGGCAAACTTGTGTTTGGCCGAGCGCAACTGTCCTGCTGGTATCCGCCCATTGCCGGGGCTTGGCGCCAGGATCCGGCGACCGGAGGAGGAGGATCGCTCATGGACATGGGGAGCCACGCGATTGACCTCCTGGAGAGCATCTTCGGCCGCGTTCGCAAGGTCTGCTGCTTCACGTCGCACTCGGTGCAGAACTACGCCTCGGAAGATAATGCGGTGGTCCTGCTGTCGTTTGCCAGCGGCGCGACGGGGACGGTGGACACGCTTTACTGCGTCCCCGATGAAAGCAGCAAGAACCGGCTCGAGGTCTATGGTTCGCTTGGCAGCGTCCTTGCCGAGGGAACGATTGGACAGGGCAGCCAGGGACGGATGACCGCCTTCCTCCGGCAATCTCAGGGCGAGTACAAGGCGGAACAGGAGCGGCAGACAGGCGCGGGGATCGACATCACGCCGCCCGCGGTCAATACTTACCGGGCACAGGTCGAAGACTTCAGTCTCGCGATTCTGCAGCGCCGCCCGCCCCGGGTGGACGGCCGGGCGGGGCTCTGGAGCCAGCGTCTGATGGCGGCCTGCTATGAGTCGGCGAGAAGCGGGGTGGCAGTGGAGTTACGGTGAACCTCAATAACCGCAGGCCGGAAGACCGGCGGGGGCCGGAGGCCGCCGTTGAACCCGCCGCCTCAGGATCGGATCAAGCCGGAACGCGGCAGCCAAAGAACACGCAGGCGCTGGCAGGACAAGGGGCGGGCTGCACAGCGCCGGCGCCGCTCAAGAGGGTCTTGTCGCTGGGCGATCTGACCTTTTACGGCATTGTCCTCATCCAGCCCATCGCGCCGGTGGGCATTTTCGGCGTCGCTGCGGTCATCTCCCGTGGCCACGTTTCCGCCACCATCGTCCTTGCGATGGCAGCGATGTTGCTCACTGCTTACAGCTACGGCCGGATGGCGGCTCTTTACCCCGTGGCCGGCTCGGCGTACACCTATGTTGGGCAGGGCTTGAATGCGCACTTGGGATTCCTGGCTGGTTGGGTGATGCTCCTCGACTACCTCATTATTCCGGTCCTCAATGTGCTCTATGTCGGGTTGACGTTACAGAGGCTGCTGCCGCATGTGCCCTTCCCTGCCTGGGTTCTAATGGCAGTGGCGGCGATCACCCTGCTCAACCTGCTGGGGATTCGTGTTGCGGCAGTGGCCAATCAGGCGCTGCTCGCGCTGATGACCGTCGTGATTGCGGCCTTCGCCGTGCAATCTGTGCGGTTTCTTCTGGAGGAACAGGGGTGGTCCGGGCTGTTTTCCCTCCAGCCCTTCTATGACCCGGCAACGTTCAACTTCGCCTCTCTCGCCACCGGCACTTCGCTGGCAGCTCTCACCTACATCGGCTTCGACGGAGTTACTACGCTGGCCGAAGAGACTCTGCAACCGAAGCGCACCGTTCCCTTGGCGACGGTTCTGGTCTGCCTCATCACCGGCTTGCTCAGCACGCTGGAGGTCTACCTCGCCCAAAGAGTGTGGCCCGACTACCACACCTTCCCAAGCGCCGAAACCGCCTTCCTCGATGTGTGTGGGCGCGTCGGAGGCGACTGGCTGTTCCGGGCGATGGCCGCCATTCTTGTCGTGGCCTGTTTCGGCAGCGGGTTGGCTGGACAGGCCGGCGCGTCGCGGCTGCTTTATGCGTTGGGGCGTGACCGCGTGCTCCCGCCCCGGATTTTCGCCTATGTGAGCCGCCGCAGCGGCGCTCCTGTCGTGAATACTGTTCTGGTGGGAGCGCTGGCTGCCGGCGGCGCCCTGGCGCTCTCCTATGAAAAGGCCGCATCGCTGCTCAATTTCGGCGCCTTTCTTGCTTTCATGGGCGTCAACCTGGCGGCGATCCGCGAGTCCTGGTTCCGCTCGGGCGAGAACCGCTCCGGCCGGTGGAGGGACTTGGTCCTGCCCGGACTCGGGTTCCTCTTCTGCCTTGGCATCTGGATCAGCCTTCCGCTTCCGGCCAGGATCGCGGGCGGTGTCTGGTTGACCGCGGGCGTCGCCTTTCAGGCGGTCCAGACGCGCGGGTTCCGCAGCCCCCCTCCGAAACTGGATCTGCGCGATGCCGGGTAACCGTCATCCCGGCGGGGCTTCAGAGAGGCAGCGCCGTTGTTTTGTGTTACAACGTTATTGTTCGAACCGTTCCGCCGGGCAAGGGAAGCCGCACCGACGGCTTCTCCGGCGGCCGATCGAGGTGGAGCGTCGAAAATGCCCTTTCCGGCATGACGTCCCGTGCGTGAGGACGGCGAGGAACTGATGACAGCGGGCCGAACCAAGAGACAGGAGAAAGCAAAAGCAGCCGCGCGGGAGTTGGACTCATCCCGCAAGGTCTCCATCCTTTGGCTGCGGGATGTGCTCCGGGTTCTCTGCCGCAAGAGAACCGCCACCAGGAAGGAGATCATCACTGAAACAGGGTTGAACACGGCCAGTCTGAGCCATACGATCAAGTACCTTTCACGCCACGGCACGGTTCTCAAGGTGGGGAGTCTCGAATCGGAAGCCGGCCGGCGGAGGGAAGTGTACAACCTCAACGCCGAGGCTGCGTTCTTCCTTGCGCTCGACTTTGAGCAGAGGCTGCGTTTCGCGCTGCTGAATCTCGCCGGCGATATTCGAGGCCATTGGGAATTGCCTCTGGAGTGGGGTGAAGCCCCCGATATGGAGAGGATACTGCAAGGCTTTCAGCGCCTGCTGCGGACCCTGGAACCTCATCAGGTGCGGCGGGTTGTGGCGCTGGGCATCAGTTACTCGGGCATGCTCGACGGCCAGGGAAGGCTCACGGCCGTGAACCTGGGCCTCCGCAATTTTCCATTCGTAAGTGAACTCAACGAAAAGATGAAGAGTCTGGTCAGCCCGGACCTCGCGATCTTCCTCGAGCCCGACCGGCATTGCGCAATGTGGGCGGAGCGGTGGCTGGGCCAGGCGCGGGAACACCGCAACAGCATACTGCTGTTCTCGGAAAGCGGCATTGGCTGCGGGCTTTGTGTCGACGGCAAGCCGGTGGAGGGATGGCGCAACCTGGCGGGTGAAATCGGCCACATCACTGTATCGGCCGACCCGAATCTCCATTGCAAGTGCGGAAAACAAGGGTGTCTGGAAACGGTGGCATCCAGCCCGGCCATCGTTCGCCATTATCTCGCTTTGACCGGCCAGCGGAATCGGAAAGAGCGGGCCGTCACCGCCCTGGAGGTGTATGACAAGGCGCGCGGCGGAGACGGCTCTGCACGAACGGTTGTGGACAGGGCTGTCGAAGGCATGGCCCTCGCCTTGAGTCATGTCATCCACTTGATCAATCCAGGAATCATCATTCTGGGAGACGACTTCGCCGGACCGGAGGACTATCTCATCCCGCAGCTCCGGGCCAAACTGGAGAATTTGGTGCTGCCCGAACTCATGGATGGCATCCAGATCGTCGCCAGTCATTTGGGGCCCGACATGCGGCTTCGTGGCGCCGGCGCGCTGGCGCTCCGCAAATCGTTGGAGGCCCCCGAGCTGTTGACCAAGATCTGCAGTCCGGTGCTTCCGCATTCCAAACGCTGAATGGAGGCAAGATGAAGAGACGCACGTTCCTGAGTGGCTCGATTCTGGCCGGCCCGTTTACGGCGGCTGTGTCAAGCGGTGAGATCCGAACGAAGTCGGGATTCGCGGAGGCCGACATTACGCCTGCAATCGGCATGGAAGTGCCCGGTGATTACACCAAGCTGTTCCACCGTGCGTTCCACGACCCATGCAAGGTCCGCGCGGCCGTATTCGACGACGGGAGGCATCGCACAGCAATCGCCAGCGTCGATGCACTGATCATCCCTCGGCACGTAGTCCTCGCGGCGAGACGGCGGATCAGCGAACGCTGCGGCATCGGCGCGAATGCGATTCTGATCGGCGCCACCCACTCGCATTCCTCCGGGCCCGTCGGGATGGTTCAGCCGGGCGAGTACGATCACTCCTCGGATTTTGTGAAGTTCCTGGCCTACGAGAAATCCTCCATGGCCGATGCCGCGTACTTGAAGCGCCTGGAATCGCAGATCGTCGACGCCGTCTGCCGGGCCGACTCGGCAAGGATCCCCTCGGGTTTCTCTTTCGGCGTCGGCCGCGAAGACAAGGTCGCCTTCAACCGGCGCTTCGTGATGAAGAACGGCCTCGTCTATACACACCCTGGCAAGGGGAACCCCTCCATTGTAAAGGCCGCCGGCCCAACGGATCCCGACGTCGGTGTCATTGGCTGTTGGGACGGCAAAGGGAACCTCCTTGGCTGTATCGTGAATTTTTGCTGCCACGCCACCACAAGTCCCGCCGGGATCTCGGCCAACTGGATCTACTATCTGGAGAAGACGATCCGCGGCATGTTCGGCCCCGAGACCGTCGTTGTATTTCTGCAGGGCTTCAGCGGCGACGTCACGCAGGTCGATAATTTGAGCCCGAACGCAAACCCGGAAGGCGAGCGATGGGCCAAGATCGTCGGTGGCCGGGTTGGCGCCGAGGCGGTCAAGGTGCTGTTGTCCTCGCCAGTGGGAAATGCTGCTCCAGTGTCCGCTTTGACGGATGTTTTGCGGATCCCGAGGAGGCGGCCGAGCGCCCGGCGCGTCGCGGATTGTACGAGGATTGCGCGCCAGGATCCCAGGCAAGTGGGCACGGTGAACTGGCTGTTTGCCAAGGAGATCGTTCTGCTCCAGGCGCTGATCGAGAAACAGCCGGACGTCGAAGTCGAAGTTCAGGCGTTGCAGGTTGGGCCTGCGGTCTTGCTCTCTGCCCCTGGCGAGATGTTCTGCCAGCTCGGCCTCGATTTGAAGGCGGCCCGGACGTTCCCGATCACATTCCCGGTCGAGCTCGCGAACGGCTCAGTCGGATACGTGCCGACGGAGGAGGCCTTCGGCCCTCACGGGGGCGGGTACGAAACCCGCCTGACCAGCTATAGCAACCTGGTTCCTCAGGCAGGCGCCCGTATCGTCGCAGCCGCGCTCGCGTTAGCCAGGCGGCTTGAACCGGGTGCGCTTCCGGAGCATCCGCAGGCGCCGCCGTTCTCCGCCACGCCGGGCGACTTCGGATCCAGGCCGTGGTCCTATGGAAACGTCCCGCCAGAAGGTTTGTAGTTCGGACTTCGCTCAGACAGGCGCCCAGCGCACGTCTGGCTGCCACCTCGGCCGCCATCCGGAGGTGTGATCTCCCCGCGGCCCGTCCCGCCGCTGCAGGAGAGAGGAGCGGTGAAAGAAAGCGAGAGCAAAACCATGCGATGCTTCGATGTTCCTGTCTTGTCGTGCCTTAGCCGCGGTTTTTTGACCGCCGCCATCCTGCTGCCGTTGATCTCATTCGCCCAAGAGATCAGGATCCGCGGCGGGATCGTGCCATACCAAGTGCTCCAACGCGGCGTCGGCAACCGGTCCAGTTTCCATCTCACGGGAACGGCTCATGCCAGGTTTGAAGGCCGATCTATCGAGGTGCGATTAACGTCCCAGGAAGGGGCCGTACTGACTGGTTTCGACTGGACTCTGTCGGACGGAAGGGTAAAGGCTGGAAAGTGGGAAGCCGAAATTGAAGGGGTCCCGGCCGGCGGTCCGTACGTGGTGGAGGTCCGCATCGCCGGGATGCCCGCAGCCGCCGACCGAGTCGAGCACGTGCTTGTTGGCGATCTGTGGGTGTTGGCGGGCCAGAGCAACATGCTTGGCTACGGCAACCTGATCGACGTTCAGCCGCCCGTAGAGGCGGTCCATAGCTTCGACATGGCCGATAATTGGGTGGTCGCGAAGGAACCTCTGCACAAACCGAGAAGTTCGGCTTATCGGATCTACTGGCCCAAGAACGAGAAGGGCGAACCGGAGCGGTGGACTGCGCAACGGGAGGGTGAACTCATCGCGCGGACCGGCAAAGGCTCGGGACTCGGTCTTCCCTTCGCCGTTGAACTCTACCGCCGGAGTGGCGTCCCGATCGGGTTGATCCCCTGCGCGCTCGGCGGAACGTCAATGGACCAGTGGAATCCAGAGTTCAAGGACAGGGGCGGCGACTCGCTGTATGGAGCGGCACTGGGCAGGATCAACGCAGTGGGCGGCAAGGTGAGGGGAATTTTGTGGTACCAAGGCGAGGCGGATGCGAGCCTGAAGACTGTCGCCGGATTCGAAAAGAAGTTTGAAAACTTGGTCGCCGCCTTCCGCAACGATCTGAACCAGCCTGCGCTCCCGGTTTATTACGTCCAGATTGGCCGTTACGTCAATGATCAATTGGACAAGAGATACTGGAATCAAGTGCAGGAACTGCAACGTCAAATGGAGGCAAAACTCACAAATGTCAGTATGGCGGCTTCGGTGGATCTCGAATTGGATGATCAAATCCACATCAGCACTCCAGAATTGAAGCGGCTCGGCCGCCGCTTGGCGCTCCTCGCAGCGAGAGACCTTTTCGCCGAATATAACCAGAACGCCGCTATCCGACGCGGCCCCAGGCCGGTGTCCGCAAGACTCGACAACGGGATCATCACGCTGCAACTTGGCGAGGTGAATGGAAAGCTCCTCTCAGAGGGGCGTATCAGCGGCTTCTCGGTGCACGATGCAAGAGGAAATCCACTGGCCGCTATTTACAAGGCCCGTTTCGACCCGGTGAATCCGTCGGTGATCCATCTGGAGATCGCCGGCAAGCTGCCCGACGGCGCAACGCTGCAGTATGGCGCGGGCATCAACCCGTACTGCAACGTCAGAGATTCAAGTGACATGGCGTTGCCCGCGTTTGGTCCCATCGTGATCGCGCGTTAGCATTTGCTCAGGCCATAGGAGTGCTCACGGGTTCTTGAATCTGCTGGAAGACCGCCTTGATCGCCGACGGCGGGCAAACACCCAAAATTCGAAACGCGTTCAGGACGGGGAGCTATTCCTTCAAACGCGGGCCTTCCGCCGCCCGATTTTGTTGCCAGCCCACCATTGTGACCTCCCGCCTGTACCCCAAACTTTCGCCGGAATTTGTGCTCCGGCCCCCACCCCGCGATTTCGTTGGGCATTGATTTGAAAGAAGGAGAGGCATTTTGTCCGCCCCACGATTTCCCCGGCGCTGGTTCGCGATCAGGAGAATTCGTACTTCCAGCACGAGACACTCTGACCACGAGCCCGCGCGGGGAGCCCAGAGGAAGAGCGAAGCGGGCTTGGAATCCCGCTGCGGCGGCTTGTTCCGGACGTGAAGATCGACAGGGAAGAATTACGGGACGTACTGAAGCTGGAAGTCCTCAAACGCGAAGTCATCGAGGGCGAAAAGGCTGACGAGGCAAGGCGCAAGATTGCACGCGCCCAGAAACGGCCGCTTCGCACAAGGGCTACGCCCGCTCAAAAGGAGGAACTCCGCCTCCCGCAAGAAGAGCACAGCGAAGATGCCGCGACCGGCTCCGCCGGCTGAGAGATGCGGCCCCGGCCCGCTGCCGGGCGGTCGTCTGAGGCCGGAATGGGATCGGGCGGGAGGCGCCGCCGGAAGCAGGCCCGGAGCGCCTCCCGCCGCATGGATTCACGACCCTTACGCCGTTGCCGACAGCATCGCGCTGGCCGTCTTCTCCGGAGCGTGGCGCACATCGTGCCCCACGTACATTTGGCGCGGCCGCGCGATCTTCTGCTCCGGATCGAGCAGCATCTCCTCCCACTGCGCCAGCCAGCCGACGGTGCGCGGGATGGCGAACAGCACGGTGAACATCTCCGGCTTGAAGCCCATGGCCTGATAGATGATGCCGGAGTAGAAGTCCACGTTCGGATACAGCTTCCGCTTGACGAAGTATTCGTCCTCAAGCGCGATTCGCTCGAGTTCGAGCGCGATGTCGAGCTTCGGATTGCGGCCGGTGATTTCGAAGACGCGGTCTGCCGTCCACTTGATGATGCGTGCGCGCGGATCGTAGTTCTTGTAGATCCGGTGGCCGAAGCCCATCAGCTTCACTTCGCCCTTCTTCACCCGCTCGATGTAGGCCGGCACCTTGTCCTTCGAGCCGATCTCGTCGAGCATCTTGAGCACTGCCTCGTTGGCGCCGCCGTGGAGAGGCCCGGAGAGCGCGGCGGCGGCCGCCGCCAGCGACACGTAGGGATCGGCTTGCGAGCTGCCGACGCTGCGCATGACGTTGGCGCTGCAGTTCTGCTCGTGGTCGGCGTGCAGGATGAACAGGATGTCCAGCGCCCGGGCCATCACCGGGTTGGCGTGATACTTCGGCTCCACCATCTTCCACAGCATGTTCATGAAATTCTCGGTGTAGCTAAGGTCGTTGTCCGGGTAGACGTAGGGATAGCCGAGACTGTGGCGGTAGCAGTAGGCGGCGATCGTGGGCACCTTCGCAATCAGCCGCGTCATCTGAAGCCGGCGCACATCCTTGTTGAAGATGTCGTGGGCGTCCTTATAAACGGTGGACAGCGCCGCCACCGTGCTGATCAGCATCGCCATCGGATGGGCGTCGTAGCGGAAACCCTCCAGGAACGTCTTGGTCGTCTCGTGAAGCATCGTGTGATGCTTGATCGACCCCTCCCAGCTCTTCAGCTCTTCAGGTGTGGGCAGCTCGCCATTGATCAGCAGCCAGGCCACTTCGAGGAATGTGCAGCGCTCGGCGAGTTCTTCAATCGGATATCCGCGGTAGCGCAGGATGCCCTTGTCGCCGTCGATGAAAGTGATGGCGCTCCGGCACGACGCCGTGTTCATGAACGCCGGGTCGTATCCCATCACGCCGAAATCCGCCTCGTCCTTCTTGATTTGGCGGAGATCCATGGTGCGGATGCAGCCGCCGGTGAAAGGAATCGTATAGGTCTTCCCAGTGCGATTATCGGTGATCGTAAGAGTATTCTGATTTTCCATCAGTGCAGCTCCAGTCAGAAGAACAATTTGGCCAGCGAGTCCGGCGCCCCTCCGCGACGCCGCACCGCCCGGCGAGCCGACACCCGCCGCCGGCGCCGTGGCCGGCAGCAAAACTAACCCTCTGCCGTGGATCGAACCTCCTATCTACCGTCTATCACCCCGGGATGCCGGATTCAAGGGTGACCGGGAGCATGTGGTCTGATTCTCCGAGGCGATATAGTGGAGGAAGCCGGACGCTGGATCTGAGTTGGTTCCGGGGCGCCCGGCGAAATCCTCAAGAGGTGCGAATCATGGAATCCTACAACGGACTGCCGGCGCCCGCAGAGGGGCAGCCCATCCAATTTCAGGACGGGCGATTCCTTGTGCCCGACAATCCCATCCTTCCCTTCATTGAAGGCGACGGGACCGGACCGGACATCTGGCGCGCGTCGAGGGCGGTCTTCGACGCCGCCGTCGCGAAGGCGTACGGCGGCAGGCGGAAGGTCGTCTGGTATGAAGTGTTCGCCGGCGAAAAGGCCTTCAATAAGTTCAACACATGGCTGCCGGACGACACGCTGAAGGCCATCCAGCGGTTCCGCGTGGCCATCAAAGGGCCGCTCACGACGCCTGTGGGAGGCGGCATCCGCAGCCTGAACGTCACTCTCCGCCAGTTGCTCAACCTGTACGTCTGCATGCGGCCGGTCAAGTATTACCCCGGCGTCCCGTCGCCGATGAAGCGGCCCGAACTGCTCGACATCGTCATCTTCCGCGAAAACACCGAGGACGTCTACGCCGGCATCGAGTGGAAGCAGGGCACACCCGAGGCAGCCAAGATCATCGAGTTCCTGACGAAAGAAATGGGCTCGAAGATCCGTCCCGACTCCGGCATCGGCGTGAAGCCGGTCAGTGTCACCGGCTCCAAGCGTCTGGTCCGCCGGGCCATCCAGTACGCGCTGGACCACGGACGCAAGAGCGTCACGCTCGTCCACAAGGGCAATATCATGAAGTACACGGAGGGCGCCTTCCGCGACTGGGGTTATGAAGTGGCGAAAGAGGAGTTCGGCGGCCGCGTCGTGACCGAGGCCGAGGCGGGCGCCAATCCGCCCGGCGGCAAGGTCATCATCAAGGACCGCATCGCCGATTCCATGTTCCAGCAGCTCCTGCTCCGCCCGGACGAGTACGACGTGCTGGCCACCCCGAACCTGAACGGCGACTATCTGTCCGACGCCGCGGCGGCGCAGGTAGGCGGGCTCGGCATGGCGCCCGGCGCCAACATCGGCGACGAATACGGCGTCTTCGAAGCCACCCACGGCACGGCTCCCAAGTACGCCGGCCAGGATGCCGTCAATCCGTCCAGCCTCATCCTATCCGGTGTCATGATGTTCGAGTTCATCGGCTGGAAGGAGGCGGCGCAGCTCATCGAGAAGGGCATCACGGAAGCCATCCGCCAGAAGCGCGTCACCTACGACCTGCACCGCATGATGGAGGGCGCCACCAAGCTCAAGACCAGCGAATTCGGCCAGGCGATCATCGAGAACATGTAGCCGGTTCGTTCCCTTGCCATCGCAGGTCCGGGTCCGGAAAACACGAAGGGCGCGCCCGCCGGGGCGCGCCCTTCGCATTCAGTTGGCGAGGCCTTCCGTCAGAACGACAGGCGCAGGCCAAAGCGGAACTGCCGCGAGGAGTCCGCGCCGGTGATGCACATGAAGTTCTGAAGGGGGTTGGCCTTGGAGGTGTCCAGCGACCCGTCCGGCCGCAACTGCATCGCCGCGGAGTTGCCCGACGGGTTGCCCCACCGCGCATTGTGGGCGACGTTGTACGATTCAGCCCGGAACTCCATGTTCAGCCTCTCCGTGATCCGGAAATTCTTGAACAGGCCGGGATCGAGCCGCCAGAACCCCGGGCCGTACAGGGCGTTGATGCCCATGCTGCCCGGGATGTACTGCGGATTGGACGGGTTGAAGTAGAACAGCGGGTTGCGGAAGGACGACGGGTCATAGTAAGGCTGGCCCGGACCCTTGCCGCCGAGTTCCCTCACCGGTCCGATCTGATGCGCGGTCTGCGTGCAGCCGATGCACTGCAGCGACTGCCCGCTGCCGGTGACGGTGAACGGCGTGCCCGAGTAGGCGCTGAACATGCCGCTCAGGCGCCAGCCCCCGGCGATGAGATCCAAGGCTTTGTTCTCGGTGGAGAACCTGCGTCCTTTGCCGAAGGGCAATTCGTAAATCCACGCCATCGTGAACATATGGCGCCGGTCGTAGCTCGCAGGCGAGTAATTCCGGGCGAGCATGCCCTCCCAGTTGAAGGCCTTCGGACCGGTCCAGCCGGTGTCGTTGGCCATGTTCAGGGTTTTGCCGAGGGTGTAGGAGACGGTCATGAACAGCCCGTCGCTGTAAGACTTCTTCAGGTTGACCTGAAGCGAATCATAGGCGCCGTAGCCCCAGCCGTCCCACATGTTGGCTCCGATCCTCTTGCCGTAAAGCTTCGCCAGCGGCAGGTTGGCCGTGGTCGTGCCAAGCCCTGGCCCCACTGTGTTGATGTTGCGGTCTATGAGCTGCTTGATGGTGCGCGTGGCGACGTAGCCGGCGCTGCCCACCATGTTCCACGGCAGCTGCCGTTCGATCGTGAAGTTCCAGCTCTGGATGTAGCCGCGGTGGAGCATGCCGCCCCAGGGGCTGCGCGGCCCCATGTCGAAGCTGAGCGGCAGCGTGAGGGTGCCCGTGCTGATGTCCGGCGTGGGAACGTCGGGAATGCCCTGATCGATCGTGTTGTACCAGCCGTATGTGGATACCGACGGGACCCACGACGCCGAAAGCGTGGCCGGGTACAGGCCGCGCAGCGGCCGGCCGAACGGGATCGGATCGTAGGTGATGCCGTAGCCGGCGCGGATCACGTTCTTGTCGCCAATGCGGTAGGCGAAGCCCACTCGCGGAGCGAACAGCTTCTTGCTGACCTCGATGCCCGCATTGCTCGGCACGTTGCCCAGCCCGCCGAGATACACGATGTTGGTGTAAGGATCCCACCGCTCGATGCCGCGGTCGGCGCGGTTGATCAGCGGGTAGTACTCGTAACGCAGTCCGAGGTTCAGCGTCAGCCGGCGGTTGACCTGCCAGCGGTCGCGGAAGTACCAGGCAAGCTGCCACTCGCGCGTCTTCATTTCCAGATACTGGATCGACTTCCTGTACGAACTCACCAGCCCCAGCAGAGCCGCCGCGTAAGCATTCGGCTCGCGCGAGGGCTGGCCGGGCCGGATCGTCACGCCGCCGGAAAAGCTGATGGCTCCTCGAGGGTTGGCTGTTTCCGGCTGCCAGTGGTTCAGCTCGAGCCGCCGCGGCTCGAAGCCCCAGCGCAGTTCGTGCGCGCCGATGATCTTGCTGAAGTTGGTTTGGTAGGTGTAGCTGCGCTCCTTGCGGAACAGCGGCGCCCAGCTGGCGCCGACGCCCACGTAGCTGAACCCGAACCCTCCAATGTAAGGAAGCCCGCCGTAACGCGGGTCGTTGGCGTACTGCCGCCCGCCATTGGTGCCGGGGATCTTCCAGTCGTCGAGACCGACGTTCCGCCCCTGTCCGGGAATCCCCACTTCCTGATCCATCCGGGTGTAGCCGAAAACACCGTCCATGTAGAACGTAGGCGAGAACGTGTAGTTGTACCCGGCGGTGACCAGTTGCGTTGTCGTGTCGCCGAATCCTTCCGTGCCCAGGGCGGGTCCGCCCATGTCCCGGAACGAATACGCCCCGCTCACCGGCGCGTCCATCCGGCTGTACTTGCCCCAGACCATCAGCTTCGACGTCGCAGCCCAGTTGGACTTGAAGTCATACTGGCTGCGCTTCAGGCTGAGGACGCCGGCGGAAAAGTAGTTGCCTTGCAGGTTGTTGGGATCTGTCGGCGAAATCTGGTTCGGCAACGGCATCTTGGAATAGATGCTGGCGAATTTGGAGGCGCTTACCAGGGAACTCGGGATCGTGTTGTTGGGGAATGGCTGGCGGCTGCCTGCCTGGTCCGGCGGAGCCGTGAACGGGTCGTAGACGATGGAGTAGCTGCTCCACCGGCTGAAATCGCCGCGCCGGAATTCTTCGGGCGCCACCGAGTAGTTGCCCGAATACCCGGTGCCCTCCTGCGTCCTCTCGTAGGAGAAGAAGTAGAAGAGCTTGTCCTTCTTGATCGGTCCGCCCACCGTGCCGCCGGCGATGTTCTGCGTCGTCTTGGGCATCTTGAACGTGGCCGAACGGAAGTACGGAGCCGTGTTCAGCCGGTTGTTGTTGTGGAACCAGAACGCCACGCCGTGGAGTTCGTTCGTGCCGGACTTCGTGGTCACGGTGATCGCCGCGCCGCCCGCCATGCCCTGCTCGGCGTCGAACGAGTTGGTGCTGATGTTCACCGTCTCGATCGACTCGACCGGCTGGACATAGGCGGTGTGATGCGGCAGCCAGATGTTGATGTTCACCGCGCCGTCAGTCAGCGTGTTGTTGTTGTTCCGCGGCGTGCCGTTGATGTTGGTCGTCAGCGCGCGCCCCGGCGTGTCGACCACGGCGTTCTGGAACGCGGCTGGAGTGGCGCCCGGCACCAGGTTGATGAGCGTCTGGTAGTTCCGGTAACCAGGCAGCGGGATGTTGGTTACCTCCTGCGACGCGATTTCTGACCGCACATCGCTCTTGTCCGTCTGAAGCACCGCTGCGGAAGCGGAAACCGTCACCTGTTCCGTCATCTGGCCGACTTCCAGACGCGCGTCGGCACGGGTGACCGTGTTGATGGACACTTCCACGCCGGTGCGGGTCAGAGTCCGGAAGCCCGCGGCGCTGAACCGCAGCTCATAGCTGCCGGCGGGCAGGTTGGGAACCGTGTAGCGGCCCGCCTCGTCGGCTTCCACCTCGCGGGAGACGCCGATGGCGGGGTTCGTGATTGTGATCTTGGCCTTGGGAACGACCGCTCCGGTGGGGTCTTCCACAACGCCGACTATGGAGCCGTACAGAACCTGCGACAAGGCAGGCGCCGCCGTCGCGACAAGCAGGGTCGCGAGGGCGAATAGAGTGAATGTGATGTGTCTTCGCATTGGCTACGGGACAACCTCCTTGATGCTATTACACTCCAATTGAAACCTTGGGTCAACCCGTGGATTCTTGCTTCGGTTTTTCAGGCCTCCGGGCCGGAAACACGGGGGCTCACCGCTGCGCTTCCCGGATCTGCCGCAGCGCAGGCGCCAGGTTCTTCGGCAGGTAGATCGGGAACACCCGCCCGCCCAGCCCCCTCACAAGGCTTGTCATCGCATCCGCGTCTTCCGCCACGTTGGGCAGCGAGAGGGCGAGATGGTATGCCGGAGGCGCCGCTTGTTTCAGGGCAGGGTCTGGAGTGCGGAGCTTCGGTCCGCCGCGCCACCGCGCCCCGATGAAAATCAGCGCATCCGGCCGCGGCTCTCCGCGCAGCTCCCGCCGCACCAGATCCTGAAGAAAGTCTCCGGGCGGCGGCCCCTCCTGCAGGGTCCGCAGGGGAATCGTGCCGAAGTCGACCCGCGCCAGCCGCCGCGCCAGCTTTCCCAGATCCTCCGGACGGAGCGGCGCCGCCCGGAACACCACTTCACGCCTGGTCAGGTCGAACACCGTCAGCGATGCGGAGCGGAAGCCGCCCTCCCGCAGGACGGAACTCAGAGTGCTCAGCAGCACGTGCCGGTCCCACGGCGAGAGGCGCGTCACATAACGCCGCGGCCGCACCGGCGAGGCATGCAGAAAAACGGCCGCGTGGCCCCGTCCGCCCTCCGGGAATCCCGTCCAGTAACCGCGTTCGAGCGAGCCGATCTGACCCGGCGCGAGCGCGGCGCTATTTTCGCCCGCCTTCACCGTCCACTCGCCCCGGCACTCCCCTCCCGCCGTGGTCACCGCCATCAGCTCCACGCGGTACTTGCCGCGCCCGAGCAGCCAGCCGCCGCCCAGCGTCATCTCCACCTTCCGCAAATCCGCCCCGGACGGCGGCTCCGGTACGCGGAGGCGCTGATAGAAATGGGCGGGCTCCCCTCTCGGTTCCACCGGAGTGACGCGCGCCACGGTGACGATCTCGCGCGGCGGGTCTCCCTCCAGCAGCGCCGGCGCCGGCGCCGCCAGCCCGTAGCCGGACCACACGCGCAGGGCATAGTCCAGAAACGGCCGGAACTTCTCGATCCGGCACGGGATCGTCCTGGCCGGCTTCTGCCGCCACTGCGCATCGAAGGCCGCGATCAACTGCCGCCCCGCGTCCGAGCCGGGGTCGGCCAGCCACTGTGCCGGGGCGGGCGCGGCGAGCATCAACAGGATTGCCGACAGGGCTTTCACGGCGGGCCTGCCCCCATCATGACGGACCCGGCGCCCGCCCCGCACGGCGCCGCAGTGGCCGCGAAATCCCCTCCAGACGGCCTTTCCGCCCTCACAGAGGCAAAAAAAGCCCGAAAAATGGCCCTTCCTGCGCGTTTTCCTCTTTACACTGGCCCGCCGCATCCCTTATCATTGATCTGCGAACGGAACCATCCAACATTTCCGGTTGGTTTTGTTTTATTTAATCCGGCCCGGCCGCGCGGCCGCGCCGGCGAAGGGAGAGACGCAGAAGAATATGGCCGACGTGAAGAAGATGACCCAGACCCAGGTGGTGAACGAGATCGCCGCCGCATCCGGAATCGCCAAGAAGCAGGCGAAGGCCGCCATGGAAAAGCTGGTGGACCTCGCCATCGCGCAAACCAAGAAAGTGGGCGTGTTCGTCCTGCCCGGCATCGGGCGCCTGAAGAAGGTCGAGCGCAAGGCGCGCATGGGCCGCAACCCGGCCACCGGCGAGCCGATCAAGATCCCGGCCCGCAAGTCGGTGAAGCTCACCCTCTCGAAGTCGATCAAGGACGCCATCGTTCCGCCCAAGGCGAAGAAGTAGGCGGGGCAGTCCGCTCATGTGCGGTCCCGCGGATCCATCCGGAGCTGCGGGGCCGTCTCTGTTTTCACGGCTGCCGCAAATGAGGAGCCCCGCGCGGCATACTCGGCCGGGCGGGGCTGGTTCTGGGGAGTTTGTGGAATCGCCGCTCTCCTTGCGGGCGGCGCTTCGGGCAGGCGGGAGGGCCTGGTTTCAGGCCTGCTTCTTTTCTTCCGGCTTGGCGGGCGTCTGCTCTTCCTTCAAAGCGTTCTTGAAGTTCTTGATTCCCTCTCCGAGGCCTTTGGCCAGTTCCGGGATCTTCTTCCCGCCAAACAGCAGGACGGCGACGCCCAGAATGATCAGCAGCTCAGGTAAGCCAATGGACCGCACAGGGCCTCCTTTGTCATCTTCATTGTAGGGAGCCGCGGAAACGGGCGTCAAGCAAGCCGGCGGAGAACAGGGCGATGGGCAGGCAAAAGAACCCCCCCAGCAAGGCTCGCGAGGCGGCGCGCAAGGTTCGCCGGCAGGCGCGCCTCGCCTTGGGGCCGGTACCCCCGTCGAGGCCCATCGAGCCGAAAAAGGCCCGAAAACCCAAGCACCGCAAGAAAACCGGCCAAGACGGCGATCTGTAAGCCCCCCGCTTCGCCTGAGAACCTGCCGCCGCCGCGCCGACTACTTCTTGGATTGCGAAGCCCGTTGGCGATGCCGGCGCTCCTGTTCGCCGGCGGTGTGGCCGTGTCACGTCTGGCCGGCCTCTCCGCCGCCGAGGCCGCCGTGTGCCTGGCTGCCGCCTGCGCCGGACGCCTCCTCGCCCGTCGCCGCCTGACCTCGGGTCTCACTGCCTGGACGGCATGGACTGCCGCCGGGGCGCTTGCCGCCGCGCTCCACCCTCCGGCCGCGCCCCCGCCGCTGGATCTCACGCCCCGCCGTGTCGAAGGATGCGTCGTGGAGTCTTCCGTCATCCGCGGCGACCGCATGCAGTTCACCCTGGAACTCCGGCCCGGCGCGCGGGTCCGCGTCTCCTGGCCGCCATCAAAAGACGGTACGTTCCCCGAGGCGCCCGTGTATGGGCAGCGCGTGGCCGCCGAGCTTCGCCTGTGGCGCGCGCGAGGCTTTCGCAATCCCGGCGGCTTCGATCTTGCGGGTTATCTCGCCCGGAGAGGCATCTTCTGGTCCGCCGCGCCCGTGCGCGGAGCGCGCCTCGACCGGCTCCCCGGCGCGTGCGGCGCCGCCTGGCGGCGTCCTGTCGAACAGTTGCGCTCCGCCGCTCTCGCGCGCATCAACGCCGTCCACCGCAATCATGAGAGGCGGGCCGCGCTGATGCGCGGCCTTCTGCTCGGCGACAAAAGCGGCATCCGCAAAGCGTGGGTCGAGGACTTCCGCCGCACCGGCACCTATCACGCGTTAGTCATTTCGGGCAGCCACGTCACGCTGGTCTGCGGGCTGTTCCTTCTTTGGCGCCGTCTCTCCGGACTCGGCTGGCGGACCGTGCCTCTGGCCTCTGCTGTGGCGGCGTGGCTGTACGCTCTGACCGCTGGTGCGGACCCTCCCGTGTTGCGCGCGGCGGCCGGTTTCACGCTCTTCGCCCTCGGCGCCGCGGTCTACCGGAGGCTGGCGCTGCTGAACACCGTGGGCGCCGTGGCCATCCTCTTCCTTGCCCTGGATCCTGATCAGTTGTTCGACGGCAGTTTCCAGTTGTCCTTTCTTGCCGTGGCCGCCCTTGGAGCGTTCTTCCCCCCGCAGATGGCGGCGAAGACGCTGCATGGGCCAGCATTGCCGTCCGCGCTTGAGCGCCGTCTGGCCGCCGAGACGCTGCATGAAGTGTTCCGTTTGCCCTTGAACGCGGTCGAGCGCCTTGTGGACGCTTCGGCCGGCGCCTGGCGCTGGATCCGCACCATCTTTCTGGCCTCCGCAGCGGTGCAGCTCAGCCTCGCGCTGCCCATGGCGCTGCTCTTTCACCGGCTGTCGGTCACCGGGCTCAGCGCCAACATCATCGCCGTGCCTTTTGTCTCCCTGGCCATCCCTTCCGGCTTTGCCGCGGCCATCACCGGCTGGACGTGGCTGGGCGAGCTCGCCGCGGCTTCTCTGGACATGTCCCGGCGCCTGGTTGCATGGCATGCG
Organism: Arcobacter sp.; assembly: GCA_020723085.1. GTDB lineage: Bacteria > Acidobacteriota > Terriglobia > Bryobacterales > Bryobacteraceae > JANWVO01. The sequence continues at coordinate 19,904 of DYJN01000016.1, forward strand.
CAGTTCGAACCGGCCTGGCGAATCCCCGCCCCGCCTTTGTGGCTGGCCGCGGCGGCGGCTCTGGCGCTGTTTGCCTGGGCGGCCGCGCGCGGGCGGCGGTGGCGTTGGGCCGCCGCCGGCGTCTACCTGGCGCTGCTGGCGCTCGTCGTGATCCATCCCTTTCCGCCGCGCGCCGCGCGGGGCGAACTCGAATTGACGGCCATCGACGTCGGGCAGGGCGAGAGCCTCCTGCTCGTGTTGCCCGGCGGCCGCTTTGCGCTAGTCGATACCGGCGGCCTCCCGCAGCACGGCCGCAAGCGCGCCGAGCCCTTCGATGTGGGAGAAGAAGTCGTGGCGCCGTATCTCTGGAGCCGCGGCATCCGGCGATTGGACTTCCTCATCCTTTCGCACCTCCACGAAGATCACGCCTCGGGCGCGCCATCCCTGATCCGCAATTTCCGCCCGCGCGAACTGTGGGTCTCCTTCGCCGGAGAGACTCCGCTGTGGCGCGAGATTCTGGCGGCCGCGCGCCCGGCCGGCGTCCGCATCCGGACCCTCCGGCAGGGTAGCCCCTGCCGCCTCGGTCCCGTCGAGTGCCGCGTGCTGGCGCCTCTCCCGGACCAGTCCTGGAGCGGACGCCCGCAGAACAACGACTCGCTTGTCCTCGAACTCCGCCACGGCCGCCACGCATTCCTGCTCGCAGGAGACATCGAAGCCCGGCAGGAAGCCGAACTCGCCCAGGCGGGGCTGATCCGTCCCGCCCATGTGCTGAAGGTGCCGCACCACGGCTCGAAGCGAAGCGCAACGGAGTGGCTGCTCGGCCCGTCCCGTCCCGCAGTTGCCGTCATCAGCGCCGGCGCGGGCAACTCCTTCGGTTTCCCGCACCCGGAGACCCTCAATCGCTTGCGGCGGAAACGAGCCATGATCCTCCGCACGGATCTCGGCGGTCCGGTCACCGTCCGCTCCGACGGCCGTTATCTCTCCACGGAAATCCCGCGCCCCGGCCTCTGGACGCTCCTGGAGGACTGGCAGTAGGAGGCCCTAGGAAGCCGGCTCCTTCGTCCCCGATTCAGCCTCATCCGCGCCCTCCGGCCCGGCCTGAATGGCTTCCTGCAAAATGGCCTGAGCCTGCTCGAGCTGGTCTTCCGGCACCAGCAGCTCGTAAGGGAGGTTCGGCAGCGGCGTGGCGCCCTGCACGATCACTTCAATGCCGCCGGCCTCCAGCAGCGGCTGGAGGGCCGCCAGCTCCATCTCGGAGAGCTCGAGCTCGAGCCCGTCGAGCGAGAGCGGAACAAAGCGGCGTTCGCTGTCGGATTGTGTCTGGCTGCTCATGGCGCCTCCGCCTTTATTTTATGGGCAATCGGTGGAAATTCGGCCCCGGGCGGTAGAATAAACGGCAGGAGGCTCTCTGAAAATGGCATTCGACACCGAAGAATACACGAGCAACGCATTGTGGTTCTTGGCCGGCGCTGCTGTGGGGGCGACCCTCGCTCTTCTATTCGCTCCCGCCCCGGGCCATGTCACCCGCCGCAAGATCCGCCATGCCGGACGCCGCGGCCTGATCGCCGCCGAGCGGGCTGGCGAGGAACTCATGGAGAAGGGCCGGGACATCTACGAGAAGGGCAAGCAAGTCGCCGATGAAGCCGCGGAGCTGTTCGAGCGCGGCAAGAAACTCGTGGAGGGCTAACCCCCATGCGCCTGTGCGATTTCCGCAACGAGCCCTACACCGACTTCTCCCTGTCCGGGAGCGCCGAAAAGATGCGGGCAGCCCTGTCTGCTGTCCGGGCCGAATTTGGAAAGGAATACGACATCCGCATCGGCCAGGCCCGTCATCGCACCGGCGCTATTCTGGAGTCGATCAACCCTTCCCGGCCTTCGGAAGTGGTCGGCCGCCATCACAAGGCCACGCCCGAACTGGCGCGCCAGGCGATTGACGCCGCCAGCGGCTTCTTCCCGCAGTGGGCCGCTGTTCCGGTCAGCGAGCGCGCCGCCATGCTGCGCCGCGCCGCCGCCATCCTCCGCCGCCGCAAGATGGAGTTCGACGCCTGGCTCGTCTACGAAGCCGGCAAGCCCTGGCCCGAGGCCGAAGCCGACGTCAGCGAAGCGATCGACTTCTGTGAATACTACGCCCTGCTCGCCGAGCGCATGGCCGATCCCGAGCCCCTCGTGCAGTTGCCCGGCGAGCGCGACGAGCTCCGCTACATTCCTCTCGGCGCGGGTGTGATCGTTCCGCCCTGGAATTTCCCGATGGCGATTCTCACGGGCATGACCACCGCCGCCCTCGTCAGCGGCAACACCGTGGTCATCAAGCCCAGCTCGGACACGCCCACCATCGCCGCGAAGTTCGCCGAAGTGCTCGAAGAAGCGGGCGTGCCTCCCGGCGCCTTCACGCTCCTGGTCGGCAGCGGCGCCGAAGTGGGCGACATTCTGGTGCAGCACCCGCGCACCCGCTTCATCTCGTTCACCGGCTCCCGCGAGGTCGGCCTCCGCATCAACGAACTGGCCTCCAGGGTCGTCCCCGGCCAGATCTGGATCAAACGCGTCATCGCCGAAATGGGCGGCAAGGACGCCATCATCGTCGACGAGGAAGCCGATCTCGACGCCGCCGTGCAGGGCGTGCTTGTCAGCGCCTATGGCAACCAGGGCCAGAAGTGCTCCGCCTGCTCCCGCGCCATCGTCAGCGAACAGGTCTATGCGCAGTTCCTCGACCGCCTGGTGGCGCGCGTGAAAGAGATCCGCGTGGGTCCCGCCGACGACCCGGCCAACTACATGGGCCCGGTCATCAACGAACGCTCCCTGAAGTCCATCCTCTCCTACATCGAGATCGGGAAAAACGAGGGGCGCCTCGCCTGCGGCGGCCAGCGCCTGCCGGGGGAGGGCTACTTCCTCGCGCCCGCCATCATCGAAGGCGTGGACCGCAAGGCGCGGATCTTCCAGGAGGAGATTTTTGGCCCGGTGCTTGCCGTCGCCCCGGCTCGGGATTTCGATCACGCCCTCGAGCTTGCCAACGACAGCGAATACGGCCTGACCGGCGCCGTCTACACGCGCAACCGCGAGAAGATCGAAAAAGCCAAAGACCGCTTCCACGCCGGCAACCTCTACATCAACCGCAAGTGCACCGGAGCCATGGTCGGGGCGCATCCGTTCGGCGGGTTCAACATGTCCGGCACGGACTCCAAGGCCGGCGGCCCCGACTACCTGTTCTGGTTCATGCAGGGCAAGTCCATCGGCGAGAAGATCGCCTGACCGGATCGGACTGCCGTGCGGGACGGGCTGCGTTGTATCATGGAACCGTAGCCCCGTTCCAAAGGGGACCATCAAGTCACAGAACCAAGGTCGACTTTGATCCACGCGGCGAACGGCGAGGCGCGCGCCTCGCCGTTCTCCTTTTCCGGCCCGGTTGCGATAGGATTTCCCTGTCATGACTGGGACCCGCCGCAGCTTCCTCGCCTCTTCCTTCGCCCTCCCCTCGCTGGCGCGCGCCATCCAGGAAACCGCCTCCCCCTATCGCCGCCCGAAGCTCAAGATCACCGATGTCCGCACGGCGCAGGTGATGGGCCACGGACTGCAACTGCACGTCCGCATCTACACCGATCAGGGCATCTACGGCCACGGCGAAGGCACGGATGCCGTGCAGGGCGGCGCCCCTCTGGTGCGCATGTTCCGCCGCTTCATGATCGGCCAGGACCCCCTCAACGTCGAGGCCCTCTGGGAGCGCATCCGCACCGCGGGCATCTTCGCCGGCGCCCAGGGCGGCCAGTATATAGCCGCACTCAGCGCCGTCGAAATCGCGCTCTGGGATCTCGCCGGCAAGGCGCTCGGCGTGCCCGTCTATCAGCTGCTCGGCGGCAAGGTCCGCGACCGCGTGCGCCTCTACTGCGACTCCGCCAACCATCACCCCGACGATCCCAAGGCGCGGCCGAAGCTGAAGGAGATCGAAGCCATGGGCTTCACCGCCGTCAAGATCGATATCGACGAAGCCAGAGATCCCAACCGCTGGGACATGGTCAACTGGACCGCCTCCAACGCCGAGATCGACCGCATGGTCAAGGAGGCCGCCTTCGTGCGCGAAACCCTCAGCCCCCGCGTCGATCTCGCCGTTGATATGCACGGACGCTACGACGCCCCCACCGCCAAGCGCGTGGCGGCGGAACTCGAGCGCTTCCACCTGCTCTGGCTGGAAGAGCCCGTGCCGCCCGAAAACGTCGATGTGATGCGCGACGTGCGCGAATCCACCAAGACGCCCATCTGCGCGGGCGAGAACCTGTTCCTGCGCCATGACTTCCGCGAGCTGCTCGAAAAGCGCGCCGTCGACATCGTCATGCCTGACCTTCAGAAGTGCGGCGGCTTGTTCGAAGGCCGCAAAATCGCCGACATGGCGCACACTTACTACACGCCTTTCGCGCCGCACTGCGTCGTATCTCCGGTAGGAACCATGGCCTCCTGCCACGTCTGCGCCGCCGTGCCCAATTTCCTCATCCTCGAATGGCACTGGATCTCGCGCCTCGAGCTGTGGCGCAATTTCGTCCGCGAGGGCGACATCATCACGAAGGGCTTCGTCACCCTGCCGGACCGCCCCGGCATCGGCGTGGAAATGAACGAGGAGGTTGCCCGCAAGGTGCAGGTCAAGGGCACGCCCTGGTTCGAACCGGGCCTCTGACCGCGCCTCAGCGCTGCGCCGCCCCCCGTTCGATCTTCGCCTCGTGCGCCGCCATTAGCTCGAGCAGCCGCCGCGCCACTTCCGGGTGTTCCGCCGCCACGTCGTACTTCTCCGAAGGGTCGTTCTCGAGGTGAAACAGAAGCGGCGGATCGTGTTTCGACGTCGCGCTCCGCCACTCGGCCGTGTTCGAGATCCGATGCAGCTTCCACGGTCCCTGCCGCACGGCGCAGAGTTGTTCGGCGTTCCAGTAGAACAGCGTCCGCTCCCGCAGCGGCGCCGCCGAGCAGAGCTCGCGCGAGAGGTCCTCCCCGTCGAGCGCCGTCTGAGGCGGCGCGGCTCCCGCCATCGCCGCAAAGGTCGGCAGCAGATCCAGCATCGATCCCGCCTGCGTGCTCGCCCTCCGCGGCGCCACCCGCCCCGGCTGCCGCGCGATGAAAGGCACGCGCACTCCGCCTTCCCACGTCGTCGCCTTGCCTTCCCGCAGCAGCCCCGCCGAGCCCGCATGCACGCGCCGCACTAGCCACGGTCCGTTGTCCGAGGTGAAGATCGCCAGCGTGTTCCGCTCCTGTCCCGTCTCCGCCAGCGCCTTCAGCACCTCGCCCACGCTCCAGTCGATCTCCTCCACCACGTCGCCGTAAAGCCCGCGCGGGCTCGCGCCCCGGAAACGCGGACTTGCATACAGCGGCACATGGGGAAACGTGTGCGCGAAATACAGGAAAAACGGGCGCCCGCGGAATGCGCGGATCCGCCGCACCGCCTCTTCCGTGTACCGCGGCGTCAGCAGCGCCTGGTCCGGTTCGGTCTCGATCACTTTGTCGTCCCGCATCAGCGGCAGCGGCGGGTGCTTCGCGTTGCCCGGCGAGCCGGGGCCTGCCTGCGGGCGCATGTCGTTCGAATACGGGATCCCGTAATAGGAGTCGAACCCATGCCTCGTCGGCAGATACTGCGGCAGATGGCCGAGATGCCACTTGCCGATGGCGGCTGTCTGGTAGCCCGCGCTTTTCAGCACCTCCGCCACCGTCGTCTCACCGTCCGGTATGCCGCCGGTGGACTGCGGAAACAGCACGCGCGTCAGCCCGCTCCGGATCGGATACCGCCCGGTCAGCAGCGCGGCGCGGCTGGGTGTGCAGACAGGCGCCGCTGAGTACCACTGCGTGAAGCGCGCCCCTTCGGCCGCCATGCGGTCGAGATTCGGCGTGCGCATCGTGGGATGGCCGTAACAGCCGAGGTCGCCATAGCCGAGGTCGTCGGCATAGATCAGAACGAAATTCTGCCGCCGTTTTGCCGCATAAGAAAGGCCGGCGCTCCATGCGCCGGCCCAGGTGTGCAGGAATGTCCTTCTGTCAAGCGTCACCGCAGGAGCACCTTCCGGACTGCCACATTATCACGTTCGTCGGCCGCCCGGACGGCGACCGCAAACTCGCTGCCCGCAGGCTTGGCGAGCCTCGTCTCGTAGTCGTGCTGAAGCGAGTCCGTGATCCGCGTCGACGGCTCGGCATCCACCCAATCGCCCCCATTCACCGACAACTCGGCATACTGGAGTGCCGACAGCGCGTCCTTCACGCGGAACCGCACCACGATCCGGCCGCCCTCCGCGCGCGCCGTCAGTTCGGCAATCTCCGGCGGCGTGTTGTCGATCAGGAAGTCTTCGCTTTCCATCTGCGCCGTCAGCTCCCTGCCGGGATAGTTGTCGGGTCTGTCGCTCAGCGTCACGCGCAGCCGGTAGCGCCCGTCGGCGAACGCCGTGCTGTCCCAGCTGTAGCGGCTCTCGCGCAGCCCCTCCTTCAGGACCTTCCACTCGCGCTCGCCTTCGCCTCGGATCTCCAGCTTCGCTTCCAGCCCGTCGTTATTCGGATCGAGCGCCCGCCACCGCACGCCGGTCCAGCCCTTTTCATAGTTCATCGTGACCGCGCTGCCCTCGGTCGCCGTTGGCTGCGAGGCGCTGCCCTGCCGCCGCTGCGCTTGGCCAATGCCGGGCAGCGTCAGGTTCTTCGACGCCGTCAGCGCCGCGCCGGAGGCAGGGAAGCGGTAATTGAAGGGCGTGATCTCGATCTTCTCGATCACCGGCGGCAGGTTCTTCGCCTGATAGGCGGCTTCCATCAGCCTGAGCTCCGGCGATGCTCCCGCCGGCGCCGCCTCCAGCACCGCCCGGTATTGCAGGAACCGCGCCGGCGGCGACGCGATCCGTTCTCCAGAGGCGGCCGTCACCTCCTGCCACGCGCTCCAGTTCCGGTTCGGGTCCTCCACGTTGCCGCTGCGCGTCTCAATCCGGATGCGGCCTCCGTTCGTCTCGCCTTCATGCCGCAGCCGGCCCCAGTAGCTGAACGCGCCCGCATCCAGCGCTTCGCTCTCGATCGCGCCGGACTTCTCGATCTCCGGCCCCAGCTGAAATACCATGCCCGGATTGGCCGTCGCCGCCAGCAGCCCGCCTCCAGGCGCGGCGGCGAACGCCGTCACCTGCTGCGGCTGCGCCCGCACGAGCGTCGTGTACAGGTACGGAGCATCGATCCGGTAGATCGCGCCCTCGGCGCCCGTGCCCGCGATCAGCGCCCCTTTTGCATCGAGCGCCAGCGCGTACACGACGGCCGAACTATGGCTCCAGATCAGCTGCGGCTCGCCGTCCGGCGCAATCCGGTAGATGTCGCTCCCAGCCGCCTGCGCCGCCACCCCGATGGCCGGAGGCAGCGCCGGTGCGGGCGGGCGCTGCAACTGCGCCTGCGCCTGTGTTTGCGTCTGACCGGACGGCGCCGGCGCCGGAGCGGCCGTTGCCGGCGCAACCGGCGGCGCAGCCGGAGCCGTCGGCGCGCGCCGCGCTCCCACCGCCGCGGCATAGACCGTCCCGTCGGCGGCTGCCGCCAGCGCCGTCACCTCGCGCTTCGCCGTCTGATGCAGCACGAAGCCCTGCCCCTTGGCGTCGATCCTGAGCACCACGCCGCCCGGTTCCGTGCCCGCGAACCATGTCCCCTGCGGACCGCGCGCGAGCGACCGCACATGCGACTCGCCCGCGTCGAACAACACGCGCGCCGTTCCATTTGGCGATATCCGCACCACGCGCCCCGGGTCGCCCGTCGCCGCATACAGCGTCCCGTCCGCCTCGGCGATCAGCGCCCATACATACCTTGGCTCGAGCTGCGCGTGAAGCGCCGCCTTTCCATCCGCGCCGATGCGGAAGATCTTCCCTTCCGGCGACAGCGCCGCGTACACCGCGCCGCCCGGCGCCGCCGCCAGCGCATGCACGCTGCCGCTGCCCAGGTCGGCGAACACGCTGCTCTTGCCCTGAGCGTCGATCCGCACCACCTTGCCGTCGCCGCTGCCTGCCAGCACCGCGCCTCCAGAAGCCGGCAGCAGCGCCCAGACGAACGGCGTATCTGCGTCCGCCACGCGCTTCCACGCGGGCGCCAGCGTCAGCCGCCCGTCGCTTGCCAGCGCCAGCCGCTCGATCTTTCCTTTCTCGAAGTCCGCCGCTTCGCTCTGCTTCCAGAGCTTTGTTTCCACGGCGTACGCCGCGCAGACGGCCAGAGCCGCCGACGTCCAGACAGGGATCGGTTTCATCGTCTTGTGTTGTCCTATTGCACTTTCAGCCGTAGCACCGCGCTGCCTGTCACCAGGCTGTCCAGCGGCATCTCTCCCAGCGGCAGCACGGTTTCGGGCGTGGCCAGCGCGCGCCCCGGCGAGCGCGGGTTCTGCATCACGGCCAGCACCGACGGCGGCACGTCACGCAGCGCCTGATCTTCCCTGTACACCGTGGGCCTGCTGGTCAGCAGCGATATGTAGAGCCGGTCGTTGCTGCGTTCCTGCCTCAGCAGCGACGCCGTCTGCGCCAGGCTCAGCGGATGGCTCGCCATTGCCGCCATCGCTTGCGGGCGGTTCAGCACGGCTGCATTGCTGACCAGAATCCGGTATTCGCCCCGGGCCAGATTGCCCGGCACGCGGAAGCGGAACTCCCGCGTCTGCCGCTCCCCGCGCCACGGCCGCAGCGTGATCCGCGCCGCCACTTCCTCGCCCGGCGCCGCCTCGCCCTTCTCCAGCCACGCGCTTTCGATCGCCGTTTCCAGCCTCCGCGGCCTCATCTCGAGCACCGCTTCCACCCGCTTCACCCTCGGCTCTTCCTGCGGGTTCTGGAACAGCCGGTTGAACTTGTCGGCCCACCATGCGGCAAGCTGCATCGGCGCCGGCGCCGGTCCGGCTCCCGACGGGACCATCGTCGACAGCTTCAGCGGCTCCAGTCCCTCGCAGTCGATCGCTCCTTCCAGCCTGTAAGTGGCTTCGTCCGCCGCGCTCGAGTTCAGATCCTGGAGAGTGTTGTGCGTGGTCAGCATCATCAGGAACGGCGTCCACCGCGGGTGGATGAACACGTTGTACCGGTAGGTCTTCTCTTCCACCGGCCCGCCCGGCAGCGGCTGCGTGCGCACCTTCAGCGAAACCGGGATCGTCGCGGCCGTGGCGCCAAGCTCGCCCATGATGCCGGAATGCCGGTCCTGCCGCAGCGCACCCACGATCTCCGTCATATTGGCGAACTTGTTCGGCTGGAACTGCGAACTCAGCACCATCAGCACCTCGCCCTTCGCCATCGGCATGTCCACCGGGCCCAGGTTGAAGAAGCTGTGGCCGAAGCCCAGCACGCGCTTGCCGTCGTTGTAAGTGACGGTCCCGAGCCCCGTCACCGTCATGTCCCCGCTCACCAGCACGCCTGCGATCGCTTCCCCCGGCTGCAGCGCCTTCTGCCAGCCCGGCGCCGGGCGCGTGTCATACACCGCGCCCGCCGCGCCGCCATGCACCGCCGCCACGCCCATCTGCTCGAAGAACGGTTGGAATTCGCGCAGTGTCGATTCGTGGAAGCCCGCCAGCGCCAGCGGCGTCTCGATCGGCACGAGCCGCACCCCTCCGCCCAGCACGGACGCCGGCGCCGCCAGTTCCGTGCGCGCCGCCGCCGTCTGCGGCGTCTTCGGATTCATGGGCCGTGAGGCGTCGATGGCGCTGATCTCCAGCATCTGCTCGATCGGCGTGATGCCGCAGATGGCGTCCGGTGAGAATACGCTGATCCGCAGCGCGATCGCGCCCGCCAGCTTGCCGTCCACGTACACCGGGCTGCCGCTCATCCCGCCCGCCACGTTGGTCTGCGCCGCCTTGCCTCCCAGCTTGGCGAGAATCACGTCCTGCCGCGGCCCCCACGCGTTTTTCCACAACCCAATGATCTCCACCGGCACCGCCTCGGGCTGCGCGCCCTGAAACACCGTCCACGCCACGCCCTTCATCCCCGGACGGATCTCGGCCGTCTTCAGGATCTCCACCGGCCCCGCCACAGGGCGCGGAGGCTTCTCTCCATGCCAGGCGGGCGCCTCGCCATACGGGCTGTGGCGGACTGCCGCAATCTCGCTGTTCGCGCCCTGCGCCCTTGCGGCCGGCGCAACGGCCAGTGCGCACAGCAATGCCCAAACGGTTTTCATTCCAGGTCTCTTTTCCGTGCTGACAGACTCCAGCTCTGTTTCAATTATCGGCTACTTTCTTCGATGCCGGAGCGTCTGTTCCTGTTCCGTTTCAATTCGCTGGTTCGGCTGCGGGCGTCATGGGATGCGGCTGCGGCTGAGGCTGTGGCTGTGGCTGAGGCGCCGGCGCCCTGTACCGGCACCCGGGGTATGTCTCAGCCGGAAGCCCAAGCGCCGTCACGTTCAGCCCCGGCAGCGGTGCGTCCACCAGCTTCGCCCCGTCCGCCTCCACGATCACCGGCAGCAGCCGGTATGCCTGTTCGAGCACCGCCAGCTTCGCCCGTTGCGGCTCGGTCATCAGTGTCCTCGCCCGCTCGTGCAGCTTGCGGTCCATGTCCCGGCTCTCCCGGCAGATCGCTTCCAGTTCCAGGTAGCGCAGCCCCAGCGCGATCGGATCCAGCACCTCAGCCAGCGTCTCGTCGCGCAGTTCGCTCTCCACCTGCGCTACGCGCCGGCTCTTGGCTGCCAGAAACCGGCCCCATTCCGCCTGAATCTGCACCAGCTCCAGGACCTGCTGGGGCGTCAGCTCCAGATATCTCCCGATCTGCGGCCAGAGGCGGACCGGCGCCGCATCGCCCGGAGTCTGCGCTGCCGCCGGCCACGCCGCCAGCAGGGCCGCGAGAATACAGAGTGCGTGCTTCATGATCTGCTCCTCCCGCGCCTGGCCGGAGCCTGCTCCAGCCGCGCGGGTACAATGAAAGTCTCTCCCTTACTATGCGCATCGCTCTTTGCCAGATCAACCCCACTGTGGGCGACCTGGCAGGCAATCTCGGACTGGTGCTCGATGCCGCCCGCCGCGCCGCCTCGCGCGGCGCCGCTCTCGCCGTCTTCCCTGAACTCGTTCTTGCCGGTTATCCGCCCCGCGACCTGCTGGAAAAAGAGTCCTTCCGCCGCCGCTCCCTCGAGGCGCTGGATCAGCTCGTCGCCGCCAGCGCTTCCATCCCGTGCGGGATCGTCGCCGGCTACGTCGGCGCTGCGCCCCCGGGCTCGCGCCGTAGCGCCGCCAACTCCGCCGCCCTCATCGAAAACGGCCGGCTCCTGGCCTCCCAGTCCAAAATGCTGCTGCCCACGTACGACGTCTTCGATGAAGGCCGCTACTTCCAGCCCGCCGCCTCGCAGCAGGTCTGCGAATTCCGCGGGATGCGGCTCGGCATCACCATCTGCGAGGACGCCTGGAACGACAAGCAGTTCTGGGACCGCCCCCTCTATGACAGCGATCCCGTCGAATCGCTTGTCTCCCAGGGCGCCCAGATCATCCTCTCCATCAACGGCTCGCCCTATGACATCAGCAAGCGCGCCCTGCGCCGCCAGATGTTCTCCGCCATGGCCCGCCGCCACCGCCTGCCCCATGCTTACGTCAACATGGTCGGCGGCAACGACCAGCTCATCTTCGACGGATCCAGCTTCGCGGTCGATCCCGCCGGACGGATCGCCGCCGCCGCGCCCTCCTTCCGCGAAGACATCGTCCTCTTCGACGCCCTGTCCGGCGAGGGCGAAATCCGCGAGTCCCATCCCGATGAGATCGAGGCCGCCTATGACGCTCTCGTGCTCGGCACCCGCGACTACATCGCCAAATGCGGATTCCGCAGCGTCCTCGTCGGCCTGAGCGGCGGCATCGACTCCACTCTGGTCGCCTGCATCGCCGCCGGCGCCGTCGGTCCCGAGAACGTCACCGGCGTCTCCATGCCCGGCCCCTACTCTTCCGATCACAGCCTCTCCGACGCCCGCGCCCTTGCCCGGAATCTCGGCATCCGCTACGAAGTCATTCCCATCACTCCCGCCTACGAAACCCTCCTCGCCACCTTCGCGTCCGTCTTCGCAGGCGCCCAGCCGGACGTGACCGAGGAAAACATCCAGTCGCGCCTCCGTGGCCTCGCTCTCATGGCTCTCTCCAACAAGTGGGGCGCGCTCGTCCTGACCACCGGCAACAAGAGCGAAGTCGCCGTCGGCTATTGCACCCTCTACGGCGACATGGCGGGCGGCCTCGCCGTCATCAGCGATGTGCCCAAGACCATGGTCTACGAACTCTGCCGCCGCGTGAACGCCCGCCGCCCCGGCACGATCCCGGAAAACGTCTTCCTCAAGCCTCCCTCCGCCGAACTCCGCCCGAACCAGAAGGACTCCGATTCGCTCCCCGAATATGATGTCCTCGATCCAATCCTCAAGGCCTACATCGAGGAGATGAAGTCTCCCTCGCAGATCGCCGCTGAGCTCGGCCTCCCGCTCGACCTCGTCCGCGGCATCATCAATCGCGTCGACCGCAACGAATACAAACGCCAGCAGGCAGCTCCCGGCCTCAAGGTCACCACCAAGGCCTTCGGCATGGGGCGCCGCTTCCCCATCGCGCAAAGGTTCTACGAATGAGATTCCTGCTTCGGCTTTCCCTGCCGGCCCTCTTCCTTCTGGCTGCGGGTTGGCTCGCCTCTCAGCCGCCCCAGCCCGAGCGTGTCGGTCCTCTGCCGGAAGGCGGGTTCCTGCTGAACTCTGGCTGGCTCCTTCGCCCTGCCGGCGAGCAGATCCCCTTGAGCACCATGCCCATGGCCAGCGCCCTCTCGCCCGATGGCAAATTCCTCGCCATCCTCCAGGGCGGCTACCTGCCGCCGTCGGTCAGCATCCACGACGCCGCTACGCTCCGCAAAGTCTCGGAAGTCCCGCTGCCCGACGCATGGCTCGGCCTCGCCTTCGCCCCGCAGGGCGGCCTGCTCTATGTGAGCGGCGGCTCGCGCGCCGCCATTTACGAACTCGCGCTGCTCCCTGACGGCACGCTCGAGAAACGCCGGGAATTTCCCGTCGTATCCGAAAAAGACCGCACCCACACCGACTTCGTCGGCGATCTCGCTCTCTCTCCCGACGGCCGCCTCCTCTACATCGCGGCGCTCCACCGCGACATGGTCTACGTCGTCAACCCGCAGTCCGGCATGGTCATCGAGCGCTGGAAAACCGCCCACCGCCCTTACCGGATCCGGTTCCATCCCGACGGCAAGAGCTTCTTCGTCACCGGCTGGGGCGACGGTACGCTCCGCCAGCATTTCGCTGATTCCGGCGAGGAAGTCGCGCGCTACATCACCGGTCCGCAGCCGATGGACATGCTCTGGCGCCTGAAGCCCGCCACCGCCGAGCAGGACGGAGAAACGCCCCCTTATACGGCGCGCCTGTTCGTCACCGTCTCCGGTTCGAATCTCGTGCAGGTGTTCGGACTCGCCGCCGGCGGCTTGTTGCGCCGCGTCGAATCGATCAGCGTCGCCCTCTACCGCGACTTCCCCGAACTTGCCGGCATGACCCCCAGCGCGCTGGCCCTCTCCCCCGATGAAGACCGCCTCTATGTCGTCTGCTCGGACGCGAACGCCGTCGCGCGCGTCAACCTCAGCGGGCGCCGCAGTGTCGTCGAGGGCTTCATCCCCGCTGGATGGTACCCGCTTGCCGCCCGCGTGCTCCCCTCCGGCAAGCTGTTGGTCCTGAACGGACGCGGCGGCGGCTCGTTCCCCAACCGGCAGGGACCCAATCCTCTCGTCCGCCGCGCCGTGCTCCATGAAGGCAACGTCGCCGTCCAATACGTCGCCGCCATCCAGCGCGGCTCCGCCACCCTTCTCGACGAGCCCGCGCCGGACCAGTTGGCGCAGTTCACTCAGCGGGTCCTCGACAACGCTCCCTGGCGCCGCACCCGCCCCATGCAGTCGCCTCCGCAGGGCCATCCCCTCGAAAACGGCGGCGCCGAATGCCCTATCCGCCACGTCATCTACGTCGTCAAGGAGAACCGCACCTACGACCAAGTCCTCGGCGATCTCGGCATCGGCGACGGCGACCCTTCCCTCACCCTTTTCGGTGAAGAGGTCACTCCCAACCAACACCGCCTTGCCCGCGACTTCGTCCTCCTCGACAACTTTTACGTCAACGCCGACGTCAGCGCCGACGGCCACAACTGGTCCAGCGCCGCCATCGCCCCCGCCTACGTCCAGCGCATGTGGCCCAACTCCTACGCCGCCCGCCGCCGCCACTACGACTATGAAGGCGGCGAGCGCGCCGCCCTGCCTCCCGCCGGCTACATCTGGAGCAACGCCATCCAGGCGGGCCTCAGCTTCCGCAACTACGGCTGGTGGGCCTCCAACATCACCCCTGCCCCGGCCTCCGGACGCCAGATCGCCTCCGTCCGCGACCCCTCACTGGCCCAGCACACCAACATGGATTTCCGGGGCTTTGACCTCGACTACCCGGACGTAGAACGAGTCAAGGTCTTTCTCAGGGATCTGGAAGAATTCGAGCGCCGCGGCCGGATGCCCCGCTTCATCACGCTCCGCGTCGGCAACGATCACACCTCCGGCGTCGCCGCCGGCAAGATCGCTCCGAAATCCGCCGTCGCCGACAACGACCTCGCCCTCGGCATGCTCGTCGAATCCGTCTCGAAGTCCCGCTTCTGGCCCGCCACCGCCGTCTTCGTCCTCGAAGACGACGCCCAGAACGGCAGCGACCACGTCGATTCCCACCGCGCTCCAGCCTTCATCATTTCTCCTTACACCCGCGGCCGCGGCGTCGACTCCACCATGTACAACACCGTCAGCATGCTCCGCACCATCGAGCACATCCTCGGCCTCCGCCCCATGACCATTCACGACGCCACCGCCCGCCCCATGTGGGCTGCGTTCCTCGCAAGGCCCGATCTCCGGCCCTATCAGGCCGAAAAGCCCCGCGTCCCTCTCAACGAACGCAACCCGCAGTCCTCCCCCCTCGCCGCCCGCTCCGCCTCGCTGGATCTCAGCGAAGCCGACCGCATCGACGACGACGAAATGAACCGCATTCTCTGGCTCGCGCTGCGCGGCACGGAGGCCCCGCCGCCCGTCCGGAGTTACTGGGGACGCTGATGGCCCACACTTACCTCGTCTTTGTCTGGCACATGCACCAGCCCTTCTACAAGGACTTGGCCACGGGTGAATACCAGCTTCCCTGGACCCGCCTGCACGCCCTCAAGGACTACTACGGCATGGCCGCCATCCTCGACGAGTTCCCCAAAATCCGCCAGACGTTCAACCTCGTCCCCTCCATGCTCGTCCAGATCGAGGAGTATGCCGAGGGCCGCGCCGCCGATCCCTTCCTCCGCCTCGCCCTCAAACCCGCCGAGGAGCTCACAGGACCCGAGACCGAGTTCATCCTCAAATACTTTTTCCAGGCCAACCCCGGCCGCGTCATCCGGCGGTATCCGCGTTACTCCGAGCTTTATGAAATGTGGCGCGCCGGCCATGCCAACCCCGCCGGGCTCGCCCGCCGCATGGGCGCCGCCGGACTGCGCGACCTCCAGGTCCTGTCCCAGCTCGCCTGGTTCGACGAGATCTTTCTCGAGAACGATCCCGAAGTCCGCGCCCTCGCCGCCAAAGGCAGGGATTATTCGCTGGAAGACCAGCGCCTCATCGGCCGCAAGGAGCAGGAGATCTGCGGCCTCGTCATTCCCACTTATAAACGCCTCGCCGCCGCCCGCCGCATCGAACTCTCCGTCACGCCCTTTTACCATCCCATCCTGCCGCTGCTGTGCGACTCCAACATCGCCAGCGTTTCCCAGCCCGGAGCGCCGCTGCCGCGCCGCTTCCGCTATCCGGAGGACGCCCGCGTGCAGATCGAAACGGCCCTTGGCTACGCCCGCCGGAAGCTCGGAGTCCAGCCCGCCGGGATGTGGCCCAGCGAGGGCAGCGTCTCCGATGAGGTGCTCGCCCTCGCCGCGGATCTCGGCGTCCGCTGGATGGCCACCGACAACGGCGTCCTCGGCGCCACTGTTGGCCGCCTCGCCGGCGTCTCGGAAACCTGCCGCCCCTATCTCTGGCGCCGGGACGGCCGCGAAATGCAGCTGATCTTCCGCGACCACTTCCTCAGCGACCTGATCGGCTTCGTCTACTCGCGCATGGAGCCCGCCGCCGCCGCCCACCACTTCCTGGACCGCATCCGCGAAAACGCGCGCGTCGTTCATCGCGAAGGCCGCGACGCCCTCATCCCTGTCATCCTCGACGGGGAAAACGCCTGGGAATACTACGAGCGCAGCGGCAGGCCCTTCCTCAAGACCCTCTACCAGCTCATCAGCCAGGATCCCGGCATCTCCGCCGTCACCGTCAGCGAGGCCCTCGAGAAACTTCCCGCCGCCGAGATCCCCCGCATTCACCCCGGCTCCTGGATCAACGCCAACTTCGAAGTCTGGATCGGCCACGAGGAAGACAACACAGCCTGGGAGTACCTGCTGGAGGCCCGGGAAACCTACGAACGCGTCACCCAGAGCCCCGAAGGCGCAGCCCTCTCTGAAGAGCAGAAACGCCTCGCTTTCCAGGAGCTCCTCATCGCCGAAGGCAGCGACTGGTGCTGGTGGTACGGCCCCCACCACCATACGGAGAACCGCGCCGAGTTCGACCAGCTCTTCCGCTCCCACCTCGCCCAGTGCTACCGCGCTTTGGGCAAGACCCCGCCGGCGGCGCTCTCCCGCCCCATCGCCCATGTCCCCGCCGAGGCGTTCCATCAGGTGCCCTGCGGGTTCATCGAACCCACCATCGACGGCGAAGTCTCGTCCTACTTCGAGTGGCTAGGTTCCGGCGTCTACCGCCCCGATCACCGCCAGGGCGCCATGCACGGCCGCTCCGCGCTGCTCCACGAACTCCGCTTCGGCAGCGACGGCAGCCGCCTGTTTGTCCGCGCCGACATGGAACAGTCCAGCCCCGGCGCCTTGACCGGGCTCGAACTCCGCCTCGCCGTCCGCGCCGCAAACGCCGAAACCGAATTCCGCTTCACCCTCGGCAGCGGCGGCGCATGCCTCGCTTCCATGTCCGGGCGCGGCGCGCGCCACGCCCTCCCGCAACCCGCCTGCGCCCACCTCCGCATCTTCGAATGCGCCATCGACTTGGCCGGAATCGACGCTTCTCCTGCCGCCCCCCTCCAGATCCAGGTCTCCCTCTGGCGCGAAGGACTCCCCCTGGAGGCTGCGCCCCCTCACGGCTGGATCGAATTCGTCCCCGGCGAGCCCGCCGAATGGGAGTGATCTTTACTTGTTCCCGTAGGCGGAATACTTGTTCAACATGCTGATCAGCTTTTGGGCCGCCGCAGGCGCGTTCCGCTTCCCGCGCAAAACGTCTTTCCGATCCACGCCCGCCCCGTAGAGCGCCTCGTCCACGCTCTTGTCATCCCGCATCGTCGTGCCTTGCAGCGTCAGCCCCCCGAACACGCCCCGGGAACGGGACCACGACAGGATCTCCGCCCGCATCGTCACATCCGTTTGCGCGCTCGTCGAACGCCCCACCGGTCCCGCCGCGGCGCTCGCGTCCGCGCCCAGCGTGAACTTGCTCGACAGCAGCCGCTCCATTCCGCTTTGGTTCATCACCAGCATCACGATGTCCACCTCCGCACCGCCGATCTGCAGCCCGAACGACCCGCCCTCGAGGCGCACTCCTACCGGTCCTGTCCAGCCCTGCCCGCTCGGCATCCGGCACGAGGCGAATCCGCGGCCGTACTTGCCTCCGAAAATGAATCCCGCCTTTTTCGCGCCCGGAATGATGATCGCGCATTGCGCCTTCGAAAACAGATCCTGCGGAATCGCCTTGTCCTCGATCGCCATGATCTCCTCGAGCACCGTCGCCGCGGCATGCAGGCGGTTGTTCTCCGCCTTGCCCGCCCACGCGGCGATGCTCAGACACATAAAGAAAAAACTCAGTTTGCGCATGGAGGCTCCAGTACTTCAATGATAACCCGCGCCGCGTCCGGCAGGCGCGGCAGGGCGCTGCGTCCGCCAACTGCCGGCCGCCTGAATCTGTCGCGCAGGCCCGGCACAATCTGGCGGTTGCCGCCGTCCCTGCTTCTCCCCAAGCCCCATGCCATGCTGTTCCATCTCGGCTCCGGGATCCTCTGGCCGCACGTCTTCGCCGCGTTGTGGGACTCCCGCCGGCATCGCGGACCGTCCGATCCGCTGGTCGCGGCGGTTGTCACGATCGCCATGCCCGGATTGCGCTTGCCGCCCGGGCGAAGGGTGCCGCGGCGCTCCGCTGCCCCGGTCCGCCGTCTCCTGACACCCGCGCCGTATAATCAAGGCAGGGCGTTCGAGTTTCGATGAGCAACACCAACCTGCTGGCGCTCGTTGTCTGGGCATTGGCCGCGTCTCTGTCTCCCGCATGGGCGCAGGACGCTACGCCTCCCCCCCCGGCTCAGGCAGCCAAGCCGCCCGTCCGCTCCGAAGAGGCTTTCAGGACCTCCGTCTCCGAGGTCGTCGTCCCCGTCACCGTCACCGACGACAGGGGCCGCTTCGTCTCGAACCTCGACGAGAAGGACTTTCTCCTGCTCGACGAGGGCGTGCCCCAGAAGATCACCTATTTCACCCGCGAGCGCAACCAGCCTGTCGTCATCGGCTACCTCATCGACCTCTCCAACCGCACCCGCCTCCATTGGGACAAGTTCCGCGAGGCCGTCATCGAACTCGTCGACGCCACCATGGAGCCCGACGGCAAGCCCGACAAGCGCTTCTCCGGCTACCTCGTCTCCTATTCCACCGACGCCGAACTCCTCGTCAACACCACCGGCGACCCCGAAAAGATCATCGACCGCGTCCGCAAGCTGAAGCCCGGCGGCGGCTCCGCCCTCTTCGATGCTGTTTACATGGCCTGCACCAGCCGCACCCTTGTGGTGGGTGAGCCCATCGAGCCCCGCCGCGTCATCGTCATCGTCGGCGACGGCACCGACACCAGCAGCAAGAAGACCCTCCAGGAGGTTGTCGAAATCGCCCAGCGCAACCTCGTCACCATCTACGGCGTCTCCACCGTCGCCTTCGGCTTCCACAGCGCCGGCGACGCCGACCTGAAACGCCTCTGCGAGTCCACCGGAGGACGCGTCGTCTACCCCCTCGAAAACATCTACTCCGACGTCAGCGGCTACCTCTCCACACCCTCCGACGAAGGCAACTACGCCCTCAAGGTCGGCACCGGCGGCTACGCCGCCGCCATCATGCGCGGCATCGTCAACGCCATCGCCGCCACCGCCGGCGAAATCACCACCCAGTACATCCTTCGTTACGTTCCTACCGGCTTGGACACCCAGAAGCCGTTCCGCCGCATCGAGGTCCGCGTCAACCTCCCCAACGTCAAAGTCCGCGCCCGCGAAGGCTACTATCCCTTCAACCCCTAGCCCCCTCTTCCGATAAGCACTCATATGACCGTCCGCACGCGCCGGGTCCAGTACCGAGTCCTCCAGGCCCTCGGCGAGAACTGCGGCGTCATCGTCGCCGACCCCGAAACCGGCGAGTGCGCCTTCCGCTTCCGCACCGATTTCCCATCTTTCGCCGGCGAAGAAGCCGAGGTCCTCTCGGCTCTCACCGCCCAGCTGCCCGAACTCCAGCGTGAAATGGGCGCGGAAGCCTTCCTCCGCTGGGTCGACGAAACTCTCTCCAACACCCTCCGCGTCTCCGAACCCGCCGATTCTCTCGCCATCGACCTCGACCGCACCGCCCAGGCTCTCTACCGCAAGCACGTCGCCTCCTCCGTCCGCCCTTACGAAACCCACCTCCCCCTCATCCCCATCGAGCTCGCCGCCGGCGGCTTCGGCGCCGACAAGGCCAAAGGAGTTGAGCAATGGGTCGAGGCTCGCGTCCCCGGACGCAGGCGCCTCACCGAAGACCTCTTCCTCGTCCGCGTCTCCGGCCATTCCATGGAGCCCGACATCCCCGACGGCTCCCTCTGCGTCTTCCGCTCCTACTACGGCGGCTCCCGCAGGAACGGCATCTTCATCGTCCAGCGCATGGCTACCCTCGACGAAGGCGGCGAGTTCACCCTCAAGCGGTATTCCAGCAGCAAGGAAGTCCGCGGCGAAGACTGGCGCCACGCCCGCATCACCATGCGGCCCGAAAACCCCGATTACCAGACTTGGGACCTCAGCGAGGACGAGCGCTACGTCACCATCGCCGAGTTCATCTGCGTCCTCGAGGATCCGCTCCTCCAGTAGCCTCTTCCAGGCCCCATCTCCGCCTGCGATATCATCGGGGGCATGATGTCCGATACCAGCCGCAGATCCTTTCTTTCCTCCATCCCCGCCGCCGCTGCCGCCGCCGGCGCCGCTGCTCCTTCCGTTGCCGCAGCCGCCCCCGCTGCGCCCATCCGCCTCGGCATTGCCAGCTACTCCTTCCGCGAGTTCAGCCGGCGCCTCTGCATCCAGTACACCAAGCAGCTCGGCATCTCGCTTCTCACCATCAAGGAATTCCACGCCCTCTACCGCTCCACTCCCGAGGAGCTCGACCGCGCGAAGCGCGACTTCGCCGCCGCCGGCATCACCCTCACCGGCGGAGGCACCGTCTACATGCAGAAGGAAGACCCCGGCGACGTAAAGTTCTATTTCGAATACGCCAAACGCCTCGGGCTGCCCATGATGAACGTCGGCCCCACGGCGAAGACGCTGCCCATCATCGAGAAATTCGCCAAAGAATACGACATCAAGATCGCCGTCCATAACCACGGTCCCGAGGACAAGCACTTCCCCGCGCCCTCCGACGCGCTGAAAATCATCAAGGACATGGACCCCCGCATGGGCCTCTGCATCGATGTCGGCCATACCACCCGCACCGGCAGGAACCTCCTCGAAGAGATCGAAATGGCCGGCCCCCGCCTCCTCGACATGCACATCAAGGACCTCCGCGACCTCAGCCAGGCTCGCAGCCAGTGCGACGTCGGCGACGGCCAGATGCCCATCCCGCAGATCTTCCGGCTCCTCATGAAGATGAACTACGCGGGCGTCGTCCACCTCGAGTACGAGATCAACGCCGACAACCCCCTGCCCGGCATGCACCGCAGCTTCGCGTACATGCGCGGCGTGCTGGCGGGCATCCAGAGCTGAGCCGCCGCCCTTTCAGCCGCGCGGCTGGCGGGACGAATCCCCGCCAGCCCGCGCCGTCAGCTCAGAGTCCCCGCCGAAAACACCTGCGCCCGGAACGCCCGCAGCTTCGCCTCCGGGTTCCGCCACGCCCGCGGCGGCAGCCCCGCCTTGTGCGCCAGCGCCTCCAGAAACCACTCCCGCGTCGCGTTCCGCTCCCGCCCCACCTGCGGCAGCAGCAGCCCGCGCCTGCCCCAGCACTCCAGGTATCCCCCATGCTCGCCCGCACGGAGCTGCTCCGGCTTCACCAGCCGCTTGAACGGCGTCAGAATCGAAATCTCGACCTCCAGATCCCGGGGCGCCGTCACCCGCGTCGGAAACCGCGGATCATGCAGCGCCGAAAGCGCCAGCTCCGGCGCCGCCGCGCGGTACGTGTCTTCGTCTCCGATCCGCCCGATGCAGCCGAACAGCTCCCCCTTCTGGTGTAGGCTCACGAAGATCCCGCCCCGCCGGTCCAGCGCCTCCATCTCCGCCTCGCTCTCCGCCGGGCGTTCCACCCCGCGCTCCCGCACCTGCTCGAGCGTCGCCTCCACGCTCCGCAGCAGCTCCCGCTGCGCTGCTTCGTCCAGAGAAAAGGAGCTTTCGCGGAAGTACGCCAGCGCCGCGTAGCCCACCGAGAGCGAATAGTCCCCGTTCAGGTCGCCCGTCGTCATGTAATCGAGCGCCGCCTGAAAGATCTCCTCCTCTCCTTCCAGCAGCCCCAGAATCTCCAGCAGCAGGCTCACCGGCGCCACCCCGCACGTCGTCGAACCGTTCCTCCTCAGCTCCGCCAGGAAAAACGCCGGATCCAGACTGGAAGCCGCGTCGATCACCTCCCGGTCCAGCGCATGCAGGTTCTCCGCCGTCTCTTCGTCCAGCGGAAACGGCGTGAACCCGAACCGCCGCCCGTAGTGCGTCAGATCCGTACTTGCCAGCAGCACGTCGCCCGGCTGCAACGCCCTGGCTATCCGCTGCGCCGCCTCCTTGCGCACCCGCTCCGCCGCCGAACCGGCGTACAGCGGCGCCACCGGCACGCCCGGCAGCAGCTTCTGCGCCAGCGGCAGCTGGATCTCCAGCGAGTGATCGCACGCCGCCTGCGGGGGCAGGGCAGGGAAGTCGAAGCCTGACGCGTCCACCGCCACCCTTCCGAGCGGCGTCTCGTACGCCCCGATCCGCGGCATCGCCACGTCCGCCGGTCCGCCCGCGTGCAGGAATCCCAGCATCACCACGCGCCGGGGCTGCGCCGCCGCCAGGTGCCGCCACGCCGCCGCCGCCACGCGCCCCGAGTATTGCAGCCCCGCGTGCGGCGCCACCGCCGCCAGCGCCCCCGGCCTCACGGCCGAACCAGTCCGCTCCTCCGATGTTTCTAACAATTCCTCCAGCAATTGTTCCAGTTCGCGAGCGTTTCCCGGATACCACGTCCCCGCGAACGGAGTGGTGAATGCGGCTGTCATTGCGCCTCCTTTCCCGCCTCCCGCGCGCCCGCCTCCCAGAATCCCGCGATCGCCGTCCCGCACCGGGGACACGCCCCTCCCGCCTTCATCCGGTTCCTGAGCACCCGGAACCCGTACCGCTCCACCAGCGTTTCCCCGCACCGCCAGCACCGTGTGTTTTCCAGGCCGCCCAGCCTCCCCGGCAGGTTCCCCGCATACACGTACCGCAGCCCCGCCTCCTGCCCCGCCTGCACCGCCCGCAGCAGGTCCGCCGCCGAAGTCGGCGGCGGATCCGACATCTTGTAGTCCGGATGAAATGCCGTCACATGCCACGGAATATCCACGGAAATCGACGCCAGAAATCCGGCGATTTCCCGCAGTTCCTCATCCGAATCGTTGAACCCCGGCACCACCAGCGTCACCACCTCCAGCCAGAACCCCATCTCGTGGATCCGCCGGATCGCCTCCAGCACCGGTTCCAGCCGCCCTCCCAGCTTCCGGTAGTTCGCGTCCCGGAAGGATTTCAGGTCCACCTTGAACAGATCCAGCCACGGGCGCAGGTACTCGAGCGCCTCCGGCGTCGCATTCCCGTTTGACACGAACCCGGTCGCCAGTCCGTGGCGCCGCGCCTCCCGGAACACCTCCACCGCCCACTCCGCCGTGATCAGCGGCTCGTTGTACGTGCTCACCACGCACTGCGAACCGCTCAGCAATGCCTGCCCCACGATCTCCTGCGCGCTCATCGGCTGAAAATAGACATCGGCGCGCGGGTCCCGCAGCGCCTGCGAGCTCAGCCAGTTCTGGCAGTAGTCGCAGTGCAGGTCGCAGCCCAGCATCCCGAAGCTCAGCGCCCGCGCCCCCGGCAGCGCGTGAAAAAACGGCTTTTTCTCGATCGGATCCACGTGCAGCGCGTTCACGTACCCATGCGGCGCCATCAGCCGCCCGCCCTCGTTGAACCGTACCTTGCACACCCCGGGCAGCCCCGGAAAAATCGGGCACCGGTGCGCGCATGCGAGGCACCTCACCCGCCCGCCGTCCAGCGGCTCGGCGAGCGGCGATTCCCGCACATGACGCGCCAGTTCCTCCGCGAGCGTCATCGCCTTCTGCCGCCCCTATTGTAGGGCCATTCACAACGGGGAGGAAGCCGCCCGCGCGCTCCCGCGCCGCCTCACTCCCGCATCATCACCACCGCGTCTTCCGCCGGATCCCGGTAATAGTTCCGCCTCGCTCCCCGCCTCTCGAAACCCATCGACTCGTAAAACCGGATCGCCCCTTCGTTCGACGCCCGCACCTCCAGCCACGCCCGCCGCCCCGCCATCACTTCCACCAGCGCCCGCCCCACGCCCCGCCGCCGCTGCCGCGGATCCACCGCCAGGTTCAGCAGCTCCGCCTCTCCGCCCGGCAGCTCCTGCCATACCGCGAAGCCCGCCACCTCCCCGTCCGCCTCCGCTACGAAAACCGTCCTCCCATGACCCTCTTCCGCCTCCCACTGCGCTGCTTCCGGACACGCCCGCCGTACCGCCTCGAGCGCTTCCGCGTCCCCCTCTTTCATTCGCCGCACAACGATGCCCATAGCTCCGCCTGCCTCCGCGCGAGCGCCTCCCACGAGTAATGCCGCTCCGCGTGCCGCCGCGCCGCCGCCGCCATCCGGGTCCTCAGCCCCGCGTCATCGAGCAGTTTCCCGATCCCCGCCGCGAACTCCTCCCCCGTCTCCGCCACCCACACGCTCTCGCCATGCACAAGCCCCAGCCCCGCCACTCCGGAAGGCGTCGACACGATCGCCCGCCCCGACGCCATCGCCTCCAGCGCCTTCAGGTTCGTCCCCGCCGACACCACCGTCGGAATCACCACCAGCGCCGCCCGCTCGTACAACGGCTGCACGTCCGCCACATATCCGTGCACCGTGATCCGCTCGTCCAGCTCCCGCGGCGCCCAGTACAGCTCCGGCTGCGGTCCCGCCACCACCGTCAGCCGCACGTCCCGCGCCTTCAGCCTCGGCCACGCCTCTTCCAGCAGAAACTCAAACGCCCGCACGTTGGGGAAATGCCGGAACGAACCCACAAACAGCAGCTCCGCCGGTCC
The DNA here is from genome assembly GCA_020723085.1 of Arcobacter sp. Lineage (GTDB taxonomy): Bacteria > Acidobacteriota > Terriglobia > Bryobacterales > Bryobacteraceae > JANWVO01. The sequence goes on from DYJN01000016.1 coordinate 44,389, forward strand.
CTCCATCCTCTCCTCTGCCGCCCGGAACCGCTCCAGATCCACGCCGTTGGCGATCACCACCGTCTTTTCAGGGCGCCCCAGCAGCGCCGCGTCCTTTTCGCTCATCACCACCACGCGCCGCGCCCTCTCCACCGCCCGCCCCTCGAACCACGCCCACCGCTTCCAGTCCCACCATGAGCCCAGGCTGCGCCGCCCCTCATGCACCTGCCGGAACAGGTCCTGCGTCACATCGTGCTCCACCAGCACATCCGGCTTGTACCGCGCCATCTGCGTATATTCGGCTTGCAGCACCTGCACGCCCAGCTCCCTCATCCGCTCCCGCAGGCTCCGCTCGAGCTCCGGCGTATGGAACTCGCACGCCTCCGGCGGCGCAAGCGTCGACCACCGCGGCTCCCGCCAGCGCGGCTTCGCCGCCACGAACACCGCAGCGCAGAAGCCCGCCATCACCGCGTAGTCCTCCGCCGTCTGCCCGTCCTCGAAGCCGAACAGGACAAGGTCGAATTGTTCCGAACATTTCCGCAGCAGATTGTACAGCCGCACCGCCCCTCCGTGCGCCGGCGGCCACGGCAGGTACGGCGTCAGCACCGCCACTCGCCTCTTGCCCTCGCGGAAGCCCCTCCCCCCGGCGTCCCGCCACTCCTTCGGCAGCTCGCTCCGGTCCTTATTCCAGGGCGCCAGCCACCGCGGGCGCAGGAAGATCCTGTCCCGCCCTACGCCCCGCAGAAACAGCAGCGACGCCAGCGGCTCCCGCCAGTGCACGTGATGCCGCTCCAGGCGCCTGTTGAACACGAGCGCCCGGAACGGAAACGCCCACAGCGCCGCCAGCAGCGCCCGCCGGTCTTCCAGCCGCACGGCGCACAGCGCCACCCTCCTCCCCCTCGCCGCCCTCCGCAGCGCCAGCCACGCCTCTCCCGCGCTCCCTTCCGGCAGCGGCGCTTCCACAACTTCCGCCTCCGGCGCCAGCCGCCGCATCTCCTCTCCATGCGGTCCCTTGCCCGCCACCACAACCACCGCTTCGGGTTCCTTCCCCAGCAGCCCGAACACCGCCCGCTTCAGCGCCCGCCTCACCGCGCCCCCTCCCGATTCCTCAATGCCGCGCGCAGCACGCCCCAGCTCGCCATCGGCATCACCGCCGCCGCGACGCACACCGGCGCGAATCCGTAGGCGTCCACCACCCGCCCGGCAACCGGCGAGAACACCCCCTGCAGCGCTCCGTACACCGCGGTCAGTCCGGATACCGCGAACGCCGCCCGGTGCGCCCCGAACAGGTCCAGCGGCATCGCATAGATGTTCACGCTCGACGCCACGCAGGCGAAAAACGACAGGCAGATCAGCGCCGTCGCCCATCCCGGCCCCGGCATCCAGGGAACGAAAATCCCGCCCAATAACAGCAAAGACGCCAGCAAAATCGTCCGCATTCTCGCCGGCGTGACCTCATCCATTCCTTCAGACAGGCGCAGCGTCAGCCATCCTCCCGCCAGCCCTCCCAGCGTCGCAAATATCGGGGGAATCCAGGCGAAATGATAATTCGCCTCCGCCTGCGCCAGCCCGTGCTCTCTCACCAGGAACACCGTCGTCCAGTTCACCCACAACGAATACACCGCCATCAGCAGCACGTTGGAAGCCAGCAGCGCCCAGTACCGCCTGTCCCGCAGAATCCCCTGCACCCCTGCCGCCGCCCCGCCCGCCTCTCCCGGCGGCGCCGGCACGCGCCTCTCCACCCCAAGCCACAGCGGAATCCACGCAAGTCCCGCCGCCCCCAGCGCCACAAACGCCGCCCGCCACCCGTACAGGCGCGCGATCATCTGCGCCGCCACCGGCGCCAGGATCGCCCCCGCCGTCAGCCCGATCTGAAACACCGCGCTGCCCAGCGCCCGCTCCCGCGGCGGCAGGTACGCCGCGCTCGCCTTCCCGGTCGCCGGAACGCCGCCCGCCTCCCCAAGCCCCAGCGCCATCCGGCATGCCATCAGCCCCTGTACGGAATTCACCCATCCCGTCGCCATCCCGGCAAGCGACCACAGCCCCACCGCCAGCGAACTTCCCCACCGCAATCCCGCCCGGTCAATCAGCCATCCGGCCAACGGAGCACCCGCCGCATAAGCCACAGAAAATGCCAGAATGACGTCCCCATATCCTGCCGCTGTCAGCCCGAATTCCGCCATCAATTGCGGCGCTAATGCCGCCAAAATCTGCCGGTCCAGAAAATTGATCCCGTTGGCCAGCGCAAAAACGCCGATCACCGCCCAGCGCAGCCGCGGCGTCATGGGAGGAACTCGACCGACACCACTTCGGCCGCCCCGCCTGCCTGGACCGTGTATCCCACTTTCACCCGCCGCGCCGGTCTCTGCACGCCGCAGCTCAGCTGCACCTGCTGCTGCCCGGCGCCGGACACTACCACCTTCCCCGCGTCCTCGACCGCCATCGTCACCGTCTTGCCCGCCATGTCCTTCAGGATCAGCCTCGCCCGCCTCCCCTGGCACTGCACGTGCTCAAGCGTCCCCGTGAACGTTTGCGCCGGCGGTCCCTCCCACCAGGGCTCAATCTTCTTGCCCTCCAGCCCCCCTTGGCTCGCCTTCCTTTCCGCCTCCCGGATCCTCTCGAGCGCTTCCCTCTTCAGCCGCTCCAGCTCGTCCTGCTCTTCCTTCCGCCGCCGTGCACGCTCCGCTGCTTCAGCCTCGAACCGCGCCTGTGCGAACTCCTCCCGCGCCCGCTCAATTCGTGCGCGCTCTTCCTCGCTCCGCGCCACCCGCTCCGCCGCCCGCCACGCCTTTTCCGCCTCGGCGTACTGCTTCGCCTCTGTCTGCGCCTTCGCCAGTTGTTGCCAGAGCTCCGGATCCCGTGGCTTCAGCTCTGCCGCCTTCTTCAGCAGGTACGCTTTTCTCACCGGTCCTGCCTCGCGCGCCGCGGCGCGGATATACGGCTCCGCCCAGCGCGGATTCTTCTGCGCCGCCTCTTCGTACAGCCCCAGCTCCAGCAGCCCCCGCGCGCACCGGTCCCGGTGCGGGTCCATCAGTTTCTTCATCGCCTCGAACGCCTGCCGCGCCTCATCCTTGGCCCCCTCCTCGAGCAGCGCCAGCCCCAGCCCTTCGAATGCCAGCGGCCCCGGCCTCTCTTCGATCGCCCGCTGATACGCCCTCCGCACCTCCGCCGCCGGCGCGCCCCGCGCCATCAGCAGGTCCGCCGGCAGGACCCGGAGCCGCGACGGCAGCATCGGGACCGCCGGAAACGCCAGCCGCGGATTCAGCGGCCGCCCCGGCATCGTCAATGTCCGGAACTGCCCTGCCGCCAGATATCGCTCCGCGCCTGCTTCGAACTCCTCCGCCTTCCGCCCGAACGCGTTCCGGAACGCCGTCCCGCGGTCCGCCCCCGCCGCCAGGTTCGACAGCAGCACCCGCGTCCGCGTTGTCGTCGCTTCGTCCGTCAGCAGCTGTTGCAGCAGCGCCCACTCCCGCGTCCTGTGCTCCGGCGCAGGCGGCGCCCCCAGCGTCACCCGCCCCCCCTCGAGCGTCATCGTCGAAAACAGCCGCGCCACCGTCTCCTCCAGCCGCCCCGGCATCCGCTCCCGCCAGTTGTCCTCGATGAACAGCAGCGCCAGCTCGGCGAAAAACTCCGCTCCCGGCGCCGATCCCGCGGGCCACGCCGTCACCCATCCGTCTCTCGAAAAACCCAGCCGCGGCGGCGGCTCGCCCTTTTGCGGCCGCCTCGCCACCACCGTCACCGGCCACACCGTCTGCAGGTCCTTTTTCCCCAGCGTCTCCCCGAACACGAACCGGAACTGCTCCAGACGGTACAGCGCCTCCCGCGCCCGCTCTTCCCCCGCGTCCGAGTAAACGACAAAAGGCCCGCTTTTTGTTTCAATCCAGTCCGCGCCCGCAAGACGCGCCGCGGCAACCCAAGCGAACAACAGGATCAGCCGGCTTCCCATCGGCACGCTCCGGGTTCACGCGATCGGCCCCTGCGTCGCCGACAGGGCCGTCACGATCCTCTCTCTTTCTTTTTCCGCAATCTCCACCGTCGAGTCCAGCGCCACCCAGTACGTCGCCCCCGCCACCAGATACCCGCTCAGCAGCACCAGGTAAAACGCCAGCTCCCGCTCAAACGCATACCGCGCCAGGTACGCCAGCCCGATCGGCGCCATCAGCGCCGGATAGAACAGCACCATCAGCCCCTGCACCCTCCCAGCCGATGCCTGCCGCCAGCTCGACGACGGATCCATCGCCCGCGGAGATTTCACGCTCGCCAGGTTCCCGATCGCCAGCAGGAACAGCGCCAGCATCAGCACGCACCCGAACGCCTCCGGGATCTTCGACAGCGGAAACCGGATCCGCAGCAGGGAAAGCGCCACCGTCACCATCCCGATCTCCGCCAGCAGCGCCAGCACCGCCGTCACGTTCTTCGCCAGGATCACCGTCCGCAGCCGGATCGGCATCACGAAATACGCCTGCACGGCTGTCCGGTCGAATCCCAGCATGTTCCAGAACAGCACCTCCCCCAGCAGCAGCGCCGCGTACAGGCTCACCCACAGCAGCAGCTTTTCCCCCGATCGTTCCTCCCCCCAGTGCCCCCGGAACGCCATCGGCAGCCAGATGATGATGCCAAACGTGAAGCCCATGAAAAACACCAGCCGGAAGCGCGCCGAGCGCCCCAGCGTCCGCAGCTCTTTCGTCACCAGCCCCCCCAGCGGATCCGGCATCAGCCGCCCCGGCAGCTCGTAGACCTTTTCCAGCACGCCGAGCGCCGCAATCCCTCTCCTGCCCCTCTCCTTTGATTGAACCTCCGCCGCGTCCCATCTCAGGCTGCGCCGGAACTGCGTGTATCCGAACCATGCCGCAAACGCGAGCCACGCCCCCGCGCCCGCCGCCGCCACCGCGGTAAACGTCCCCGTGCTCAGCAGCGCCATCATCGACCACGGCAGCGGCATCCGCGGCGCCCACGCCGTGTACCTCTGGTGCAACCCGCGCAACTGCTCCGGCGGCACCATCACCATCACCAGTTGCGGCAGCGCCGCCGTCAGCACGATCGCCAGCACCACCAGTTCCCGCATGCCCCGCCGCGCCAGCAGCCGGCTCAGCAGGTCCCGTACGCCCACCGAAAGCATCAGGTTGAACAGCACGAACAGCAGCAGGAACCCCGCCGCCCACGCCGGCGTCAGCGGGCTCCGCGCGAGTCCCGCTGCCACTCCCGCCAGTACGATCAGCACCTCTGTCCCCGTCGACACCCGGAGCAGCGCTTCCACCAGGAACAGCTTCCGGTAGGAGACCGGATACACCATCAGCCGCTTCAGGTCCAGGCTCATCCCGGACGTCGCCATCATCACCGGCATCAGTTGCCAGAACGCCGTCGCGCCCAGCAGGATCGTCGACACCACCGCGATCAGATTCTCCCCGGAGCGCACGTGCGGCAGCGCGGTAGCCGCCAGCCACGCCAGAAAGCCCACCAGCCCGTACCACACCGCCAGTGAAAGCCAGTAAAACACCCGCCCCGCTCCCACCGAGCCCCCGGTGAAGCGGTTGTACAGAACCCGGAACTGCGCCCCCACAACCGCCCGGATCTGATCGTCCATCAGACGCATCGCCTGTCCGTCACCTTAGCCAGTCGAGCGCTTCCGTCGATCTCGCCGGACCCCCCACCACCCGGACAAAGAGGTCCTCCAGCGTCTCCTCCCCGGCGCGCAACTCTTCCATTGCGCCCTCGACGATCAGCCGCCCCTGATGGATGATCGCCACCCGGTCGCACAGCCTCTCCACCACCTCCAGCACGTGCGACGTCAGAAAAATCGTCGCTCCCTGCCTCACCTGCTCGAGCAGAATGTCTTTCATCAGCCGCGCCCCCACCGCGTCCACGCCCTCGAAGGGTTCGTCCAGCAGGAACAGTTCCGGGCGGTGAATCAGCGCCGCCGCCATCGCCACCCGCTTCCGCATCCCCTTCGAGTACTCGGCGATCAGCTTCCGTCCCGCCGTGTCCAGCTCGAACAGCTCCATCAGCTCCCCGGCGCGCTTCCTCGCCAGCTCGCGCCCCAGCCCGTACATCCGCCCCACGAACTCCACGAATTCCAGCCCCGTCAGGTGGTCGAACAGCAGGCTTTCGTCCGGCACCAGCCCGATCCGCGATTTGATCTCCAGCGCCTCCTCCGGCATCGCCCGCCCCAGAATCCGGATCTCCCCTTCCGTCGGCGGCGCCAGCCCCATCAGCATCCGGATCGTCGTCGTCTTGCCCGCTCCGTTCGGTCCCAGAAATCCGAAGAAGCAGCTCCGCTGCACCGTCAGCGTCAGTCCGTCCACCGCCGCTTTCTCCCCGTACACCTTGCGGAGGCCGCGGATTTCAATGGCTGGGCTGAATTCAGGCGTCATCGCTGCTTCTCCATCCTACCTGTTTCCGCCCATTCCCTTCTTCTCGCGCGTGGTTGCAGCGGCCAGTCAGGCACGAATCGCAAACGCGCGTCCCTTCCTCCTCTCGCGCCCGGCGCCGCTCCATCCGCCTCCTCCCCCCCCTGCGTTTTTTTGCCTGAGACTCTCAACTTCTGCTGCCCTCCAGCCGATGAAGTCGAATGTGAGTCAGAGTATCCTGCCCAAGGTCTCTCCCAGAGACTTGGCTCTCAAAAGTCTCGACCAGCTTCCGCCCTTTTCGCCGGTGCTCAACCACCTCATGGCCACTTTGGCCGACGAGGATGTCAGCTTCGCCCGCCTCGCCGACCTCATCGAGCGCGACACCGTCCTCAGCGGCAACGTCCTCCGCCTCGTCAACTCCGCCCTCTACGGCCGCCGCGGCAATGTCAGCAGCGTCCGCGCCGCCGTCTCGATCCTCGGCATCTACAAGCTGCGCAACTTCCTCCTCGGCTTCTCCGTTTCCCGCCTGTGGTCCAGAGTCAAGACTCCGGACTCCTGGTCCATGGCCCGCTTCAACGAGCACGCCATCGCCACCGCCCTCCTCGCCGACCGCCTCGTGCAGAAGACTCCCGCTGAGTACCCGGAAGGCGCTTTCGCCGCCGGGCTCCTCCACGACCTCGGCCGCCTGATGATCGCCACCGCCTTGCCGGAGGAGCACCTCCGCATCGTTGCCATGCGCGTGGCCAGCGGCAGGCCGCTCGAGCAGTGCGAGTACGCTGTCATCAACGCCTCCCACGCCGAGCTTAGCGCCGCCGCCCTCAGCAAATGGAACCTTCCGGCGCCCATCCAGCGGGCCATCCTCTACCACCACCAGCCCGGTCTCGATCCCGCCCGCCATTCCATCCCCCATTCTCCGCTCAGCCTCATCCTCTCAGCCGCCAACGCTCTCGCCAACGCCACCGGCCACGGCATCTCCCCCGAGGACGAACAGGCCGCTCCCCCGCCTGAGGAGTCTCTCGCCCAACTCCGGCTGTCTCACGACGCCGAATCCATCCTTGCCGCTTTCGAAGAAGACCTCCAGCCCCTTAAAGCCTCCTTCTGAAGCAACGGAGCCCAAGACGAAGCCGCGGCGGAACTGCCTGTCTCCCCGTGCTCCCATCAGAGCCGTGATGAAGCAGACGAGGCCTGCCGCCGTGATGGACGGGATCACCGTGGCGGAGCGCCACGCGGCGCCGCCGCGACCGCATCAGGTGCGCGCGGGCAAGCCGTGCACCCGCCTCAGCCGGCCGTTTCCCCGCGCCGCCGCCCTTGCCGGCTTCCGCCCTCGCCCTCGCGCCCGGGCTGCGTCCCGCCGCGCTCCACCCCCCGGCGCTTCTTTCTCAGAACGTCCCGTAGGACGCCTTCATCTCCGCCAGCGCCTTCAGGGACCGCTGACGGATGTACTGATCCTCTTCCTGATGCAGCAGCTGTTGCAGCGCTCCCGCCACGTCCGGCTCCTTCACGTCGGCCAGCAGGTCCACGGCCGCAATCCGCACTCCGGCGTGCTTGTCCGTCAGCAGCGCCTGCGCCAGAGCCTGCCGCGTCTCCGGATCATGCGCGTATGGCCGCAGCGCCTCCAGAGCCTTCAGCCGCACGCCGGCATTTTCGTCCGTCCTCAGCGCGTTGATCAGCGCCCGCCGCACCTCCGCGTCCGCCGTGCGGTCCTTCAGCAGATCGATCGATTCCACCCGCACGCCCGGGTCTGTCGGATCGCTCGCCGCAGCCAGCAGCAGCCGCCGGATCCGTTCGTCTTGGAACGAGCCCCGCAACTCGCGCGGACGGATCTCTTCATACTGCACCCGCACCTCGCCGCTGCTGTTGGTGTCCACCAGCCGCACTCTGCCTACCACCGCCGGCGGCGAACTCCGTGCCAGCGGTCCCAGCGCCGCGGAATCCTCCGGCAGCATCCGCGCGCCGAAGAAACCCAGCGTCAGCATCGCCACAGCCCCCACGGGGCGCATCCACATCGGCGGCGACACCACCCAGCGCTGCCAGATGCCCCGCGCCGCCGTCAAAAATCCCCGCCGCCTGCGCTCCTTTGCGAGCGCCGCCGCCAGATCCCGCCGGCACCGCGCCAGCAGCTCGGCGCTGACTTGCGCTTCGCCCTCTCCGAGCAGCGCCGTCAGCTTCTCGCACCGCGCGCGCTCGGCCGAGCACGCGGCGCACGAGGCCAGGTGCTGCTCCACCCGCTCTTCTTCATCGAAGCTCAGCTCGCCGTACAGATACAGCGGAATCAGATCCCGGACTTCCTGGCAGCTCATAGGAACTCTCCTAACGCCTGACGCATCTTCTGGGTCGCCCGGAACAGGCAGTTCTTTGCCGCCTCCTCGCTCGATCCCAGCGTCTCGCCGATCTCCTTGAGCCGCATCCCCTGATAGTGGCGCAGCTCGAACACCAGCCGTTCGCGCGGCGTCAGCCCGGCGAGCGCGTGTTCGATCGATGACCGCAGCTCCCGGTTCAGCGCCGCCCGCTGCGGATCGCCCGCCGGCCGCGCCTCCGCCACCGCCTCCAGCCGGTCCACCACTCCCTCGTCCGTCTCCACCGTTGCCTGCTCGGTCCGCCTCACCTTCCGCTTCCGCAGCAGATCCAGACAGAGGTTCGTGGCGATGCGGTACAGCCACGTGGAGAATTGGCAGTCGAACCGGAAATTGCCCAGATTGCGGAAGACGCGCAGGAACGTCTCCTGATACACATCGTGCGCGTCCTCGGAGTCGCGCAGCAGGTTCATCGCCAGCCGCAGCACCTGCTGATCGTAGGAGCGCACCAGCCGCTCGAAGGCCTCAGCGTCGCCAGCCTGCGCGGCGCGGATCGTGGCAGCCTCGTCCATGCATGTTTCCTGCCGGGCGCTCGTGCAGGCGCCGCCTTCGATCGCCAGTGTTGCTCCCGGTTCCGTCATGATTCCTCGGCAGGGCAGAGTACGCCCTCGCCAGGAACAGACGGACGGGGAAGAAAAACGTCTCGCCGGAAAAGTCAGTCTGCCGCTTCGACTTCGATCCGGCGGTGCGCCGGCTCCAGGGCGACGATCCGGAAACGCCGCAATTGCCCCGTGCGCAATGTCTTGCGGTCGCTCCCCGCGCCGCCGCCCCCCTTCCACTTCGCCGCCAGCAGCGCCGCCAGCCCGTCCACGTCCGCCGCCGCCGCGCGCGCTTTTTCGCCCTCGGCGGCGGCTTCCTTCAGCCGGCAGCGGGCATGCACGCCCTCGCTGATCTCGACCTTCGCGTGGGTCGCATGCGTCTCCACGACGCGCCCGCTCACCAGATCGCCCACCTGATGCTCGGAGATGAAAATGTCTGCCGAGGTCGGCTCCAGCGCCTTCATGCTCAGCCGGATCCGCCGCTTCTCGGCGTCCACCTCCACTACCTGCGCCTTCACCACCTGCCCTGCCGAAAGCACGTCCTTCGGATGCTGCACGCGCTTCTCCCGCGTAATGTCGCCCACGTGGATCATGCCTTCAATGCCGTCGCCCAGATCCACAAACGCGCCGAACTGCGCCATGTTCACCACCGCGCCTTCCACCACCGTGCCCGGCGCGAAACGCGTCGCCGCCGTGTCCCATGGATTGCCCAGCGCCTGCTTCAGCCCCAGCGAGATCCGCCGCTCGGCGGGCTTCACCTCCAGCACCACCGCCTCCACGACGTCGCCCGCCTGCACCACGTCCTCGGGCTTCCGCACCCGCTTCGACCACGACATCTCGAACAAATGGATCAGCCCGTCCACGCCCGGCGCGATCTCCACAAACGCCCCGAACTCCGCCAGTCGCACCACTTTGCCCCGCACCCGGTCCCCCGGCTTCAGCGACGATGCCGCCTCCGTCCACGGGTCCGGCGTCAGTTGCTTCATCCCCAGCGAAATCTTCCGGTTGTTGCGGTTGATCTTCAGGATCTTCGCTTCCACCACCTGCCCGGGGCTTACCACGCTCGAAGGCTTGTCCACACGGGTCCAGCTCATGTCGGTCACGTGCAGCAGCCCGTCGATGCCCGGCGCGATCTCCACGAACGCCCCGAAATCGGTCACTGTCCGCACGCGCCCCTGCACCACCATCCCTTCCTGAAGCCGCTCGAAGGCAGCCTGTTTCGCCGCCGCCGCCTGTTCTTCCAGGACTCCGCGCCGGTCCACCACGATGTCGGGACGCCCCGGGTTCTCCAGATCCAGCTTCGTGATCCGGCACTCGATCTGCTGCCCCACCAGCGCCGGCAGCTCCGCCATCTCCCGGATGCCGCTCCGCGATGCCGGCAGAAAGGCGTGAACCCCGTCGGCCACCTGCACGCGCAGCCCGCCCTTCACCGGCTCGGTCACCACTCCGAGAATCACGTGCTTGCCTTCAAAGGCCGCCTGCAGGCCCGTATAGTCCCGCGGCTGCTCCACGCGGATCGTCGAAAGCAGGTAGTAGCCCTCTTCCGTGCGGCCGCTGATGTTCACCATCACTGTCGCGCCCGGCGCCAGATCCGCCGGCAGCCCCGGCGTATCGCGCCGCAGAATGCCTTCCGTCTTCCGTCCGACGTCCACGACGATCGATTCCTCATTGATGGATACGACCGTGCCCTCCAGGGCGGCGCCCTCGTCTCCGTTGCTCTGCTCCGCTTCGAACGCGGCCAGCATCTCGCCGAACGACCCCTCCTGTGGCGGAGCGGGCGCTTCAGTCAGCGGAGATACGTCGGTCAGGTTGGGGGAATCTGCTGGATTCATGGACAAACTCGCGAGACCTCTCATATTCTGACACAATCCTGCCCGCGCAAGGGCGGATCGCGCCCCCGCTCTGCGCTAAGATGACGGCTTGCAGGCCAACCACAGCGCGCCGTGGAAGCGGTTCCTGCCTCGCGCGCAGGACGCCGTCTGGCTCCTGCTGTTCTCTGCTCTCGCCTGGGTCAGTCCCACCCGCGGCCCCGCGGAAATCGAGGTTCTCTCCGCCCTCGCCGTCCTGCAGGTGGCCGCGCCCCGCGTCCGCGCCTTCCAATCGCCCCGCGGCAATCTCGCCCTCATCTCTCTCAAGCTCCTCCTCGGCTTCCTCCTCATCGGCGTCACCGGCGGCATCGCCTCCAGCTATTACCTGATCCTGCTTCTGCCCGTGCTGTCAGCCGCCACCACTCTCGGCCCTCTCGGCACGGCTGTCTTCACAGCCCTCGCCTGCCTCGCCTACCTCGCCTTCATTCCCGTCGCTTACAACCTCGGCTATATCCTCGAAGGCCTCTACCTCCGCGATCTCACCCTCCGCGTGCTCTTCTTGCCCGTCGTCGCCTACCTCACCTACTCTCTGGCCGAAGCCAACCGCCGCGCCGCCCGCCGCGCCGAAGCCTCCGCCGCCGAACTCGCCGAGGTCAACCGCCGCCTGCTCGAGGCGGAAGCCAGCGCCCGCCGCAGCGAACGCCTCGCCGCCCTCGGCCAGCTCACCGCCGGGCTCGCCCACGAACTCCGCAATCCTCTGGGCACCATGAAAGCCAGCGCCGAAATGCTGCTGGACCGCACGCCCCCGGACAACCCCGTCGTGCGCGAACTCGCCGGGTACATCTCCGCCGAGGTCGACCGCACCAACTCCCTCATCACCCGCTTCCTCGAGTTCGCCCGCCCTTCGAAGCTCGACAAGAGCCCCGCCGACATTCACGCCGTCCTCGATACCGCCATCGATCACCTCGACCGCGAGTCCCCCGGCTCAGCCGCCCGCATCCACCGCAACTACGACCCCGCCCTCCCCCTCATCGAAGCCGACTTTGAGCTGATCGAGCGCGTCTTCTTCAATCTGCTCCGCAACGCGCTGGAGGCGTCCCCGCCCGGAGCGCTGGTCACCGTGAAAACCCGCCGCTCGCCCCACGGCGTCGAAATCGCCGTCGTCGACCGTGGTCCCGGCGTCCCTCCCGAACACCGCGAGCAGATCTTCAACCCCTTCTTCACCACCAAGCCGGGCGGCGTCGGCCTCGGGCTCGCCGTCTCCGCCAAAATCGTCGGCGACCACGGCGGCGTCATTTCCGTCGACTCCGAACCCGATGCCGGAGCCATCTTCCTCGTGTCGCTCCCCGCCCCTCCCAGGTGACGCCCCGCCACGTTCATCTCTGTAACATTCGTCCCTGAATGCGGTTTCTTGTCCACGGCAGCCGAATTTCACCGAACAAAACCGCGCTTGGATCGTCCATGGTAGATGAAACATGCCGGACGCGAGGGTGAATCAGGCGTCCGGCCCATCCACTTCTGGAACTGTATCGAGCGGAGGTAGCGCAGCCGTATGAGTCCAGCCCGAGCCGCGTATCCAGTTTTCTCCGGCTTTTCCCAGGTATCAGCCACGCACCACAATCGCTTCCTTGACGGGATCCGCCTCACGCGAAAAGAGAAGGCGCTCCTCGAGATGCTCATGGACAACCCGGGCCGTTGCATCAGCCGCCAGACGCTGCTGAAATCGGTCTGGAACTATGCCGAAGACGCCCGTACACGCACCGTTGACGTCCACATCCAACGGCTCCGCCGCAAGCTCGGCCCCAATGCCGACGCCCTGAAAACCATCGTCCGCATCGGATATTGCTGGCTCCCCGAATCCGCCTGACCGCCCCTCCGCCCTGAAACCGCCGCCTCCCGCAGCCGCGTCCCACATTCGGAAGCGGCTTGTCCATGGCACGCGGCAACGGCAATATCATGAAGGCGGGAATGCAGCCCCGCGTGCTCATCGTCGAGGACGAAGAAAAGCTCCGCCGCGTCCTGTCGCTTCACCTCGAATCCCGGGGCTTCGAAGCCGTTCCTGTCTCCACAGCCGAAGAGGCGCTCCGCCTCGCCCCTCAGGCGCAGCTCGTGCTTACCGATCTCCGCCTGCCCGGCATGGACGGGCTCGAGCTGCTCGACTCCCTCCAGCGCCTCAACGCGCGCCTGCCCGTCGTCGTGATGACCGCCTTCTCTTCCGTCGAAACCGCCGTCGAGGCGATGAAAAAAGGCGCGGCGGATTTCCTCCCCAAGCCCTTCTCTCTCGATCACCTCGACGCCGTCGTCGCCAAGGCGCTTGAAGTCCAGCAGCTCCGCGAAGAGAATACCCGCCTGCGGGAAGAGCTCGGCCGCCGCTACCGCATCGACAACATCATCGGCACCGGGCCCAAGATGCAAGAGATCCTTGCCGCCGTCATGCGCGCCGCCCCCACCCGCGCCACCGTCCTGCTCTGCGGCGAAAGCGGCGTCGGCAAAGACCTCATCGCCCGCGCCATCCACTTCCATTCCCCCCGCGCCTCCCAGCCCTTCGTCAAGATCAACTGCACCACTATCCCGGAGAACCTCATGGAAAGCGAGCTCTTCGGCTATGAGAAGGGCGCTTTCACCGGCGCCGTCGCCTCCCGCCCCGGCAAGTTCGAGCAGGCGGACAAGGGCACCGTTTTCCTCGATGAAATCGGCGACGTGCCGCCTTCCATCCAGGTCAAGCTCCTGCGCGTGCTTCAGGACCGCGAGTTCGAGCGCCTCGGCAGCAACCGCACCCGCCAGATCGACGTCCGCGTCATCGCCGCCACCAACGCCGACCTCCGCCGCGCCCTCGAAGAAGGCAACTTCCGCGAAGACCTCTACTACCGCCTCAACGTCTTCCCCATCACCATCCCGCCCCTCCGCGAACGCCGCGAAGACATCCCGCTGCTCGCCGAGCGCTTCCTCCGCCGCTTCGCCGCCGAAACCGGCGCCCGCGTCACGGAGATATCGCCAGAGGCCTTGCGCGTGCTCGTCGAGTACCATTGGCCCGGCAATGTCCGCGAGCTCGAAAACGTCATCGAACGCAGCCTCCTCTACGCCGACGGCGCGGTCCTCGGTCCCGAACACATCCGCCTCGATTACGCCCCGCGCCGCAACGCCAACGGCCAGACGCCTGCCTCAAGCGGCGGCTTCCTGCCCGAAGGCATGACGCTCGAGCAGTACGAACAGCAGTTGATCCGTGAAGCCCTCCGCCGCGCCGGCGGCAACAAGAGCCAGGCCGCACGCCTCCTCGGCCTCACCCGCAACGCCCTCCGCTACCGCCTCTCCCAAATGGGCATCGACTGACACGGCCCCGCCGGCCGGCCCCGCCCGTACTGCCGCGCCGCAGTCGAAGCCGGCTCTTGGCCACGCCGCGCAGCCTCCCTTACCAGCCCTCCCCCGCCACAATCCTCCCCAGCCTCCGCGCCGCCTCCGCAAAAGGGCGCTCGGCCGCAAACCGCCGCGCCGCCTCCTTCATCGCCTTGCGCCGCTCCTCATCGGCCAGCACCTGTTCCACCGCCTGCCACAGGCCGCGCCTCCCCTGATTCCGCTCCACCAGCACCCCGAACTCCGGCCGCACGATCTCCCGCGTCCCGTCGCTCTCCATGGCCACCGCCGGCAGCCCCGCCCCTAGCGCCTCCATCAGCGTCAGCCCGTAGCTCTCATGCCGCGACGCGAACACATACACATCCGCCATCCGCAGAAACGCCTGCTTCCGCTCTCCCGTCACATGGCCGGGAAATTCCACGCGGATGCGGCGGAGCCGCGAGGCGAGCCGCCGGAGCCTCGCCATGTGCGCACGGCCCTGCATGTATGCAGGCGCCCCGCACACAAACAGCCGCGCCGGAGGCGCGCGTCCCTCGCGCTCCCATTCCAGCAGCGATTCCAGCAAGAAATCCTGCCCCTTTTCCGGCGAAATGCGGCTTAACGCCAGCAGCACCCGCTCCCCCGGCGCGACGCCGAACTCCCGCCGCAACTGCTCCGCATCGCCTCCCTCCTCCGCCGGCGGCGCCCCCCACGGCAGCACATGGATTCTCTCCTCGCGCGCCTCCGGCCAGCACTCGAGCAGCGTCCGCTTCATCCCCGCCGACGGAACCACGATCGCCCGGGAATGCCGCACGCTCTCCGCCTGACGCTGGAAAATCAGCCTCAGGATCAGCGGCGCCGCCTGCGCCGCCCGCGCTCTCTCCAGCCCGCGCCACAGCGAGACGAGCGTACGCGGCGTCAAAATCCCGCGCAGGTAAATCCGCGCGATATAGGCGGCCACGTCCACGTGATAAATCGTCACGATCCGGAAACCCGCCCGCCCGAGAGCCGCAAAATCCGGCGCTTCGCTGATGTCGTTGACGAGCACGGCGGTCGTCCGCGGATCGTGTTCCAGAATCCGCCGCGTCGCCTCCGCGCTGAAGTCGCGGCAAAAAGCCGCATACCGCCTCTCATCGAATTCCGCCAGCTCGAAACCTGTCGGCGCGCCCGCCCCCAGCACCGCCGGCGTCAGCATCTCCAGCTCGAAGGGTCTCGACCGCCGCCACTCCTGCTCGAGCAGCCCCGCCACCGCCGCCCCTCCGCCCAGCGGTGCGTCCACCGGAAAGCCCGCGTGCGCCGCGCAGTAAACGACGCGCTCCGCCTTCACTGCCGCCCGGTCCTCAGCGCCTCGTCCTGCATCTGCAGCACCAGCACGTACCACGTCAGCAGCAGCAGCAGCGCCAGCTCCGGCGTCTCCGCCAGCCGCACCTCCACCGCCGCGCCCGCGCTGAAATCGCCCTTCAGATGCACCCGGAACACCTCCCGCCGCTCGTTGTCCATCAGAATCGCGCTCCGCGACCACACCCCCGCCAGCCGGAATTCGAACGTCTCGCCCGAAGACAGCCGCACCTGCCCCTGGCTCGCGCTGAAATTCGGGTGGTACATCGCGCAGTCCGCCTCCTCGCCTTCCCGCCGCGCCGTCACAATCGGCGACAGGAAACCCGTGCGCTTCAGCGTCCATGTCCCAGCCGCCGCGCGTCCGCGCGCCAGCGTCCCGAACATCTTCAGAAACTCGAGCTCCGCCGCCTTCTCCCCGCCCGCGCGCAGCTCGTAATGGCGCTGCGCCACGGCGCTCTGCTTCCACTCGAGAGGTCCTGCAAGCCCGGTCCGAAACGGTGTCATGGCGCGCCTCCTTCCGCCCGGCTGCGCTCGCGCCGGGCGCTGCAACGCATCATACTCCGCCCGGCTTCCGCTTCCGGCTCAGCCACGCGTTCGCCGCCAGCAGCGCCGCCCCGCACGTGATCGACGAGTCCGCCACGTTGAACGCCGGCCAGTGGTGCGTGCCCGCGTAGAAGTCCAGAAAATCCGTCACGCTGCCGAACGCCACGCGGTCGAACAGGTTGCCCGCCGCCCCTGCCAGGATCAGCGCCAGCGCCGCCGGCATCGTCCAGTGTTCCCGCAACGAACGGCTCGCCTGCCACAGCAGCGCCGCCACCAGCAGCGTCAGCGCAGCCGTCACCGCCGTCAGCACCGCGCCTCCTCCGCCTGCGCCCTCTTCCGCGAACAGGCTGAACGCCACCCCCGTATTGCGCGTGTGCACGATCCGGAAAAATCCATTGATCACCGGGACCGCTTCCCACTCCGCCACGCGCGTCTCAACCAGATGTTTGGTGCCGCGGTCCAGCACGGCTACCGCCGCCGCCGCCAGCCACGGCCACCGCCGCGCCACGGCCTACGCCCCCGTCATTTCCCGCACCGCTGCGGCGCACGCCGGGCAGATCGTCGGAAACGCCGCGTCCCTGCCGATCTCCGTCGAGTACTTCCAGCAGCGCTCGCACTTCTTCCCGTCGGCGCGCAGCACTTCAACCCGCAGCGAATCGCCCCGCCGCAGCTCCACCTGCGAGGTGATGAAGATCGGCGGCAGCTCGCTCCGGTAGCGCTCGAGCAGCGGCATCAGATCGCCATCGGCCTCCAGCACGATCTTCGCCTCCAGCGGCGCCCCGATCCGCTTTGCGTTGCGCGCCTCTTCCAGGCTCTTCAGCACCGATTCGCGCACTTGCATCAGCCGGTCCCAGTCCGCGCTCAGCCGCTCGTGCTCTTCCGGCAAGCCGGCGGTCAGCTCTTCCGGCTGCGGCGCCAGCGCCAGATGAACGCTGTCGGGATCATTCGGCAGCCGCCGCATGTGCCCCCACGCCTCTTCGCACGTGAACGCGAGCACCGGCGCCAGCAGCCGCGCCAGCGCGTGCTGAATGCGGTACAGCGCCGTCTGCGCGCTGCGCCGCGCCTTCGACTTCGGCGCGCCCGTGTACAGGCGGTCCTTCAGGATGTCGTAATACACCGCGCTGAGATCCGTGGTCGTGAAGTTGTACACCGCCTGATAAATCCGGTGGAAGGCCAGCTCTTCATACCACCGCCGGCATTGCTCCACCAGCGTGGAAGCGCGGTACAGGATCCAGCGGTCGATCTCATGCAGTTCGCCCGCCGGCAGCGCGTCCTTCACCGGATCGAAGTCGTGCAGGTTGCCGAGCGCATAGCGGAACGTGTTGCGGATCTTGCGGTACGCCTCCGTCAGCCGTGTCAGGATCAGCTCGCTCACCCGCACGTCTTCCTGAAACGCCACCGAACTCACCCACAGCCGCAGCACGTCCGCGCCGTAGTTCTTGATGATGTCCTCGGGGGCGATGACATTGCCGAGCGACTTCGACATCGCCCGCCCCTCGCCGTCCAGCACCCAGCCGTTGGTGGCGCATTCGCGGTACGGCGAACGCCCGCGCAGCCCCACGCCTACCAGCAGCGACGAGTGGAACCAGCCCCGGTACTGATCCCCGCCCTCCAGGTACATGTCGCATGGCCATTCCATCCCGTTGCCTTCGTGCAGCACCGCCAGATGGCTCGCTCCGGAGTCGAACCACACGTCCAGAATGTCGTTCTCCTTGCGGAATTCCGTGCCGCCGCACGAGGCGCACTTCGCCTCCGGTCCCAGCAGCTCCGCCGCCGTGCGGTCGTACCACGCATCCGCCGTGTGCTGCTCGAACAGGTCCGCCACGCGGTCCAGGTACCTGCGCTCCGTGAACGGCTCGCCGCACCGCTCGCAATAAAACACCACGATCGGCACGCCCCACACGCGCTGCCGCGAGATGCACCAGTCGGGGCGCGTCGCGATCATGTTCGCCATCCGCTCCTCGCCCCACTCAGGGTGCCACTTCACTTCGTGGATCGCTTCCAGCGCCTTCTGCCGCAATCCGTTCCGTTCCATCCCGATGAACCACTGTTCCGTGGCGCGGAAGATCGTCGGGTTGTGGCAGCGCCAGCAATGCGGATAGGAGTGTTCCAGCTTCTTCTCCGCCAGCAGCGCCCCCGCTTCGCGCAGAATCGAGTTCACCGCCGCATTGCCTTCCCATACGGTCTTTCCGATCAGCGCCTCCGGCAGCCGCCCCGGCGCCCCCGCCGCATGGAAGAACCGCCCGCCCGCATCCACCGGGCAGAACGTCGGCAGCCCGTATTTCTGCCCCGTCAGATAGTCTTCTGCGCCGTGCCCCGGCGCCGTGTGAACCGCCCCCGTGCCCTGCTCGAGCGTCACGTAATCGGCGAGCACCCCCGGCGACTCGCGCTCCAGAAACGGATGCCGGAACCGCGCCCCTTCCAGCTTCGCTCCCGCAAAGCGCGCTGCTTCGCGCGCATCGCTCCACCCGCAGTTCCGCGCCGTCGCTTCCGCCAGCTCCGCCGCCACGATGTACACCGCGCCCCCCGCCTCCACCGCCGCATATTCGAACGACGGATGATACGCGATCGCCACATTGGCGGGAATCGTCCACGGCGTCGTCGTCCAGATCAGACCGTAAACCGTGCGCCCCGCCAGCGCCGGATCGATCTCGCCCGGATCCGACACCAGCGGAAACCGCACCCAGATCGACGGGCTCGCGTGGTTCTCATACTCCACCTCCGCCTCCGCCAGCGCCGTCTTGCAGTGGATGCACCAGTGCACCGGCTTCAGCCCCTTGTACACCGATCCCTGCGCCAGAAACTCCACGAAGGCGCGCGCGATCGTCGCCTCGTACTCCGCGCTCATCGTCAGGTACGGCTCTTCCCAGCGCCCGAACACCCCCAGCCGCTGGAACGACCCGCTTTGCAGCTTCACGTATTTCTCGGCGTATCTGCGGCACTCGGCGCGGATCTCGGCCACGCTCATCTTCGCCTTCTTCGCCCCCAGTTGGCTGTCCACCTTGATCTCGATCGGCAGCCCGTGGCAGTCCCAGCCCGGCACATAGGGCGAATCGTAACCGGTCATCGTCTTCCACTTGACGATGAAATCCTTGAGGATCTTGTTGAACGCGTGCCCCAGGTGGATGTTGCCGTTGGCGTACGGCGGTCCGTCGTGCAGAACGTACATCGGCCGGCCGCGGCGCGCTTCGCGGATCTGCCGGTAAATGCCCTGGCTGCGCCAGCGCTCCAGCATCTTCGGCTCGTTCACCGCCAGGTTCGCCTTCATCCCGAATCCGGTCGAAGGCAGATTGACGGTCTTTTTCAGATCAAGACTTCCAGTGTCCATGTCGGGAATCCCGCGGGATTGCGTTGAAACTACCATCGTACAATGGGGTGCAACGCGCGACGCGGCGGCCGCGTCCCGTTCATTGCCATCATGAAGCCCGCGCTCACGCTCCTTCTCGCGGCGTCCCTTCACGCGGGCGATCTCTTGACCTACGGCCCCTCCGGCGCCTTGCGGAGCGTCTCCTCCGCCGCCGCCCTTCAGGCAGGCTTCCATCTGGTGAGCCGCGATGCGCTGCTCGGCGCCGCCTCCGCCGCGGTCCTCGATTCGGGCGGCAGCCTCCACCCCGTGCTCTTCATCAGCGGCGACGATCCCGATGCCGGCGTCGCCGAGATCTTCACCGGCCATCAGGCCCCCGCCGGTCCCCCGCGCGCCCCGGAGCTCGGCAAGACCGTGCGCTGCGGCGGCGCCTCCGCCGCCGTCCGCTACGCCAAAGAGTCCGGCAGCTTCGGCTGGATCGCCCGCCTCGAATTCCCCGCCGGCGTCCACCCCGCTCCCGGAACGGTCCTCGATGAGCACGGGCGCCTCCTCGGGTGGCACGTCTCGAAAACCGTCGACGGCCAGACCATGCACTTCGCCATCCCCATCGCCCGCTTCGACTCCATCCACGCCTCCCTCCGCCTCACCCTGGTGAAATGGAACGCCGCCCAGGACCTGCGCGGCGAGCCGGAGCATCAGCGCGCCCTCGGCCATCTCTGGGCCGACGACTTCGATGGCGCCCGCTTCTACTTCCAGAAGGCCGTCGAAGCCCGCCCCTCCCACGCCCGCGCCTGGCTCCACCTCGGCTTCGTCGAAGGCAAGACCGGCCGCACCCGCCGCGCCATCGAGAGCTACGAAACCGCCATCCGGCTCGATCCCCGGCTCGCGCCTGCCTACTACCACCTCGGCTTTGCCTTGGTCATGGCGGGTGAGGGCGCGCGCGCCCGCACCGTCTGCGATCAACTCGCAAAACTCGACGCCGCCCTCGCCCGGAGGCTCCGCGGCTTCATCGACATCTCCCACGTCGACCGTGTCGAAAAAGACCCCGGCCGCGGCGGCGGCCTGCGCCACAAGCACTGAATCCCGCCCCTGCGGCCCGCCATTCGACAAAATGGCACGCCATTTGCTATGCTACTAGTGTCGAGGAATTTCCACCCCGCCATGGCAGCCAAACCCCCCTTCGCCAAAGGCGCCCAGGTCGAGCACCCCAAGTACGGTCCCGGCCAGGTCGTCGAATGCAACGACACTTACATCACCATCAAGTTCGACGAGCACGGCGAGAAGAAATTCGTTCTCGAAATCGCTCTGCCGTCCATCCGGAAAATCGACCGTCAGCCCCCGTCGGACAAGAAGCGCGCGGCCCGCAAGAAAGCCGCTGCGCCTGCCGCTGTCGCCGAGTAGTCACGGTCCGGCCGCCGGTCTGTTACACTGAGCTTTCCCTCCGATGAAGTTCGGCGTCGTAGTCTTTCCCGGCAGCAACTGCGATCACGACGCCTGGCATGCCGCGGGCCGAGTGGCCGGCCACCAGGCGGAGTTCCTCTGGCACAACGATGACACGGTGCGCGGCGTCGACTGCGTCATCCTTCCCGGCGGCTTCAGCTATGGCGACTACCTCCGCTGTGGCGCTATCGCCAAGTTCTCCCCCGTCATGAACGCCGTCAAGCGGCACGCCCGCTCGGGCGGTCTCGTGCTCGGCATCTGCAACGGCTTCCAGATCCTCGCCGAGTGCGGGCTCCTGCCCGGCGCGCTTATCCGCAACCGCGGCCTCAACTTCATCTGCAAGCCTGTCCGGCTGCGCGTGGAAACGGCCGATTCCCCCTTTACCTGCGCTTACGAGCGGGGCCAGGAGACCGTCATCCCCATCGCCCACGGCGAAGGCTGCTACGTCGCCGACGAGCCCACCCTCGATGAACTGGAAGCCGAAGACCGCGTCGCCTTCCGCTACCTCGACAATCCCAACGGCTCGTTGCGGGACATCGCCGGCATCCTCAACCGCGAACGCAACGTCCTGGGCATGATGCCCCATCCCGAGCGCGCCGTTGAGCCGCTGCTCGGCTCCGCCGGCGGGCTCGGCGTCTTTCAGTCACTCGCCCGCTGTTTCACCCAGCGCACCTGCTAATCCCATGAGCGAAGTCACTCCCGAGATCGTCGCGGCGCACTCCATCACGCCCGGCGAATACCAGCGGATCGTCTCCATCCTCGGCCGCGAGCCCAATCTCGCCGAGCTCGGCATCTTCAGCGTCATGTGGAGCGAGCATTGCAGCTACAAGAGCTCCCGCGTCCACCTGAAGAAACTCCCCACCCGCGGCCGTTACGTCGTCCAGGGGCCCGGCGAAAACGCCGGCATCGTCACCCTCGGCCACGACGCCGAAGGCAACGAGTGGTGCATCGCCTTCAAGATCGAGTCCCACAACCACCCCAGCTTCATCGAGCCCTTCCAGGGCGCCGCCACCGGCGTCGGCGGCATCCTCCGCGACATCTTCACCATGGGCGCGCGCCCCATCGCCGTCATGGACGCCCTGCGTTTCGGCCCTCTCGATGACGAAACCGCCGGCCCGCGCAACCGCCGCATCCTCGACGGCGTCGTCCACGGCATCGCCCACTACGGCAACTGCTTCGGCGTCCCCACCGTGGGCGGCGAAACCATGTTCGAGCCCAGCTACAGCGGCAACCCCCTCATCAACGTCTTCGCCCTCGGCATCGCCCGCCGCGACAGGCTCTTTTACGGCCGCGCCTGCGGCGTCGGCAACCCCGTCATCTATGTTGGCGCCAAGACCGGCCGGGACGGCATTCACGGCGCCACCATGGCCTCCGGCGAATTCACCGAAGAGACCAAACAGAAGCGCCCCAACGTCCAGGTCGGCGACCCCTTCATGGAAAAGCTCCTGCTGGAAGCCTGCCTCGAAGCCATGGAAACCGGCGCTGTGGCGGGCATCCAGGATATGGGCGCCGCCGGCCTCACCTGCTCCACCTGCGAAATGGGCAGCCGCGCCGGCACGGGCATCGAGATCGATCTCATGCACGTCCCGCAGCGCGAAACCGGCATGACCCCCTACGAGATCATGCTCAGCGAAAGCCAGGAGCGCATGCTTCTGGTCGCCCACCAGGGTCGTGAACAGGAGGTGCTCGGCGTCTTCCGCAAGTGGGGCCTCGACGCCCGCATCGTCGGCCATGTCACCGGCGACGGCATGATGCGCGTCAGGAACCACGGCGCCGTCGTCGCCGAGATCCCCGCCCGCCCCCTCGCCGACGAAGCCCCGCTCTACCACCGCCCCTTCACGAAACCTCTGCGCGAAGCGCCGGTGGAGGCGCCCCCGTTCGCTTCTTCCGATCTCGCCGCCGATCTCTTCACGCTCGCCGCCTCCCAGGATCTCTGCGACAAGCGGTGGATCTGGGAGCAGTACGACTTCATGGTCCGCACGAATACCGTCATCGGCCCCGGCGCCGATGCCGCCGTTCTCCGCATCAAAGAGACGGGCACGATGATCGCCATGGCTCTCGACGGCAACGGCCGCTACTGCTATCTCGATCCCCGCCAGGGCGTGCGCCTGCTCGTCGCCGAGTGCGCCCGCAACCTCGCCTGCGTCGGCGCCGAGCCGGTCGGCGCCACCAACAACCTCAACTTCGGCAATCCCGAGCGGCCCGAAATCATGGCCCAGATCGTCGAGGCCGTCGAGGGCATGGCCGAGGCCTGCGCCTTCTTCGAGACCCCCATCACCGGCGGCAACGTCAGCCTCTATAACGAAACCCTCGGCGAAGCCGTCTTCCCCACGCCCGTCATCGGCCTTGTGGGCGCCATGCCCCTGATCGAGCCGCCCGGCATCGGCTTCCGCGCTCCCGGCCGGGATCTTTACCTGATCGGCGGCATCGGCCACGCCGGCGAGACCCGCATGGGCGGCACCCAGTACGCCAAGCAGGTTCTCCGCGCCCTCTGGGGTTTCCCGCCGGAGATTGACTTCGAATTCGAAAAGCGCGTCCACTCGGCCGCCCGCGAGATGGCCCGCTCCGGCGCCGTCGAGTCCGCCCACGACTTGAGCGACGGCGGCCTCGCATGGTGCCTCGCCGAGTGCTCGTTCCCCTTCGAGATCGGCGCGCGCATCAGCCTCGACTCCAGCCTCCGCCCCGAACTGCTGCTGTTCCACGAAGGCCCCTCCCGCGTCCTCGTCTCCACGCAGAAACCCGCCCTCGTCGAACAGATCGCCGCCCGCCACGGCGCGCCCGCCCTCCGCATCGGCGAAACCGGCGGCGGCGAACTCGTCCTCTCGAACCGCGGCTCGGAACTCCTCCGCGCCTCCGTGCGCGAACTGAAACAGCGCTGGTCAACGGCGCTCGAACAATGGCTCCATGCGGGGCAGGAGATCCATGCCTGAGCCTCCCGAGCTTCCCGCCCCCGACAAGCTCCACGAAGAGTGCGGCATCTTCGCCGTCTACGGCCACCCCGAGGCCTCCAGCCTCGCCCACCTCGGCCTCCACGCCCTCCAGCACCGCGGCCAGGAAAGCGCGGGCATCGCCTCGAGCGACGGCGCCATGGTCTATTGCCACAAGGACATGGGCCACGTCGCCGACATCTTCACCGCCGGCGTCCTGCGCCGCCTCCCCGGCCATATCGCCATCGGCCACACCCGCTACTCCACCGCCGGAGATACCGCGCTGCTCAACGCGCAGCCCTTCTCCGTCGCCTGCAGCAAGGGCCGCATCGCCGTCGCCCACAACGGCAACCTCACCAACGCCCCCGAGCTGCGCCGGCAATTGGAAAAAACCGGCTCCATCTTCCAGGCCACCAGCGACACCGAAGTCATCCTCCACCTCGTCGCCCGCAGCGCCGAACGCACCCTCTCCGGCGCCCTGCGCGAGGCCCTGCTCATGATCGACGGCGCCTTCTCGCTCGTCTTCCTCGCCCAGGACCGCATCATCGTCGCCCGCGATCCGCACGGCTTCCGCCCCCTCGCCATCGGCCGCATGAACCTCCGCTCCGGTCCCGCCTACGTCTTCGCCAGCGAGACCTGCGCCTTCGACCTCATCGACGCATCCCACATCGGCGATGTCGAACCCGGCGAGATGGTCATCGCCGGTCCGCAGGGACTCGAGCGCGAGTTCTTCACCGTGCCCCAGCGCCGCGCCCAGTGCGTCTTCGAGCACGTTTACTTTTCGCGCCCCGACTCCGTCGTCTTCGGCCGCAGCGTCCAGTTCTCGCGCGAGATGATGGGCCGCCTGCTTGCTGCGGAAAAGCCCGTCGACGCCGATGTCGTCGTCCCCATCCCCGACTCCGGCGTCGCCGCCGCCCTCGGCTACTCAGCCGCTTCCGGCATCCCCTTCCGCCACGGGCTCATCCGCAACCATTACGTCGGCCGCACCTTCATCGAGCCTTCCCAGGCCATCCGCGACTTCGGCGTCCGCCTCAAGCTCAATCCCGTGCGCGAAATCCTCCGCGGCAGGAGCGTCGTCCTCGTCGACGACTCCATCGTCCGCGGCACCACATCCCAGAAGATCGTCCGCATGGTCCGCAACGCCGGCGCCCGCGAAGTCCACCTCCGCATCTCCTGCCCGCCCACCATGTCGCCCTGCTATTACGGCGTCGACACGCCCACCAAGCGCGAACTGATCGCCGCCAACCAGTCCATCGAAGAGATCCGCCAGTTCATCGGCGCCGATACGCTCGCCTATCTTTCTCTGGAGAACCTCATGAAGTCGGTTGAGGACGATGGCCGGTCTTACTGCTACGCCTGCTACACGGGCCGTTACCCCACCGACATCGTCTCCGTCGGCGACCTGCTCGCCTCCCGCGCCCGGAGCTGATCACTCCGCCCGGGCTTCCGCGGGCTTCATCCTCCTCCGCCAGTCGAACAGCACCACGCCCGCCGCCACGCTCACGTTCAGGCTCGCAATCTGCCCCGACATCGGAATCCTCAGCAGGAAGTCGCACCGCTTCCGCGTCAGCTCGTGCAGCCCGCGCCCCTCCCCCCCGAACACCAGCGCCGCCGGATCGGAATACTCGGCTTCGTAATAAGCCGTCGGCCCGCGCTCGTCCACCCCGTAGATCCAGAACCCCGCCTCCTTCATCTCCTCGAGCGCCCGGCTGATATTGGTCACGCGCACCACCGGCAGCAGCGACAGCGCTCCCGCCGCCGCCTTCGCCACCGTTTCCGTCAGCGGCGCGGCGCGCCTCTCCGGCGCCACTACAGCCGTTGCTCCCGCCGCATACGCCGTGCGGATGATCGCTCCCAGGTTGTGCGGATCCTCCACGCCGTCCAGCGCCACCAGCAGCCCCGCGCGCGCCAGCACGTCCTCCAGTTGGTAAGCCCGCTGCGCCGCCTCCACCGCCACCACGCCCTGATGCGGCGCATGGCGGCTCATCCGGTCGAGCGCCTCTCTCGGCTCGAACCGCACCGGCCCGCCCGCCTGCCGGCACCGCTC
>DYJN01000140.1 GCA_020723085.1 Arcobacter sp.
CGCCAGCGATCACACATGAGGGCGGCGGGATGCGAAAAACCAAGTGAAAAATGCAGAAAACCTGCAGATTTATTTTTGGGGGCCGGATGCGCATGACGGGCGAGGAAAACCGCAGTCTAAAGGTCACGGCGCTATTGGTGGAAGACCTGGCGGCGCTGCTTTCAAAGAGTGGAGCGCATGTGACTGCGGAGATGCTGCGCCGGGATATCGATGAAGGCGCGCCGGTGAACGCGGACGGGACCGTCAACCTGGTGCATTACGCCGCATGGCTCGTGAGGCAGGCTACAGGTGACAGGCTGCAGACGACAGGAGAAGGGCGTACCTGATGCGCATGTGCGCTTCCATTCTTCATACCTGTGGCCTGTGGGCTGTAGCCTGCAGCCTGCAGTCTGCGAAGCCGGAGGCTTCGGATGGCGATTGACCCACGCAACCTCAAATCCGCCGACCTGGCGCGGCTCCTCAACTCGACGCCGCTCGGAACGGTAATTGATGAGCGACAACTCTACCGGCACCGGATGCGTGCGGGCTTCCGCATCGGCGACGGGCGGCGGGTGGACCTCTTCCGCTACGTGGCCTGGCTCGTGGAACAGAAGCACGCGTCGAAAAAGGTTGTCGACCCGACCGCCGAGTACGAGGCGCTGAAGGAAAGAGCAGCTGAGCGCAACCGGGTGCTCTCCGAGGCTGGGCGCGACATCGGCGAACTGCCTGCTGTGGCCGATGCGGAGAGAAAAGCGAAAGCGGAGCGGGATTTCAGGTTCTTCTGCGAGGCATACTTTCCTCGGACGTTCCACCTGGCGTGGTCGCCGGACCATCTCAAGGTTATCGCCCGCATCGAGCAGGCGGTGTTGCACGGCGGACTCTTCGCACTCGCAATGCCCCGCGGCTCGGGGAAGACATGCATTGCGGAGTCCGCCTGCCTCTGGGCCGTGCTCTACGGCCACCGGGAGTTTGTTTGTCTCATCGGCGCGTCCGAGGTGCACGCGGTCGAGATGCTCGACTCCATCAAGATGGAACTCGACGGCAACGACCTCCTGGAGGCCGACTTTCCGGAAGTCTGTCACCCCATCCGGTGCCTGGACGGCATCGCCAACCGGTGCTCGGGGCAACTTTACAAGGGCGAAAGGACGCATATCGGCTGGACGGCGAACGAGATTGTGTTGCCGACTATACCCGGCAGCAAGGCTTCGGGCGCGATCATCAAGGTCGCAGGGATAACGGGCCGCATCCGGGGCATGAAGTACAAGCGGGCGGACGGGCAGACCGTCCGCCCGTCGCTGGTGATCTTGGACGACCCGCAGACGGACGAGTCGGCGCGGTCGCTTTCCCAATGTGCGACGCGGGAACGTATCCTCGCGGGCGCAGTCTTGGGACTTGCCGGGCCGGGGAAAAAGATCAGCGGCATCATGCCCTGCACCGTCATCCGTCCCGGCGACATGGCCGACGTCATCCTCGACCGGGAGAAACATCCGGAATGGAACGGCGAGCGGACCAGGATGGTCTACTCGTTCCCGAAGAATGAGAAACTATGGGCGAAGTACGCCGAGGTGCGCGCCGGGTCGCTGCGCATTCACGGCGATATGCGGGAGGCGACGGCGTTCTATGAGGCGAACCGGGCGGCACTCGACGAGGGCGCAATCGTGGCCTGGCCGGAACGCCACAACCACGACGAGGCGTCGGCAATACAGCACGCCATGAACCTCAAACTCCAGGACGAGGCGGCGTTCTTCGCCGAGTACCAGAACGAGCCGTTGCCGGAGAAGGGCGTGGAAGACGAGGGATTGCTCACGCCGGACCAGATCGCCGGAAAACTGAACGGCATGAAGCGCGGCGAGGCGCCCATCGGCGCAAACCATCTGACGATGTTCATTGACGTGCAGGGTAAGCTGCTTTTCTGGCTTGTTGCAGCGTGGGAGGATGATTTCACGGGCTATGTCATCGACTATGGGGCGTATCCTGACCAGAAGCGGCGCTATTTTACGCTGAGGGATGCGCAACGGACGCTGCAGATGGCGGCCAAGGGCGCAGGGCTGGAGGGCGCTATATATGCGGGACTGGAAGCGGTGACGAACAACCTTCTGGTGCGAGAATGGCGGCGGGACGACGGCGCGCATCTCAAGGTCGAGCGGTGCCTCATCGACGCCAACTGGGGCACTTCGACTGACGTGGTGTACCAGTTCTGCCGCCAGAGTGCGCACGCGGCGGTGCTGCTCCCCAGCCACGGGCGGTTCGTGGGCGCGGCGAGCATGCCGTTTGTCGAGTACAAGCGGAAGCGCGGCGACCGCGTGGGCTTCAACTGGCGCATCCCGAACGTCCAAGGGCGGCGCGCTATTCGGCATGTCCTATTCGACTCGAACTTCTGGAAGTCCTTCATCCACGCCCGGCTCGCGGTCCCGATGGGCGACCGGGGATGCCTGTCGCTGTTCGGTCGGGATGTGGAGGCGCACCGGCTTCTTGCCGAGCATCTGACCTCCGAGTACCGCGTGAAGACCGAGGGGCGCGGGCGGGTGGTGGACGAGTGGCGGTTGCGTCCGGAGGCTTCGGACAACCATTGGCTCGACTGCCTCGTGGGTTGCGCCGTGGCGGCGAGCATCCAGGGGGCGATTCTGCCGGGGACGGGCGAGCGGCCCGCGCCGAAGGGCTCGCGGGTGCGGCTGTCCGAACTCCAGAAAGGCAGGCGGCGATGACGGAGCCGATGCCCAATCCCGTCACACAGGAAAAGAAGCCCGCGTCGCCGGAGAAACGCGGTATTGAGTGCCCGGCCTGCGGATGCCGGCATTTCCACGTCCTCTACACCCGCCGGGCCGTAGGCAAGCGGATTCTTCGCCGCCGCGAATGCCGCAACTGCGGGCGGCGGATGAC
>DYJN01000141.1 GCA_020723085.1 Arcobacter sp.
GCGCCGTTCTCGAAGAACTCCTTCTGCCAGCGGTAGAAAACCGTCGGCTGCAGCCCGAGTTCGTCACAGAGCTTGGAGACCGGCTCCTGCTCCAGCAAATCGCGCCTCAGAATGGCCACCTTCTCTTCTGCGGTGTAGTGCTTTCTTGATTCCTTCACGCATTTTCCCCGTTATCTTAACGGCAGAACGCTCTCTCCATTTCCAGCTGAGGCGGAACAACCGCCAGGGTCAACGCCGCGTTTGTCGTGCACGTGGTTCTCGGTATGGACGTCGTAATTCTCCTGCCTCTCGCCAGATTCGCCCACGCGGTGTACCGCCGCTCGCCCTGTTCGTTTACAATACACGTGGCGGTTTCCAGGCCGAAGGCGCCGGTTTCCGGCGGTTGACGGTCACCGCCACTCCTTGGAAGGGTCACTGACCGATGGCTGAGGATCCACTGCTCCAACCTCTTCGACTGGGAAATCTCCTGCTGCCGAATCGGGTCGTCATGACGGCGGTGAAGCTCGGCTATGGCCGGCCAGACGGCAGTTGTACGCCCCGCCACGCCGCTTTCTACGCTCGCCGAGCCCGTGGCGGCGCGGGGCTGATCGTCACCGAGCCGATGTACGTGCTCACCAACGGCCGCGAGCTCCCGACGCAGCTCGGAATTCACGATGACGCGCTCGCGGCCGGCCTGCGGAACCTCACCGACGCCGTCCACGCGGCGGGCGGCCGTATCGTCGCTCACATCAATCACGCCGGGCGCGCCGCGAACCCGAAGCTGGTTCCGGAGCCGGAACGCGTCTCCGCCTCGGCGGTGTTGTGCCCAGCCAACCAGGTGGTTCCCCGAGCGCTGGCCATGGATGAGATTAGCGTCATGGTTGAGGCGTTTGCCGCCGCCGCGCGCCGCGCCAAGGCGGCGGGTTTCGACGGCGTGGAACTCCCCTTCAGCCACGGATATCTGATCCACCAGTTTCTTTCCCCGCACTCCAACCACCGGCAGGATTCCTACGGCGGCCCCCTCGACAACCGGATTCGCTTTGGCCGGGAGGTGGTCGAGGCTGTGCGGTCGGCGGTCGGAGACTCCTTCCCGATCATGGTGCGGATGAACGCCAGCGATTACGTGCAAGGCGGCCTCGCCATCGATGACGCGCTGCAACTGGCGCCGGCGATTGAAGCCATGGGCGTCGAGGCCCTTAGCATCACCTCCGGCACCATGTGCGAATCCGTGCCCTTCTGCCTGTATCCGACGGGAACGCCGAAAGCCAACCTGTTACCCATGGCGGGCAGGATTCGGGCGCGTGTGCGGATTCCCGTAATCGTCGCCGGCCGGATCCGCACGCCGTCCGTGGCCCGGGAGGCGCTGGCGGCTTCGCAAGCTGATCTGATCGGATTGGGAAGGCCGTTTCTGGCTGACCCCGATTGGGTTCGCAAGTGTGAAGCGGGTGATGAGGAAAGCATCCTGCTCTGCGCCGCCTGCCACCAGGGTTGCCTGGCCGAATTGCGGGGAGGGCGAGGCACAGGTTGCTCGTTCAATCCTTTGACGGGTCACGAGGGAGAGCTGAAGATCGAACCTGCCAGCCGCTCCCGTAAGGTCGTGGTGGTGGGTGGCGGCCCCGGGGGACTTGAGGCGAGCGTGGTGGCGGCGCAGCGCGGCCACCGGGTGACCCTTTTCGAGCAAAAAAGCGTTCTCGGCGGGCAGCTTCATCTCGCGGCGTTGCCGCCCCACAAGGAGGGTTTTGCCGACATCATTGGTCATTTGGAGCTTTCCGCCCGGCGCGCGGGCGTCGATATCCGTCTGAACACCAAGGTCACAGTCGAGCTGCTTCGCGGCCTCCGGCCGGAGGCCGTTGTATTGGCGACGGGAGGAATCCCGCTTACCATCCCGTTTCCGGGGCTGGAACAGACCCGCTGGCTTCTCGCGTCCGATCTTCTGGAAGGCGGCGCCACCGTGGAAACCGGCTCCGCTCTCGTGGTTGGCGGCGGACTGGTAGGGCTGGAGACAGCCGACTACCTCGCTGCCCTGGGCAAGAAGGTGACCGTCGTCGAAATGCTGCCGGAAGCGGGCGCGGACATGGATCCGCTGGCGAAGGCCATGATCATGAAACGGTTCCAGGCGGCGGGAGTGTTGATTCACACGGGCACGAAGCTGATTCGGCTGACTGCGGACCGGGCGATCGTGAAACAAGGCGCCGAAGAATCGGCATGGCCGGTGGAGACGGTGGTGATCGCGGTTGGCGTGCGTCCGAATCGGGAGTTGCCCGATGCGCTGGCTGGCGCCGATTTCGAAGTCCGCGTCATCGGTGATGCGGTGCAGCCCCGGAAGGCGATCGATGCCGTGCGCGAGGGCTTTGACGCGGCCTGCGCTCTGTGACGGGCGGGCCTGTCAGCAGAAGACAAGGCTGGCCGCATCCGCATGGCGGCCGCCCGTTCCGTTTGGCCGGTTTGCCCGCATTGCCGGAACGTCCGCTCCGCTTCACGGAAGCAATCGTCAGCTTCCGTGAGAAACCGGACAGCTTCCAGCACCGTCCAGCGGAAGCACACCCGGCCCCGCTCGAACTGCGTGCGGGCGTGGTCGCACGGCCGGTCTCTTCGTGTGCCGGCCGCCAAGGCCTTGCCGAAGTGCTCGATTGCGCGGCCGAGATCCGCGCTGGCATCCTCGCTTGCGTCACTCAGGCTGAGAAAGGCTTGGCCGAGCTTGTGTTCCACCTGCGCCCACGTGGTGGACGTCCTGTTGCTACCAAGTCGTAAATAGAACATTTTGTACTGCAATCGTTTTTTGCGCGGCGCTCATACAGGGCCAGGCCCTTGAGGCGCGCGCTGCGCGGCCTCGGGCGGAGGGGTTGGGCCTTGCGCCGCGGGGCATGCCGGCCGCCGCG
>DYJN01000017.1 GCA_020723085.1 Arcobacter sp.
GTCCCGGCGCTCTGGAGGGGATGCGGTAGATTCGAGAGGCCCGCGCGCCTCTGGGGGAACGCTTGAGGAAGCGTTCTACTCAATGAATACCATGCCCCAGGCCACCGATCAAGAGAAAACGTGTCGGCTCAGAAATGTTTCGGCGGGCAGAGCCGGGAGCCTGGGCAGGATGGGCAGAATGATCCTCTTGTATAGGGAAAATTCGTTTTTCTCCACCAGAGAAACGCACGGAAAGATCGTGCCCATCGTGCCCACGAGGGAGAGGTCCTTATGGCGCAAGGGGATCCCACGGGGGCATGTTTCAGAACGAAGATGCCCACGCTGCCCATGGTTTTGGACTCCAAATGGACTCCACGGGAGGATCCTGGCTGGCGGGGCGTCCGTAAGTGTTTGAAAGGTTTGGTGGACCTGGAGGGATTCGAACCCTCGACCTCTTCCATGCCATGGAAGCGCGCTCCCAACTGCGCCACAGGCCCACGGGCTGTTCTTAATATAACACGGACCGGTTCCCATCCAGCGGGCGGCTCAGGTAGCATGAAGAGTCATGATCACGCGAGAGAAGGCTTGGGAGATCGTCTGCGAATTCATTCAGAATGAAGCCTTGCGCCGGCACTCGCTGGCGGTGGAAGCGTGCGTCTCTGCTTACGCGAAGAAGTTCGCGGCGGAAGGGCGGCAAGTGGATCCCGAGCTCTGGACGGTGACGGCTCTGCTGCACGATTTCGACTGGGAGATCCATCCGCAGGCGCCGGACCATCCGGTGAAGGGCGAACTGATCCTGCGCGAGAGGGGCGTGCCGGAAGTGATCCGGCGGGCGATTCTTTCGCACGCCACTTACACGGGCGTCCCGCGGGAATCGCTGCTTGAGAAGACGCTGTTCGCCTGCGATGAGCTCGCCGGATTTCTCACCGCGGTGGCTTATGTGAAGCCCACGCGATCCATTCACGAGGTGGACGCGCGCAGCGTGAGGAAGAAGATGAAGGACAAGGCTTTCGCGCGCGCGGTGAACCGCGGGGACATCATCAACAGTGCCGCGGAACTGGGCGTCGATCTGGACGAGCACATCACGTTCTGCATCCGGGCGATGCAGGAACGGGCGGAAGAACTGGGGCTGAAGGGCAGTTGGGATGACAACGCCCCGCGCGTGCAGACGGCGCCGTAGGCCGCCGCCAGCATCAGGGACGGGTTGCACAGCTCCGGGAATCCACTCCGGGAGGGCGCGAGAGGGCCGCGCAGGCGCGGACGCTACAATGAAGAAGACTGCCTGAAACATGGAGCGCCACGAATTGGAACGAACGCTCGACAAGATGCGCCAGGACTGGGACGAGCGCGCACGCGAGAACGCGCGCTTTTACGTCAACACGGAGAGAACGGACTGGACGGACGAGGAGTTCTTCGAGTCCGGACGCCGCACGGTGCGCGAGGAGATCCTGACCGACATGATCAACATCTGCCAAGGCAAGGATCCGAAGCAGATGAAAGCGATCGAAATCGGCTGCGGGGCGGGGCGCGTGACGCGCGCGCTGGCCGAGATCTTCGGCGAAGTCCATGGTGTGGACGTCAGCGGAGAGATGGTGGAGCTGGCGCGCGAGGCGCTCCGCGGGATGCCGAACGCCCATGTCTATCAAAACAACGGCATGGACCTTGGAGTGATCCCGCCGGGCGAGTACGACTTCGCCTTCTCGAGCATCGTCTTCCAGCACATTCCGAGCCGCGAGATCATCGAGAGCTATGTGCAGGACCTCCACCGGCTGCTCAAGCCGGGGGCGTTGTTCAAGTTTCAGGTGCAGGGCGATCCCAACGTGGAAACCGACCCCGACGACACATGGCTGGGAGTACCCTTTACGGAGGCGCAGGCGCGGGAGATGGCTGCGCGCTGCGGCTTCGAACTCCGTTACAGCCACGGCGCAGGAACGCAGTACTTCTGGCTCTGGTTTTTCCGGAAGTGACAGTGGTTCCGCCTGCGCCTCCGGGAGCGCCCGGGCTCAGGCTCCGCCGCGGGGCGCCATGCGCCAGCGGCTGCCGTTGGGCGTGAAGGCGAGCTTCAACAGCTCCTCGAGGGCGTAGCGGATGTGAGCGCGGATGGCCGCATCCGCGCGCAGCACGTCGCCGGAACACAGCTCTTCGGCGAGCCCGGAGTGATAGCGGGGCGGGAGCGGGTGAACCTGGGCCGCGGTATCGGAAAGCCAGCTGAACAGCAGGTCCTGCTCCCGCTCGATGGCCTGCCTCAGAAGCGGGCTGCCGCAAATCTCGGCGATGCGCAGATGGAACCGGACGTGATAGCGCCGGACTGCCAGCCGGTATTCGCTGTCCGCCTGGAGTTTTCCCCAGCCCGAATAATACTGATCGAGCTTCTTCGCCATGCGGAGAATTTCCGCCTTCTGGCGGCGCGTCGCACGCTCGGCGAACAGCCGCGCCGACTGGCTCTCCAGCGCTTCGCGGAGCGTGTAGCGGTCGCGGATCTCCTCACGGCCCGGCTGCCGGACGCGCGTTCCCACACGCGGGCGGCTTTCGAGCAACCCTTCGTTCACAAGGCGCTGCAACGCTTCCGCCACAGGGAGCAGGCTCATGCCGAATTCGCTGGCCAGCCGCCTCCGGGACAGCGCCGCTCCGGGGGGATAGACTCCCTTGAGGATCCGGTCCCTGACCAGACGATAGGCGCGCTGCGCCAGTGTGTCATCCGCATGGACCGGCTCGGGCAGCGGCGACCGCCCGCCGGGAGAACCCGAAGTCATCGGTGAAGCCAAGGCATTAGTTTACTTGACCAGGAAGGGCCACTTCCACACCCAGTGGTAGCCGAAACGCATGATGAAGACGCCTGCCGTGGCGGCTGCCAAGACAGCCATCGCCGCCAGCACGATCAGGATGCGGCGCCATGGGAACTGCTGCCCTTCCCGGCGCAGCACGAGCAGATAGCTGGCGAACACGCCGACGAAATAGAGCAGGATCATCGGCGCGGCGAAGATCGTGAGGTTGATGGCGTCCGGCGTCGGCGTGATGATCGCCGCCAGCAGCACAATGATGAGGATCGCGTACCGCGAGTGGCGCAGCAGGAACCGCGGCGAGGCGATCCGCAGCAGCGTCAGGAAGAAGATGAGCACCGGCAGCTCGAAGACGAGCGCCACGCCGAGAATGACGTTGACGAAGAGGTCGAAGTATTCGGTGAGCGAGATGTAGGGCCTCACCCCGAGGTTGCTGCCGATCCCCAACAGGAAGACGAGCCCGAACCGGAACGCGACGAAATAGGCGAAGAGTCCGCCGAGGATGAAGAGCCCTGCGGTGCAGAAGATGAATGGAAGCGCCAGCCGGCGCTCGCGCCGGTACAGTCCCGGCGATATGAACGCCCACGCCTGATAGACGATCCACGGCGAGGCCACGAAAAGGCCCGCCAGGATGGGCAACTTGACCCAGATGATCGTGAATGCTTCCGTGGGGGTCAGTTGCGCCAGCTCCGGCGGATAGCCGAGCTGCGTCAGGGCGGCCACAGCCGGACCACGGACGGCATCCCAGAGCCTGTTGGTAAACAGGATGCAGGCGATGAAGGCGATGCCGAGCCCCATCAGCGCGCGGATGATGCGGAGCCGCAGCTCCTCGAGATGTTCGAGGAAGCTCATCCGCAGCAGCTCTTCTTCCTCGTCTTCCGGTTCGCTCTTCGCCGGCGGCTCCGCAGCCGCGGGCGGGGCGGGAGGAGGAACGGCAGCCGGGAGGGACTCCGCGGCGGAAGATTCGGGCGTCTCCGCCGCGCCGGCGGCTTCGGGCACGGAACGCCCTTCGTATTCCGGCCCGCTGTCCGGGCGCGGCTCCTGCGAGTCAATGTTGTCCGGCATCTATGCGTGCGTTTCCTGTCCCGAGCCGCTGTTGCCGCCCGCCGGTCAATGGACCGCCGTCTCGCCTTTCGCCGCTTCCTGTGGCGGCGCGGCTTCGGCAGCCTCCGCCGGCTGCACGGGGGGAGCGGCGTCCGCGGCTGCGGCGGAACCGGCGGCCGCGCCGGCGGCCGGGCCGGTGGTGTCAGCGTCCTGTGTTGCGGAATCGCTTACCGGATTGGCATCCGTGGTGGAAGGCGTGTCATAGGACTCCGGATACCCGTCGGAGCCGTAGTCGTATGACGAGTCGTAACTGTAGTCGTAATTGCTCGAGTAGTCGGAGTCGCTGGCGACCTGCGCCAGCGAGTCGGCCTCTTTCTTGATCTCGGCCGTCTCCCGCTCGAGGTTCGTCATCTCCCGCTGCCACGTGTCCCGCAGCTCATTGGAAGCCCGGCGGAACTCATTGATCGCCTTGGCGATGTTGCGTCCCACCTCAGGCAGCTTCTTGGGCCCGAACAGCAGCAGCACCAACACAAAGATGACGAGGGTCTCTTGCCAGCCTAGCGGACCCATCCGGGAAACTCCTTTATTCCAGCCTACACCGATGATAGCGGAGGCAGCGGGAGGGGCTCAACCGCAGCGTCTTACAGCGGCAGAACCTCCAGCCGGACGGGGTCGAACCGGATGCGGCGCTTCTCCAGGCAGCTTTGCACCGCCAGCAGGGGCGGCAGGATCGAGATCGCAGCCAGAGCCACGTCGCCGTTGGGCAGTTTGCGTGACCGGCAACAGTCGAGGAAGTTCCTCACATGATCCACCGTGATGTCGCCGGGGATCACCTTCTCTTCCGGCTTCGCCCCCTTCCCGGCGGGCGTGAACACGTACTTGTTCCGGTCCACGAAGAGCCGGCCCCGGTCCCCGTGGAACGTGATCCCGTACTCGCCCGGCAGCGCGTAAGCGTTGGACTGGAACAGCACACTGAAGCCGTCGTACTCGAACAGCGCATTGCAGGTGTCCGGCGCGGTGCGGCCGTCGTGCAGGTCGTAGTAAATGCCGCCGGCGAAAACCACGGAGCGCGGCGCGCGCTCGCCCATGTACATGTGCACGACGTCCATCCAGTGATGGCCGAAATCCGTCATCTTTCCGCCGTTGTAGTCGAGGAACGCGCGGAAATTCCAATACTGCGCCGGATCCCACTCGCGGTATTTCACCGGGCCGAGGAACCGGATCCAGTCCAGGTTCGAAGGCTTCTCCGCGGGCTCGCGGCGCAGCGGCCGCGGAGGTCCGCTGTTCCAGACGGCATCGATGTGAGTGATGCGGCCCAGAGCGCCGGAGCGGACGTATTTCTCGAGAGGCTCGAGATAAATGGGGCCGGACCGCTGCTGCAGGCCCACCTGGCAGATCCGCTCGTTCACCCTCGCGGCTTTCACCATCTCCGGCGCTTCGGCGCGCGTGCGGCACAGGGGCTTTTCCACATAGACGTCCTTGCCGGCGTTCATCGCGTCGATGGCGATGCGGGCGTGCCAGTGGTCGGGCGTGCCGATGAGGACGGCGTCTACCTCCTTCAGCGCAAGAAGTTCTTCATGTTTGGAAAAGGTCTTTGTGCCGGGCGCTTTCGATTGGGCCTCGTCGAGCCGCCGCGAATACACGTCGCACAGGGCCCGGACTTCGCAGTCCTTGAAGAGCTGGAACTTCGTCATCACATGAATGCCGCGCCCTCCGGTTCCGATGACGCCGAGGCCGATGCGGTCATTGGCGCCCAAGATGCGGGAGTAGGAGACGGCCGTGATGGCCGTGGTGCGCACTGCGGCGCGGCGGGTGAACGTCATAGGTTGCGCTCCTTGGCGAAGATCCCGGCGGAACGGGGCCCGCCCGGCGGAAACGCCCATTGTACTCTCCTGCAGGCGGCCCGGGGCGTCCTCTGCCAGGATCCCGTACAATCAGAGTCCGGCATGTGGTTGTACGCTTTCACTGTCTTTCTCAGCGCGTTCCTGTTGTTCCAGGTGCAGCCGATGATCGCCAAGATGATCCTGCCCTGGTTCGGCGGGACGGCAGCGGTGTGGGCGGCATGCCTTCTTTTCTTCCAGGCGGTGCTGCTGGCTGGATACGCGTACACTCATGGCGCCGTCAGGCGTCTCGCGCCGCGCCGGCAGTGGATGCTGCACACGGCGCTGCTGCTGATCGCTCTCGCGGCGCTTCCGATCCTGCCGGACGCGCAGTGGAAACCCGCGACCCCTGAGATGCCCGCGGCGCGGATTCTGGCGCTGCTGGCCGTAACCGTGGGCCTGCCGTATTTCCTTCTGTCGGCCACGGCGCCGCTCGTGCAGGCATGGTTCGCGCGCGCGCTCCCCGGGCGGAGCCCGTACCGCCTGTACGCGCTGTCCAACCTGGGGTCGATGCTGGCCCTGCTGACGTACCCGCCGCTACTGGAGCCTCAGCTCACGCTCAAACAGCAGGCGTGGGGCTGGAGCGGCGCCTTCGTCGTGTTCGCCGCGCTGTGCGTCTCAACGGGCTGGAAGAGCCTGAGGAGCGGCGCTGGACCCGCCGGGCCGGCGGAGGCGCCGGATCCGCCGCCAGCCGCGCCCTCCTGGCGGATGCACATTCTCTGGGCGGCTTTGGCCATGGGCCCGTCCGTGCTGCTGCTGGCTCTGACCACGCACATGACGACGGATCTCGCGCCCATGCCTTTTCTCTGGGTGCTGCCGCTGGCGCTCTATCTGCTGACGTTCATTCTCGCCTTTGACGCGCCGCGCTGGTACGCGCGCCCCTACTTCCTCTACGCGCTGCCTCTGGCGGTGGGCGCGCTGCTCTGGCTGGCGCATCTCGGACCCGAAGCACGGCCCCGCCTGATGCTGCTCCTGCCCGGCTATGCGGTCTGCTTCTTCGTCTGCTGCATGGTCTGCCATGGCGAACTGGCGCGGCTGAAGCCGGATCCGAAGCATCTGACCGCGTTTTACCTGATGGTGTCCGTGGGCTGCGCGCTGGGCGGGCTGTTCGTGGCGGTGCTCGCGCCGGCTCTGTTCAACGCGATGTACGAGCTGCCGCTGGCCATCGGGCTGTGCGGGCTGCTGGCGGCGCTCGTGCTGTATCTGGAGCCGCAATGGCCCTTCCGCAGGGACTGGCTGGGCTGGCCATCCATTCTGTTGATGACCGGGGTGGCCGTGCTGTGGGGTTTTGTCGGCCGCGAGATCCGGGAGATGACCAGGGGCGCCCTCGTTGTGAAACGCAACTTCTATGGGGAACTGCGGGTCCGCCAGTATAACGGGATTTACGATTGGGACGGCTACCGCACGCTGGTTCACGGCGCCATCAACCACGGCGAGCAGTTCTCGCACCCCGCGCGCCGGCGGGAGATCGCGACCTACTATTGCGAAGACACGGGGCTGGGCCTGTGGATGGCCTCCCGGCCGCAGGGCAGTTTTCAGCGGGTGGGCGTTCTCGGACTGGGCGCCGGCACGATTGCCGGATATTCCCGCTTCGGCGACGTCTATCGCTTTTATGAATTGAATCCGGAAGTCCCGAAAATTGCGAAGAATTACTTTTGGTATCTGGAACATGCCGAGGGAGTGATCGAAGTCGTCCTCGGCGACGGCAGGCTGTCCATGGAACGCGAGACCCCGCAGAATTACGACCTGCTTGTCATGGACGCCTTCAGCAGCGATTCCATTCCGGTGCATCTTCTCACCAAAGAGGCCATGCAACTGTACTTCCGCCACCTGAAGCCGGACGGCGTGCTGGCAGTGCACATCTCCAACCGCTATGTGGATCTGAAGCCTGTGCTCGAGCGCGAGGCGGCCATTCTCGGCAAAGCGGCGCTGCTGGTCGAAACGGAAGACAGCGGCGACGGGCGCTGCTTCGGCACGACGTGGGTGATGATGGCGAATCACCCGGGCGTTTTCGCCCGCGAACCGTATCAAAAGGGCGGCCAAAAGCTGGAAAAAGCCGAATGGATGCGCCCCTGGACCGACGATTACTCCAACCTGTTCCAGGTCATCAAATAGGCGGGGCGCACTGGAAACGCCGAAGACGTGAAACAGGCGGCCTGCATCGGGGCGGCTCGCGGGCGCTGCTTCCCTGCACCGCGCCGCTTCTTCCGGGCGCTTCGCGCCCTTCAGATGCGGGACTTCGGGCGCGCCCCGGGCTCGCCGGCATCGGCGCCTGTCCGGCACATCGTTCCCGGCGGCAGCTACTGGATGGGTCCGGCGCCAGCCTGCGGCTCCAGCCGGATTTCGCCAAACGCCGCTTCGTACTGTTGAATGTTGGTGATCAGCACGTTCATCAGCGCCTTGGCCTGCTGGGGGCTGAGATAGATGCCCTGGAAATTCTGGATGATGACCGTTTCCGGCCCCGTTTGGCGCATCAGCCCGAACGTCAACAGAAAATCCCACAGGCTCATGCGCAGTTGGACGCTGTTCGAGTAATTCTCGCGGTAATCGGGTCCGTTTTCGATTCGGACCACCGGTTGCGGCTGTGCGGGATGCATCGGTGGTTATGGTAGCAAACGGCCGCAACCGAGCCCCTTCCCTCCGGAACTTCGCATGGAGAGAATAAGGGTCAGCCCATGCAAGCCGGTTACCGCCCTGAGGACTTCCCGCGCATCGCATGGCGGCATGGACCGCTCCGGCTGCCGCTGGGCGAGGACGTCAGCCTGCGGATTCCCGGGGCGATGATCGCAGTCCAGGGCGCCGATATGCGCCGTTTTCTGGAGGCCTCGGGCAATGAGATCGAGGGGCGCGAACTGGCCGTTGCCGGACCGGAGGACCTGCGGTGGTTTGCGATTTTCAGCCGCGCCCCGGCGGGCACGGCGCGCCGCCGCACCGAGTGGACGGAGCATTTCGTCGAACCCGACGGACGCCGCAGCATGCTGCGCACCATCGTGCTTCCAGCGGGTGGCGAACTGCTTCAGGTCGAAATCCTCAGCGAAGAGGACAACGCCTCCCTCGCCATGCAGGAGTCCGAACTGCTCCTGCGGTCTGTGGAAGCGGAGATGCCGCGCCTCTGGTGGTGGCCTCCGGCGGCTGCGGCTGCGCTGGCGGCGCTTTGGCTGCTTTTCAGGCGGCGCGCCTCCGTAACGCGGCGGGACTGCGGCGCTGCGTGAACGCCGTTTCCCTTTGGATCATCCACGTGCCTGCCGGTTGTTTCATCTGGCGGCCATGGGATGGACACCTCCGGGGAGTCGTTTCCTTTAACCGGCACGGAGCGGATCGGAGCCTGGTGTTTCGTCTGTGCATCCTGACCTGAACGCGAAGAGCAGGCACGAGACTCGAAAGGGACCTTTTGCGATGCCGGCAATGCGCCCCCGCCTTCATCCAGCGGCCGCGCGCACCTTCCCCGGCAGCCCGTCTTTGAATCAAACTGCCGTGTGGTTCGCAGACAGGATCCGGGAGCTTCCTCTGCACAGCATGGAAGGCTGAAGCATTGGGAGACGGATCTGCATCTTTTCGCGGTCGGTTGTGGCCCGGGCGCCGGCTATCGCGGCCTGTAGGCGATGCAGTCGATCTCGACCTTCATCAGCGGGTCGGCGAAGGCCACAGCCACGGTGGTGCGCGCCGGGCGCTGATCGCCGAAGAATTCCCGGTACACCTCGTTCATCGCCGCGAAATCATTGCCGTCGCGCAGATAGACGTTGCACTTGACGACGTCGTTCGCGGACGCGCCGGCGGCGGCGAGGATGCGCATCACGTTGGCGAGAGTGATCCTCGTCTCGTGCCGGATGTCGCCATAGGAGAGCTGGTTGGTGGCCGGGTCGACCGGCCCCTGGCCGGAAACATAGATGAAATCGCCGGCGCGGACCGCGGGCGAATAGGGGCCGCGGGGCGCCGGCGAATCGGGCGGGAAGATGCGCTCAAGGGATGCCATGCAGACATCCTATGAGGTTTTCTTCCTCCTTGTGCGGCGGACTTTTTCGCCGCCCGTGCCGGCGGCCTTCTTGCGCGTGGCGCGCTTCTTGGGCTTGGGCGGCTCTTCGGGCAGCGGGATCTCGCCGGTGGCCGTGGGCTGGCCGGCGACGATCGGCTGGACGTAATCGAGTTCGCTGTAGTCTTCCTCTTCCTTCTTCTCCTGCTCCGGCGGCGCCGGCGGGTAGAATTCGGCGCCGAGGTTGACCACGAGTCCGCCCTCCTCGCGCGGATCCAGCCGCACGACGGTCTTGTCCTGCGCGAAGTTGAGGAACTCGGAGAAGCTCTGGAAGCCGTAGTTGGCGGGATCGAAATCGGGCGACTCCTCTTTCATCCACGCCAGCAGGTCTTCGGCGTTCTGGCTGTTCTCTTCGAACTCCAAGCGGTGGATCTCGAGCACGTCGCGCAGCAGCGTGAGCGCCTCCTCGGGGTGCGGCAGCGCCTTTTCGGCCGCGCGGTGCTTGCGCTCGATGAAGTAGCGCCCGCCGGAGCCTTTCACGCGCACCAGTTCAGCGCGCTTGAGCTTCTCCACAAAATCGGAGAA
Source organism: Arcobacter sp. (assembly GCA_020723085.1). Classification (GTDB taxonomy): domain Bacteria; phylum Acidobacteriota; class Terriglobia; order Bryobacterales; family Bryobacteraceae; genus JANWVO01. The sequence continues at coordinate 10,239 of DYJN01000017.1, forward strand.
ACTGCGCGCGCCGTAGGCGCTCTCGCTGAAGGTGGAGTCCAGCTGCAGCATGGTGGACTTCAGCAGCCCGAGCTGCGGCTGGACGTTGCGGCGTTCGAGCACCTGAAGGGCGCGCTCGACGAGCGGCATGGCCAGAGCCAGGTCGAGCGCCTGCGGGCGGTTCTGCTGCTCCTGCTGCCGCTGCGCCTCGCGCTCCTTGCGGCGCTCCTCGCGCTCCTTCATGCGCTTCTCGCGCCGCTCGCGCCAGCTCTCGCGGGGCTGCGCCTCGGGCGCGGGCATGGGCTGCACCTCGTCCGGCGCCACGTTCAGGAGCGATTCAAAGCTGATGAATTCGTGGCAGTTCTGCTGGAGGATGGTGGAGGTGAAGGCGCGCCCGCCCACCACGAACACGGTCTTGCCGTATTCCTTCAGCTTGTTGACCAGCGGGATGAAGTCCGAGTCCCCGCTGACGATGGCGAAGGCGTTCACATGGTCGTGCGTGAAGGCCATCTCGAGCGCGTCCAGCGCCAGGTTGATGTCGGCTCCGTTCTTGTCGCCGCGGGGCGACGGGATGCGCTGCACCATCTGCACGGCGTTTTCGGCCATCTGGCGCGTGGCCGATTCCTGGCGGCCCCAGTTGGCGTAGGCGAATTTGGCGACGAGGTCGCCGCGCTCCTTGAGCGCGCTGAGCACGAGCGCCACGTCGAATTCGCGGCGGAGCGTGCTTTTGACTCCGATTTCCGTGTTGTCGTAATCGATGAACACGGCGATGTTCAGTTTGTCCTGCATGGGGTTGTACAAAATCCTAACAAAATGTTCTGGCGGGAGGCTGCCGCCCGTCCGGGCTGTCCCGGCTGGCGGAACCGGCCGGCGCATGAGAGCGCGGGCTGCGTCATCGGGCATCCCCCTGCCGCTTCCTCTTTTTGCGGCGCGCCAGCGGGCGCGCCGCCTGCTTCGGCCGGCTCAGTTCCGGCCGCCCGCGCTGCACAGCGGCCGCCTTCCGCGGCACGCTGCGCCGGCAGCGTGCGGCTTGGCGGACAGTGCAACGCGGCGCCGTTGCGGGCCGCGAAGCGGGTCATCCTTCCTCGCCTCCAGCGGAAGGGATCGGCGGATTTCGCGGGATCCGGGCGCCGGCGGCGTCAGGCCGGTCAGCCTCCGTCCGTAAAGGGGAGACGGCCCTGCCACTTTCAGTATAGATGCTGGCGCGCCCCGCTGGATTCGCCCGCGGTCACCTTCCGCCTGCCTCGTCATCTGCTATGTTGTCGACAGGGGGCGCTGTTCCGGCATGAGCAAGCCGTTGAAACTGAGCATTGACGGGATGCATTGCGGCGGCTGCGTCACGCGGCTGTCGAACACTCTGCGCAAGCTGGAAGGCGTCGAACTGCGCCACGCCGAGGTGGGCTCGGCGGAAGTTTCCTATGACGACCAGCACATCTCCCGGGAAGACATCGCCGCCGCGATCGAGCGGATCGGATTCCAGGTGATCGGGACGTCCGAGTGAAGCAGGGCGCGGAAGCGAACATCACGATCCCGGTTCGGGGCATGACCTGCGCGGCGTGCCAGGCGCATGTGCAGAAGGCGCTCGCATCCGTGCCGGGCGTGCGCTCGGCGAGCGTGAACCTGCTGCTGCACAACGCCACGGTCGTCTACGATGCCGCTTGCATCTCGCCCGCCGACCTGGTGGAGGCGGTCAACGATTCCGGCTACGAATCCGAACTGCCTCCGCCCGCGCGGTCCGTCGCGGAAGAGCAGCGCCGGCACGACGAAGAAGAGCTGGCGGAATTCCGGCGGCTGCGCTTGCGGGCGATCACGGCTCTTGGCTGCGGCGCCGCCGCCATGGCGACGATGCCGTGGCATCATGCGCCGTGGGCGCGCGCGTGGCTCATCGCGCTGAGCCTGCTGGTGATGGCGTGGGCAGGGAGGCGCTTTTATACGAAAGCCTGGGCCGCGCTCCGGCACGGCACGGCCGACATGAACACGCTGATCGCCCTGGGCACGGGCGCTGCGTTCCTGTATTCGCTGGCATCTCCGCACGAGCCGTACTTCGAATCGGTGATCTTCATCATCGCCTTCGTGCTGACGGGCAACGCGCTGGAGGCGCGCGCGCGGCGGCAGACCTCGGAAGCGCTCGCCGCGCTGGCGCGCCTGGAGCCGGAGACCGCGCGCGTGCTGCGCCGGGGCGCGGAAGAAGAGATCGCCTTGGCCGAGTTGCACGCGGGAGATCTGGTAGTGGCGCGGCCGGGCGAGCGGATCGCCGCCGATGGAATCGTAGTGGAAGGCTCGTCCAGCGTGGACGAATCCATGCTCACGGGCGAGCCGCTGCCGGTGGAGAAGACGCCCGGCTCGCGCGTCTCCGGCGGCACGCTGAACGTGGAGGGCCGCCTGGTCTACCGCGCGGCCGCCGTCGGCGGGGCCACGGAACTGGAGCGCATCCTGCGCCTGCTGCGGGACGCGCAGGCTTCGAAAGCGCCCATCCAGCGTATGGCGGACCGGGTGGCGGCCGTGTTCGTGCCCGCGGTGGCGGCCGTAGCGGCGCTGTCCTATCTGATCACGGGATCGTTTCCCGCCGCCGTCGCCGTATTGATCGTCGCCTGCCCCTGCGCGATGGGGCTGGCCGTGCCCGCCGCAGTGCTGGCCGCCACGGGACGCGCGGCGCAATGGGGCATTCTGTTCCGAAACGGGGAGGCGCTCGAACGGCTCGCGCGCATCGACACGGTCGTTTTTGACAAGACGGGCACGCTGACGGAAGGCCGCCCCGAGGTGCGCGAGTTCCGCCCTGCAACGGGCATCGATGCCGCAGAGGCCCTGCGGCTGGCCGCCGCCGTGGAGCAGGCGAGCGAGCATCCGCTGGCGCGCGCCGTGGTGCGGCGCGCGGCGCAGGCCCTGCCCCCGGTGAGCGAATTCCGCGCCATTCCGGGACGCGGCGCCGAGGGCGTGGCGGAAGCGCGCCACGTGCTGATCGGCAGGCGAGATCTGCCGGCCGGGCGCGGGGTCGAACTGCCCGCGCAGGAGCAACGCGCCGCCGGCGAGACCGAACTGTGGCTGGCCATCGACGGGCGGTTCGCGGGGGTGTTTCTGCTGTCGGACACGCCGCGCGCGGATGCCCGCGAAGCGGTGGCGGAACTGCGGCGGATGGGCCTGCGGGTGGCCATGCTCACCGGCGACTCGCAAGCTGCCGCGCGCGCCATCGCCGCGCAGGCGGGAATCGATGCAGTGGAAGCGGGCGTCCTGCCGGAGGGCAAGCTGGCCTACATCGAGCATCTCAAGCAGGAGGGCGCGCGGGTGGCCATGGCGGGCGACGGGATCAACGACGCCCCGGCGCTGGCCGCGGCCCATGCGGGTATCGCGATGGCCGCCGGGGCGGACGTGGCGTCCGCGGCGAGCGACATCACGCTCGTCCGGTCCCAACTCAGGCTCGTGCCCGCCGCGCTGCGCCTGGCGCGCCGCTCCGTGCGCGTGATGCGCCAGAACCTGTTCTGGGCGTTCATCTACAACGTGATCATGATCCCCGTCGCCGCCGCGGGCCACCTGAATCCGATCCTCGCCGCAGCCGCCATGAGCCTGAGTTCGGTCTCGGTGGTGACAAACAGTCTGCGGCTGGCGCGTCTCCGCCTGCCGGAAGCGTGAAAGATCCGGCCCCCGCCGCCGGCGTGGCGGAAACCCGTGCCGGCGCCCGCTTCCGCGGCCTTCAGAACGAATACGGGTGCAGCACCATCGTCAGGAACGCGATCAGCACTTCGCCTTCGTTGAAGGCGCAATGACCGTAGCGCGGAACGGGATAGCGCACGAGCAGGTGGGACTTGCCCGCGGAAGCCACTTTGTTCGCGTACAAGGACTCCTGCCACGCGGGCACCACGGGATCCCACGCAGTGTGCAATGTGATCAGCGGGCGGCGCAGCACGCCCGTGGTCTGATACCTGGCCATCTCCGCCATTGCGGCAGGAGCGCCGTCGAAGCGCGCCACCTTGAGGTTCAGCAGCCAGTCGTTGAACGATCCCGAATACCAGCGCGGATTGTTGTCGAACGGATTGCCGCCGAGTGTGGCTTTCGCGTCGTTGGTGGCGAAGACGTTGTACCAGAGCGCCGACAGGATGGCGTCGCCCGCATTGGCGAGGTTCAAGCCGATGGGGATCTTCCCGGCGGAGATCAGTTGCAGCGTCTTCAGCGGCTTGCTCTGGAGCTGTTGTCCGACTGCCAATGCGGCCGTGGGCCAGTTCTCCATGAGGCTGGCGGGAATGTCGATGGCCGACGGCGGGAGCACGCCCGGGAAGAAATAGTCGAACAGCACGCGCACGTCGCCGAAATAGTGGATCTGCCTCGGAAAGTCGCCGATGGGCCCGCAGGCGGCCAGCCCGCCGTTGAGCCGTCCGGGATTCTGCTCCAGAGCCTTGGCCGCGATGAGGCCGCCCTCGGAGACGCCGGTGACGAAAACGCGAGCCGGATCGGCTCCGGTCTTCTGCTGGAAGACCTGGATCAGATCCATCGTGTCTTCGATGCCCTGCAGCACGGCCAGACCGTCTTTCGTGTAGCTGGATGCCGCGAACGCAAAGCCGTACTGCGTCACGAGATCGGGGAGCGAAGGTCCTCCGGGCAGAGCCAGCTGCTTCTTCCACGCATCGGGATCCGCCGTCCCTTCCGGAACCGAGACGTAGCCATGGGCATAGAGAACGAGGCCGCCATTCCATGCCGCCTCCGGGGAGCAGATGATGTAGCGCGCGGCTCCCCCGCGGTGCGTTCCTTCTTCACAACCTGCCAGCGCCGGACCGCCGGCGAAAAGCAGCAGAGCCAGCAGGCATGCCGCGATGCGAACAAGGCCAGACTTCATGCTTTCCCTCCTCTCTCCTCCGGACGCCGGGCGTCCGTGCGACTGCGCTTTCAAGTCTAGGTCCTGATGAGGCGCAAAGCACCCCCGGCAAGGTCTGGAAGTACCAGAGCGAAGTACTGCGCCGTCCCGGTACGCGGACGGCGCGCCGGATGCCGGGTCACCACTCGTTGTAGGGCGTGCCCTCAAGAGAACGCGCTGTGGAGCGGGAGTGGACGTCGAAGATGCCGGGTTCGGTCTGGTCCACGCTGGTGACAGCGTCTTCCATGACGACCTCCCAATCGGCTTGCCCCGTGATGGGATCGATCGGGATCTGGCGGAGGTAGCCTTCGCGGACGAGGTCTTCGAGCGACTGCGGGGCTTTGGCCTTGTCGTAGGTGTATTCGTCGATCACCGTCCGCAGGGTGAACAGGTTCTGCCGCAGCACGGTCTCCCGGGCGCGCACCACCGACTTCTGGTACATCGGCACCGCCACCGACACCAGCACGGCGATGACCGCCATCACGATCATCAGCTCGATCAGCGTGAAGCCCAGCAGGCGCTTACCACTCGGAATACGGCGTGCCATCGGGCGCCCTCTCCATGGATTTCGTGTACACGTCGAAGATGTTCTGCCCGCCCCATGACGTCGAGCGCGGGTCGTCCTGCGTCGACCGCAGCCCCCAGTCGGTGGAGTTCGTGAACGGGTCGCGCGGCAGGCGGCGCAGGAAGCGGATCTTCCTGCCGGTGGGGTCGTTCGCCAGTTTCACCCCTTCGACGAGCTGCTCGAGCGACTCCGGGTAGCACTCCGCGCCCAGCTTTTTTTCGATGCCGCCCTTTTCGCAGGTGTCCTTGTAGCGGTCGATGGCGGAGCGGATTTCTCGCAGGGCGAGACGCAGTTCGCGCTCCTTCTCGCGCCGGACCTTGTAACGAGCCAGTGGCAGCGAGAGCGCGGTAAGCAGCATCATGATCGTAAAGGCGACGATCAGTTCCACGAGCGTCAGCCCGAATTCACGCCTGCCGATGCGGTGAGGACGGCTCATGGAATGCGGATGGCCACCGAGGGCGAGGCGGTGGTGATCGCTTCGAGGCGCGCGTCGCGCAGGGTGGCGTCTTCGAGTTTGATGGTGGCGTCGCCGCGGGCGACGGCCTGAAACTTCAGATTCAGAAGCACGCCTGAACCCGTGATGCCGCCCGAGCCGGGCACGCGGTTCATGTTGACGATGACAAGGCCGGCGGCTTCGTCGCGCGAATCGGAGAAGGTGACCTGCGCGCCGTCGCCGCTCAGGAACGGACCGCGCTGTACGTCAAGCAGCCGCAGCACCTGCTGGTCGTAACGGATGCGGAGCGGGGTGCTGAACAGTTCGGAAACGTTTTCCACCTGCAGGCGGACGGTGAACGTGGAGTTCAGTTGCGCCTCGCGCGCAGAAGGCTGGAGCAGGAGCCGCGGACCCTGGGCTGCCGCAGGCTCTTCTGCGGGCGGCGCGGCAGGCGGCACAGCGGGCGGCACAGCGGGCGTCTCCTTCGCCGGCTGCGTGGCTGGCGCAGCCGCAGGAGGCGCCGTTTGCGGCTTGACAGGCGCTGCGGTGCCGGGCACGAGCGGCGTGCGCACCGGCTCGCCGGGCTGGCGCGCGGGCGGCGCCTTCTGTTCCTCCTCCGGCTCCCGAGCGAAGCGCACGCGGTAGATCTGGTCCGCGCCGCTGGCCACGCCGCGGTAGCCGTCCGCCGGGATCTCGGGCGAGCGCACGACGCGAGGAATGAGGGCGACGAGCAGGTCCGAGTTGGCGTTCTCGAGGTTCTCGCTGGAGAACAGCCGGCCGAGGACCGGGATGTTCATGAGGCCGGGAACGCCGGAGCGCGTACGCGAGACGTTGGCCTGCATCAGGCCGCCGATCAGGGTGACTTCGCCTTCGCGGGCGCGGATCAGATGGGCGACGCGGCGCTGCCCGATGACGGGCTGCGAAAGGCCGCCGACATCGATGCGCTCGCGGATGTTGGAGATTTCCAGTTCCACCTGGAGCGAGATCTCCTCGCCGTGGACGCGCGGCGTGAGATCGATGTTGACGCCGACATCGGCGAACTGGAACTGCGTCTGCACCAGAGGGGACATTCCCGCGCCGCCCACGGCAAGAGTCGATGCGAAGGAACCCGTGGCATAGGGATAGCGGTCCCCCAGGCGGAGCGTAGCCTTCTGCCCGTCGACTGCCCGGACTTGCGGCGAAGTGAGCACGCGCGTCTGGCGGTCGCTGAGCAGCGCCTGCACGAGGAAGCTGGGCAGGACGACGCTCCAGTCGCCTGAGCCGAGATCCTTGATCTGATTCAAGGGCACCGCCCCGGACGTGCCGCCGGTGAAGGTCACGGGGGACCCCAGCCCCGGTTTGCCGGCGGACAGGGGCGTCAGGGCGAGATCGCGCGTGCGAGTCCGGTTGGCTTCCATCACCAGCACGTCCACGACGACTTCGGGCTTCGCCCGGTCCAGATCGAGCAGCACCTTTTCCGCCAGTGCGAGCTGATCCGCCGTGCCCCGCATGACGATCGCATATTGCGAGTTCACGGGAAAGACCTTGCGCACGTCGGTCACGGTGCGCATGGCGGTCATCACCTCGGTCAGCTCCTGGTTGTTGTACACGTTCTGGAGGTAGAAGACGCGCGTGATGTGTTCTTCGTAATCGCGCCGCTTGGTGGCGTTGTCCTGGGTGACGAAGATCGTGTTGCTGGAGAGCGGCTTGTAATAGGTCTTGGTGACCAGGCTGACGTAGTTGAGCGCCTCGTCCAGGGTGAGATGATTGAGATCCAGGGTGAAGCGGCGGCTGTCCTGCTGGAAGTCGGGGTCGAACAGCACATTGATGCCGGCGAGTTTCCCAATGGTTTCGTACATCACGCGGGCGGTCTGGTTGACGATCTTGAGCCCGGAGATGCGGCGCGTGGCGGGCTTCAGCTCGGGCATTTCGAGCATGCGGGCGGCGCGCAGCTGCGCCTCGCGCCGGGCGATCTCCGCTTCGGTCAGTCCCCTTTCCTCTCCAGCGGCGGCTTGCCCGGGCTTTTCCTTCTGCTTCTTCTCGCGCTCGATCATCTGGTTGGTGCGGCGCAGCTCCTGCTCGGCAATCGTGGAGCTGGGATCCATGGTGAAGGCTTTGCGGAACTCGACGAGAGCCTCTTCGAGCTTGCCCTCGCGCCGCAGTTTCTGCCCCAGATCGACGTGGCGCTGCGCAGCCACGAAGCGGGCGCGGCGGACGTGGAGCAGATAGGCGGCGTCGGAGGGGTCCGCCGCCAGAGCCCGCTCGTAGAATTCCAGTGCGGTGTCATACTCGCCGCGGGCTTCGGCTTTCCTGCCCTCCGCCAGGAGCTTGTCCCCTTTGCGGTTGCCGGCTTCGGCGGGCAGCCCCAGGGCCAGGACGAGGACCGTGAGAATTGCTGCTAAATGATTCATCTTCCGCATGTTAGGTCCATTTGCCGCACGGCCGGCGTGCTACACTGGGTTCAGCAGAGGCTCCGTGCGCCGGCGCGCACATACTCCAATTGCTTGACGCCCGGCGCGGCGCTTGCGTGGAGACATTTCCCTTGGCGGAGACGAAACCGGCAGTCAAAATCGTGGCGGAGAACCGCAAGGCGTTCCACGATTACCATGTGCTCGAACGCCTGGAGGCGGGGCTCGTCCTGACGGGAACCGAGATCAAGTCCGCCCGGCAGGGGAAAGTGCAGCTGCGCGACAGCTACGCGGATGTGATCGACGGAGAAGCCTGGCTGATGAATTCGCATTTCAGCCCGTACTCCCACGGCAACATCTGGAATCACGATCCCACCAAGAAGCGGAAGCTGCTGCTGCACCGGGCGGAGATCGGGAAGCTCGCATCGAAAGTCCGGGAAAAAGGGCTGACCCTGGTGCCGCTGCGGATGTACCTGAAGGACGGGCGGCTGAAGTGCGAGCTTGGCGTCTGCAAAGGCAAGAAGCTCCATGACAAGCGGGAAGCCGAACAGGCGCGCGAGCGCGACATGGAAGCGCGCAAGGCGATGAGCATGAAAAACGCAAGGAGACTCAGAGACTGACCATGGATTTTGCACTCACCACTGCTTGCAGCCGCGAAATCGAGACGCCGGCGTTTGCCATGCTGTGCTTCAGCGACGAGCCGCCTTCGGAAGAAACCGCCGGCGGCGTGCTGAAGGAGATGTTCGCGAGCGGCGAGTTCACGGGCAAGGCAAACGAGACAGCCGTCGTGCACCGCCCGGAAGGCATGAAGGCGCAGCGGCTGCTGCTGGTGGGCTGCGGGGAGAAGGCGAAGTTCACGCCCGCGCAGATGCGGCTGGCGGGCGGCGTGATGGCGCGCGCATTGCAGACAAGGTCCATCCAGCAGGCGGCGATCCGGCTGAAGCGCTTGACCTGCCAGCCGGCGATGTTGCGCGCTCTGGTGGAGGGGCTCATCACGGGCGGCTTTGAGCCGGACCAGTACAAGACCGAGAAAAAGAACGGCGGGAAGCTCCTCGAGAAGGTCGAGATCTCGTCCATCGAGATCACCCCGGAGATGGAAGCGGCGCTCGAGGCGGCGCGCATCGTAGGCGAAGCGCAGAACTGGACGCGCGCGCTGGTCAACGAGCCGGGCAACGCGCTGACGCCGCGCCTGATGGCGGAGCGCGCCCGGACGATGGCGGAAGAGTGCGGGCTCGAGTGCGGCATCCTGGACGAGGCGCGGATGCGGCAGCTCGGCTTCCGCACGCTGCTGGGCGTGGCGCAGGGCTCGGCGGAGCCGCCGGTGATGATCGTGCTCCGGTACGCGCCGGAGCAGGCGGCGGCGGATCATCTGGCGCTGGTCGGCAAGGGCGTGACGTTCGACACGGGCGGCATCTCCATCAAGCCGAGCGACGGCATGGAGAAGATGAAATACGACATGGCCGGCGCGGCGGCGGTGATGGGAACGATGCGCGCGCTGGCGCGGCTGAAGCCGCCCGTGAAAGTGACGGCATTCGCGCCCTGCGTCGAGAACATGCCCGGTCCGCGGGCGCAAAGGCCGGGCGACATCGTCAAAACATTTCAGGGCAAAACTGTCGAGGTGCTCAATACCGACGCCGAAGGCCGCCTGATCCTGGCCGATGCCTTGACTTACGCCGCGCGCGAGGGCTGCACGCATCTGGTGGACGCAGCCACTCTGACGGGGGCCATCGCCGTGGCGCTCGGCAATCTCTATGCGGGCGCGTTTTCGAACCACGAGGGCTGGCAGCAGCGCGTGCTGGAGGCGGCGAAGGCGGCGGGCGAGCGGATCTGGCCGTTCCCGATGGACGCCGACTACCGCGAGCTGCTGAAGTCCGCCTTCGCGGACCTGGCCAACATCGGCGGGCGCTGGGGCGGTTCGATCTCGGCGGCGAAGTTCCTGGAGGAGTTCGTCGAGGAGAAGCCCTGGGTGCATCTCGACATCGCGGGCGTGGCGTGGCTCGAAGAAGCCAAGCCCTGGATGGCGAAGGGGCCGACGGGCTTCCCCGTGCGCACTCTGGTGGAGCTGGCCCGGAACTGGAAGCCCGGCGCCTGACTGACACCCTGAGCCGCCGCCCGACTCCGCATGCCCGCCCCGCAACCGCCCATCATCGAATTCGAGAACGTCACCATTCACCGCGACGGCACGCCGGCGCTGCGCGGCGTCTCCTTCCGGATCGCGCGCGGCGAACACACGGCGATCCTGGGACCGAACGGAAGCGGCAAATCGACGCTGATCAAGGCCCTGACGCGCGAGCTGTATCCGCGCTACCCGGAGCGCTCGCGCCTGCGGCTGTGGGGCAAGGAGACATGGCGCCTGTTTGAACTGCGGCCGCTGCTGGGGATCGTGACCAACGATCTGGTGAACGAGTGCACGCGGCCCTGCTCCGCGCTGGAGACGGCGCTCAGCGGGTTCTTTTCCAGCATCGGCATCTGGCCCAACCACCGTGTGACGCCCGAGATGGAGCGGCGCGCGATGGAGGCGCTGCGGTTCTTCGATCTGGACCATCTGGCTTCGCGCCCGCTCACGGAGATGTCGTCGGGAGAAGTGCGGCGGGCGGTGTTCGCGCGGGCGCTCGTCCATGATCCGCAGGCGCTGGTGCTCGATGAGCCGGCCAATTCGCTGGATGTGCGCGGGCAGCATGAGGTGCGCGAGGCGATGAGCCGGCTGGCTCGCTCCGGCGTGACCGTGATCCTGGTGACGCATCAGCTCTCCGACGTGATTCCCGAAATCGGGCGGTCCATTCTGTTGCAGCAGGGGCGGATCGTCTTTGACGGTCCAAAGAAAAGCGCGCTGAACCCGGAGAGGCTCAGCGCGCTGTTTGGCGTGCCTGTCCGCGTCGAAGAGGCGGACGGGCTGTATCACATGTGGTGAGGCGCTACTTCGCGCCCAGTTCCTTCAGCATTTCCGCCACCGCCGCTTCCAGCTGGCGGTCTCTGCCGTTCAGGTTGTCGTCGGGCGCGTTTTCCACCTCGATGTCGGGCTTCACGCCCAGGTTCTCCATGTTGGTGCGCTTCGCGTCGGCAAGGAACACGCCCACGCCGGGCGTGCGGACGGTGGAGCCGTCGATGAGCGAGTAGCTCCCCGTGCCGATGACGGCGCCCATGGTTTGGGTGCCGAGCGTCTTGCCCAGCCCCAAGGCGCGGAAGCCCGCCGGGAACATCTCGGCGTTCGAGGCGGAGCGCCAGTTCTGGAGCACGATTTTCCTGCCGAAATACCCAGCGAAGGGCCGCCCCGTGGGCTCGGCGCCGCGGGGCTGCCAGACCTGGTATTCGCGCTGCACGAGAATGGCCAGCAACTGCTGCTCGATGTTGCCGCCGCCGTTCCACCGCTGGTCGATAATGAGCGCCGGTTTACTGCGGAATTCGCGCAATTCCTTTTCGAATTTCCGCAGCGACGTCTGGTCCATGGCGCGGATGTGGAGGTAGCCCACCCTGCCGCCGGACAGCTTGTCCACCATGCCGCGGCGGTCTTTCACCCACTTCTCATAGCGCAGAGTGGCGTACTGCGCCGTGGAGACGGGCTCGATCTCGGCTTCCCACGCGCCGTCTTCGGAAGGCTTGTCGTTCAGCTTCAGCTTCATCTTCCGGTTCAGGCGCTGGTTGTGCAGGAACTTCCACAGGTTGTCCTTCGTGGTGACCGGCTTGCCGTCCACCGCCAGCAGGTAGTCGCCCGCCCGCGCCTTCACCCAGTCCTTGTCGGCGGGTCCGTTCTCATACACATGAGCCACGCGGTACCGCCCTGCGGCATCGTCTGGGACGAACTCGATGCCCGGGTGCTGGGTCTGCACGGCGCCCTCGCGTCCGCCGGGCGGCGGCGCCGCGCCGGTGTGCGATGCGTTCAGTTCGCCGATCATCTCGTTGACGATGTTGAGCAGCTCCTGCCGGTCCCCCGCGAATTCCACCAGCGGCTGGTACTTGGCGCGCACGGCGTCCCAGTCGTAGCCGTGCATCTTCGGGTCGTAGAAGCGGTACTTCATCGTGCGCCAGGCGTCCTCGAACATCTGCTGCCATTGGCGCTGATGGTCGATGCGGACGCGCACGGTGAAGTTGATGCGGCGGCGCGCCGCTCCGCCCGCTCCAGACGGGGCGCCGGAAGCGGCCGATTGCATGCCCGCGGCCATCCTGCCGCCTGAGCCGCCCGCGGGCGCCGCGGGCAGGCCCACGGAGTAGATGCCATCGCCTTCCCTGAAGAAGAGCGTGCGGCCGTTGCGTGTGACGGCCACTTGCGTGATGCCGCCGAAGCCGCCCATGCCTGGCCGGGGCGGACCGCCATCCCCTCTGCCTGCCGGCGGGTTGCCGGCGGTCACGCGCGTCTGCCGCCGCCCGTTGTCCTGAATCGTGTAGACGACGGGAGTGCCGCGCATGCCCGTGCCCTCCGTGGTCACGAACACCAGCGTCCGTCCCCCGGGAACCACTTCGTACGTGCGCACGCCGCCCGCCACGCGCGTCACCTGCCACGTGCGGCGCTTCAGGCCGTCCCAGTCGATCTGAATCTCCCTGGGAGGCTGGCTCTGCTGCTGCCGCCGCATGGCCGCCGCCGGACCTCCGGTCTCGTCGGCGGGCTCCTCCGGGGCATTGGGGTCCTTGTCGAGCCTTTCGAGATACGTCACCCAGATCTGCGAACCCGCCAGGTCCGCCGCCCCGCCGAAGCCGCCCATGGCAGTGGTCTCCATGCGGATGAAATACAGCTTGCGGCCGTCGCTCGAAAAGCGCGGCAGCCGGTCCGGATAAGAGTCGAACGTCACGCGCCGCGGCTCGGCGCCGCCCGCTGCGGGCGCAAGCCAAATATCCGTCTGACGGGCTTCGTCGGCCATTGTGAAGGCCACCCATTTCCCGTCGGGAGACATGACGGGCGAGCTGATGTTGCCGTACTTCGAAGCGGCAAGCTGAAGAGTCCGGCCGCCCAGCGTGTGGCGGAACAGGCGATTGTCGGAGGTGGTGAAGAGGATGTCTTTCGAATCCGGCGACCAGCGGATCTCCAGCTTGAGCGTGTCCAGATCGGTCACCTTCTGCGCCGTGCCGCCACTGGCGGGGACCACCCAGACCTCTTCGCGCCCGCTCTGGTCGCTGACATAGGCGATGTGCTTGCCGTCGGGCGACCACTGCGGTTCGCGGTCCCGCGCCGCGCCTTCGGTGAGCTGCACGAGGTCGCCTTCCTCCACGGGTGCGGTGAAGAGCTCCCCATACGTGCTGAAGACCACGCGCTGCCCCGCCGGCTGGATATGGAACTGGTCAGCGCGGGACTGGAATGTGCGGATCTCTTCCGGGTCGAGCTGCGTCTCGGCCTCGATGTCGAGTTTGATGGGCGCAGCCCTGCGGCTGGCCACATCCAGCTTCCAGACGCCGAAGTCATGCTCGAACACGATGGTCTTGCCGTCGGCGGAGATCGACGGCCAGCGCACGTCGCCGCTGGTGAACTGCGTGATTTTCTCTGCCTTGCCGCCCTTTTCGGGCACGCGCCAGATGTTGGTCAGCCCGCCGCCATCGCGGTCGCTCACAAAGTAAATGAAGCCGTCGCGGCCCCACATGGGCCAGGAGTCCATGCCGTTGAAGTCCGTCAGCTTGGCCGCCTTCTTCGCCGCCGGATCGAGCACGAAGACGTCCGTCTGGTAGGAGCCGCGATAATACTTGCGCCAATAAACCTGGCCGCGCTGATTGTAAGCGATGCGCTTGCCGCCGGGGGAAAAGCTCCCGGCCAGGCCGGTATCGGTTCCGGCCGGCCGCTCGGCGCCGGTTTCGGCATCCACCAGCCAGAGCTTGGCGAGGAAGTCATCGCCGCGCATGGAGGAGAACAGCACGGCTTTGCCGTCAGGCGTCCAGCCGAGGACATTGTCATCGGCAGAGTGGAAGGTGAGCTGCTTCGGCGTTCCGCCGGCGGCCGGAATCACATAGACGTCCAGGTTGCCTTTGCGGTCGGAGGAGAAGGCGATCCAGCGCCCGTCGGGCGAAAAGCGCGGGTAGGCGTCCCGCGCCGGATGGGCCGTCAGGCGGGTGACGTTCTTTCCCGTGTCGTCCGCGGTCCAGATGTCCGCCAGATACGTAAAAGCGACGCGGCCGGCGTGGTAAGCCGGGTAGCGCACGAGCTTCGCCTCCCGGGCGGCGGAAGGCAACAGGAAGGCCGCTGCGAGCGCACAGCGGGCGATGATGGTCAGCAACGTGGTCCTGTGCATGGACGGAAATCCCCTTTGTGTCGCGTGGTCACGCTCCTGTGATCATGGCGCACACCGGCGGCGGGCAGGTTACAGCGGATCCGCCGCCCGCCTCTTGGCGGCGGGGGGCTTCGGATCGGCGGCCGCGCCCCCCGCGCACGGCGGCTCCACTTGCACAGCGGGTCCCGTTGGCCCCATCATAGTGTCTAATACGCGCTGACCGGCGCACGCACTGTCGGAGAGGCTTGAGCCGGGGGAACTCCGCCAGGGAGCCGATCGATCATGAACCTGAGCCATATGGCCCGGACGATCCGGGAGTCAGTCACACTGAAACTCAACCAGACCGCCGCGCAGCTTCGCGAGAAGGGCGAACCGGTCATCCACCTTGGCGGAGGCGAGCCAAAGTCGAAGACACCCATCGACGCCGTCATCGCCTGCACTTCGGTGCTCAACTCGGGCGACATCAAGTATACGCCGCCCGATGGCATTCCAGCCCTGAAGCGCGCCATCATCCGCTACACCGAAGAGCATTATGGCCGGAGCGTCCGCCCGGAGAATGTGGTCGCTTCCAACGGCGCCAAGCAGGCCATTATGGCGGCGCTGATCGCGATCCTCGATCCCAACGACGAGGTGATTTATCCGGCGCCTTACTGGGTGAGCTATCCGGAGATGATCAAGCTCGCCGGGGGCGTGCCGGTGGCGGTACGGGCCGAGGACGGCTCCTTCTGCCCCACGGTGGACGAGATCGCCGCAGCCGTGGGCGCGTACACCAAGGCCATCATCCTCAACAGCCCGAACAATCCTTCCGGCGTGATGTACTCGCGCGATTTCGTCGAGGGCATCGTCGATCTGTGCCGGCGCAAGTCGCTGTTCCTGATCATGGACGACACTTACAACCGGCTGGTGTTCGACGGCCGCGCGCCGATCAACGTTTACGACTTCGCCAAAGAGGACATCGACACGTCGCGCGTGATCGTCATGAACTGCGTTTCGAAGATGTATGCGATGACGGGTTTCCGCATCGGCTGGGCGGTGGCGGCGCGCGAGCTGGCCACGGCGATGGCCACCATCCAGGGTCAGCAGACCTCGGGTCCGGCGACGCCGTCGCAATGGGCTGCCGCCGGAGCGCTGAACGGAATCCAGAGCTCGATCGACGCTCTCCGCATGACGCTCGAAAACAACCGCAGCGTGCTGATGGAACGTCTGGCCGCTTTCCCCGGCATCCGGGTGACGCGGCCGGACGGCGCATTCTACACGTTCCCGGACTTCTCCCACTACATGAAGGACTCGAAGAAGCTGGCTGAGTTCCTCCTGGACAAGGTCCGGGTGGTCACGGTGCCGGGCGTCGAGTTCGGGATGGAGGGCCACCTGCGGATCAGCTTCTGCGGAACCATCAAAGACATCACGGAGGGCATCGAGAGGATCCGGTGGGCGCTGGATCCGACTTCGCCCAACGAGATCTACATCGGAACGCGCCGCCTGGTGCGCGATTGGATGTGATGCCCGAGCGTGGAGCACCCGATGAACGTCTACACTGATATCCCCTCGCCTGCGTCCTCGCAGGCGGCGCTGGCCACCCCGTCCTACGGGCTCGAAAATCATGGTTTCCAAAACGTGCGGCGCGTCTACTGGAACCTGCCTGAGCCGGCGCTCTATGAAGAGGCCGTGTTCCGCGGCGAAGGCTGGATCGCGGCCAACGGCCCTCTCATCGTCCACACAGGCAAGCACACCGCGCGCGCTGCGGCGGACAAGTTCATCGTCCGCGAGCCGTCGAGCGAAGACTACATATGGTGGGGCCAGTACAACCGCCCGTTTACGCCGGAAGCCTTCAACACGCTGCTGAACCGCGTGCTGGCTTACTTCCAGGGACGCGACGTGTTCGTGCAGGATTGTTACGGCGGCGCGGATCCGAACTACCGGCTGCCCGTGCGGATCATCACCGAGCATGCCTGGCAGTCGCTGTTCGCCCGCATCATGCTCATCAAGCCGGCCAATCTGGACGCCTGCAAGAACCACGTGCCTGAGTTCACCGTCATCACAGCGCCGGAGTTCCTGGCAAGCCCGCTGATCGACAACTCGCGCACGGGGACGGCTATCGTCCTGAATCTGGCGCAGCGCATGGCGGTCATCGCCGGCACCTGCTATGGCGGCGAGATCAAGAAGACCGTGTTCACCGTGCTCAACGCCTTGCTGCCATTCGACGGCGTACTGCCCATGCACTGCTCGGCCAACGTCGGGCCGGATGGCAGCGCGGCTGTCTTCTTCGGCCTTTCAGGCACAGGCAAAACGACGCTGTCTGCCGATCCTGAGCGCGGGCTGGTGGGCGACGACGAGCACGGCTGGTCGCCCGACGGCATCTTCAACTTCGAAGATGGCTGCTACGCCAAGGTGATCCGTCTCTCGGCCACGGCGGAGCCGCAGATTTACGCCTGCACGCGGCGCTTCGGAACCATTCTCGAAAACGTCGTTTACGACCCGCGCACGCGGCTGCTCGACCTGAATGACGACCGGCTCACGGAGAATACGCGCGCGGCCTATCCGCTCTCCTTCATCGAAAACGCCGTTCCCGAGAAACGCTGCGGCCACCCGAAGAACGTGATCTTTCTCACCTGCGACGCCAACGGCGTGCTGCCGCCGATCGCCCGCCTGACGCCGGACCAGGCCGTCTACCATTTCATGAGCGGATACACGAGCAAGATCGCGGGCACGGAGGTCGGCCTCGGCACCGAGCCGGAGATGACCTTCTCGGCCTGCTTCGGCGGCCCGTTCATGGTGCGCCACCCGTACGAGTACGCCATGATGCTGAAGGCCAACGTCTTGAAGTACTGCGCCACAGTGTGGCTGGTAAACACCGGCTGGACCGGCGGGCCTTTCGGCATCGGCAAGCGGATCTCCATCCAGCACACGCGAGCGCTGCTGCACGCGGCTCTGGCCGGGCAGTTCGAGGGCGCCGAATTCCACACCGACCCCGTGTTCGGCTTCGAAGTGCCGAAGCACCTGGAAGGCGTGCCGGACTCGCTGCTCGATCCGGCTTCCACATGGTCGAACCGCGACGAGTACATGGCCCGCTACCGTTCGCTCGCTTCGCGTTTCATCGAGAACTTCCAGTACCTGACCAAGGAAGAGCACATCCCGGATTCGCTCGCCGATCACGGGCCCAGGCTTTGACCGGCTCAGCCGGTGTTTCATCGCTGCGTCTGGTCGAAGCTGACCCTCACGCCCATCGTGATGGCGACGTCGTTCTTCTTCTTGCCCGGGAGGGGATTGGACAGGTACCGGTCGTTGACACCCACGGTCCACTCAAGCCACTTCATCACGGGCACGGCGGCATTGGCGTCGAAGTTGAAGCGGTACTCGCCGCGGTCGGTCAGGTTCGGGAAGAAGCCGGCGCGCTCGAAAAGCTTCAGCCGGCTGAGCAGTTGCAAGGTCAGCTCCTGCCCGGCGGCGGCCTCGCCGGAGTGGCGCACCAGCGGGCCTTCCTCCCGGCTGAATTTCTCTCGGTTCCAGTTGCCGCCGCCGCTCAGCTCGAGCGAACCGCGGCGGCTCACCCACGGCTTGTAGCCGACGCCGCCGCCGAAAACGCTGCGCAGATCGAGCGACAGGAACCGGTCGTAGTCGTATGAGTTGATGCCGTACAGGAACAGCCGGCCATTGGCGCGGCGGTCGGCGCGGATGGAGCCGCTGATGCGGTTGGCGGTGGCGCCGAAGGGTTCCGTGGTGCTCTGGGTGGCGTAGATCTGCGAGAAGTTCAGGGCGAGCACATTCTTGCCCGCCTCGCGCACAGCGTTGGCCGACGTGCTGAGCGTCGTGGTCCTGGCGTTGCCGCTCGTGTTGGCGATGGAAAATGTCAGCGAGCCGCGCCAGAAATCGTTGAAGCGGGGGTGCTTCCAGCGCTCCTCCTCGCGCTCGAAGGCCTTCTGCGCGGCCTCATTGCGCACCGCCGTGATCTCGGCCGGCGAGACGGTCTTCACCAGCCCGTCGGGCTGCACCAGGCGCACGGTCCTTCCAGAGGTTTCCACCTTGGAGACGATGACCGCGCCCTCGGCCAGCGTGACATACATCGGCGCTTCGACACGGACCTCAGCCACGGCTGAGCGGTCGATTTTCAGTTCTCCTGCGTAAGGCGTTTTGATGACCACGGTTTTCGCGTCGGCGGAAATGACCTGCCCGCTGACGCGGTCGCCGTTGGCGAGCAGCACCACGCCGGCGCGCACGGCGCCCATCGCGAAGAACAGGACAGGAAGAATACGGATGGCCAGCATCAGAATGCTCCGGGGAAAAGTACGGACTCCCGCCCTTCAGATTCAGGCAGAGTCTCCACTGCCGGGACGTGCAAAGCGTCCGGCGCGTCCCTCCCATTCTACCGGCGCCTGCGCCGGGATCAGCGCACGTCGGAAGCGGTGACGGTGAAACGCAGCCGCAGCGGCGCGCCGGGCCGGAGCGTGTAGCCGTTCGAATCCGCCGTCCGGCCGGGGAACGACGCTCCCACGAAGCCGTAATGCCGCAGACACCACTGGTACGGCAGGCCCGGATCGCTCTCGTGCGGCGTGATGCGGAGCACGGCTTTGCGGCCCTGGTAAACGGCCTCGAGTTCCGCCCAGCGGTGCGGCTTCAGGTCCTCGTCTTTCGTCACCGGCCCCTCGCCCGACCGGATCAGGGTGCCTTCGCGGGGCGCGAAGCGGGCGCTGAAGCCGCCGTAGCTCTTGCCCTGTTCCTGCGAACCGCGCAGCGTCACGGGCTCCTTCAGGGCTTCCCATTCGAGCGCGACGTCGATGCGGCGCTCATTCCCCTGCGCGGGATGCACAAGGATCTCGACGATCTCGCGCACGATGCGCTCGTCCTTCACATACCAGCCGTTTTCGGCCACAAGCTGCGCGGCGCCTTCGCGCGGATCGCGGCGGATCCAGCCTACGAAGCGGTGCTCGACGCCGCGGTACATCCACAGGTTGAACTTGCCCGATGGCGTCTCCACCGCCGGCCACGCCCAGAACAGCCCGTGGTGATGGTAGTGGTCTTTGGGAAAGTCGTCGAGCATGGAGACGCCCCCCGGCGTATACAGCGGGAAGATATAGCAGCAGCGGCGGCGGTTCTCCGGCACGCCCGCGGGAAGTTGCGGGCCGTAGTTGTACACGAGCGCCGGGCGTCCCGCATCCAGCACTTCGATGCGCTGTCCGGGCAGCTCGCGCCATTCCATCTGCGCGGCGGCGGGAAGCGCGGCCAAAACAAACAGCAGCAATCCTGTTTTATCCTTGCGAATCACGGCGGAGCTTCTCCTCATCCACATCCACGCCAAGGCCGGGCCCCCGCGGCACGCGCAGAGCGCCTTCTTCCAGGCGGAACGGCGCCTTCAGCCACGACCCGGCGAGAAACTGCAGCCCGTTCAGCGCAGCCGGATGCTTCAGCCCGTACGCGCCGTACAGCACGAGCGATGCGGCCAGCGAGACATCGGGGTCCGTCAGCCCGCTGCCCAGAAACATCAGCTTGCGCCGCTCGAGATACTCCACCTGCCGCCGCGCGTCCCACAGTCCGGCGGTGCGCGCGGGCTTCATCGCCACTCCGTCCAGGATGCCGAGCTTGTGGAACTCTTCGAGATCGGCGACGCTGACGACACCCTCGTCGAGCAGCAGCGGCAGCGCGCCCTGCTTCTTCAGCTCCCGGAGCCCGCTCAGGCGGTTCGGCGGCAGCGGCTGCTCGATGACGTCGACGCCCGCGTCGCGCAGTTTCGGGAGCACATCGAGCGCCGTAGGCAGGTCGTAGCCGCCATTGGCATCCGCCCAGAGGAAGCACCCGGGCGCGAATTTCCTCACCCTCCGCGCCAGTTCCACGTCGAGCTTCGGGTCCGGCGCGACCTTGATGTTGAAGTGCCGGTAGCCTTGCCGCCGCCCCGCCTCCAGCAGGTCTTCGGCCTCCTGGATCGACCGCACGTTCACGGTCCAGCTCAGCGTGATGCGGCTGAGCGGCTTGCGGCGCCACAATTCGGCGATGTTCTTCCCTGCCAGCTTGCCGGCGATGTCGTGCAGCGCCATGTCGATGCCGGACTTCGCGATCGGCATGCCGGTGGAGAACGAGGGGGCGATGGCGCGGTTCATGCGCCGGTGCGCTTCCTCGATGTCGGTCGGATTCAGGCCGATCAGCGGCGGCGCCAGATACTGCCGGATCGTGCCCGCCGCCGACTCCAGCGTTTCGTAACTCCAGGTGGGGATCGGGACGCTCTGACCCCAGCCAACCGTGCCGTCCTCGCAGGTGATCTTCACGAAAACCGCCGGGCGCTCGGGTTTCGAGAAGAAACGGAAATAGCCCGTCACCGGATAGCGCACCGGCAGCGCCTCGATCGAGCGCACGGCGGGGGCGCTTTTCTGCAGCATCATCGCGGAAGCACCGAGAAGATCACGCCGGGTCATGTCAGTTCCCGCTTTGCCGGATCGTATCCCACGCGCCGGCCGGTTTGCAGGCTCACCGCGGCCATGCAGGTGGCCACGGCGTGCGAGTAGCCGGCTTCGACGCTGGCGCGCGGCGTCGCGCGTGTGCGCATGCAGCGCAGGAAGTTCGCCATGTGGGACTCGACCTGCGGCGGTAGCGGGAGGGTATAGGGCTGCATCACGCGGTCCGGATCGCGGCTTCCATCGCCTGAAACGCGGTTGGCCTCGGCGTCCAGCATGCCCTTGATTCCGAACCAGAGATTGCGGCCTCCGGCGGAATTCGTCAGGCTCATCGCAAAGGTAACCAGGCAGTCGGTGTACTCAAGCATCGCCTGGAAGACGTCGCTCGTCTGCCTGCCGTCCTTCCAGTAATAGACGCCGCCCATGGCCATCGCGCCCTTGGGGAACGGGTCGTTCAGATACCACGCGGCGAGGTCGATCAGGTGCGTCATCCAGAGCCCCGGGATGCCGTTGGTCGTGTCGCGGAACAGCTGCCACTCGCGCAGTTTGCGGGGATCGAAACCGCCCTGGATGCGCCCGCCGAAGCGGAACGCCTCCCAGTCCACGTCCTGCGGCTGGATCATGTGGTAGTCGCGGCGCCAGCGCGGCTCGAAGAAGTGGTATTCCATCGACACGCGCGTGACCTTGCCGATGACGCCTTTCTGGACGGCCTCGGCGGCGGCCATGAACTTGGCCTCGCTGCGCCGCTGCGTGCCCACCTGCACGACCCGGTTCGAGCCCTTCACGGCATCGTAGGCCATGCGCGCCTCTTCGAACGTCGTGGCAAACGGCTTCTCGACGTAAGCGTCCTTGCCCGCCTGCACAGCGTCGGCGAGGATCTTCGGATGCGTGAAATCCGGAGTGGCGATCAGCACCGCGTCAATGTCCTTGCGCGCCAGCAGCTCCTGATACCGCGTCGTTTGGAACGGCGCCTGCCCGAAGGCCTTTTCGACGTCCTGGGCCCTGGCCTCGCGGTTGACGCGCCAGACGTCGCAGAGTGCCGTAATGGCGGCATTCTCGCCTGACCTGGCGACTTCGCGCAGCAGGTCGCGCCCGCGCCCGCCGCATCCGATCAATCCAAGGCGGATGCGGTCGTTTGGGGAGGGTTGAGCCAGCGCTGCCGCGGCAGCCGAGCTCATCAGAAATGTCCGGCGAGTAGGATCCATAGTGCGTTCCTTTGCTACCGGAACATCATATCTCCGCCAAAAGAGCCTATGGCGGCGCGGCGCCACCGTCAGAGGCGGGGGAGCGGCTGATCTCCGCAGACGCTGCGGGACTCAGGACTCTTCCCACTGCCGCTCGAGCAGGCGGGCATATTCGGCCGACGCGTAAAGTTCAAAGCGGAACTGCGCGGGGGGCAGCGTGGGGAAGGTCTGCAAGGACTGCCGCGCCTGCCAAAGCTGATCGGCGAAACGGTAGTAGTGCCGGATGAAGGAGGGCGTGACGAAATCGAAGTCGGGCGGCTGGGCGAAGGCCGCCTGAATGCCGAGAGCACGGGAGAAGATGGACTTGTAGTCGGACACGCCCCACTTGGCGAGCTTGGCAAGGACCTTCTCGGGAGGATGTTCCACCAGCAGATCGGCGAAGCTGGCCTGGCTGACCTTTGCGGCCGAAAGGTGGGGGTCCCGGGCCGCCATCTCCGCACACTGGCCCAGCCAGCGCTCCAGGTCGCGCCCCACATAGAACAGCATCTTCACTTCCGTGAGCCGCCCGGAAAGAAGGCGCCGCAGCAGTTCATCCTCGGTGAGGCCGCCCATCGGCAGGATGCCTTCCAGCATCAGGTGAGCGCGGCTGCTCTCCACAAGCTGATCCGGCCCGGCGGGGTCGGAGAACGGATGCAGGATCACCGGCGGGAGGTCCCACACCGCGCCTTCGGGCAATGTTGCTTGTGCCATGCCTCACTCTTCTCATCGGCAGGGCTGCGCCGGGACGTTAGCCATCGAGCCGCATCTCAACGCATCTGACCCCGGCTGCGGAGCGTGGCCTTCGTCTCATATACCTGGCCATCCCGCCGGTACTTCACGGCTACCGTCTCGCCCGGCTTCTTCGCGCGCAGGGCGTACGTGAAATCGTACAAGTTCGAGATCGGCTTGCCGTCGAACTCGACGATCACGTCGCCGCCCTTCAGTCCGGCTGCCTCGGCGGGCGAGCCTTTCATCACGTCTGAAAGCCGGAAGCCGTCCTTCGATTGGCCCATGTCCGGCACCGATCCGAACCAGGCTCCAGAACCGGCGCTGCCTGCCATCGCCGGCTGCTGCGGCATCTGCACTCTCACATATTGGGGGCGCGGTTCGGCGCCCGCCAGCCGCTCCGCCACGCGCGCCACCACCTCCAGCAGCTGCGCCGCCGCGGCGGCGTTGATCTTGTCCCAGGTGTCCGACGGCTTGTGATAGTCGGCGTGCAATCCCGAGAAGAAGAAGAGCACCGGAACCTGCTTGTTCACAAACGAGAAGTGGTCGCTCGACCCGTAGCCCCCCTGGTCGGAAAAGTCGAACTGGAGCGGCGAGCCCGCTCTGGACTCCTCCAGGATCTTCTTCAACGAGTCGCCCGTGCCAGTGCCGCCCACGTAGACCTTGCCGTTCTGGATGCGTCCGATCATGTCCATGTTGATCATGGCGGCGGTCTTCTCCAGCGGAAGCAGCGGATGGTTGACGTAGAAGCTCGATCCGATCAGCCCCAGCTCTTCGCCGGAGAAGGCCAGAAACAGGATGCCCCGCTTCTGTTTCGGCCGCCCGGCGAAGTAAGCGGCCAGCTCGAGCAGCCCCGCCGTTCCCGACGCGTTGTCGTCGGCCCCGGGGTGGATGGCCTTGCCGGCCTGGTCCGGCGCCATCGAGCTCTGCTCGCCCAAGCCGAGATGATCGAAATGCGCGCCGATGATGATGGACTCGTCCGTCTCGCCGGGCAGGTAGGCGGCCACGTTCGGCGAACTGCTGCGGCGGCGGACGACGTCGGCTGTCACTTCCACGCGGAGCCCGGCCAGCGCGGCGGGTCTCGGCTTCAGCGTGCGGTCGGTCTCTTCCATCCATTCCTTCAGGCTGAGCCCCGACCGCTCCAGCCACCTCTCCGCCACGGCGGCGCGCACCTGCACGAACGGAATGTCAGCCGAGGTCGGGCCGACGCGCCCCGAGAAGCGGTCCAGACGGTCTTCGTCGCCTGAGTGGTTCGGCAGGTCGTTCACCATCAGGACCGCCGCCGCGCCGTGGAACTTGGCGTTGACGGCCTTGTTCTGCACCTGCGCGTGGGATGTGTAGACGCGGCCGGCGAACGGGCTCTTCTCGTCGAACTCCTGCGGCTCATGGCGCAGAACCAGAACGATCTTTCCCTTGGCGTCGATGCCGGCGTAATCGTCATAGCCGTACTCCGGGGCGGTGATGCCGTAGCCGGCGAAGACCACCTCGCCGGCGGCGCGGCCGTTGCCGGAAAAGTTCAGCGGCTGGAAGTCCTGGCCGGCAACGAGGGCGCGGGGCTTACCGCCGCCGTTGGATTCGGCCAGCCGGTTTCCCTTCCCGAGACTGGCGCTGACGGTGACCTCGAACCGCTGGAAGTAATCCCGTTGTCCCGGCGCAGGCTTCAGCCCCAGTTCGCGGAAGCGGGCGGCGATCCAGCGGGCGGCCTTCTCATTCTCCGGCGTGCCGGTCAGCCTTCCCTTGAGCGAAGGCGCGGCGAGGAATTTCACGCTCTCGCGGTAGCTCTGCTCGCTGATGACGCCGGGCCGGAGAGCGGCGCCAGCCAGCGCAGCGGCAAGCAGCCCCGCTGTGAGGATCGAAGCAAGTCTGCGGGTCATGTTCTTGTGGATCCTTTATTCTTTCGGCAGCACGGGAGGCGTCATGCCGCAGCATTCTGAGGCGGACTCCGCCTTCTTTGCGAACTCCAGTTCGAGGTCGAGGATCGCCTTCAGCTGCGGCCAGGGAATATTGCCGGTGAGCGCCCTGCCGTTGACGTACAGCGTGGGAGTGGACTGGATGCGCAACCGGCGGGCTTCCGCGACGCTGGCGGCCACCTCCGACGCGGCTTCAGAACTGTCGAGACAGGCCGTGAAGGACTTCTCATCGCCTCCGGCCGATTTCAGCCACTCGAGCGCTCTGGCGCGGAAGGTGTCCGGCTTGATCTCGGACTGCTTGTCGAAAATCCAGTCGTGGTATTTCCAGAAGAGATCGTTGCTCTGGCGGAGAGCGCAACGGCCGGCGATCGCCGCAGGCCGGGCCCAGGGATGGATCTGATCGAGGGGCAGATCGCGGAACACAAGACGGAATTGGCCCGGATAGGCCTTGGGAAGATTCTCGCGCAGCGAGCGGGCTTCTTCCCGGCAGTAGTTGCACTGGAAATCGCTGAAGACCACGAGTTGAAGCCGGGGCTTTCCGGCTTGGTCAGCGCCGAAGGCGGGTTGGCCTTCGATGCGGATGCGGGCAGCATCGGCGGCATACGGCGGCTGGTCAGTTCGGAACAGCGAGCCGCGGACGATGTGCTTGCCATCGGCGCTGACCAGGAACCGCTCTTCCACGCTGGCCTGCTGATACCGCGCGGCGACACGGAGTTCATACAGGCCGGGCAGGCTGGACGGCCGGGGATCGGACAGCGTCACCTGGATCTGAGGTCCCCAAAGCATGAGGTGACGGAGGAAGTTCTCGATCCGGGCCTTCTCGAATGCAGGCGCAGGCGCCTGCGCCAGCAGGACTCCCGCGGACAGCAAAAGACCGGGTAATGCCAGTAACTGAATGAGCCGCCTCCCTTGTGCTTTTCTCATCTCATTGTACGGCGTCCGAATTCCTGGCCGGGGGCGCGCGACGGCAATCCCGGCCGCCCCGGAGGAGCGGCGGAGGAACCGCCGGCTCAGGTTCAGCCCTCCTGTGCGGCCAGCCCGTCGCCAATACCCCCGGTTCCGCGGCATGGATATGCAGAGGGCGCTGGAGTCCGACGAAGGTGAAGCAGGATGTGGTTCTCACATAGCAAGCTGAGGATCCCGGCGATCTTCGCCCTCTTGGCGATTGTTCTTTGCGTGTCGCCGCCGGCGGCTCGGAGTCTGGAGCAAGTGAGCGAAATTCCGGTCCGCAACTGGCCCGCCCCCGCGTATTGGATGCCTGCCCAGCCGGCGGATGTGGCCGGAGGATCAGGCGGCGTGGACGGTAAGTTTTCCCGGCAGCCCGGCGCAGTGCCAAGATTCGGCAGTGTCACTCCCATAACGGGGCCGCTCATCTTTGTCGGCATTACGCCGTGCCGCCTTGTCGACACACGCAGCGCCATGGGGTTCCCCGCACCATTCGGCGCCCCCTCGCTTCAGCCCAGAGTGGTTCGCACCTTTCCCCTGAAATCCCACCCGAACTGCATCATTCCCCCAGAGGCCAAGGCCTTTTCGCTGAATCTCCTCGCCATCTGCCCAGGGCCGATGCCGTGGCTGTCGGCGTGGCCGGATGGCTACCCGTATCCGAACACGTCATTTCTGAACGCAACGACGGCGGGTCTTTACAATAACGCTGTGATTCTGGCCGCAGGTGTGAATGGAGGCATTGACGTCTGGGTGGAAAGTCAGGTGGATCTCATCGTCGACCTGAACGGGTACTACGTAGAAGCATCATCCGCCAGCCGGACGCTTGGCGGCGTGATTCAATCCAGCGGTACTGCCCAGAGCCTGCCTGCGGGCTGGACTTCCAGCCGGACGGGGACGGGACAATATGTGATCAGCTTTCCCGCCAACACGCTTCCCGCGGGATCGAGTCCTGCTCCAGTGCTGACTCCCATCGGGTCCATCGCGACGCTCCAGGGAGCGTCCGTGGTCCGGCTCGCCGATGGCTCGGGCACGCTCACCGCTGTCTGGTCCAACGACATCACATTCAGCTTCGTGCTGGCCGTCAACTGACACGGCTGGGATCCCGGAATCAGGAAAAGGCCGGAGGCCGCCTGACGCAGCCTCCAGCCTTCTTCCTCCGAGGCATGCTGATCCCTGTCAGGCTTCCTCTTCCGGCTCAGGACGGGAAGGCGGGCGCGTGTGACGCGCGCTGCGCCGCCGGATCAATTCGTCCAGCCGGTCCAGCCTCTTGCGCTGCCGTGGCTGCCCGGGCCCGTCCACGGAGAAGGCGCAGAAATGGACGAACCGCTCCTGCGCCCAGAGCGCCGCAACCGTGAGCTTTTCATTCAGCAGCCGGACGTCGTGCCCCATGCCAATCGCCGGTTCGATAATCAGCTGCCCGTCCGCGAGACCAGCCAGCCAGCGGCGCAGGGTCTCTGGCGGGCTGCCCCGTTCTGCGGCCTTGCCTCCGCTCTCGGCGGCGCCCCCTTTGGCCGTGCCCGCCCGCTGTTGCGCCAGCGCATCCAAGGCGTAGCTGTGGATCAGCCTCTCGTGGTTCTTCCCCATCGTCCGAGGATGATCAAACACGTCAAGACCCACAGGCCGCCCTCCAATCAGAAACGCCGCTCCCGTCTGCCCCTCCCGAAACGGCATGGCCCGGACGAATTCCTCCACGTCCGTCATCCGTTTCTCATAGATCGCATGCATCGCCCCTGTCGGGGAGGACGCGTCCAGCGCTGCCGCGCGCTCGCCGATTGCGTCCCAGACCTCCCCCTGGTTCGACCGCCGGCTCCGTTGCAATCGCATCGATGCCGTCACAGCCGCGGAACTGCGCGCCCGAACCCCGCTGAACGCCATGTGACTCGATGGGACGAACTCCGTCGAGACCATGTGCCATCTGCCAGCTTCCACGCAGGAAACCGGAATCACCATCTTGCTCCTGGGGGCGGCGAGGATCGTCAGATTGACCATGCGGTTTTGTTTCGCCCCCACCAGTTCCTCGCCTTCCAGAATCAGCACCGGACGGTCCGCCATGTTCTCAAACAGCAATTCGGGCACGGTGCCGCCGCCCAATTCCGTCACTTTCGCCAGCTTCGCCTCCATCGCCTCCGTCAACAGCAGGTAATCCGGCTCGGGCGGCTCCGCGCCGCCTATTACGGGCACCAACGTCAGATTTTCGAATTCCATCGCCTCGCCGAAAGCCAGTCCTTCGGCAAACTCCTTCAGTGTCAGCACAGGCATCTCCTTTGACTCTGCCCGCCCCTCGCGAGGCGGATCCTGTGGCGCCGGGCCGCGGTCACCTCGCGGCCCGGCCTCCCTCCGGCGGACGCGCCCGCCGCAAGATGGCAGGCGGTCGGAGACCGGAACTCAGTGAACCTCCTGAACCAGCTCCAGCAAAGACCTTTCCGTGTCCAGCCCCAGGTCCAGGTATGCCTTCGGCTGGAAGATGAGCGGCAGGACATCCTCCACCATCGGACCGTCCTCATACCGCATCTTGGCCAGTTGCCGCCCGATCCGCCCGAGCGCGTTTTCGATCACCCGATCCGCCTCGTCGTCGATTGTTTCCCGAATAAACCGCATCTCGAGGGCAACCTTGGCGAACGCCCTCAAGTACGCCGCCTCGCGGGCCTTCAGTTGAACTCCGGCCATTCACGCTCCTTTCGGTGGGATGATCCAGTATTGTCTGCCCACCGGCTCACAGCCTGATCCACTCCCGAAAAAAAGCAGCTGCCGTTTGTCAAGCAGAGCCTCGCGGTCACATTAGAGCGGCACAACCTGCAGCGGCAAAGCAGCTAACCGGCGGCGGTTTTCATAGCGGGAGACAATTCCCCGTGTTCGCACGGCAGCCGGGACCCAAACCACGTCCCGCGGCTGAAGTTCCGGCCCAGCCGGCCGCGGTTGCATGCGCCTGCGCCACCCATTCAGAATTCCCGGATCCACCCGCGCCTTCGGCCGTCTTGCGGCGCCGGTTTGACTCCCTGGCAGGCCGGCAATACAACAAATAAAGCTCCTCAGGCATGTAAATCCGTCGAACCGTGGAGGCAGGAATGAGGAAACTCACACTTCTCGTGGCTGCCGTTCTACTCCCTGCTGCCGCCAATGACGCCGTGGAAGCCGGCAGGTTCACTATCCAGCACCCGACGCTCCATAACCTCGGCTTTCATTGGGCGATCACGGGAGACGCAAACCGAAACGCTACCGTCGAAGTGCGCTTCCGCCGCGCAGGCGAGTCTGCCTGGCGGGAGGGGCTGCCCTTGCTGCGGATCGGCGGCGAACGCATCTTCCGCCGCCGTGAACACCTCGACTACACTGTCCCGCACGCCTTCGCCGGCAGCATCCTGAGTCTCGAACCCGGCACGGATTACGAATGCCGTTTCGAAATGCGGGATCCGGACGGGGTCCGGGGGCAGGCTGTCCGGACGGTCCATGTCCGTACCCGCAGCGAACCTCAGACTCCGCCCGGCGGACCCGTCCTTCATGTTTACCCGCCCGGACATGAGGGCCCGCGCCAGCAGCCCTCCTTCTCCAGTCTCCTGGAGGCTTATTACGGCGCGGGTCTTGGCGATTGGAGCACAGTCTGGGAACGTCCAGCGCAGCCGGGCGACACCATCGTTCTCCACGCCGGGCTGTACCGCCCGGAGCGGCTGAATTACGTGGATCCGATGATGGCCCCGTTCGACGGCACGCAGTGGCTCACGCTGAAGGCGACGCCCGAGAAGCCCATCACGATCCGCGCCGCCGGAGATGGCGAGGTGATTCTGGACGGCGGCGGCAACGATCGCCTCTTTGATGTCTCCGCCACGAGTTGGCATATCTTCGAAGGGCTCACCTTCCGCAACACCGGTGTCGCTCTGTTCGCCGGCATGAAGCGCCACTCCGGCGCCGTGGGGCTGACGGTTCGCAACTGCCGCTTCGAAGGAGTCGGATTCGGAGTCTGGACGGAGTCGGCCCAATCCCGGGATTTCTATATCGCCGACAATCTATTTCTGGGCCGCGACGACCGCTTCCGCCTCATCGGTTGGACGGGACCGATGTGGGCCAGCGCCGGCCCCTATGGCTCCCATCCGCTGGTCAGCTATTACGCTGTCAAGGTCTACGGCCCTGGCCACGTGATTGCGCACAACGCCATCGCCTACTTCCACGACGGCATCGGCATCTCCACGTATGGGACGCCTGAGCAGGATCCCGAACTCCAGGCATCCTCCATCGACATCTACGGCAACGACATCCACATGGTGAACGACGACTTCATCGAGACCGACGGCGGCGTCCACAACATCCGCGTCTTCTCCAACCGCGGTGTGAATGCGGCCCAGGGCGGTTACAGCGCCCAGCCCGTCTTCGGCGGCCCGGCCTACTTCTACCGCAACCTGCTCTATCATGTCCCCACCGGCGCCGCCTTCAAGTTCTCCGCCAAGCCCGCCGGGCTGTTCGTCTGGCACAACACGATCATTGCCGAGCAGACGGTCCGCGACCCATATTCCAACGCCCACTTCCGCAACAACCTGTTCCTCGGCCGCGACACCCCCAGCCGGGGCGTCATGACCTGGGCCAACGCCACCCCGCAGTTCAGCTCTGATTACAACGGCTTCCGCCCCAACTCGGGGGTTGCCGCGCAATTCCTCTGGCTGGCCCCCGGCCCTGGCAAAACCTCTTACGAGCCCGCGAAGGACCAATGGCGCACATATGCAAGCCTGGCCGAGTTCCGCGCCGCCACCGGTCACGAACAGCACGGCATAGAGGTCGATTACGACGTCTTCCTCAACCTCGGGCCGCCTGATCCCGCCCGCCGGCACGCCGTTTACCATGCCGTCGATCTCGACTTCCGCCTCCGCCCCGGGTCCGCCGCCGTCGACGCCGGCGTCCGAATTCCCACGGTGAACGATTCCTACACCGGTAAAGCGCCCGACCTCGGCGCCATCGAGTCCGGCTCGGACCCGCCGCGCTTCGGCCCCCGGCGGCTCGCCGGGCAGCCGTTCTACCGCTGAGCCTTGGGATCGCCCCTGCCCGGCGCCGCCCCTGCCCCGCCGTTCCGCCGCCGGAGCAGGGTCTGAGCCTCAGGCTACAATGGAGAGTTCATGCCGCAGTTGCTGAAAGAGAGAACGGCCCTGGTTCTCGGCCTCGCCAACCGCTGGTCTCTCGCCTACGCCATTGCACGGGCGTTCCGGCGCGAGGGAGCGCAGCTCATTCTCACCTATCAGGGCGACCGCCAGCAGGAAACCGTTGAGGAGCTGGCCCGCGAGCTCGGCGCCTCCCGCGTCATGTCTTGTGACGTCACACAGGAAGCCGACATGGAGCGCCTCTCCGAGATGCTCCGCGCCGAGGGCGACGAATTGCACGCTGTCGTCCACTCGATCGCCTTTGCCAACAAGGACGACCTCGCCCGCCCCTTCTACATGACTTCGCGCGACGGCTTCCTCCTCGCTCACGAAATCTCCTGCTACTCGCTGGTCGCGGTGGCGCGGGCTGTGGCTCCGGTGATGCGTCAGGGAGGCTCGATCACCACTCTTACCTACCTCGGCAGCCAGCGGGTGCTGCCCAACTACAACGTCATGGGCGTGGCCAAAGCCGCCCTGGAGGCGAGCGTGCGCTACCTCGCCGCTGAATTGGGACCGCAGCAGATCCGCGTCAACGCCATCAGCGCCGGTCCCATAAAAACCGCCTCTGCCCGCGGGATCAAAGACTTCTCCCAGATCCTCGAAGCCGCGTCTGAAAAAGCCCCCCTCCGCCGCCCCACGGAGCCCGACGAGGTCGCCGACACTGCCGTTTTCCTCGCCTCCCACCTTGGACGGGGCGTCACCGGAAACATCGTGTACGTCGATTCCGGCTATCAGATCATGGGAATCTGAGGCTGCGTCCGCCGCGCGCTGGCAGGATGCTGAAATTCCTCGCTTGGTCAATAGAACGAAGCCGTAAGCCCTTGATCCTACGTGCCTCAATCACACTGAATCGAGCAAATTTCAGCGACCTGCTAGAGCTTGGCCCGGTCCAGTGGCCGCTCCGGCCGCCGGGAAGGAAAAACGCCCCCGTGCAAAGACGGGGGCGTATCATTTTGGGAGGGAATGTGAATTCTTTCCCGGCTCAATTAAAGACGACCTTCATCGTCGTCCCGCCCAGCCGGATCTCCTGAACCTTCATCTTGCCGTTTTCATCGGCATAGCGCACGGAAGTCGAGCTGAATTTCGATTCGCTCTGTTCGACTTTCACGGCGGCCTCCACCTTCTCTTTCCCTTTCTGGATGATGGCCTTGCCGTCTTCGAGAGTGAGCTTATAATCGCCGGGCTTCAACTCTTTGCCCGCCACTTGAGACGGCTGGAAAAGAGTCACGTTATAAGTGGCAGCGGATGCGGCAAGCAGTCCGATGGTAAGAAAAACAGCCAGAAACTTCGCGGTTTTGGTCATCGTGCACACTCCTCGATTTCAGTATAGTTCGATCCCATTCGTTTGGAACAGGGCAGCCACATTAAATTTCCAACTTTCTGGTGGTGCTACCTGTTCTTGCTAACATTTTCCTACTACGCACGGTTCGCGCCGTGGTGTTGTTCGTCTCTCATGATTCAATACGGTTGAGCCGCCCCAAGGGTTCTAAGACTGGCTGTAAACTTTGCTGAGAAACGCCTCCGCGTGGTCAATGGCACGGGCCGCCACTCGTGGATCGTCGCCAAATCCTTCAAACCAAACGACTGCGGGCTCCCGGCGGAACCAGGTCATCTGGCGCTTGGCATACTGCCGCGTGGCAACGGCAGCCATCTCCGCCGCTTCCTTCGGTTGGAGGCGCCCTTGCACGCAAGCCAGCGCCTCCTTGTAGCCGATGGATTCGAACGCCTTGGCTGTAGCGGGCACGCCCCGAGCCAGAAGTCCGGCCACCTCCTCGATCAACCCCTGCTCGAACATCCGCAGGGTCCGCACGTGGATCCTGTCGACCAGCGCCTTGCGCGCCGGCCGCAGTCCCAGCTTCAGAGTCCGATACCCTTCGAGGGGTTTCCGCCCGGTCGCGAACACTTCAGAGGCAGGCCGTCGCGATTCCAGACAGATTTCCAGGGCGCGCACCGTTTTCTGCACGTCGTTCGGGTGGATCGATGCCGCCGTGCGCGGATCCAGCCGGCGCAGGATCCGGTGCAGGCTCCCCGGGCGCCTGTTTTCTCTGCTCAGCAGCCGCGCCCGCAGCGCCTCGTCCCGCACAGGCGCTTCGGCAAGCCCTTCCAGCAGCGCCTTCAGATAGAACCCGGTGCCTCCGGCGACTACTGGCACGCGTCCCCTCCCGCTTACTTTGCTCAGCGCCACCCGCGCCGCACGGGCATATGCCCCCGCGCTGTAGACCTCCCACGGCTCGAGGACGTCGTACAGGTGGTGGGGCACGCCAGCCCGCTCCGTAAGAGGAGTTTTGGCCGTGCCGATGTCCATGCCCCGGTACAGCTGGAGTGAATCGCAGTTGATGATCTCGCCCCCGAGCCGCCGCGCCACCTCCAGCGCCAGGCTGCTTTTTCCGGAGCAGGTCGGCCCCAGGATGACCAGCAGGGGGAGTTCGCCTTGCGTGGAATTCCTCATGAGACGCCCGGAAAACCGCCGCGGACGGGAACCGCGGCGCGCCTGATGCACATCAGCTATAGTTAGGATAACAGCGGCCTCTGCGGCTGCCGCCCGCCCGACGGCGGCTCGGCATCCGGGCCGGGATGGCGACGATGAACATTTCCACCCTCGTTTGTTTCTTGTTGGCAGCTCTTGCGGCGCCCTTGGGCGCCCAGCCGCAACAGTCCGCCCGGCAGGGCGCGCCGGACAGGGCTTCGGCGTATTATCACGCCGCGCTCGGCCACCTTTACGCCGAGTTGGCCGCCCAGTTCGGCGGGCGCGGCGAGTACATCCAGAAGGCCATCGAGAGCTACCGGCTTGCCGTCCAGTTCGACCCAGAAGCCTCGTTCCTGGCCGAAGAGCTCGCCGAGTTATACGTCCAGAGCGGACAGATCCGCTCCGCCGTCAGCGAGCTGGAAGAAGCCCTGCGCCGCAATCCCGGCGACGTGAACGCCCGCCGCATCCTGGGCCGCCTCTACACCGCCCGCATCCGCGAAGGCCAGTCCGCGCGCATGAACGAGGACATGCTGAAACAGGCCGTCGCCCAATATGAGAAAGTCACCGAACTGGCGCCCCGCGACAAGGAAGCCTGGCTCATGCTCGGCCGGCTCTACAAACTCCTGCAGAACTCCCCGTCCTCGGAGCGGGCGTTCAAGAAGGTGCTCGAGATCGACGGGAACAATGAAGACGCCCTGACCGGGCTGGCGATGGTCTACTCTGACCTCGGCGACACCGCATCGGCCAGCCAGATGCTGAAGCGCGTGGCCGAAAAGAATCCGAGCACGCGCACGCTGCTGGCGCTCGCCTCCGCTTACGAACGGCTCCGCCAGTACCGCGAGGCGGCGGAAACTTACCGACGGGCCCTCGAGCTCACCCCGGACAACCTCGACCTGAAGCGAGCCTGGGCCCAGTCCCTGTTTGCCGCCGAGGACTATGAGAAGGCGCAGGCTGCGTTCGAAGAACTGCTGTCTGCCGAGTCCAACGATCTCCTCGCCCTCCTGCGGCTCTCGCAGATCCACCGCCAGAAGCAGGATTTTGCGAAGGCTGAAGAATACGCCCGGCGGGCGGCGAAGCTCGATCCCGCGAACCTCGAAGTGCAGTACAACGAGGTGAGCCTGCTGGAAGCTCAGGGCAAGCTGCCGGAAGCCATCGCCCGGCTGAAGGAGATCCTCGCGTCCATCGAGCGGCGCCCCGGCTCTTTCGGTGAGAGAACGAACCGCGTGATCCTGCTCGAGCGGCTCGGGATGCTCCACCGCATGGCTGAACAGACCGCCGACGCCGTGGCTGCATTCCGCGAAATGGCCCAGGTGGACCCGGATTCCGCCGCCCGCGCCGAGGCTCAGATCATGGACGCTCTGCGGGCGGCCAAGGACTTCGCCGCCGCCGAAAAGGAAGCCCGGGCGGCTTTGCAGAAATTCCCCAACGACCGGCTGATCAAGAGCCTCGCCGCCTCTGTTTTTGCGGATCTTGGCCGTTACCGGGAAGCCGAATCTCTTCTGAAGTCTTCCTTCGACGGCAAGAACGACCGCGAAACGTGGGTTTCTCTCGCGCAGGTGTACGAAAAGCAGAAGAATTTCGCTGAAATGGCCCGCGCCCTTGACGAAGCCGGCAAGTTGTCCTCCACTCAGGAAGAGAAAGAAGTCGTGCACTTCATGCGAGGCGCCATGTACGAGCGGCAGAAGAAATACGACCTCGCCGAGGCGGAATTCCGCAAGGTTCTCGAAATCAATCCCAAGTCGGCTTCCGCTCTTAATTACCTCGGCTATATGCTCGCCGACCGGAATGTGCGCCTGCAGGAAGCGCTCGAAATGATCCGCAAGGCGGTGGCGCTCGAACCCAACAACAGCGCGTTTCTGGACTCCCTCGGCTGGGCTTACTACCGGCTCAACCGGCTGGAGGAAGCCGCAGAGTACCTCCAGAAGTCACTGGCGCGCAGCTCGCGCGATCCCACCGTGCACGATCACATGGGCGACGTCTACTACAGCCTGAGCCGCATCAAGGAAGCCGTGCAGCACTGGGAGCGTTCTCTCCAGGAATGGCAGTCGAGTCCTCCGGGCGACATCGACCAGGAGGAGGTGGCCAGCATCCGGAAGAAGCTCGAGAACGCGCGCATCCGCCTCGCGCGCGAAGCCGCCAGGCAGAAGAATTGACGCGGTGCGCCCGTGCGCGCCGCCTTCGATTGCCGGTCTTCCCTTCTTATTTCTTCGGCAGCCTCTTGTAATAGAGATTGCGGTAATAGGTGGTCGACTTCGGGTCGTGCCCCTGCAACGCCAGCCAGCCCTTCTGATAGGTGTTCTTCTCGTCGGCGTAATCCGTGATCACCTTGCCGTTCACCTGAATCACAATGTGGTTGCCCCGCACGATGATGTGCTGCGTGCCCCACTCGTTCGGCTTCGTCGGGCTCACGAAATTCTTGTGGAAGTTATACAGGCTGCCAGTCTTCACGGGATCGGTGTGGGTGGCGTTGACCTGCGCTTCGTAGCCCTTGGGCCAGCCTGGCCCGAACGCCGCCCGGAAGTACATCCCCGAGTTGCTGCCGTCTGTCGTCTTGAAGTCGGCTTTGAACTCGCAGTCCTCGCACTCTTCCACCATCCAGAACAGGTGGCTGCGGAAGCCCGTGGTCTTGATCGCGGGCTGCCCGTCTTCAACGACCACTTCCCACGCCTGAGGGTTTTCGTTGGCCTTCCAGCCGTCGAGGTTCTTGCCGTTGAACATCGGCGTCCACTCGCCGGTCTTGATCTGCTGGCCGGATAGCGCGCACGAGGCGGCCAGGGCCATCACCATGAGTCCGGGAAATCTCTTCATACCCGCCATTCTACCCGGCGGGCGGCGGCCGGTACCGGCCTCCGGCAGTGCGCTACACTGGCCTGCACATGGACGCGAGAATCGCTTATATCGAGCGCCTCGGCGACGCGCGCATTCCTTCCCCTCTGCCTTCGCGCGACATCGATCCCGAGCACCCCAACCCGTTCGTCGCCGACAGCCATTACATCCCGCTGCACATCACCCGCTACGAAGGCCTCGACCGGCCGGGCAACGTGCTGTTCGAGAAAGCCGGTCCGCGCGAGAAGATCTTCTTCGATCCCGAGCGCAGCGCCGCGGCCGTCGTCACCTGCGGCGGGCTCTGCCCGGGCCTGAACAACGTCATCCGCAGCCTCGTGTTCAGCCTCCGCGCGCAGTACGGCGTCACGCGCATCCACGGCATCCGCTACGGCTATCACGGCCTCAATCCCGCCAACGGCTTCCCGCCTCTCGAACTCTCGCCGGAGCTCGTGAGCGACATCCACGAAGTCGGCGGGACCATTCTTGGCACATCGCGCGGCCCGGAAGACCCGCAGGTCATGGTGCGGTTCCTGCGCGATCTGGGTGTCAATATGCTCTTCCCCATCGGCGGCGACGGCACGCAGCGGGGCGCTCACAAGATTCACGTGGCCGCCTCCGAACTCGGATACCCGCTTTCCGTCGTCGGCATCCCAAAGACCATCGACAACGACATCCTCTACGTCAGCCGCACGTTCGGCTACGGGACGGCGGTGAACGCCGCGCGGCACGTCATCGACGTCGCCCACACGGAAGCGCGCGCCGTGCTGAACGGGGTTGGACTCGTCAAGCTGATGGGCCGCGATTCGGGCTTCATCGCCGCCGGAGCGACGCTCGCGAGCGGCGAAGTGAACTACTGCCTGATCCCCGAACAGCCCTTCGAGCTCGGCGGCGAGCGGGGCCTGCTGGCAGTGCTGGAAGAGCGGCTGCGGCGGAAACGCCACGCGGTGATCGTTGTTGCCGAGGGCGCCGGCCAGCACCTCATCCCCCGCGATTCGGTCGAAAAAGACGCCTCCGGCAACATCAAGCACGCCGACATCGGCCTGTTCCTCAAAGACCGCATCACCGCCCATTTCCGTTCCAAATCCATCCCCGTCAACGTCCGCTATATCGACCCCAGCTACATGATCCGCGGCCTGCCCGCTGATACCGAGGACTCGATCCTCTGCGACGGGCTGGCCCGCAACGCGGTGCACGCCGCGATGACAGGGCGCAGCGGGCTCATCATCGGCCTCGTGCACAACCGCATGGTGCATGTCCCCTCCCACATGATCACCGCGGGCCGCAAAACCGTCAGCCTCGACGGCGAACTCTGGAAATCCGTGCTCGCCGTCACCGGCCAGCCGGCGGGATGGAAATGACCCGGAGACGCCGCCGCGCGCTGCGATAGACTCGACTCCATGCATCGCCGTGCATTCCTGCTGCAGACGGCCGCCTTCGGCGTGGCGCAAGCCGTGGAGATCGATCTGTCGAAACAGCCCTGGACCGCCCGCTGGATCCATCCGCCCGGCGAAGAGAACCTGCAGGGCTACGGCGTCTATCTGTTCCGCCGCGCGGTGGAACTGGCATCCAAGCCGCAGAAGTGCCTCATCCATGCCACCGCCGACAGCCGTTACGAGCTCTTCGTCAACGGCGCGCGCGTCCTCCGGGGCCCGGCTCGCGGGGATCTGTACCACTGGCGTTACGAGACCGCCGACATCGCCCCGCACCTGAGGGCGGGGAAGAATGTGGTCGCCGCCATCGTCTGGAACGACGGGCCGCACGCCGCCATCGCGCAGTGGTCGCACCGCACCGCGTTTCTCCTCCAGGCCGCGGATACGGACCACGCAGCGTTCAATACAGGCCAAGGCTGGCGCTGCCTGAAGTGCGCCGCCTACAGCCCCATTCCAGTGCCCAACTACCAGCCCACCGGCTACTACGCCATCGGCCCGATGGAGCGCTTCCACGCCGCACAGTACCCCTGGGGCTGGCAGTCGGCGGAGTTCGATGACCAGAGCTGGGCTCCGGCGCGCGCCGGTCTCGCCGCCGCCTCGCGCTGGCAGCGCGACGCGCCCACGCGATGGATGCTGGTTCCGCGCCCCATTCCGCTGATGGAGGAGCGCGCTGAGAGGTTTGCCCGCCTCCGCAAGGCGGAGGGCATCGCGGCGCCCCCGGACTTCCCCGCCCGCCCGGCGCGCCTCGCCATCCCGCCGCGTACGAAGGGCTGGCTGCTGCTCGACCAGAATCATCTCACCTGCGCGTTTCCGGAACTCGAATTCGAGGGCGGCGCCGGTTCATCGATCACGGTGCGCTACGCCGAAGCGCTCTGGCAGCAGCTGAAGCCGCGCCGCATGAAGGGCCATCGCGACGAGGTCGAAGGCAAGGAGTTCATCGGCTACGGCGACACGATCCTGCCCGACGGCGCGCGGCGGCTGTGGCGCCCGCTTTTCTGGCGCACGTACCGCTATGTGCGGATCGACATCGAGACCGGGGATCAGCCGCTCGCCATCAGCGACATCCGCGGCGTGGCCACCGGGTATCCGTTCCAGGTCAAGGCGCGGTTCGAGTCCGGCGATCCTCTCCACCAGAAAATCCTCGAAACGGGCTGGCGCACCGCCCGCCTCTGCGCGCACGAGACCTACATGGACTGCCCGTACTACGAGCAGCTTCAGTATGCCGGCGACACGCGCATTCAGGCGCTTGTCTCTCTCTACATGACCGGCGACGCGCGCCTGATGCGCAACGCCATCGAGCAGATCGACTCCTCGCGCACGGCGGAAGGCGCCACCTATTCGCGCGCTCCCAGCACGCTCCAACAGTACATCCCGCCGTTCTCGCTGTGGTGGATCGGCATGGTGCACGACTACTGGCGCTATGTGGACGATCCGGGCTTCGTGAAAGACATGCTCGGCGGCGTGCGCGCCGTGCTCGGCTTCTATGAACGCTGCCTGCGCCCGGACGGGCTTCTCGGTCCGATGCCGTGGTGGAACTACGTCGACTGGGTGGAGGGCTGGCGGAACGGGCGCCCGCCCTGCGAGCCCGGCATCATGCCCGCCTCGATCCATCTGCAGCTCCTGCTGGCGCTTCAGTACGCCGCCGATCTCGAGCAGGCGCTCGGCATCGAGCCCCTCGCGGCGCGCTGCCGCGGTCAGGCTGCGCGCCTGGCGAAGGCCATCCAGCGTTTCTGGAGCGAAGACCGCCGCCTCTACAGCGAGGACCTCGCCCACAGCCACTTCTCGCAGCACGCCAACGCCCTTGCCGTCCTGGCGTCTCTTCCCGCGTCGCAACAGGAAGCGCGCGATCTCATGCTGCGCGTCGAACCCGCGCAGAACATGGCCAAGTGCTCCGTCTATTTCCGCTACTACCTGGACCGGGCCATGGCGCAGGCGGGGCTGGGAGACCGTTATCTGAGCCGGCTGGCCACCTGGGAGTTCATGCTGAAGGAAGGGCTGACCACATGGGCGGAACAGGACAGCCCGTACACGCGCTCGGACTGCCATGCCTGGGGCTCGAGCCCGAACATCGAGTTCTTCCGGACCGTGCTGGGCGTGGATTCCGCCGGTCCGGGCTGGTCGAAAGTCATCGTCAAGCCGCACCTCGGACCGCTGCGGAGAGCTTCCGGCGCGGTTCCTCACCCCAAAGGCGCCGTCGAGGTGAGAGTGGAACGGAAGGGAACCGGTTACCGGATCGATGTGCGCGCGCCGGAGGGCGTCGAAGTGATCCGCGGCTGAAATGAGCCTTGCGGCGCATTACAGCAGGCGGAAGTTCACTTCCACGTTGGCCATTACGGGCACGGGCTTGCCGTCTTTGTAGCCGGGGCGGAAGCGCCACTTTGTCACGGCTTCAATGGCCTTCTCGTCCAGCCCCATGCCCAAAGGCCGGATCACCCGCACATTGGTCACTTTGCCGGACTCATCGACGACGATCGCCAGCACCACCGTGCCCTGAAACTTGGCCTTGCGCGCCTCTTCCGAGTACTCCGGCTCGACCTTGTAAATCGGCACCGGCGCGCTGACGCCGCCGCCGATGCGGAACGCTCCGCCGCCGAAGCCTCCGCCGGAACCCGGTCCTACACCCGGTCCGCGGCCTGACCCCACACCACCGCCTGAGCCGGAGCCGATGCCGCCGCCGGAACCCGGCCCGTTCGAGGGCGGTCCCACCTGCCCGAACGGATCGCCGAAGTTCGGCATATTCACGTTGGGCAGCGGCATGTTCGGATCCGCGATGATTGTGGGCTCCATGACCAGCCGGGGATTCTGGTTATGAGCCACCACTGTCGGAGGCGTGAACTGCTTGAGATCCGCACGGGGCAGGCGTCCCTTGCTCGCCGGCAGCGGCGAACGATCTCCGCCGCCGCCTCCGCCACCCGCCGTCTTCGGCGCTGGAGGCAGGTCCGGCATATAGGGCGAGATCTCCACCGGCGCCACCAATTGGATCGTGTTCTTGACCGCCTGCTGCACCTGCTTGTTGGCGCCCACCGTAAACGCCAGCGCCACGAGTCCGATATGAATCAGCAGCGAAAGGAACTGCGATCGGCCGCGGTACGGATCCGGCGCAAACAGCTCTTTCACCTGCACCGGCTTCGCGGTCACCTCCAGCGGCGGCAGCTTCGCCGGGAAGATCAGATCCTTGATATTGCGCGCGAGGTTGACATACCAGGGGCGCTCCGCCTTTTCGAACTCCGCCAGGGCGGATCCCTTCAGCTCTTCCTTCGTCAGCGGGCGCACCGTCGTCTGGAGCGGCGGCTCCTTCGTGAACAGATACTTCAGGTTCTCCCGAAAGGTCTGCCAGAAGCTCTGCTTCACCTGGAAATGCGCTAGCTGCTGAAGCTCAGGATCTTTGCTGTTGATCAGCTCTTCTTCCGTCAACGGGCGGAATGTCACCATGAGCGGCGGCTGCCGTTTCATCGCCGAGAGGTCGCGCAGAGTGCGGAACAGGTTGATGAACCAAGGCTTCCGCTCTTCCTGCAGCGTCAGAATGTTCGCCAGCGGCGCAGCTTCGGGGCGCGCGTCTCGCCGCTCGACCGTTTCCACTGGACTGGGCTTGGGGACGTGCGCCTGCATGATGACTTCAAACGCCTTGTTTCTCTCCGGCGGCCCGGCGATGGGCCTCTGCCAGCTTAGACGCACCCTTCTGGTGAAAGTTGCACGAAAGCAGGCTTCACCACCGAGCTATTCCCAAAAATTGTAGCACGCGGCTATTCAGGAGGCGATCCTATCCGGATTTTGGTAACGATGCCGCGCAAGCCGCCCGGCTGGAAGTGCGGCCTCATCCGCGCTAGTCTCGGCTCTCCCGCGCCGCCGGATCCAGGGCGCGGTTCAGCATCGAAGCCAGCCGCAGCCCGGCAAGACGGATCTGCCGTTCGATCACTTCGTAGGTTCGTTTCGCATATTCGTCGTCGAGCAGCGCGGGGCGCTCGGGCGGCAGCGCCGCGTAAGCGACTTCGCCCGAAGCGCGCTGAGAATCCCACACCCACTGCTCCGGACCGCCTGCCGCGGCAAGCCTCAGTTCTTCCGGCTCGGCTTGGCGGAGCAGGCGGTCGCGCGCGCCTTCGCGCTGCAGCATCTCGGCAAACAGCGGCGTGTCCCAGATGGAATGCAGGTTCGTAGGCCTGCCCCGGAACACGACAGGCACGTCGTTGCCTCCGCGATCCCGCCGGTCGCCGCAATGCAGCGGCTGGTGCAGGTCTCCGACAAAATGCACCAGGAAGCGCAGAGCTTCTTCCCGCTCTGCTGCGGACAACCGCCGGTCCTCCAGTTTCGCCGCGAAACGCTGCACCGCGGTGATAATGCACTCGCCGTTCGGGCAGTAGGGGCGCCAGTCGCCGCGCGGCGCCTCCACCGGGATGTTGATGTAGTGCCAGGGCGCCGTCTCGCGCCTCTGCGGGCGTACTTCATCGGCCCATGGCGATACGGAAATCAGGGTCTCGCCCTCGGGCAGGAGTTTCGTCACCTCTGCCCGGGCTGCCTCCGTCATGTGTTTCCAGGCGATCTCCGCCACCAGCCGGTGCCCGTCCGGTCCCCAGGGCCAGGCCGGCGCCGCGGCCAGGAGCGCCGCAAGGCACAGATTCATCATGCGCGCGAACATGAACTTTCAGTATGGCAGTCTGTAAGTGATGTTCTCAAGCCCCTTTTTCCAGCGGGGCGAGGCAGGACAGCATCCAGAAGAGCGTCGGATGGAGTCTCAATCATATTCCCGCGCCCGCACGGCCGCCTCCCTCATGGCTCTGGCAGCCATGGGGCCGCTGGTCGCAGTGGCTTTTGTCTACCAGCTTCCATCCACTTTCTTCCCCCATGTGGAAGGACCTGAGTGGCTGGACTGGCTCGCTTTTGCGGTTCTCTACATGGCCTACGCCACCGCGAGCCTGCCGTTTGACGTGTGGGCGGGTTACTGGCTTCCCTGCAGGCATCAGCGCGCATGCAGGCTGCTGCCCGTTTATCTGGGCACGCTGTTCCGCGCCGAATCCGCGCAATTCGCGGTGATGACTCTGTCCGCCCTGGCGCTTCTGGAAGCGGGGCGCCGCTGGGGCGCGCCCGGCGCGGCAGCTGCCTACGCTGCCGCCCAGGCAGGGCTCGTGCTCCTGCGCCCGCACCTGGCCCGGTATCTGGGCGCGGAGCCGCAGCCGCTCCCGGCACGCCACTGGCTGCCCGCGGCGGCTTGGAATTTGGCCAGTTTCGCGCTTCTGCTGCAGTTGCCCTGGTGCGGCGCGGCCACCGTTCACCATCTGGTGGAAACCCTGCTCGGCTGCGCCCTGCTATCCCTGCCGGGCTACTGGCTGTTGTGCAGGCTGAGCCGCGGCGCAGGGGGCGCCATGCTCTTCCTGTCCTGGGCGGGGTTCGGCCTGTTTTCCCGCGCCACGCCGGACCGCCTGGGTCTGCCGGAACGCTGGCTGGCGGCGGAAGCCGGCGAGCCGGTTCACCGGTTCAGAAACGAGCTGGACGCTTCCCAGATCATCTCCACCTGATCCCGCAGCTCGTGATCGGAATCAGCCTCCGCCAGTTCGCAGCAGGTGCGTGTCCGCGCAAACTTCCGGGAGACCTGCACCGGCACCACGGCGTCCCGCGTGCCATGGATGATGAGGCATGGCTGCGTGATGGCAGGTTCCTCTTCGTAGCGGCGGGCGTCTTCGAAGAACTGCCAGCCCAGATCCGCCGGCGCGCCCAGCGCGTAGTGCATCACAGCAAGCGACCCTTTCCGCTCCCATTCCTTCACTGCTTCTGCGCCCAGAGACTCCTCATACAGCCGTGAGAACCCGAACGCGGGCGCCAGGAGGACCAGCTTCTGCGCCTCGCCATGCCGCGCCGCATACAGCGCCGCCAGATAGCCGCCCAGGCTCGATCCGATGAGATTCACGGGCTCGCCCGCGGCGCACCGTTCCACGGTGGAGAGCTGTTCTGTCAGCGTCAGATGCCGGAAGTCTGCTCCGTTCAGGTCCGGGATTTCCAGCCGCCAGCCCTGTTCAGCGAACCGCCGGGCGAGGTATTGCGCCTTGAAAGAATGGGGCGAAGAGGCAAAGCCGTGCAGATAGAGGGTCCGAATCATGCTACAAAGGAAGCTTAGCGGACCTGTGCGTCCGCTGAAGACAGGCCAAAGCTTCGTTGCATTCGCTCTGCCGCCCCGGTAGAATCGGAGCTTTGTGGACTTTCGGGAGGTTTCATGTCCGTTCGCGACAAAGTAAAGCAGATCATTATGGAACAGCTCGGCGTGGAAGAGGAGCAGGTTGAGGATTCCGCCTCGATCATCGACGACCTCGGCGCGGACTCGCTCGATACCGTCGAGCTTGTCATGGCCTTCGAAGAAGCGTTCGACATCGAAATCCCGGACGGCGACGCCGAGAAGATCACGACCGTCAAGGACGCCGTCGACTATATCGAGGCCAAGAAGAAGGAATAGGGGCGCTGCCCCTGATCCGCCGCCCAAGGCGGACTTCGTTCCATCGACAGGAGAATCCCATTGGCACGCAGGGTGGTTGTCACCGGTGTCGGCGTCATTTCGGCGCTCGGGCTTAGCGCGGCCGAAACCTGGCAGGCGATCCTCGAGTCCCGATGCGGGATCGGTCCGATCACGCAGTTCGACTGCGAGAAGTTTTCCTGCCGGATCGCAGCCGAGGTGAAGGGTTTCGATCCTCTTCGGTACTTCGAGAAGAAGGAACTGAAGAAGGTCGGCCGTTTCATCCAGTTCGCGGTCGCCGCTTCGGACGAGGCGATGAAGTCGAGCGGGCTTCAGGTGACCCCGGCTGTCGCCGAGAGGGTGGGCGTGTACATCGGCAGCGGCATCGGCGCATTCGAAGTCATCGAGCGCGAGCACCGCACGCTGCTCGAGAAGGGTCCGGACCGCATCAGCCCCTTCTTCATCCCGGCTTCGATCGTGAACCTGGCCTCGGGCAACGTCAGCATCCGCGCGGGCGCCAAGGGCCCCAACTCGGCTACCGCCACAGCCTGCACGACGAGCGCCCACTGCGTCGGCGATTCGTTCCGCCTCATCCAGCACGGCTACGCCGACGCGATGATCTGCGGCGGCGCCGAGGCATGCATTACGCCCATGGGGATTGGCGGCTTCGCCGCCATGCGCGCGCTTTCGACGCGCAACGACGAGCCAGCCCGGGCATCGCGCCCGTGGGACCGCGACCGCGACGGCTTCGTTGTCGGCGAGGGCGCGGGCATCCTTATCCTTGAAGAACTGGAGTTCGCCCGCAGCCGCGGCGCCGCAATCCTGGCCGAAGTCGTGGGCTACGGCATGAGCGGAGATGCCTACCACATCACCGCTCCCTGCGAGGACGGCGATGGCGCTTACCGCGTCATGCGCGACGCCATGCGCGACGCGGGCATCAAGCCGGATCAGGT
The DNA here is from genome assembly GCA_020723085.1 of Arcobacter sp. GTDB lineage: Bacteria > Acidobacteriota > Terriglobia > Bryobacterales > Bryobacteraceae > JANWVO01. The sequence goes on from DYJN01000017.1 coordinate 55,047, forward strand.
CGACTACGTCAACGCCCACGGCACTTCCACGCTGGTCGGCGACGTGGTCGAATGCATCGCCCTGAAGCGCACCTTCGGGGAGCACGCCTTCAGGATCGCAATCAGTTCCACGAAGTCCATGACCGGACATGTTCTCGGGGGCGCCGGCGGACTGGAGGCGGCGTTCACCGTCTTCGCCATCCGCGATCAGATCGCCCCTCCGACCATCAACCTGGACAACCCCGACGAGCGGTGTGATCTGGATTTCGTGCCTCACAAGGCCAAGCCCATGAAGATCGAGTATGCGCTGTCGAACTCGTTCGGCTTCGGCGGCACCAATGGCAGCCTCATCTTCAAGCGGTACTCGGATTAGCCGCGCGCGTTGGCGGCGGCGGACAGGGCCGGCTCCGGCCGGCGGGAGTCGGAATCGATGAAGATCCTTGTCGCTCTGAAACAGGTGCCGGCGAGAGACCTGACCGTGGAGGCGGATGGCGCCCGCGCCTGGATCGATGAGTCCGCGCTCAGCCACGAGATCAATGAGCCGGACGCCTACGCCCTGGAGGCGGCGCTGCAACTGAAAGAATCTTCCGGCGGCGAAGTGGTGGCCGTCTCCGCCGGTCCCGCGCGCGTGCAGACGGCCCTGCGCGAGGCCCTCGCCAAAGGCGCTGACCGCGCCATCCACATTGCCGTTGAAGGAGAAGCGGCGCGCGGCACGGACCCGTCCGTCACGGCAATGCTGCTGGAAGCTGCCGTCCGCGGGGAGCAGCCGCAGCTCGTGCTGACCGGCCTGCAATCCGAAGACACGGGAAGCGGGCAGACAGGCGTGATCCTGGCCTCCCGGCTCGGCTGGCCGCATGCCACGCTCGTCGTGGCCATCGAACCCGGCCCGGACTCCGTGCGCGTGAAGCGCGAACTCGAGGCGGGCTGGTTTCAGTACGTCACGATTCCCTGGCCCGCCGTGCTCGCCGTTCAGAGCGGCATCAGCCGCCTCCGCTACGCCACGCTCATGGGGATCAAGCGGGCCAAAACAAAAGAGATCCGTTCTGTGGCGCCGCCCCCGGAGGCCGCGGCGCAGCCTAACATCCGGCTGAAGGGACTTGCCGAACCCCGCCGCCTGCGGCAGACGCAGTTCCTGGCAGGCTCTCCCGCCGAACAGGCGGCGCAACTGGTGGAGAAACTCCGTTTCGAGGCGCGGGTGCTATGAGCGGGATTCTGGTTGTCCTGGAGCGGCAGGGCGGCGCCTGGCACAAGATGTCATTTGAAGCGCTGGCTGGCGCGCTCGAACTCGGCCGCGCCACCGGCCTCTCCGTATCGGTCTGCGTGCCCGCATCCGGCGCCCGTGAAGCGGCAGCGGAAGCCGCCGTGGCGGGAGTGGACGGGGTGACGGTCCTCGAACACGAAGCGCTGGAGGCGTACGCGGCCGACGCCTGGGTGGAGGCGCTGGCAGAGTGGATCGCCGGGGTCCGGCCGGACTACGTCGTCTTCCCCCATACTTACCAGACGCGCGATTTCGCTCCCGCCCTCGCCGCCCGGTTCGGCCGCACGCTGATGGCCGATTCCACGGGCTTCTTTGTGGAAGGCGGGCTGCCGGTGTTCGAGCGGCCCCTGTTCCAAGGCAAACACATCGGCCGGTTTGTGTTTGAAACGCCCGCGCCGAATTTTGTTTCCTTTCAGGCCGGCGCCTTCCGCGGCGTTCCGCCCGCCGGAGGCGCCGCGCCCGTGGCCGTGAAGCGGCCCTCTCTGGACGCGGCCCGCATCCGGCAGCGGCCAGAGCCGCCGTTCCGCGAGACGGCGCAGGCCGTTGATCTGTCCGCAGCCGAGCGCATCGTCGCCGTGGGCCGCGGCATTCAGGACGAGGGCAACCTGGAGCTCGCACGGCAGCTCGCCGCCGCCTTCGGCGCCGAACTCGCCGCTTCCCGCCCCATCATCGACAGCGGCTGGCTGCCGGCGGACCGTCAGGTCGGCAGCTCCGGGCAGACGGTCGCGCCCAGGCTTTACATAGCTCTGGGCATTTCTGGCGCCCTTCAGCACATCGTCGGCATGAAGGGCGCGGGCTGCATCGTCGCCATCAACCGCGACGCCAAGGCGCCGATCTTCGAGATCGCCGACTATGCCCTGATCGGCGATCTGTTCGAGATCGCTCCAGCACTGATCGGCGCCCTTTCGTCCTGATGAAAATAGCGGCGGCGGGCCAGAACGCCGGCCTGCATCCGGAAGCAGGAACATGGGGCAAGCCGGCGGCAGCAGCGAGGACGCCCCCTGCAAGCCTGCAGAGATCTGCTGGACAGCGTGGCGCGGGCACAGTGCAGCGTTTCGCCAGAATCAGGCATCGCGGGATGCAGGCGCCGCCCGAGAACGGCGGGAGAGGGCTCGGGAGGGGCGGTGAGAAGCCGCGCCGCCGCGGCGCAGCAGAAATCCGTCCGGGAAAAAGGCGCCGCCCGAGCCGCCTCGCGCTTCCGCGCACGCCGGCCCGTGGTCTGGATCACTCGGAGATGGATGCCTTCAGGATGCCGTCAAGCAGGGGAAAACTCGCATCCAGGTACCGGTTGCCATGCGTTCGGATCTGCCCCTGATTGGGCTGCTCGCCATAGCCCGCGTAGATGGAATCGACCACATCCATTCCTTCCACGACTTCACCGAACGGCGCAAAGCCCTGACTGTCCAGGAACGTATTGTCGCCGAGGTTGATGAAGAGCTGCGTCGTGCGCGTGTTGGGTCCCGCGGTGGCGAAGGTGAGCCGCCCGCGGCGGTTGGACTCTTTCACCGGGTCGTCCGGGATCGGACTCGAAACCAGCTTCGCCGTCACCGCCGGATCCGCCGCAAGACCGAACTGAACGACAAATTTGGGAACCACGCGGAAAAACTTGGCCCCATCGTAGAAGCCCGCTTCCACCAGCATGCGGAACTGCGCGGCGCCCAGCGGCGCCCATTCGGGGTTCACCTGGACGGCAAAGCCGCCCTTGCTTGTTTCAAACTTCACGCGGAAGGGTTTTGCCATGAGTGTCTTCATTGTCGCAGGTTCGGCCCGCCGCAAGGCAGCGCGAGGGGGGACGCGGCCGGAGGAGGGCGGCCGCGGGACGAAGCGGCAAGAGGCTTGATTTAAAGAATATTCGAATGATAGAATATGCTTTGTAGCTCTTCCTGTATGGACCCTGCCCACGCTGCTCCAACGGCCTACGGTCTGGCGCTTTCTCTGTTCCTGGCCGGCTGGCTTCTCAGCCTCGTGCTCCATGTCTGGCGCGGGACGAGCCTGCGGCTGGCCGGCTTTGTGCACTGGTTCGCCCTGGCCGGCTCAGCGGCCGCAGCCGCAGCCGGCGCGGCCGCACTGGTCCAGGATGGATCCTGGCGCTGGGCCGCGCCCGCTTCCGCCGCCGGGTTCTCCGTCTCCGTGCGGCTGGATCCGCTGTCTGCGTTTTTCCTGCTGGCGCTGGCGGCGCTGGCGCTGCCGGTGTCGGCCTACAGCCTGGGTTACATCCGGCACGGCGCCTACGGGCGCAGCCCGGTGCTGCGGAGCGGCCTGCTGAATCTGCTGCTGGCGGCGCTGGCGCTGATCTTCACGGCCAATCATGTGATTCTGTTTCTGGTCGCCTGGGAAGCGGGCGTAGCCGCCAGTTACTTTCTGGTCACCGCATCGCACGAGCAGGAAGAGACGCGCCACGGCGGGTGGATGTTCCTGCTGATGTCGCGGGCGGGCGCGGGCATGATCTACATCGGGCTTCTGATGCTGAGCGTGTCGGCCGGATCACTGGACTTCGACCGGCTTTCCGGCGCCGGCAGCGCCATGCCGGGCGCGGCCTCGGCCGCCGCGTTTCTGCTGCTGTTTTTCGGCTTCGGCGTCAAGGCGGGCGTGATCCCGTTGCATGCCTGGCTGCCCGCCGCCCATCCGGTGGCGCCGAGCAACGTCTCCTCGCTGCTGTCCGGCATCGTGATCAAGACGGGCATCTACGGCATCGCACGCGTCTGTTTCGATTTTTACAGCGCCCTGCCTCCCTGGGCGGGCATGGTGGTGCTGGCCGCCGGGGTCATCTCCGGGCTTCTCGGGGTGCTGTACGCGCTGATGGAACACGATCTGAAGCGGTTGCTGGCCTTCCACAGCATCGAGAACATCGGCATCATCCTGATGGGCTTCGGCGGCGGCATGCTGCTGCGGTCGTATGGATATCCCAAACTGGCGGCGCTGGCGCTGGCGGCCGGACTCTTCCACACGCTGAACCACGCGATGTTCAAAGGGCTGCTGTTCCTGGGCGCAGGCGCTGTCGTGCATGAGACAGGCACGCGGAACATGGAAGAGATGGGCGGCCTGATCCGCAGGATGCCGCGTACGGCGCTCTACTTCCTGGTGGGAGCCGTGGCCATCTCGGGCCTTCCGCCGCTGAACGGTTTCGTCAGCGAGTGGCTGACCTATCAGGTTCTTCTGGCAGGATTCGGAACCACAGCCGAGGTGACGCGGGTCGCCTTCCCTGCCGCCGGCGCCATGCTGGCGCTCACCGCGGCGCTGGCCGCGGCATGCTTCGTGAAAGCATACGGCATTACGTTCCTGGCGCTGCCCCGCTCGGAGCACGCGCGCGAGGCGGCTGAATGCGCGCCGTCAATGCGCGCGGGGATGGCATGGCTCGCGCTGGCCTGCATTCTGCTGGGTCTGGGCGCGCCGTGGTTTATGCAGGTCTTCGACGGCGTCACGATGCAACTGCTGAAGACGCGGATTTCGCTGGCCGCCGTATCGCTCTCCACTGCTTCCATCCAGGCTCCGCCGCCGAGGACCGGCGCCGCTTCTCCGCTGGCGCTCGGCCTGCTGCTGGCCGCGTTCGGCCTCGTGCCGTGGATTCTGTGGCTGCTCCGGCGCCGGCGCGTGACCACCGCCGCGGGGCCCGTCTGGGACTGCGGCCTGCCGGCCCTCAGCGCCTCCAACGAATACACGGCCACAGGATTTTCAAAGTCGATCCGCATGATCTTCAGCGTTATTTTCCGGCCGAGGCGGGAGATCCAGCCGCGGTTCGAGGCCTCCCCCTATTTCCCCAGCGAGATCCGTTTCGAGTCCGAGGTCCGTCCCGCTCCGGGCGCTTCACTGCACTCCGCCGTGCAGGAGGCGCTGCTGCGCCTCGCGCTGCGGATGCGGCAGATTCAGGCCGGCAGCATCCACGCGTATCTGGCCTACATTTTCGTGACGCTCCTTCTGCTGCTCCTTTTCGGGGTGCGATCATGACCGCCACCGTGCTCCACGCCGTTCTGCAAGGCCTGCTGCTCCTGCTGCTGAGCCCGCTGCTGTCAGGCCTGATCCGGACCGCCAAGGCGCGGCTGCAGACCCGCCGCGGCCCGTCGCCCCTGCAGCCTTACCGCGATCTGGGGAAGCTGCTGCGCAAGGGAATGGTGATTCCGGAAACGGCCTCGCCCGTCTTCGCCGCCGCGCCCTTTGTGGTGTTCTCGACGACGCTTCTCGCTGGCCTGCTGGCGCCCACCGTCTTCGCCGCAGCGCCGCTGAGCCAGTTTGGCGGCGTTCTGGCGCTCGTTTACCTGCTGGGACTCGGCCGGTTCTTCCTCGCGCTCGCCGCGCTCGACACGGGCAGCGCGTTCGGAGGAATGGGCTCAAGCCGGGAAATGACGATCGCCGCGCTGGCCGAGCCCGCGTTGATGCTTGCCGTGTTCACCGTGGCCCTGACCGCCGGCTCCACGGACCCGTCGAGGATGGCGCAGGCAGCCATCGGCCAGAGCTGGCGTTTTCTGGCGCCCTCGCAGATGCTGGCATTCACGGCCCTGTTTGTCGTGCTGCTCGCCGAGACCGGCCGCATCCCGGTGGACAACCCCGCCACGCATCTCGAGCTCACCATGATCCACGAGGCGATGATCCTCGAATACTCCGGTCCGTGGCTGGCTCTCATCGAATGGAGCGCGTCGATCAAGCAGATGGTGCTCCTGACGCTGCTGGCGAACCTGTTCATTCCCTTCACGCTGGCCTCGGCGCCGGGCGTGCCGGCGATTCTTTCCGCAGCCGCCCTCTATCTGCTCAAACTGCTGCTGCTGGCGGCTGCCGTGGTGCTGGTGGAGACGACGAACGCGAAGATGCGCCTGTTCCGCGTGCCCGAGCTGCTGTCGGTGGCTTTTGTGCTCGGCGCTCTCGCGCTGATTTCCACATTCCTGTTTGGAGGCCGCTAGAGGGACCGCCATGCCACTGCTATCCGACCCGATTTTCGGACAGACCATGATCACGCTGATGGCGGCCATCGTGCTCGTGCTCCAGATCACGCTGGTCGCCCAGAAATCGCTGGTCTCCAGCATCTATGTCTTCGCCCTGCAATCGTTCCTTCTGGCGGCGATCGCGGGCACGATCGCATGGTTTACCGGCGCCGGCCACATCTACATGGCTGCCGTGCTCACGTTCCTGCTGAAGTCCCTGCTGCTGCCGGCCATCCTTATCCGGCTGGTGGAGCAGATCCGGATCGAACACGAGATGAAGCCGTTGCTCAACGTGCCCGTTTCGGTGGTGATCTCCGGCATGCTGACGCTGCTGGCCTATGTGGTAGCGGAGCCGCTCCAGCAGCAGATGAGCTTCGGCAGCCCCTCCTCGCTGGGCCACAATACGCTGCCCGTGGCGGTAGCGCTGTTCCTGATCGGGTTTTTCCTGATCGCGAACCGCCGCAAGGCGCTGTCGCAGGTGCTGGCGCTGCTGTCGCTGGAAAACGGGCTCTTCCTGGCCGCGATTTCGCTCACCTATGGCATGCCTTTGATCGTGGAACTGGGCGTTTTCTTCGACGTTTTGGTGGCCGTGCTTGTGCTGACGATCCTGGTGGGGCGGATCCGCGAGGCGTTCGACTCAATGGATGTGACGCGGCTGAGCCGGCTGCGGGGGTAAGGGGGATCGATGGCTCTCGCGTGGCTTCTGGCAATTCCGCTGGCTGGCGCGGCAGCGACAGGCGCTGCCCGGCGGCGCGCCTGGATGGAGTTCATCTACTGCCTGGGGGCAGGCGCCGCGCTGGCGGCATCGGCCTTTCTGGCGGCGGCGGTGCTCTCCGGCGGACCGGTGAGTTTCCTGAATGGGTTTCTCTATGCTGACGCGCTCTCGGCGCTGGTGACGCTGCTGACGTGTGCGGTGTGGGCCTTCTCGGCTCCGTATACCGTTGGGTATCTGCGGGGCGCGCAGCCTGCGGGCGCGCCCGCGCGGCTCGGCATCCGCGAGCTGCGCCTTTATTACGCGCTCTCGCACCTGTTCGTGTTCACGCTGCTGGGCGTTTCCCTGACCGGCAACCTGGGAATCATGTGGGTGGCGCTGGAGGGAGCGACGCTGGCCTCCGTGTTCCTGGTGGCCTTTTACGGGAAACCCACATCGCTGGAAGCGGCCTGGAAGTACGCCATCATCGGCGGCGTCGGCCTGTCCATGGCGCTGTTCGGAACTATTCTGACCTACTACGCCGCCTTTGAAGGCACGGGCATGGAGACCTGGGAGGCCCTGAACTGGCCGTTCCTGATCGCCGCCGCGCCGAGCTTCAACCCGCTGGTGATGCGTCTGGCCTTCATCCTCGTGCTTCTCGGCTACGGCGCCAAAGCGGGGCTGGCGCCGATGCACACATGGAAGCCCGACGCCTACAGCGAGGCGCCGGCGCCGGCGGCGGCGATGATGGCGACGGCGATGCTGAACTGCGCGCTGTACGGTCTGGGACGGTTCTTCCTGCTTTCCGCACGCGCCACCGGTCCTGGGATGCCGTCGAAGCTCCTGATCGTGTTCGGCATCCTCTCGATCGCCATCGCCACGCCATTCATCCTGGTGCAGAAGTCTTACCGGCGCCTGCTGGCCTACTCCTCGATCGAGCATTGCGGCATCATCACGCTCAGCATCGGCTTCGGCGGTCCGCTCGGATCCCTGGGCGCGGTCCTGCATATGGCCTTTCATTCCCTGGCCAAGCCGCTGCTGTTCTTCTCCGCCGGCAACGCTCAGCAGCATACGGGCGACGATTCGCTCAGAAACACCGCCGGCGGGCTGGTTCACGCGCTTCCCTGGAGCGGCGCGGCGCTGTTCGCCGCCGTGCTGGCCGTCACCGGCACGCCGCCGTTTCCCCTGTTCCTCAGCGAGTTCACCATGCTCCGCGCCGGCTTCGCCCAAGGGCATGCGTGGGCGTCGATCACCGCCGTCATCCTGCTGGTTCTGATCTTCTCGGGCATGTTCGGGCACGCCGCCCGGCTGCTGCTGGGACCGGTGCCGGATCTTCCGGCGGGAGATCGCAACCGGTGGACCGTATATCCGCTCGCCGTTCTGAGCGTGGTGTTGCTCGTGCTGGCTTTCTGGATCCCCGCTCCGCTCTCTTCCCTGCTCGCGCAGGCTGCCAGCCTGCTGGAGGTGAAACCATGAGCCGTCCCGGATCCGCCGCTTTCGATTCGCTCATGGCGGAGGTCCGTCCGCTTGCCGCTTCCGCATGCGAGAAGACGCCTTGGGAAGTCCGGGCGTTTCTTCCGGGCGCAGATGACAGGCAGGAGATCGCCGCGGCGCTGCTCGACAGGGGATGCCGCTTCGCCTCTGTCTTTGCAGAGGACCGCCGCGCGCAGGAGCGCGCCTACTATCTCTATGATGTGGTCGAACACCGGGACGACCACCGCTATCTGGTCATCCGCTACCGGGTGGCGCCGGAACAGCCCCGGTTCCCCTCCATCTCCCTGCAGGCGCCTGCCGCCAACTGGATGGAGCGAGAGACTCAGGACTGGTTCGGAATCGAGGCGGAGGGCCACCCCAACCCGCGCCGCGTGGCGCTGCATGACCACTGGCCCGGCGTCCACCCGCTTCTGAAGGACTTTCCCATCGACGCGGTGCTGCCTCCGCTGGAGGGCGACCCTCACATCTTCCGCCAGACGATCGGCGAAGGCGTGTTTTACGTCCCCGTCGGGCCGGTGCATGCAGGCATCATCGAGCCGGGCCATTTCCATTTCGCAGTGGCCGGCGAACCGGTGATTTACCTCCAGCTCCGCTTGTTTTACACGCATAAAGGCGTGGAAAAGCGGTTCGAGAATCTGCCTTTGACGCATGGCGTTTTTCTGGCAGAAAGCGTTTCAGGAGACACGAGTTTCGGTCACGGCCTCGCCCATTGCCTGGCCCTCGAACACGCCGCCGGCATCGAGGCCCCTCCTCACGCGCGCATTGGCAGGGTGATTCTGCTGGAACTGGAGCGCATTTACAACCACGCCGCCGACATCGGCGCCATCGCCACCGACGTGGGCTTCGTCATCGCCAACTCCCATGCCACGCGCCTCCGCGAGCAGATGCTGCGCCTGAACGAGGAACTTACCGGCAGCCGGCTCCTGCGCGGACTGTTGCGGCCGGGAGGGCTGCGCCGCCCCCTGGACGCGGCGCGCCTGGCGCCGTTCCTCGAGAAACTCGAGTCCTTCGAGCGCGAGTACCGCAGCCTGGTGCGTCTGATCGAGGATTCCGATTCCACCAGGGACAGGCTGGAAACGACGGGCACGCTGCCGCCCGCGAAGGCGAAGGACCTCGGCATCGTCGGCGTGGCCGGGCGCGCCTCGGGCCAGGATCTTGACGTGCGCAGGGATCATCCCTTCGATGGGTACCAGGGGCTCCAGCCGCGCGTTCCCGTCTTCTCCCAGGGCGACGTCCTGCACCGGATGCGCGTCCGCTCCGAAGAGGTCCTGGAGTCCCTCTCGCTGATCCGGGCTGCGGCCGCGGAGCTGCCGGAAGGCCCCTCCTTGTCGCCCCTGCCTGAGATCGCGCCCGGCGCAACCGCCCTGTCCGCCGTCGAAGGCTGGCGCGGCGAGATCCTGCACTGGATTCGCAATGGAGGCAACGGCCGTCTTGACCGCTGCCGGATCAAGGATCCGTCTCTCAATAATTGGCCTGCCATTGTGGAGGCCATTCAGGGCAATATCATCCCGGATTTTCCGGTGATCAACAAGAGCTTTAACCTGTCCTATTCGGGCACGGACCGGTGAGTTATGCTGAACATCCTCCGCCAGTCTCTGCGCACGGGGCTCGTCACGATCGGCGACCCGATCGGCTCCTTCAATCCTCCGCCCGCCTGGCGCGGCACGCCGCGCTTTGATTTCGCCGCCTGGCGCGACGCACGGCTGGCAGCGGCCGCCTGCCCCACCGGGGCCATCACCGTGCTCGATTCGGGCGCGTCGCGGACGGTGAAGGTCGACTACGGCCTCTGCATCTTCTGCGGGGGATGTGCGGACGCGTGTCCCGAGGGTGCGGTGCGCATGGCGCGAGAACTCGAGCCGCCTGCTCTGCGCCGCGGCGATCTTGTCCTCTCCGCGGAATACGAAATCAACTCCAATGGAGTGCAGACGCGCCTGCTGAGCGGCCCCGCCCGCGGCTCTGCCTCCGGTTCCATCGAGGAGACCGGCGCCGCTGTCCGCCAGGCGGTTCACAGGATCCTCGGACGCAGCCTCGCCATCCGCGAGGTCGATGCCGGCTCCTGCAACGGTTGCGAAGTGGAGCTCCACGCCCTCAACAACCCGCTGTACGACCTGGAACGGTTCGGCATCCATTTCGTCGCCTCGCCGCGCCACGCCGACATGCTGCTGGTGACCGGACCGGTGACCCGCAACCTGGAACTGGCCCTGCTGAAGACCTGGCGCGCCACGCCGGATCCGAAGGCCGTGGTGGCGGCAGGCGCGTGCGGCATCAGCGGAGGCATCTTCGGCCTGAACTATGCGGTGCGCGGCGCAGTGGACGACGTAATTCCGGTGGATGTATACGTCCCTGGCTGTCCTCCGCGCCCGGAGAGCCTGCTGTACGGGATTCTGCTCGCCGTCGGGCGGCTGGCGCCGCCGCGGGAAGGGCTCCGGACAGCGGCAGGGCAGGAGGAATAAGGAGGGCTGAAGTGGCGGACACGCTCCGGAAGCTCAAGGCCGAGATCCTGCAGGCGCTGGGGCATCCCACGCGCATCGCAATCGTCGAGGAATTGCAGCGCGCCGAGCTTTCGGCGGGACAGCTGATTGAGCGCCTGAAGCTGGAGCAGGCCAACGCCAGCCAGCATCTCGCCGTGCTGCGGAACCGCCAAGTGGTGGTCCGCCGCAAGGAGGGCAACCAGGTTTTTTACTCTCTCCGCCATCCCGCCTTCGCGGAAGTGCTGGTGCTGCTCCGTCACGCCTGCCTCGGCATTCTCAACGACTCGCGGGAGTTGCTGCGGGAGATCCGCGCGGAAGAAGTCCGGCAGTCGGGGACCCGCAAGGCGCGCCGCTGAGAGCAATTCACCCTGCGGGCGCGGGCGCGGCCTGCGGCGGCGGCATTCTGAACGGCGCCGGGCAGCACAACTGATGGCAGGGTTCGGCCCAGGCGGCGTCGTTGCGGCGCTCGTCCACAAGCTCCAGGATCATGCGGATGAAGCGCGGATGCGTGCCGGCGGCGCCCGCCCGGAACATTTTCAGTCCGATCTGTTCCGCGTGCCGGGCGGCCTCGAAATCGAGGTCGTACAGCACCTCCATGTGGTCGCTGATGAATCCGATGGGCGAGACCACAACCCTGTCCGCGCCGGCGGCGCGCGCCTCATCGAGCGCCTCCAGGATGTCCGGCCCGAGCCACGGCTCGCGCGGCGGACCGCTGCGGCTCTGGTAGACGAGCCGGTACTCGCGCACGCCCGATGCCGCCGCCACGAGCCCCGCGGTTTCCTCGAGCTGTTCCACATAGCGCGAAGTGCGCGCCATTTCCAGCGGAATCGAGTGCGCCGTGAACAGCACGGGGGCAGGCCCCGACCTCGAGAGCTGTTCGCGCAGCCGTTCCGCGTTCACTTCGATGAAGCCCGGATGGTTGTGGAAGTGGCGGATCTTATCGCACTGCGGCGCCAGCGGACCGGCAGCCGTTCGCGCCCGCTCGATATCCTCCAGATACTGGCGGCAGGCGGAATAGGAGCTGTAAGCCGAGGTGACGAAGACCAGCGCGCGCTCAACGCCATCCTCCGTCATCCGCCGCATCGTGTCTTCGATGAAGGGATGCCAGTTTCGGTTGCCCCAATACACGGGCATGCCGAGGAGCGGGCGCAGCGCCTCCATCAGCGCACGGCACTGATCGTTGATCGGACTCCGCCCGCCGAAATGATCGTAGTGCCCGGCCACTTCCTCGAGCCGCTCCCGGGGGATGTTGCGCCCCCGGGCCACGCGTTCGAGGAACGGCATCACGTCTTCGGGCCTGTCCGGTCCGCCGAAACTGAGAACAAGAAAGGCGTCGTAGTGCGGCATGCGCTACAGAATAGGATGCACGGAAGCGGCGGCGCGGCGCACGCCTATGAGAGAATTCGGAGAGACCATGCAGAGAAGGGATCTCTTTCGGCGGGCGGCCGCGTTGTCATTGGTGCGGCAGGCCAGGGCAGCCCAACTTTCCGCCTATGAAGCAACCGCCCGGCGCATCATCGATGCGGCGCTTGCCGATGAGGGCGGATGGAACAAGCTGGCGTATTTCTGCGACCGCATCGGACCCCGCCTGTCGGGATCTAGAGGGCTGGAACGCGCCATTGAATGGGCCGCCGCGGAGATGCGCCGCGAGGGGCTGGAAAACGTCGTCACGCCGGCGGTGAAGGTGCCCGTCTGGGTGCGCGGCGCAGAGAGCGCCTGGATGGTGGAGCCGCGCGAAGCAAGCCTGGCCATGCTCGGTTTGGGCGGCAGCGTGGGCACGCCGCCGGAAGGCATCACGGCGCAAGCGGTGTGCGTGGAGAGCTTTCAAGAGCTCGAAAAGCTCGGCGCCGAGGCCGTGCGTGGCAGGGTGGTTGTCTATAACCAGCCCTGGCGCGGCTACCGGGAGACGGTCGCCTACCGCAGCCAAGGCGCCTCGCGCGCCGCGCGGTTCGGCGCCCGAGCCGTGCTCGTACGCAGCGTCACTCCCGCAAGCCTGCGCACGCCGCACACGGGCTCGCTGAACTACTCGGCCGATGCGCCGAAGATCCCCGCCGCAGCCATCAGCATCGAGGACGCCATGATGCTCTGCCGGCTCTGCAAAGCCGGCGTGCGCGTCGCCGTGAAGCTCCAGATGTCGGCCCGGACTCTGGACGACGCCGCTTCGGCCAACGTGATCGGGGAGATCGCGGGGCGCGAGCATCCGGAAGAGATCGTCGTCATGGGCGGGCACCTGGATTCGTGGGACGTCGGCCAGGGCGCGCAGGACGACGCCAGCGGCTGCGCCGCTGCGTGGCAGGCGGTGCAACTGGTGAAGTCGCTCGGCCTCCGGCCCCGGCGCACCTTGCGCGTCTGCCTGTGGACCAATGAGGAGAACGGGCTGCGCGGCGGGCGCGCTTACCGCGAATGGGCCGGCGATGCCGCGCGCCGCCATGTCGCCGCCATCGAGATGGACGGCGGCGCGGAGAAGCTGCGGGGGTTCGGCCTGTCCATTCCAGGTGCGTCCGGCGCCGCCCTCGATCACGCAATGGCCCGGATGCAGGCGATCGCCGCGCTCATGCAGCCCCTGGGCCCTGTGGAGACCGTCCGCGGCGGGGGCGGCGCCGACATCAGCCCGCTGATGCGCGAAGGCGTGCCCGGCATCGGCCATCTCACCACGGGCCGCCGCTACTTCGAATGGCACCACACGGATGCGGACACTCTTGACAAGATCGACCGCCGCGAGTTTCAGGAGCACATCGCCGCCCTCGCCGTGCTCGGCTACGTCCTGGCCGACATGCCGGAGCGGCTGGCAGAAGAGGCTCATCCGACAGGAGGAATGGCATGAAACGGATTCTGGCTGTTCTGTTTTTCTGCGCCGCGGCCGCCTGGGGCGCCGACGAGGCGAAGGCCGTGGAGGAGGCCGAACGCGGCTGGGCGCGCGGCGTCACCACCAATGACCTCGCTCTGCTCGAGAAGGTCCTTGCGCCGGATCTCGTCTACACGCACTCCACCGGGCTGGTCGACTCGCGCGACAGTTACATCGGCAAGCTCCGCGACGGCAGGAGCCGGTATCTGAAGGTGGACTACAGCGAGCTGAAGGTGCGGCTCATCACCCCCGACATCGCGCTGACGCACTGCCGGACGCTGATCGTCACCGTCCAGCAGGGCAAGGAAGTCGCCGACCGGCTGGCGCTGCTGCACGTGTTCCGGAAGAACCGCGGGCAATGGCAGATGGTGGCGCACCAGAGCGCGAAGCTGCCCCAGTAGCCTCAGCGGCGGCGCAGCTCCCGGACGGCGATGTTGCGGAACCGGATGTGAAGTTCGTCCCGCGTGTGCAGTTGCAGCGCGATATGACCGCACAGTCCCGCGCGGCGCGCGCGGTGATGCCCGTCGTCCAGGATGCCCGCGAAGTCGCGGTCCGTGATGATGTGGCCGTTGACGGTGGTGCGGATGCGCGTGCCATCACAAAGAACGCGAATCTCGTTCCATCCGCTTCCCTCGTCCGCGTGGCGCCATTCCCACTTCGCCGGGGCGTGCTCCACGCCGATGTTCCAGTCCGGCAGCATGGGTTGGATCCAGCGCTGCCAGCCGCGCGTCTCGTCGTAGATCAGCCCGGTGCGCCATGGCGCGGGCGGATGGATGTCGACCTGGGGACCGTCGAGCCACTCCGCCTCGCGGTCGTAGCGGCTGCGCACCTGCACGCCGGAGTTGCCTGGGCTCTGCCGAAAGCTCTGCACCTCCAACCGCAGTTCGAAGTCATCGAACTCGCGCTCCGTCATCAGCCAGACATAGCCGTGGCCGGCGCGCCCGCGCGAGTCGCAGACGATCGCGCCGCCCTCGACTTTCCAAAAGCCCTGCGCCGCGTCGGCGGGCTTCGCCTCCACGCGCCAGCCGTTCAGGGTCCGTCCGTCGAACAGCGGCGTCCATTCCTGCGCCGGGGCAAGACAGGCAGGCAGAGCCAGTAGGAGCAG
>DYJN01000068.1 GCA_020723085.1 Arcobacter sp.
TTAGAACGCCGGCCTGTCACGTCGGAGGTCGCGGGTTCGAGCCCCGTCGTCCCCGCCATTTTCTCCCCTCTTCTCCTTCCCCCCACGCGGAAGATTTTCCCGTTTGGTCTTCTTAACGGAGCGAGCGCAGCCGGATCTGCGCATGGACAAGCCCTCATGGTTCATTCGCCGGCGCTTGCAGCAGGTCCTGGCATGGCGTCCGGCGCCGGCAAGGATCCGGAGACGAATTCGATGGGTTCACACGGACAGCGCCGGCGTCCGCGTGCCTCCTTCTTGAGTCTCCCAGGAGTGCCAGCCTGACATCTCCAGGATCGATGCCGTGCCGTCCAACTCCATCCGCCCGCAGGACTGGAAGCAGGCGTACAATGAGGGCGCCATGCGATACGTCCTCATTCTGGCCGCCACAGCGGCCTGTTGGGCGGGTGCCGTGAAGATCGTTCCCAAAGGCGGCGGGTTCGAGCTGCTGCGGGACTGGAAGCCCTACTACATTCTCGGCGCGGGCGGAACGGCGCGAATGGAGCTGCTGAAACAAAGCGGCGGCAACTCGGTCCGCACCTGGAGTCCGCCGCGCCGGGACGTGCTCGACCAATGCGCGAGGCTCGGCCTGACGGTGCTCGTCGGCCTGGAAGTGGGAAAGCCGAGACACGGTTTCGACTACGGTGATCCGGCGCAGGTCGATCGGCAACGGGCGCGCGTGCGGGCCACGGTGGGATCGTTGAAAAGCCACCCGGCCGTGCTGATGTGGGCCCTCGGCAACGAAACAGAATTGCTTGTCAGCGACGCCGAAAGGGTCGCCTTATGGAAAGAGATCGAGCAACTGGCGCGGATCGTAAGACAGGAAGACCCTTCGAGGCCCGTGATCACGGTCCTCGCCGGCCTGGGCAAGTCGAAACTCAGAGAGCTCGAAGACCACTGCCCCACGCTTGATGCCGTCGGGATCAACGCCTATGGCGGCATGATGCAGGTTCCGGAACAGGTGGCCGCGCAAGGCTGGAGAAAGGCATACATTGTGACGGAATTCGGCCCGCGCGGGCACTGGGAAGTGGCCAAGACGCCGTGGGGCTTGCCGATAGAAGACTCGAGCACCGAAAAGGCGGCGTTCTATTCGAAGGCCTATGCGCACGCTGTGAAGGGGCAGCCGCAGTGCCTGGGTTCTTACGTTTTCCTGTGGGGGCAGAAGCAGGAGAAGACGCACACCTGGTACGGAATGTTCCTGCCAGATGGCACTCCGCTCGACACTGTGGATGCGATGACGCGCGCCTGGACGGGTTCCTGGCCCGCCGACCGGGCGCCCGCGATCCGGCGGCTGACCGTCGAGGGCTCCGGCGTCCACAGGCCGGGTGCGCGCATTGCCGCAAAGGTCGATGCCATGGATCCCGAGGGCGGTCCGCTGAAGGTCGAGTGGGATCTGAGAAGAGACGTCAGCGACAACCCTGCGACGGGAGGAGACCGGGAGCCTCCGACGCCTCCGATCGAAGGTGCAATCGCGGCGGCGCAGGGAATGGAAGCGACGGTCGAATTACCGGAAGCACCCGGCAACTACCGGCTCTTTGTCTACGTGCGCGACGGAAGCGGCAAGGCAGCAACGGCCAACTGCCCGCTCCGCGTGGAATGAAAGGGGAAGGCCGATAGCCTGTAGCGCGGTTCATCGATCCGGCCGTTGTATCTCGAAGAACTCCTTCTGCCAGCGGTAGAAGACGGTCGGCTGCAGCCCGAGTTCGTCACAGAGCTTGGAGACCGGCTCCTGTTCCAGCAAATCGCGCCTCAGAATGGCCACCTTCTCTTCTGCGGTGTAGTGCTTTCGTGCTTTCTTCACGTGTTCTCTCCGTTATCTTAACGGCAGAACGCTCTCTCCATTTCCAGCTGAGGCGGAACACGATCGGCATCCGCACACACATTCCGCAACAACGACGAGGTCTCCCAGTTGAACGTCTGCCCAAGCCGGATTGGCGGATACGATATCGTATATCTACCTCCGCTCCTCGGTAGTCACGGGGCGCGGTGCGACCTTGACGAAGCTGCTATTTGATGTTGTCGTGCTCATCGCTTTGTGAAGACCGTTGCTACCCGTGCAACGCCGTCCACGAAACGGCCTCGGAACCCAACGGCTGCACCGTTGATCTGAGTCGTCCCCTCGAACAGTCCGTTGCCCTTCAGCAAGTAGTTCCCCGTTCGAATTGCGCCTTCAGGTGAAGCGTCGGTCTGGAGACGGGACTGCAGAACCGGAGGGCGTTCCCGAAACCGGCGGCGGGTGGAAGGACGAACTCATCGGGGTCGTTCAGGAAATGACCGCCGACGCTTTCGAGTGTCTGTGCCAACGCATCCTCCGTGAATCGGGCTTTCTGAAAGTGGAAGTGACGGGCCGAAGCGGCGACGGGGGAATCTATGGTGTGGGCGTCCTGCGTGTGGCGCTGCTGTCGTTCCAGGTGTACTTCCAATGCAAGAACTGGAAGGGGAACGTCCGCGCCAAGGACATCCTGACCTGCCCCGTTTTCCTCTGCCAAGTCTGATTTGGAAAGCCGTTCTTCATATTACGTCTCTTAGCCATCCCGGCGGAGCCGCCCGTCGCTGACGTGCAACTGAGGCACGGCTGTCGCACGCATTTGCCGCGGCTCACAGCGCCGATGGACGCGGAATGCCCTCCGGGGAACTGCAGTCACTCCCCAAAGGCCCTGACTTTTCCGCCACTCGAAGAGCGGACAGGCGGAAGGTGAGATCAGTTGCGGCGCTTCAGGGTCGGCCGTTCGTCGGGGTCTTCGGTCTTCTTGCCATCCCCTTCGATGGGTTCCGTGCCCGCGCCGGGCGCCCTCTTCAGGCGTGGACGGTTGGGATCATCGCTGGGCCCGAGCTTGCGGCGGTTGCTCATGGCGATGATCCGCTCCTTCACTTCCTCGAACTCGGAGGTCGTAATCACGTATTCCGGCCGCTCGCGGAGCAGTTCGGAGATGTTTTTCTGGGCTGCTTCGATGCGGTCGGCGGTAGGCGGATGGCTGCGGAACGCCTTGGAGATGGTTCCAGGCTTGCGTTTCTCGAGCGACTCCAGCCGTTCAAAGAAGTCCACAAAGCCGTTGGGATCGTAGCCCGCCTTGTACATGTACTGTAGCCCGAGCAGATCCGCCTCGCGCTCGAAGCCGCGCGAAAACGAAAGGAAGCTCAGCGGGATGGCGACCGAAGCCGCCTGGCGGATGCCGAATCCGGTCCAGCCGCCCATAAAGATCAGCGGAATGGTGGCCAGGTTGGCGATGTTGCCGCGCGTGGCCTGCCGCGTGCCGTGGCGCGCCGCGATGTGGGCGATCTCATGGCCCATGACGCCCGCCAGTTCGGCTTCGTTCTCGGCCAGGGTGATGAGCCCGGTGTTCACATAAAAGAAGCCGCCCGGCAGCGCCATGGCGTTGGGTTCTTCGGTGTCGATGACCTTGATCGTAACGGGGACTTTGCAGTCGGAGTTGCGCACCAGGTTCTGGCCGACGCGGTTGACGTATTCGGCGATGATCGGATCGTCGACGATCTTGGCCATCCGCTCGATCTCCATCGCGAAGGACTTGCCCATGGCGATCTCCTTCTCGATGGAGTACCAGTTGAGGCCCTTGCCGACGTCGCGTTCGCCGATGGCGTCAGGGTCTTTCTTCTTGTCCTTGATGACCTTCTTGGGCTTCTGGGTTTGCGCCGACTTCTGGTCGTTGGACTGTTCGGAAGTTTGCTGCGCCCGCAGGGGCGGCGCCAGCGAGGCTACCGCCAGGGCGAGAATCGCGGCCAGGATTCTGCTGTTCATGGACCCGTCCCCTCACTTAAGACTAACGTACATTGAAATGGATGGGTTACGGGAAAGAGGAGACGCAAGAGATCTGGAGCGCGTGGCGGCACGAGTTTCCGGTGACGAAGAACCTGGTGTACCTGAACCACGCCGCCGTCGCTCCCCTGCCGCGCCGCGGCGCCGAAGCGATGCAGCGCATGGCGCAGGACGCGCTCGACTACGGTGCGCTGCACTATCCGGAATGGATGGAGGCGGTGGACGGGGTCAAGCGTGCGGCAGCGCGGCTGCTGAACGCCGATCCGGGGGAGATCGCCACGGTCAAGAATACGAGCGAAGGAATCGCCACGGTGGCGCTGGGCCTGGACTGGCATCCCGGCGACCGAATCGTGGCGTTCCAGGAAGAGTTTCCAGCCAACTATTACATCTGGAAGAAGTTGGAGCAGTGGAAGGGCGTGCGGGTGGAGTGGCTGAGCTGCATGGCGCCGCTGGAGGAGATCGACCGCGCGGCACGCGGGGCGCGGCTGCTCGCCATCAGTTTCGTCCAGTATCTCAGCGGCTACCGGGCCAACCTTGAGGCCCTTGGCGAGATCTGCGCCCGGCATGGCGTGTTCTTCTTCGTGGACGCCATTCAGGGCCTTGGGGCTTTCCCGCTGGACGTCCGAAAGGCGAAGATTCATGCGCTCGCCGCTGATGGCCACAAGTGGCTCCTCGGACCGGAGGGTTGCGGCATTCTCTACGTGCAGCGCGAATGGCAGGACGCGATCGAGCCGGTCGAGTTCGGCTGGACCAATGTCGCCGCCTGGCAGGACTACTCCTCGCGCGACATGACCCTGCGGAACGACGCCGGGCGGTATGAGCCCGGCACGCTGAACGTCGTCGGCTGCTTCGGGCTGCGCGCCTCGCTCGAACTGCTGCTGGAAGTCGGGATCGAGAACATCGCCCCGCATGTGCAGCGCCTGGGAGACCTGATCGCCGCGGGGGCGAAGGAGAAGGGCTACGAGGTGATGCTCGAGCGCACGCCAGAGAACGGCTCCGGCATCGTCTCCATCCGCAAGGAAGGTCTCGACGCGCGCTGGCTGTGGACGCGCCTGCGCGAAGCGGGCGTCGTCGCGGCGCCGCGGCAGGGCTGGCTCCGGCTGAGCCCCCATTTTTATCTCTCGCCTGACGATGTCGCCCGGGCGGTCGAGCTGCTGCCCTGAAGCGTTCCCCTGCGGAACTCCCACAGCGCAGGAAAGGGACGCCTGCGGAGCGGCGAACGCTGTTTGGACTTGGCCGCCGCGCGGAAGGGCTTCGGGCTGCGCCCGCACGGCTGCGCTGCGCCTTCAGCGCGGCGGCGAGGTCCCGATGGCGGCCCGGCGTGTGGATCGCCCGATGGCAGGCGCACGCCCTGTTGCCGCGCGGCTCCGCCCACGGCGGCTGGAGCGCGGGGCGGAGCCGGTTTCCAACGCCGGAAGGCACGCTTTGCAGGTGCGGCGCATCTGCCATGGGAACGCATCTGTAAGTAATTGCATATACACAATGTCACTTTAGAGTGACATTTGGCATCGACTGTGGCAGCATAGACAATGGAGGGCGATTCCCATGCAGATGCCTGGCCGATGGGCAGCAGCCATTCTGATCGTGATTGCCACCGCGTGCGGGCGACGCGCAGCGGAAGCGCCGGAGCCGGTTGCTACGGTGCAGGTACGAGAAGCGGCGCGGACGGAGAGGGCGGAAGTGGTGCGCGTCGGCGGCAACGTGGAGGCGTACGAATCTTCCGAAGTGGGCTTTCAGTTGGCGGGCAGGATCCGGCGCGTTCTGGTGGAGGAAGGGCAGGTTGTCCGTCAGGGGCAGTTGCTGGCGGAACTCGATCCCACGGACTACCGTCTCGGCGCGGAGATCGCCGAAGGCGAAGCCGCGGCGGCGCGCGCAATGGCGGAGAAGGCGCGCGCGGGGGCGCGCCGGCAGGAACTGGAGCAGGCGCGGGCGGCATACGAGCAGGCCGAAGACGAATACCGCCGCATGAAACTGCTCTTCGAGCGGAAGAGTCTCGCGCCGAACGATTTCAAGAAAATCGAGACGCACTGGCAGGTAGCCAGGCAGCGCTACGAGGAGGCGCTGGAAGGGGCGCGGCGGGAAGACCGCGAGGCGGCGGAAGCCAGGGCGCGGCAGGCGGAAGCCAACGCGCGGCTGAACCGCAAGCGCGTGGAAGACACGCACCTGCGAGCGCCCATCGCGGGCGTGGTGGCGCGCCGGCTCGCGGATCCGGGCGAGATGATCGCCGCCGGGATGCCCGTAGCGGCGTTGATGAAGCTGCACCCGGCGCGCGTGCGCGTTGGGGTGCCGGAAGCCGAGATCGGAAAAGTCAAAATCGGCCAGACGGCGCGTGTCCGCATCCCATCGCTGAGCGGCCGCGAGTTTCCGGCCAAAGTGGAGCTTGTCGGCTTTGCTGCCGAGCCGCAATCGCGCACGTTTTCCGTTCGGTTGCTGGCGCCAAATCCGGCGCTTGAACTCCGCGCGGGCATGATCGCGGAGGCGGAGATTGACACCGATGCGCGTGTGACGGTGCGCACGGCGCCCGCCGAGGCGGTGTGGCGTGATCCGCAGGGCGCGACCCACGTGTTCGTCTACTCGCCGCAGAGCGGGCGGGTGCATGCCCGGCGCGTGCGCACGGGGCGAGGGACAGGACGCGAGGTGGAGGTTACAGACGGGCTCAGCGACGGGGACCTTGTCGTGGTGGGCGGGCAGCACAAAGTGAAGGACGGCATGCGCGCCAGGGCGGAGGTGCTGCGATGAACCCGGTGAAATCCGCATTGCGCCATCCGCAGGTGACGCTGCTGCTGACGGCGGCAGTGCTCGCCGCCGGCATCACGTCGCTGCTCACCATGCCACGGCGGGAGGATCCGAAAATCACAATCCGCACCGGGCTGGTCATCGCCGCATACCCCGGCGCCACCGCCGAGCAGGTGGAACAGCAGATCACGCGCAAGATTGAAGACCGCCTGTTCCGCTTTGAAGAAGTGCGCAAAGCCAAGACCTGGTCCACCAGCCGGAGCGGCCTCTGCGTAATCCACGTCGAGCTGGAAGATCACGTCCGGCAGCCGGACGTGTTCTGGTCCAAGCTCCGGCACGCGCTGATCGAACTCAAGCTCGCCGAGCTGCCCGAGGGCGTGCAGGGACCGGTGGTGCGCGACGACTTCGGCGACACGGTGGCGTTGCTGGTGGCGGTGCATGGCAGCCGCTACAGCTACACGGATCTGAAGGAGTACGCCGAACGGCTGGAAGACGAATTCCGCACGCTGCGCGCCGTGGCCAAGTTGAAGCGCATCGGAGAGCAGAAGGAGGAGATCCGCATCACGTCGTCCATGGAGCGCGTGGCGCAGTACGCGCTGTCGCCGATGAAGGTGATCCAGGCGCTGCGCGGGCGCAACGTGGTGCAGCCGGGCGGAGAGCTGAAAACCGGCACAGCGGCGCAGCCGATGCGGGCATCCGGCCTGTTTCAGGACGTCGAGGAAATCCGGCGGGTGATGATCGACGTCTCGCCGTCCGGGCAGCCCGTGTATCTGGGGGATCTGGCGCGCGTCGAGCGGGTCGAGGGCGATCCGCGCTCGCTGTGCCGGTTCAACGGAGAGCCGGCGGTGCTCGTGAGCGTCGAGATGCAGGAGGGCTACAACATTGTGGAGTTCGGCAGGGCGCTGCGGGAGAAGCTGGCCCGCGTCCGCGCCACTCTGCCCCCGGACCTGCGCGTCGACATCCTCGCCGATCAGCCCGCCGTGGTGGAGCGGCGCATCACGCACTTCATCCGCGAGTTCGGCATCGCCATTGGAGCGGTGATCCTGGTGACCATCATCCTGCTGCCGCTGCGCGTGGCGCTGATCGCGAGCCTTGCCATTCCGGTCACCATCGCCGCCACGTTCGCCCTGCTGCATGCCATTGGCGTGGAGCTGCATCAGGTGTCGATCTCGGCGTTGATCGTCGTGCTCGGGATGGTGGTGGACGACGCCATCGTGATCGCCGACAACTATGTGGAGCATCTCGACCGCGGCACGCCGCGCATGGAAGCGGCGTGGCGCAGCGCGAGCGAGCTGTGGCTGCCAGTGCTCGCCGCGACGCTCACCATCATCGCCGCCTTCCTGCCGATGCTCATCATCAGCGGAGCGGTGGGGGAGTTCATTCAGGCGCTGCCGGTGGCGGTGGCGGTGGCGCTGTCCTGCTCGTACGCCGTCGCCATGCTGGTAACGCCGTGGCTGTGCCGGTTCTTCATCCGGCGCGGGCTGCATCCTCCGGAAGCCGCGGCGGGCAGAAAGAGTTTCAACGCCATCGACTTCATGCAGTCGAGCTACCACCGGTTGATTCACGTGGCGATGCGGAACAAGGCGCTCACGCTGGCGGGCGGGGCGGCAGTGTTCGTGCTTGGCATCGTGCTGCTGCGCACTGCCGTGCCCGAACGCTTCTTCCCCACCGCCGAGCGCAATCAGTTCGTCATCCACCTCTGGCTGCCAGAGGGCTCGCGCCTGGAGAGGACCGATGCGGCTGCGCGCCGGGTGGAACAGCACCTCCGGCAGGAACCGCTGGTTTCGAGCTTCGCCACCTTCGTGGGCGATTCGGCGCCGCGCTTTTACTACAATGTCGACCCCGAATTTCCCGCCCGCAACTACGCGCAGATTGTCGTCAATGCGCGGAGCGCCGAGGACACGCCGCCGCTCGTGTTCCGCCTGCGCCGCGAGCTGCAGGCGGTTACGCCGGAGGCGCTGGCGATTGTGCGCGAACTGGAACAGGGCACCGTGATGAAAGCCCCGGTGGAAGTGCGGATTGTTTCGACGCAGGACGGCGAGGAAGACCTGCGACGGCTGCGCGAACTGGGGGCGCAGGCGGAAGCCATCCTGCGCCGCACGCCGGGCGCCGAGTATGTCTTCCAGGATTTTCATGAAGACGCGCCGGAGCTGGCGCTGCGCGTCAACGAGGAGGTGGCTAACCGTCTCGGCTTCAGCAATTCCATGCTTGCGCTGCAGATGGCGGGCGGGTTCAGCGGGCTGCCCGTGACGACGTTCTGGGAGGGCGACCGCGACATCCCGGTCGTGCTGAGGCTGGAAGAGGAGTACCGTAGCGGTTTCGAGGACGTGGAGGACGCCTACGTGGTCAGCGCCCTCACAGGCGCGCGGGTTCCTTTGCGCAGCGTGGCGAGCGTCGAGCCGGAATGGCGTCCCAGCCGGATTCTGCGCCGCAACGGACTGCGCACGCTCACGGTGATGGCGATTCCCGATGAGGCGCGCCTGCCCTCCGAGATTCTGAAGACGGCGCAGGACAAGCTCGCAGGCCTGCAACTGCCGACCGGATACCGGATCGAATATGGCGGCGAAATCGAGGGGCAAGAAGAAACATTCGGGGAGATGCACGTTGTGCTGGCGCTGAGCATTTTGCTGATTTTTTTCATTCTTCTGTTCCAGTTCCGGTCTCCTGTGGACGCGCTGGTGGTGATGATGTCCATTCCACTGGCGCTTCCCGGCGCGGTATTCGGGCTGATTGTGACGGGTAATCCGTTCAGCTTTACGGCCTTTATGGGCGTGATCAGCCTGTCGGGGGTGGTCGTGCGGAACGCGATCATTCTTGTCGATTACATCCATGAGCGCCGGCATGCCGGGGCGGCGCTGGAGACGGCGGCGCTCGAGGCGGGAGAACGCCGCCTGCGGCCGATCTTTCTCACGACGGCGGCGGCGGCGGTGGGCGTGCTCCCGATGATCCTCAGCGGTTCCAGTCTCTGGTCTCCGCTGGCCAGCGCGATCGCCGTAGGCCTGATCTGTTCCATGTTCTTCACGCTCGTCGCCGTGCCCGTGCTCTATGTTGCCGCCAAGCGCCGCGCCGCGCACTGGCGTCCAGCCGCCCTGGCGCCGGCGCTGCTCCTGCTGCTGTGGCAGCCCGGGCTCCGCGCCGAGCCGCGCCGCATTACGCTCGACGAGGCTCTCGCCCTCGCCCGCCAGCAGAACCCCATCCTGAAGATCCAGCGCCTCAAGGAGCGCGAATCGGCGAAGAAACGGGACGCTGTCCGGGCCAACGCATTCCCGCGGCTCTCCAATGAATCCAGCCTCCTGTACAACAGCCAGTTGCAGAACGTCGCCATTCCGCGCGGCTTTCTCGGCGTGCTGCCGCAGCTCGGGCCGGTTCCTTCGGAAGACCTGCGGCTGTTGCAGGGCGCCAACACGTTCGGCCTCTCCATGACAACCGCCGAGGCACCTCTCACGCCTCTCATCCGCATCCACGCCGGGACGCGCGCCGCCGAACAGGACATCCGCATCGCCGAAGCCGAAACCCGGCGCGCGGCGAACGAGATCTCGCTGAAGGTGCAGGAAGCGTATCTGGGTGCGCTGCTGCTCGAGAAGCGCATCGCGGCGGCGCGGCGGATGGTAAAGGCCGCCGAGGCGGCGCGCGCCGACGCGGCCAACGCCGTCGAGGCCGGCTCGGCGCTGGAGGTGAAGCGGCTGGAAGCCGATGCGCGCCTGCTGGAGTCGAAGAACGCGCTGCTGCAACTGGAGCTGCAGCGAGCCGACGCGCTGGCGGAACTGGCGGACCTGATCGGACTGGATCCGGACGAGGAACTGGAGCTCGAGCCCTCGCCGTGGGGCGCGCCGGCGTTGGCGCCTCTCGACGCGCTGGTGCGGCAGGCGCTGGAGCGCAGTCCTGAAGTGAAAGCGGCGGCGGCAGCGGTCGAAAAGGCCCGCCGCGCCGTCCGTGCGGCGCAGGCTGAGTTCATCCCGGACATCGCCCTGTTCGCCACGCACGCGCAGCAGCGCGGTGTGCCGTTTGTGCCTTCTTCCAATGCGGCCGTGGGGGCAAGGATGAGCTGGGACCTGTTCGACGGCGGCAGGAGGCGGGCTCAGCTCGGCGAGCGGCGCGTGCAGCTCGAGCAGGCGGAGGAGAATCTGAGGCGCGTGCGCCGCCGGGCGCAGATCGAAGTAGAAAAGGCCAGGCGCAAGGTGGAGCGGTTCGAAGACCTGGTGCGCGTTGCCGAACTTGCTCTTCAGACGCGGCGGGAGGCGCTGCGGATTGCCACAGACGCGGTAGAGACGGGCGTGGCGCCGCCGGCTCAGCGGGACCAGGCGGAAGCAGCGGCAGCCGAGGCCGAGGCCATGGCCGAAGAGGCGCGCGCGGGACTGCGGCTGGCGTTCGCCGAACTCGAGCGCGCACTGGGAGGCTGACGCGCGCCGGGCTTGAAGCGGACCTCGGAATCTGAAATAAAGAAGGCAGACTCTGTATCTGATCAGGAGGCCCCATGCCCTGCTGCATATCTTCGATGAGCCGGCGCACACTGCTGCAGACCGGCGCAGCTCTTCCTCTGATATCGGCGCCCGGAGGCGGGCATCCGCTGGAACCGGGCGCCCGGCGCACTCTGCGCGTACAGCCCGTGCTGATCTACCAGATCTTCAGACCGAGGCCGCAGACGAGCTGGCGCCCCTGGGGCGGACTGTTTACCGAAAAGGAGGTGGCCGAAGAGCGGGCGCGAATCGGGCGCGAACTGGAGGCCATCTCGCGCACCGCCGGATACCCGGTGGAGTTTCTGCCCCTGCGCGAGGTCCGTTCCGTAGATGAGGGCAAAGCCGTGGCTGCGGGCAACCACGACGCGCTGTTGATGTATCCGGCCTCGGGCGGCGTGCGGCTGCTGGAGAGCGTGTCCCGGCCCGGCACGCCGGCCGTGATCTTCGTGCGGCACCGCTCCGGTCCGCTCTATGAGTGGTACGAGATCGTGCACCCGCGCTTCCTGCGAAAAACGGTTGATGAGTGGGGCCAGCCGGGCGCGGAGCCGGCGGATGTGGTGGTGGATGAAACAGCCGACGCCGCATGGCGGCTGCGCGCGCTGGGCGGACTGAAGCACACGCAGGGGCGGCGCGTGCTTTGCCTGGGCGGCGCTTCCGGCTGGGGCGCGGGCGGCCGCAGGGCGCCGGAACTGGCGCGCGAGCGCTTCGGCCTGGATTTGGTGGAAGTTTCTTACGACGAACTGGGGCGCCGGCTCCAGGAGGCGCGAAAGGACGGGAAGCTTGTGAAACAGGCGGCGCTCGAGGCGGGCGATTATCTCGGGAAAAAAGGAGTGAAGCTGGAAACCCGCCGCGAGTATGTGGACAATGCATTCCTGCTGACTCACGTCCTCCGCGGGATGATGCGCGAAGCAGGTTCGACGGCATTCACCATCAACAACTGCATGTCCACCATCATGCCGATCGGCGAAACGACCGCTTGCCTGCCGCTGAGCCTGTTGAATGACGAAGGATATCTGGCGTTTTGTGAGTCGGATTTCGTCGTCATTCCGTCAGGAATTCTGCTGCAGGCGATCTCCGGCCAGCCGGTGTTCCTTAACGACCCCACCACGCCGCATCACGGGCTGGTGACGCAGGCGCACTGCACTGCGCCGCGGAAGATGGACGGAAGGAATCAGGAAAACGTGCGGGTGGTGACGCATTTTGAGAGTGATTATGGCGCGGCGCCAAAGGTGGAAATGCGGATCGGACAAAAAATCACGAATATTATCCCGGATTTCAGCTTTAAACGGTGGGTGGGATTCGAGGGTGAAATCGCCGCCGCTCCGTTCCTGCCCATCTGCCGGTCGCAGATCGACGTCAGCTTCCGCTGCGATTCCTACAGTCTGGCTTCCGCCATGCGCGGCTTCCATTGGATGACCTGCTATGGCGACTGGCGCAGAGAGGTCGGCTACGCTCTGGGCAAGGTGGGGATCGAGTGGGTGGACATGACGGCGTGAGCCAAACCGCAGCCCGGGACTTTTAGCGCAACAGCGGCTCGCCGGTGGCCCACTCCCAGCCGCGGCGGGGCTTCCTCGACAGCCACCGCGACGCCTCGGGCTGTCCTGCGAAGTCCTCGCGCCGCGCGTCCCATCTCAGCTTGAGTCCGGTGCGGAAGGCGATGTTTCCCAGGTGCGCCACCGCCGTCGAACGGTGGCCGGCTTCCGCGTCCGCCGGCGGCTGACGGAGTCCGCGCACGGCGTCGAGAAAGGCCTGAGCGTGCTCGGGGGTGACGTCGCGCACGTTTCTCGATCGCCGCTCGATGCGGAATTTCGGCGGCGCAGCCGGGGGCGAAGGAGCGCCCGGCGCCAGCTCCGGCAGGATTTCGTAACCCACGCGGTCGGCCAGCAGCGTTCCCTCGGTTCCGTAAAAGGCGATGCCGTTGGGGCGGTCCAGCGGGCCGCGGGCGTTGTAATACTGCATGCCCGGGCTGCGCAGCCCCAGGCCGAGCCCGTTCAGGTTGATGCCTTCGTACTGAAGCACGAATCCCGGATACTCGTAGGTCACGATCAGCACGTCGGGCATCTCCCCGGCGTCCTGGAGCGCGAACCGGCTGCCGGCGGCGCTGATCCGCAGCGGCGCATCCACGCGCATGATCTGATGCGCCGTGTCGAGCCTGTGCGTGCCGAAGTCGGTGATGTAGCCGCCCGAATAATCCCGGAACCAGCGGTACGTGGAGAGGAAGCGCCTGCGGTCGAAGGGCACGAGCGGCGCGGGTCCGCAGTACATGTCCCAGTCGAGTCCGGGCGGCGGCTCGCCCGGGGCGGAGGGGCCGATGCCGCGCGGCGTCATGTTCACCCAGTTCCACGCGCGCACGAAGTGGACCTTGCCGATGATGCCGTCGCGGATCATCGCCTCGCACTCGCGGAAGTGTTCCGCCGAGCGGTGCTGCATGCCGGGCTGCA
The DNA here is from genome assembly GCA_020723085.1 of Arcobacter sp. Classification (GTDB taxonomy): domain Bacteria; phylum Acidobacteriota; class Terriglobia; order Bryobacterales; family Bryobacteraceae; genus JANWVO01. Next base: position 13,425 of record DYJN01000068.1, read on the forward strand.
CGATGCGCGACCAGCGGCGCGCGGCCTCCACGATGGCGCGGCCCTCGCGGATCGAGTACGCGAAGGGCTTTTCGAGATACACATGCTTGCCCGCGGCGCAGGCGGCCACGGCCGCGCCCGCGTGCCAGTGATCCGGAGTGGCCACAACCACCGCGTCAAGACCGGTGCGCTCCAGCAACCGCCGGAAATCCTGATATGCGGCGCAATCGCCGCCGGACTCTTCTTTCAGCCGCTCTGCGTTCGGCAGGTACACATCGGCGGCGCCGGCGATCTGCGCGCCTGCTTCCTGCATCCACCGCGCCACGTACCGCCCGCGCCCGCCGCATCCGATGACGCCGATGCGGACCCGCTCATTGGCGCCGGCGATGCGCGCCGCCGAAACCGCCGTCAGGCCCAGCGCTGTCCGCCGCTTCATGATGCTGCAATCCTATACGATGCGGGCGTCCGAGGGGCAGCCGCCGGGGGGCTCGGCGCCCGCCGGCCAGGAAAACTCGGAGGCCGGCCGGGCCGGAACATTTCCGCCTCAAATTGTTGGAACGGTCATCCGGCGGCCGTCTTCGAGCTGCTCCGGCTTGCCCAACGCCGTTGCGGCGTCCGGCGGGGATCGGCTACATTGGTGTACGGTGAGGTGCGAGAGTGGTTGAATCGGGCGGTCTCGAAAACCGTTGTACCCTTACGGGTACCGTGGGTTCGAATCCCACCCTCACCGCCACGCCGTTTTGACTTCCCCATTTACGACCGATTGCAATTACGATCGGATTTCGGTGTCGATTCCTCTCAAATAACCCGCACCAAGGATTTCCTCCAGGAAAATTCGCAAAGCGGTCCGGGACATTCAGAAGGTGAAGCTCGCCCCGGGCGTGTGGCGCTTCATCACGGCGCCGTGCTGCCTCCGAGAACCGCGCCGGGCTCCTATCGGATCGAGTGATGGAAGGGGCGGCGAGGCGCCCGGGCGTCGCCAACCGCTCGAGGATTCTTGCCACGGACTGCTGCCCGGCGAGCAGGAGAGCGTTGAGCAGATGGCCGGACGGCTCGATCCAGGCCGGGTGCACGCGAAGGGGCAGTCAACGCATCTTTTGGTGATGCAATCGCCGTGGAGCGGTGAGACGGTTCTGGCTTCCGCGCGCCGCCGGGCGTTGCCTGCCATGGAGCCGTGCGGGCCGGTGATCGCCTGCATCAAGGATGACAAGGGGACCCCCGATAAGGGGCGGCACTCGGTGAGCGTGACGCGAGGGCACGGCGCGGCTGCTTGGGTCGCAATTTGTGGCCGTGCCGGTGCGTCCGGCGCCTCGCGATTCCCGGCGGTCCGAGTCCAACCCGGAAAAGTGGCTGGAGACCCGAGCGGCCGCGCGGAGCCGCTGAACCTGCGAGGTACTGGCTGGCAAATCTGCCGGCAGATGCCAGTCTTCGGGAAATGGTGCGGCCGGCCAAGCAGGGCTGGATCGTCGAGCGGGACTGCTGGGGGCTGAAGCAGGAGCAGGGGCTGGACCACTTCGAGGGGCGATCATGGCGGGGCTCTCACCATCACACGGCATTGTGCATCGTGGCCTCCGCGTTTCCGGGGGCCGAGAGGAGCCGAATTTCGGCCCCGGCCCGTGCAGGGAAGCTTGCACTGGAGGCGTCCTGGCCGGCAGCAGACTACCGGACGCGGGGCAGCAGCACAGAGCCGGCAGCGGTGTAAAGGCGATTTGGTTGCGAGCCTGAGGAGAAGCTTGGCCAGACGGCTGATGCGGCAGCTTCCGTGCTGCCATTTTTGTGGCGCACGACGTTTATGCCCCACGAGTAATACCTTCTGTGCGACGCATGCCAACTTCGCCTATATCCGTCGCGTCAATCCGTCTTGTCGCTCCGGGGCCACGAAGATGTACTCGCCGGTGATCTCGACGCCGGCGTGGACGGCGAGCTTCGAGGCCTCGATGGCGCTGCCGCTGACTTCCTGCCTCCAAATGGTGTGGGCCCGGCGGAACGAGTGCGGCGCCGGCCATGGAGGTTGGCCTGACAAACAGGATTGCGGTTATAATCATAGGTCTTCGGGGGTTCGGCCCAAAGACATCGGCTCGCTTGCCACGTCGAGTTGTACTCCAGGCAAGGCGATCTGAGTCTGGCTAGGGGCCGACCATAGCCGGGAGGTGGCTGGTGAAAATATCGACTATTCTCGACCACATCGACAGCGGGCACATCGCACTGCCGGAGTTCCAGCGCGGATACGTCTGGAACCGCGATCAGGTGCGCGGCTTGTTTCTCTCGCTGTACCGGCGGCATCCGGTAGGAGGCCTGCTGGTCTGGGCAACAGAATCGAAGGCGGCCATCCATCGTGGAGAAGGCCAACTCACAGCCGGCGTCGTGAAATTGCTCCTTGACGGCCAGCAACGCATCACTTCACTCTACGGTGTCGTCCGTGGGAAGCCGCCGAAGTTCTTCGACGGAAACGCTGCGGCCTTCACCGGGCTCCGATTCCATCTGGAGAGCGAGACGTTCGCTTTCTACCAGCCTCTCAATATGGAAGGCGACCCCTTGTGGATCGACGCCACTGAGCTGATGCAGAAGGGCAACGATGGCATGGGCGAGCTTGTTGCCCGGCTCAGCCGGCAGGGTGCCGCGGACAAATTGGGCGTGTACGTCGGGCGCCTCGCCCAATTGTTGGGCATCGTCGACATCGACCTTCACATTGAAGAAGTCACTGGCGCAGACAAGTCGCTGGACGTCGTTGTGGACATTTTTAACCAAGTGAACAGCGGGGGGACAAAACTCTCGAAAGGCGACCTCGCTTTGGCGAAGATCTGCGCAGAGTGGCCGGAGGCGCGCGCCCAAATGAAGGGATCGCTCAAAAAGTGGGCCGATAGCGGCTATTATTTCAACCTCGATTGGCTCCTCCGCTCTGTCAACACGGTTCTCACTGGAGAGGCGAAGTTCAGCTTCCTCCACGACAAGACCGCGGAGGAGATTCGGGACGGGCTGAAGCGGGCGGTCAAGTACATTGATATTTGCTTGAACATGATCAGCGGCCGCTTGGGCTTGGACCATGATCGGGTGTTTTTCGGCCGATTTGCGATTCCCGTCATGGTCCGCTACCTCGATCAGCGCGGAGGAGCGCTGGACGAGAGGGAACGCGACAAGCTGCTGTTCTGGTTTGCTCAGTCAGGCATGTGGGGCCGCTTCTCCGGCTCGACGGAAAGCTATATCAATCAGGACCTTGCCGCCCTCGATGGCCCTGAGGGCCGCCTGGACAAGCTGCTGGAGCAGCTTCGGCTGTGGCACGGCGGCTTGCGGGTCGAGCCTGGGCACTTCACAGGGTGGAGCCTCGGAGCTCGATTCTATCCGGTGCTGTATATGCTGACGCGGATGGGAGAGGCGAGAGACTGGGGTACCGGCCTGCCGCTCAAGAGCAACTTGCTTGGCAGGATCAGCAGACTGGAGGTGCACCACATCTTCCCAAAGGCTCAGCTTTACAAGCGCAACTATAAGCGCCCTGAGGTCAACGCTATCGCCAATTTCTGTTTCCAGACCAAGCAGGCGAACCTGGAGATCAGCGACCGCTTGCCGGAAGAATACTTCCCGGTAGTCGAGGCTAGGCATCCCGGTGCGCTGGCGTCACAGTGGATTCCCACCGATCCGAGCTTGTGGAAGATCGAGAACTACCGCGATTTCCTCGAAGAGCGGCGGAGGCTGCTTGCGGCTGTGGCCAATCGGTGCATGGAAATGCTTCTGCATGGCGATCTGCGATGGCTCGAAGGGGCGCCAGAGCCAGCGAAGGAGCCGGTGACTGTGGTGGGAGCCATTTCCACCGAAGCCGAAGAAGAGGAGCTCGAAGCCTTGAACGACTGGGTAGAGGCTCAGGGACTGCCGCGCGGCGTGCTGGCCTTTGACTTTGCGGACCCCGTGACCGGGGAGCAGAAAGCGGTTTTTGATCTCGCGTGGCCTGATGGCATCCAACCGGAGTTGAGCCAGCCCGTCGTTGTGCTGCTCAATGAGGGTTTGGAAACGATCGGGATCGCCAGCAGGGCCGGCTTTCGATGCTTTACATCAGTGGAAGACTTCAAGGACTACGTGGGAAAAGAGGTCCTGGGCGGCGAAGTTTAAAACTATGCTGGGGAAGCGGTCATGAGCTCCAAGTAGGCAGTGCCTCCCGCCTGCTCGGTCTACCTCAAGGCAGGGGTGGAGCATCCGGCGGGAGGACTGACGTCTTGCTTTGCAGCGTTTGAGTACTACTGAGTCATAAACATCGTGTTCCACAAAAGGGGCAGCACGGAAGCTGCCGCATCAGCCATCTGGCAAAGCTTCGCCTCAGGCCCGCAGCCGAATAGCCTTTACACCGCTGCCGGCTCTGTCTGTGCTGCCGCCTCGCGGGCGCCAGTCCGCCGCCTGCCCGGCTGCCTTCCATCCCAGCTGTCCTGCACGGCCGAGGGGAAAAGACGGCTCCTCTCCGCTGCCAGGAACCCGTAGGCTGCGGCGCAGAGTGCCGCGTGACGGTGAAAGCCCCGCCATCAGCGCCCTTCAAGGTGGCCAGCCCCAGCAATTGGGACTGGCGCCGGATGGCAAGATCGGGATGGAACGGATCGATCCTTTGGCTCTTGCACATAAGCGTGCAGGCCAACTCTTCTGGATAAAGTCGGGTCCACCTTCCGCGTCCCGATCTCCTGGTAGAGGACGTCCTTCTCGCGCCCGGAAACCGGGCGGCTGGCCTGAGCCCCGGTGAAGAGCGCCGTCATCTGCGCCCGCGTCTGCTTCTTTCAGGTAACGACCAGATTCAGACGCACATCAAAGGCCTTGGCGATCTCGGCGGCGCTCCTGCCGCCGCGCAGCGCTTCAACGGGGGACTTCGCCTGCAAGGTCGGCGGGCGGGTCTTGCGGCTTCCCGGCATGGCTTCTCTCCTGAATCTCCAATGCCGCCGATCCACTGCAGCAAGCCGTCCAGAAAACGGGGCCACTTCAACTCGCCAGAAGAATCAGGAAGAAGAGACGACCTCTCCACCACGCGGCGGGATAACGCCAACTCCTTGCGTGTCACAGGATGGCATCGGTTTGCACTGCCCGTCTGCCACTGTCGCCGCCATGCGTTCCCCGTGGATTCGGGTCATCCATGGGCTGGAGTTTGACCGGAAGAACGGCCGGCTTTTTCTGCATGTGGTTGTCCCCAACCGGCTTCTCGGAGCCGGATGCGCAGACATCCCGTTTCATGGGCACAGCTCAGGCTGCACTGATCCCTTCGGGTCGCGCACAATTCCGTGCTCCCCTTGGCCCTGCTCGACTCCCTTACTGAGTCTCGCATAATAGAGTGACGGAACGAATCAAAAAAAGAGTCCCGCATGGCGTAAGAACGAAAACGGCAACTCCGA
>DYJN01000142.1 GCA_020723085.1 Arcobacter sp.
GGCGGTGTTTAGCGACCAGAAGGTGGGGATTCTGCGGGGCGCAAATCACGAATCACGAATCATGAATCATGAATCTCCCGACCTTACTCCATACTTCGTACTCCATACTCCGCAACCAGAATATGTGCTCATTCAGCCCGAAGTCCTGCTCGTCGCAACCGGCGCGCGGGAGAAGTCGCTGACGTTCAAGGGGAACACGCTGCCGGGCGTGTACGGCGCGGGGGCGTTCCAGACATTGGTCAACCGCGATTTGGTGAAAGCCGCCGAACGGCTCTTTATCGTCGGCGGCGGAAATGTCGGGCTGATCGCGGGGTATCACGCGCTTCAGGCGGGCATCGAGGTGGTGGGGCTGGTCGAGGCGCTGCCGGAATGTGGCGGGTACAAGGTCCACCGGGATAAGCTGGCGCGCTTCGGCGTGCCGATCTACACGTCGCACACGATTCTGTCCGCCAACGGCGACGGCCACGTTGGATCGGTGACGATTGCCCAAGTTGATGAGCATTTCCAACCTGTTCCCGGCACGGAGCACTCCTTCGCCTGCGACACGGTGCTCATCGCCGTGGGCCTCGATCCGGTGAACGAGTTCACGCAGAAGGCACGGGACTTCGGGATGACCGTCTTCGACGCGGGCGACGCTCAGGAGATCGCGGAAGCCTCGGCGGCGATATTCTCCGGCAAAATTCGCGGGCTGGAGATCGCGCGGGCGCTCGGCGCGACGACGGACGCGGTCCCCGATGAGTGGCGGCGCACCGGCGACATCCTCAAGTCGCATCCCGGCGCGGTGATTGCGGAGCGCATCCCCGAACAGGAGGAGGGCGTTTTCCCCGTCTTCCACTGCTCGCAGGAGATCCCGTGCAATCCATGTACCGCGGCTTGCCCGCAGCAGTTAATCCACATCGACAAGGCCGACATCCGCGCCATTCCCGTTTACCTCGGCCCGGAGTTGGGGAGGGCGTGCCTGGGCTGCGAGCAGTGCGTCGCCGTGTGTCCAGGGCAGGCGATTTCGCTGGTGGACTATCGCAAGGACGCCGAGATGCCGACGGTGACGCTGGCCTATGAGTTTTTGCAGAGCCGCATCGCCGTCGGCGACCGGGTGACGGCGCTCGATTCGGTAGGAAATCCGCTCGGTGAGGCGGAGGTCGTCAGTGTGCGCGCCATCAAGCGCAACGACCGCACCGTGATGGTCAAATTGCGAGCGCCGAAGGCGATTGCCAAACTCGTCGCCGGGCTGCGGGTGCAAGACCTGGCGGTCGGTTCGGCGTTGAGCGATGAAGTCGTCAACCTCAAAGATGATATGATCGTCTGTCGTTGCGAGCGGGTGACGGCGGGCGAAATCCGCGCGCTGATCCGCAAGGGCTACCGCGACATCAACGCGATCAAGGCCGTCACCCGCGCCGGGATGGGCGCGTGCGGCGGCAAGACGTGCAGTGCGCTCATCCTGCGTCTCTTCCGCGAGGAAGGCATCCCTCTCGACGATGTGACCCGCAATGTCGCGCGTCCCCTCTTCGTCGAAGTTCCTTTCGGTGTATTTGCAGCGAATCAGCGAATGGGCGAATCAGCGAATGAGCGAATGGGCGAATCGGCGAATGGGCGAATCGGCGAATCAGCGAATGGGCGAATTATCAGTCCCCAATCCCTTACTCCCTACTCCGTACTCCCTACTTCCTCATCCGACGTGGTCATCATCGGCGCGGGCAGCGTGGGCGCGCCGGCGGCGCTGGCGATGGCGCGGATGGGATTGAAGGTGCGCCTGTTCGACGGGGCGGCGAGCCAGGGGCAAGGCTCCAACAAGTCGGCGATTGGCGGGGTGCGCGCCACGCACTCCGATCCGGCGAAGATTCGCCTGTGCCTGCGCAGCCTGGAAATTTTCTCGACGTGGGAGGAAACCTACGGCCACACCATCGAGTGGACGACGGGGGGCTACGCCTTCGTCGCTTACCGGGAACAGGAGGCGCAGACGTTCAAGGACTTGCTCAAAGTGCAGCACACCTATGGTCTTGACATCGACTGGTACGACCGCGACGACTTCTTGCGCATCGTCCCCGACGTGAATCCCAACGGCCTTCTCGGCGGGACGTTCTCGCCGCGCGATGGGCACTGCTCGCCGCTGTTGGCGGGACACGCTTTCTACGACGCGGCGAAGGCGGCGGGGGCGCTCTTCCACTTCAATGAGCCGGTGATGGAGATTCTGGTTGACGACACCCCAACAGGCCGCCGCATACGCGGCGTGCGGACGAAGCAGGGCACGTATCACGCGCCGGTCGTCGTTAACGCGGCAGGGGCGTGGGCGCAGGCGGTCGGGCGCCTGGTGGGGATGGAACATCCCGTGCAGCCCGACTCACACGAGGCCGGGATCACCGAGCCGGTGGCGCACTTCCTGGGGCCGATGCTGGTGGACATCCGGCCAGCGCCGGGATCGGCGAACTACTACTTCTTCCAACTGCGGGGTGGGCAGGTTGTGTTCTGTATCACGCCACAGCCGAGCATCGTGGGTTTCGATCGCCGCGAGACGAGCGTGTTCCTGCCGCAGATCGCGTCGCGTATGGTGGATCTGGTGCCGCGCCTGGCGAACCTTCGCGTGCGGCGCACCTGGCGCGGCCTCTACCCGATGACGCCGGACGGCTCGCCGCTCGTCGGTTGGGCGCGGGAGGTGGGCGGTTATCTGATGGCAATCGGCATGTGCGGGCAGGGCTTCATGCTCGGCCCCGGCCTGGGCGAGTTGCTGGCGCGGATGGTCGCGCAGGAGGACTTGTCGCCGGAAGACCGCGAGGTGCTGGAAGTGCTCTCGCCGTACCGGGCGTTCGCGGGGCAGGAGGCGTTGAAGTAG
>DYJN01000018.1 GCA_020723085.1 Arcobacter sp.
GGAGCGGAAGAGCCGCCCAATTGAAGGTCCGCCGGACGCTTGACCTCGGGTTCCAAATCCATCAGGCTACCGGCGGGGTGCGAGTCATTCAATGGAGCGCCAGCCCGTGGAAACGATGCTAAAGGGAGGACAGTGGCTGCTAGAGGCTGAAGCTTTGCCGCCCGGTTGCCCGCAGTATCCGCAGCGAAGCCGCGCATGCGTTCTGATCGTGTCCCCACCCCCCCGTTGCATCGCGAGGGCGACCGGGGAAGAGGGTTCGCGCGGCTGATTCAGCGGCGCCGGCTCAGACCGAGCAAGACCGCAAGCCCGCCGGCCAACAGCAATGCGGTACCCGGTTCAGGAATCTCTCCGCCGCCACCCCCGCCCCCGGCGATGTTCAGAAACATTTGCCCGTTTACGGTGCTCGCAGTGGGACTGAAAGTGTCATGGTCCAGCCTGTCGCCGAAGGCAAACACGTAGCCGCCGCCGAGCACTGCATAGTGCAGATAACTGCCGGCGAGGGATGTGCCTCCGGAGATGGCCGTCCCCGGCGAAAAGTCGAGCGACTGGCCGACCAAATTGTAGGGAGGCCCCTCGGTGGCAAAATTGCCTCCAGTGAGCACAACACCAGACGCGCTGCCCGAAGCCGACATACCTGTGCCAAGGCCGGAAAGCACCCCGTTGCCTCCCGTGCAGCCCGAACACCCAGAGTCGAAGAAAACGAGCAGGACGCCACCACCGGAAACCCAGGCGCCCAAATCGGACAACTCCGCGGCTGAAGGCGCCAGAGAGGCCTCTCCGATGACGAACATGTCCATGGCTGCGAGCGCCGCCGCAGAGATGGGGCCATCCGGCAGGACGGTATGGCCGGCGGACGTCACGGTGTTATTCACCGTGGCCATGGCCGAGTTGTTCCACGATTGGGAACTGCCATTCCAGTTCCCGATAATCGCGGCATGCACGCCAGTCGCAGCGATCGCCGTGAAGCACAATGCAAGCAGGATTCTGTGATGCATGAACTCTCCTCCTTCTTGAACCCTCCGAGATACATTCACCCGGCTGCGGACATCAACCTCTTCCGCCGAGCGGCTCGAACCAATGTATATTTGAAGCAGAGTTAACATAGTCGGGGCTGCGAGTCAATAGCGGACTATCCATTGTCGTCGCCGCTGCGCCAAGCCAGAAGCACAAGAGCGCCGAGGCACTCCCACAGACGTCTCGAGGACGGGGAACCGGCGGTGCGGGACGCGGATTCATGCCGCGAGCTGCATGAATCTCGCTGTCGAGGATGTCCATGCCGACGGAAGGGGGAACCTCGCCGGCAGCGGACGCTGATTCCGCTATTCAGGTGAGGGCTGGCTTCAGGAAAGACTTCGTCGGCGCCGGCTTGCCCTGTTCGCGCTGCGCCGGAGCCCGGTTTACGGAAGGTGGACGGCTCGAGATCGCAGGCGTTCTTCGTGATGCGCCAGGGCGGCTGATCCCCAGAATGGGAAACGGCGCCCGCACAGAGTTCTGGATGGCATCAGCCTTGGCGGATGCTTGCGGACGGAAGATTTCCGTTCTGCTTCCTCTTCCAGTGGACTCGCCGGCAGCCTTGGGGGTGCGCTGGAACCCCGGAGAGCCTTCTGGTCAGGGCGGGTGTGATAGCATCGACAGCCTTGGGACACCCTGAGGGAGACACCCCATGGGAGAAAGCTTCTTCCGGCACCCGCAGGCGATCGTCGAATCGGACCGCATCGGACCCGGCACAAGAATCGGGGCGTTCGCCCATGTGCTGCCTGGCGCGGTCATCGGCAGTGACTGCGACATCTGCGACCACGTTTTCATTGAGAACGATGTCGTGATCGGGGACCGCGTCACCATTCAATGCGGCGTGCACATCTGGAAAGGAGTCCGGATTGAAGACGGCGTTTTCATCGGTCCCGGCGCAGCTTTCGCTGCAGAGCTCGTCCAACAGGTCAGCCGCCGCGCGGCTCAGGACTCCATCCCTTGCACGGCCGTCAAACGGGGCGCCGCCATCGGCGCCAACGCCACCATCCTCCCGGGCGTTTTGATCGGCGAAAACGCCGTCGTCGATCCAGGCGCGGTGGTCACTCTGAACGTGCCCCGAAACGCCGTCGTCTCCGGCAACCCCGCGACGATCACTTCTTACGTCGATGCCCGCCCCGCCAGCGCCACTACTTTGCGGATGAACTCCGAAGCCGGCTCCCCCAAGGTCCTCGCCGGCGGGTCCCGCATCGTCCGCGTGCCGGGGGTGCTCGACCTGCGCGGCAATCTCGTCCATCTCACTTCCAGAGTCGAGATCCCTTTCGAAATCCAGCGCGTCTTCTTCGTCTACGGCGTCCCCTCCCGCGACGTCCGCGGCGAACACGCCCACCGCACCCTTCATCAACTCCTCATCTGTGTCCACGGCGCGTGCCACATCATTGTCGACGATGGCAGCCGGCGCGATGAACTGATCCTCGATGATCCTGCGGTCGGTCTGTACATCCCGCCCATGGTGTGGTCCATCCAGTACAAGTATTCTCCAGACGCCGTCCTCGCGGTTCTGGCTTCAGCGCCCTACGACCCGTCCGATTACATCCGCGATTACGATCAGTACTTGCTGCTTGCCAAGTCCCTCACGGATCCAACTCCCCCCTGAGGATGGGCATGAAAACACGCCGGTTTGCCAGGAACCGGACGCAAAGCCGGGCGGTTGAACGGTTACGCTGAGCCATAGCGCCGCCCTTGACAGGAGCGCCTCTGGGGAATCTCGCAACGGAGCTCAGCTGCGCCGGGAGGCACTTTCCTCTTCGGCGCGTCGATGGCGGATTCCCATCTTCGCGACATTTTCGCCACCGATGCTTGCCGTCCTCCCCCAGCCATCCCGGTTCTCAGCCAAAGCGAGCCGGCAGCGCCGGTCAGGCACGCCCCGGCGCCCTCCGCAAGCCGGAGTCCGGCATTCTTGCCACGCGAGCCTTGCGTACGCAACTGTCCGGGGCCTTGGATCATGGATACAAAGCATTTAGTATCCAAAGCATAACCGCGACGGAGCCGCATCGAGCACGCGTTCCGATCACCGGCATGATCTCCCCTTTTCAGGAGCGGAATGCCTCTTCAGCGGTTGGCAGATGCCCGGAAGAAATTTCGACAAAAATCGCCATCTCACCACTTGCACTGGTGGGGATAGTTCTAGTAGACTTAGGAGGAATCGCGTCAGATGTTCGCCTCATGGCGGCTGCTGGCAATTGTGAGCTTGGAGGAGCAATGAGAACGATAACAACAGCTTGGGTTGTCTTGCTGGGGGTGGCATTGGCGAGTTCGGCAGCCCCCATCCCCGGGCTTGTGAGTACTGGAGGTTCCACACCGGGCACGCAGGATCCCGCTTGGCAGTGGTTCTACACTCCGACACCGTCACAAACTTACAGCTTCGTGCCGGCGTGGGTAACCGACGACTCGGATTATCCTTTCCCGTATTGGGCGGCGAACTCTCCGTCTTCCAAGTGGATCTCTCCACAGCAGGGCTACGGCAGTTCCTACGGGAATTACGCAGATGAAGTAGGGTATCACTACTTCCTGCTCATGTATGACATTCCGGCAGGCTACGACCCTGACACGGCAACGTTCACGTTCAACCTGTCAGCGGACAATATGCTCAACAGCATGTGGGTGAACTCCTCGTTGGTGATGAACGGGGGCGTCATTGGGTACGGCTCCATGCAGGGACCGTTTACGATCGGACCCACCCCGGGTCTGTTCCGCAACGGACCGAACAGCCTTGTCTTGATCATTTACAACGATGCGTTGCCGAACCCGCCCGATCCCGAGAACTGGTACACCTGGAACCCTGTCGGAGTACGAGTCGAGATCCTCAGCTCCAACGTGGACATGTTGCCCGGCGGCGAGATTCCTGAACCCGGCGCTCTTTACCTTTGCGCTGCGGGGCTATTCGCTCTCGGACTGATGCGCAGAAGGAAGCAGGCCTGAGCCGCAGGTTTTCATTCAACCTCTGGAAAGCCCGCCAGTGAACGGCGGGCTTTCTTTTTTCAGTCCCCCGCCCCGAAAGCGGCCCAGGCATTTACACCAGACGCCTGAAAGGCTATCTTGGGGCTGGAGGCCGGCCATGCAGCGGCAGAGAGTCTGGCGGATTCTGGCAGCAGCGGCTTTGTCTGCGCTTTGCCTCCATGCCTCGCCACAGGCGGCGTCTGCGGTGTCCGTCGATTTCGAGTCGGTGATCCATCCGGTGTCGGTCGAAATCCTGCGCCACGCTTTGGATCAGGCGAAGCAGCAGAATGCGCCGTTCCTGCTCATTCGCCTGAACACCCCCGGCGGGCTGCTGGAAGCCACGCGCGAGATCATCGAGACCATCAACGGCTCTCCGATACCCGTCGTCACTTTTGTAACGCCCTCTGGCGGGCGCGCAGCTTCCGCCGGCTTCTTCATCCTGCTGAGCGGTGACGTCGCCGCCATGGCGGCGGGCACGCGCACCGGCGCAGCCTCTCCGGTGACGCTTGGCGAGCCTATGGACCCGGTGATGCGCAAGAAGGTGGAGAGCGACGCCGCCGCCGCCCTGCGCAGCATCGCCGCCCGCCACGGGCGCAACCACCAGGCAGCCGAAGCAGCCGTTCTCCAGGCCAGGTCGTTCACAAGCGAAGAGGCGTTGAGAGAGAAGCTCGTGGATCTCGTCGTGCGCGACGAGAAGGAGCTTTGGGCGAAACTCGACGGCTGGCAGGTGAAGCGCCCCGATGGCTCGACCGTGACGCTCCGCACCTCCGGCGCCGCCCTGCGCCCGTATGAGCTGACGCTGCGGGAGAAGGTGGTGCAGGCGCTGGCGGATCCGAACCTGGCCTTCTTGATCCTGGTGGCGGGCGGACTGCTGCTGTATGTCGAATTCACCCAGCCGGGCGTGATCCTGCCCGGCATCACCGGCGCCATCCTGCTGCTGCTCGGCCTGCTGGCGCTGTCCGTGCTCCCCATCAATTTCGCCGCCGTGGGATTGCTGGTGCTCGCGGTGGCGCTCTTTGTTCTGGAGGCCAAGATCGTGTCTCACGGCATTCTGGCGACCGGCGGCGTGGTGGCGATGGTGCTCGGCGCGGTTCTCCTTGTGGAAGGCCCTCCCGAGCTTCGTATCCGTTGGGCCACCGCTCTGGCCGTGAGCATTCCATTCGGCATCATCACCGTGTTTCTCCTTTCGCTCGTAATCCGTGCCCGCTTGCGTCCTCCCGCAACGGGCGTGGAGGCGCTGGTCGGCGAAACGGGCTTCGCGCAGACGCCCTTGAACCCGTCCGGCACGGTCTTTCTCCGCGGCGAGTATTGGAAGGCCACGTCCAACGAGCCGCTCGAAGCCGGCGCGCGGGTGCGCGTGGAGGCCGTCGAGGGCTTGCGTCTCAGGGTAAAACGCGCACAATAGGCGCAGGAAAGGAAGTCGCCATGCTATCAGTTCCGATGATCGTCCTGTTCATCCTCATCCTCTATCTGCTGTCGGCCATCAAGATCCTCAACGAGTACGAGCGCGGCGTCATCTTCCGGCTTGGCCGCGTTCTGCCGAAGCCTAAGGGGCCGGGCTTTATCCTCGTGTTCCAGCCCATCGACCGGATGGTGCGCGTCTCGCTCCGCATCGAGACGCTCGACGTCCCCTCGCAAGACATCGTCACCCGCGACAACGTCACCGTGAAGGTGAACGCCGTCGTGTTCTTCCGCGTCGTGGACCCGCAGAAGGCCGTGCTCGAAGTCGCCAACTACCTCTACGCGACCTCGCAACTGGCGCAGACCACCCTGCGCAGCATCCTCGGCGAAGTGGAGCTGGATGAACTGCTGAGCAAGCGCGAGAAGCTGAACATGCGGCTCCAGGAGGTGCTCGATCAGGACACCGACCCCTGGGGCGTCAAAGTGGTCAAGGTGGAAGTGAAGCAGGTCGACCTGCCCGACATGATGGTGCGCGCCATCGCCCGCCAGGCGGAGGCGGAGCGCGAGCGCCGCGCCAAGATCATTCATGCCGACGGCGAATATGCGGCGTCGGAGAAGCTCGCCATGGCGGCGGCAGTCATCCAGAAGGAGCCCGTCGCCATCCAGCTCCGCTACCTGCAGACGTTGATCGAGATCGGCTCGGAGAAGAACACCACCGTCGTCTTCCCGCTGCCGATCGACATCATCTCCGGCGTGAAGAAGGTGCTCGAATCCGGCAAAGGCGAGCTGTAGGCGAAGCCGGCGATTTTCACCAAACTGCAACCAGAGCCGCGCTGATGCTGCTGTACACTATAGGTTTGCCGCGGAAGCAGCGCCGGGTGTCAGTACCGCCGGCACGGGAGGCGCTTCCAGCGGCTGGAAACCCGTCTTGAACAGATGGAGGCGTGTCCATGGCTCTGACCGAATCGACCATGAAGGAACTGGGCTCGGCACTGCCCGCCTTCTCGCTGCCCGATGTCGTCAATGGACGCCTGGTTTCGCCTGAAGACTTCGCGGACCGGAAGGCGCTGCTCGTCATGTTCATCTGCCGCCACTGCCCCTACGTCAAGCACATCGAGCACGAGTTGGCGCGGCTCGCGCGGGATTACGAGAACACGCCGCTGGGCATCATCGCCATCTCTTCCAACGATGCCTGCGCCTATCCCGAGGACGCCCCTGAAAGCCTGAAAGAACAGGCGCAGCGGCTCGGCTTCCGATTCCCTTATTGCTATGACGAGACGCAGGAGGTGGCGCGCGCCTTTCAAGCGGCGTGCACGCCGGACTTCTTCCTGTACGACGCCGGACGCACGCTCGTCTACCGGGGTCAGTTCGACGACAGCCGCCCCGGCAATGGCAAGCCGGTCACCGGGCGCGATCTGCGGGCAGCTATTGATGCAGTGCTCGAAAACAGGACGGTGAGCGCCGATCAGAAACCCAGCGCCGGCTGCAACATCAAATGGAAGGCGGCCCGGTAGGCCGCAGCTGCGGACTGCGGCAAGACGCGCAATCGTGAAACTTCCTCGCCATCGTAACGGGGTCGACCCAAAGTGAGCATGACCATCGGAACGCCGCAGGTCCGGTGCGGCGATGCGCTGCAACGCGCCGGGCAATGGTTCCTCCAGTCGGGCATCCAGGAACCGGAGGGCGGCGTCGCCCGCTATCACTTCATCGCCGAGAAGCGCAACGCCCGAGTCTCGACCGAAATCACCGGATATGCCGTTTCGGCGCTGCTGGAACTGCATGAGCGCACGGCGGGCGAAGCCTATCTGGCGGCCGCGCGGCGCGCAGGCGGCTTCCTCTGTGCAGCCTGGGACGCTGCGGCTGACACAATGCCCTTTGAATGCGGAGACGGCGACAATGCCCCGCAATTCAGCTACTTCTTCGACAACGGCATCATCGTCCGCGGACTGCTCCGTCTGTGGCGCGCCACCGGAGAGCATGGCTACCGCCAAACGGCGGAGCGCTGCGCGGAGTCGATGCGGCGCGATTTTGTCAATCAGCGCGACATCCATCCCATCCTCGTTCTGCCGTCCAGACAGCCGCTCGGGCGCGACGCGCGCTGGTCCCGGTCCAGCGGGTGCTATCAGCTCAAGTCCGCGCTCGCCTGGCGGGAGATAGCGGAGATCACCGGGGACGGAGAGCTTGCCCGCGCCTTCGACCGGACCCTCGAGCTGGCGCTCCTCGATCACGGTTCGTTTCTCGACGCCGCGGAAGACGACCATGCCCGCATGGACCGGCTGCACGCGTACTGCTACTTTCTGGAAGCGTCGCTGGCGCTGCCGGAGCACGGCGGCGTCCGCCAGGCCCTGGAGAGCGGCATCGCCCGCGCCGCCGCGGAACTCCGGCGCATCCGTCCGGAGTTCGAGCGCTCCGACGTGAACGCCCAGCTGCTCCGCGTGCGCCTCTGGGCGCATGATCTCGGCCTCGTCACGCTCGACGAAACAGCAGCCGCCGAGGAGGCGCGGCAGGCGGCATCGTACCAGATGGCATCTGAAGATCCGCGCACGGACGGGGGCTTCAACTTCGGCTCGCGCCGCGGCATGCTCTCCAACTTCGCCAATCCCGTCTCCACAGCCTTTTGCCTTCAGGCGCTCGCCATGTGGGAGGAGTACCGCTCCGGCGGCTTGAAGACCCCCTGGCACAGGCTTATCTGAATTGTCCACCGAGCGCGCCGTCCTGCTCGCCTTCGCCTCCACATGGGAGGACCGCGCTCCTGCCTTTCTTCAACGCCTCCAGAGCGTGCTCCCGGAGGCGGACCTGGTCCTCGTCGCCGAGTTTCCTCCGCCCCGGGAGTTCCCGCGCGTGCGCTGGATTCCCTGGTTCCCCCGGCGCACGCTGCGCCAGAACATCGCCCGCATCCGGGACGAACTGCGCGGCCGCCGCCTCGCCTGGGCGGCGCTCGTGCTCGACCGCCTGCTGCCATACTGGCCCATGCGCGCCGCGGCATTCTGGATCTCGCGCGGCCGGCTGCTTCTGTTCAACGAACAGTTGCATCACTTCGCGCTCCGTCCCGGCGATTCGCCGCAGGCTCTCCGCTTCCTCCGCTGGCGCTTGCGCGAATTCCTGCACCGGCAGGCGCATCCCGGGGGATGGGCTTACACGCAACTCTGGAGGCTGCGCCATCCGCGCGCCTACCTCCGCCCTCTGTTAACGAGCCTGGCGCTGGCGGCTGGTCTGTGCGCGCGCATTTATAAGTGGCTCTCCGCCGTCCCACCGGGGCCGGCGCGCGAAGCCCCGATGCCCGAGGGCGTCACCATCGTCATTCCGTCGCGCGAGGGAAGAACCCTCCTGGAATCGCTCCTGCCCGTGCTCGAACGAGAATTGGCCGGACGGGAGGGCGAGATCGTGGTCGTGGATAACGGAAGCAGCGATGGCACGGCGGAATGGCTGGCAACAGCGCATCCCCGGGTCGTCATCGAATCCAGCGCCGCGCCCCTCAGCTTCGCCGCCGCCGTCAACCGCGGCATCGCGCGGGCGAGGTTCCGCTACGTCCTGCTTCTGAATAACGACATGGAGCCTGAGCCGGGTTTCCTCCCGCCGCTGCGCGCGGCGTTCGACGATGTGCCTGACCTGTTCTGCGCCGCCGCCCAGATCTTTTTCCCTCCGGGCAAGCGCCGGGAGGAGACCGGCAAAGCCGTCTGGCGTCCCAAGCGCCCGCTCCCCGACTTTCCGGTCCATTGCATCGAGCCCGTCGAGGGCGAGAATCTGTCGCCCGTGCTCTACGGCAGCGGCGGCTGCTCCCTGTTCGACACGGCGAAACTGCGCGCTCTCGGCGGGCTTGACGAGGCGCTGCAGCCCGCATACGCCGAAGATCTCGATCTCGGCTTCCGCGCCTGGCGCATGGGCTGGCCCACGGTCTTCGTCTCGGGCTCGCGGGTGGTGCATCATCACAGGGCTACAACGTCGCGTTTCTACCACCCGGAGGAGTTACAGGCCTTCGTCGAGATCAACTTCCTGCGCTTCCTGCTGCGTGGCGTGGGCGATGCCCGCCTGCTCGGCGATCTGTGGCGTCAGGCGATCGATCGCCTGAACTGGCACGCCGCGCAGGAGCCCAAGCGCCCGTGGGCGCTGTTCGCCCTCCGCGCCGCCTGCCGCGCAAACCGTTATCTGCGCCCGCTGCCGCCGGCGAAGCTCGAGGAGCGGCGGATCCTGGCGGCGGGCTCCGGCGCCATCGCCGTTTTCCCGGGCAGGCGCCGCGATCATGCAAAACCGCTCATTTTTGTTTTAAGCGCCTACTCGCCCTGGCCGCTCTCCCACGGCGGCGCGGTCCGGATGCACAACCTCATGCGCCGCGCGGCGGCGGACTTCGATCAGGCGCTCATCGCCTTCTCGCCCCGGCACGCGCCTCCTGCGCGCGAGCTCCTGGACATCTGCACGGAGGTGATCCTCGTCGAGCGCGAGGGCTCGCACCTGCGCCCGATGACGGAACGGCCCGAGGTGGTGGAGGAGCACGACGAGCCCGCGTTCCATGCCGCGCTGCTTCTGGCTCTGGAAAAGCACAAGCCCGATGTCGTGCAGATGGAGTTCACGCAGATGGGCCATTATGCGGACGATTGCCGCGGCACGCCCACGGTGCTTGTCGAGCATGACATCACAGTGGACTTGTACCGGCAGCTGCTCGAAGAGCGGGACGCCTGGGAGACGCGCGAGCAGTTCCGGCGGTGGGAGCGTTTCGAGCGCGCTCTTTGGCGCAAGGCGGATTGCGTCGTGGCCATGTCGCAGCGCGACGCCGCCATGATCGAAGGCGCGCGCCGCGTCGAAGTGCTCGAAAACGGCGTGGACCACGAGCGGTTCTCGCCCTCGGCGGAGGAGCCCGAGCCGCGCCGGCTTCTCTTCATCGGCTCGTTCGCGCACCTGCCGAACCTGCTCGGGCTGGACGCGTTCCTGCGCCTCGCCTGGCCGCGCCTGCGCGCCGCCGGCTCGAGGCTCCACATCATCTCGGGCGCCGATCCCGAGCACTACCTCGAGCTCTACAAGGACCGCGTGCAGGTCTCCCTGGACGATTCTCGAATCGAGTGGGAGTCCTATGTCGCCGACGTCCGCCCCGCCTACCGCCGCGCGGAGATCGTCGTCGCTCCGCTGCTCGCCTCCGCCGGAACAAACATCAAGATCCTGGAAGCGATGGCCATGGGCAAGGGTGTCGTGGGCACTCCCGCGGCTTTTCATGGACTCGACGTGCAAGCGGGCGTGGATGCTCTCATCGTGGCTGGCATCGGGGAGATGGCGGACGCTCTGCTCCGTCTGATGGAAGCCCCGGAAGCGCGCAAAGCCATGGAGCGCGCCGCGCGCCGCAAAGCGGAAGCCCGCTACGGCTGGGACTCCATCGCCCGCCGCCAAGCGGAGGTGTACCGCTCGCTCATCCGCCGAAAAGCGGGCCCTGCCCCGTCCTGATCCCTCCCGGGACTAGCGCCGCTTTGTCTTGCCGCGGACGTAGTCCGCCGTAACCACCGAGTAGACGCCGCCTCGCGGAGCGAACTCTCCGGTCACCGTCATCTCGCGCGGGCGGCAGGCTTTCACGCAATCATCGAGGATGCGGTTCACCGCGTTCTCCTGGAAGATGCCCATGTTGCGGTAGGCGAGCAGGTACATCTTCAGAGACTTCAGCTCGAGGCACAGCCGGTCCGGCACGTAACGGATGGTGATCTCGCCGTAATCCGGCAGCCCGGTGCGCGGGCAGACGCTCGTGAATTCGGGCGTGCTGATCTCAATCCGGTAATCCCGCTGTGGGAACTGGTTTGGCCAGCACTCGATCTCCGGCAGCGGCGCCGCGACGCCGGAGGCGGCATGCTCGTCGGTATACAATTTCTGCGCTTTTTGCTTCGGCATCAGCGGTTCTCCGGGCGGCGGCTCTCCTGCAGGTGGCGGTCGAGCTGCTCGAGAAATACTCCGGCGTCGGTGACAACCCCCACCGCCTGCCCGGTGCCGCGGTCGCCGAGCTTGGTCACCACGGCCGGGTTGATGTCCACGCAAACGGTCTTCACCCACCCAGGCAGCATGTTGCCGGTGGCGATGGAGTGGAGCATCGTGCCGAGACACAGCACAAGGCCCGCGCCGCGCAGCTGTTCGGCGTACGCATCCTGCGCCGCGTTCATGTCGGTGATCGTCTCCGGAAGCGGCCCGTCGTCGCGCAGACTCCCGGCCAGCACGAAGGGCACGCCGTGCGTGATGCACTCGTACAGCAGGCCCTTCTTCAGCGCTCCCTGCGCCACCGCCTCGCGCACCGAACCCGCGTGGTAGATCCGGTTGATCGCCCGCATATGGTTGCGGTGGCCGTGCTCCTCCAGGCGCCCGTCTGCCAGCCGCACCCCGAGCGAAGTGCCGAACAGCGCCGATTCGATGTCATGCACTCCAAGCGCGTTGCCTGCCAGCAGCGCGCTGACGTAGCCTTTTCGGATCAGCGACGCAAGCGGCTTCGCCCCGCCTGTGTGGATCACCACGGGTCCCGCCACTACCACCACTTTCTGACCCGCCTCCAGCACGCTGCGGATCAGCGCCGCAGTCTGGCGCACAGCGGTTTCCACCTGCCGCTCGCTCGAGATGCCGTTGGACATGAAAGCGAAGGCCAGGCGGTCGCGCTCCTTCGATTCCGGAATCACGCGGATGCCGCGCATGCCGGCCACGATCTCGTCGCCCGCGCGGATGTCGCGCAGCCGGCGCGCCCACGGCTTGCCGTCCTGCCACACGACGACGGCGTCCATGCGCTGGTTCTGCACCTCATGCCACTCGCCGCCGCGGCGCACCAGAGTCCGGTGGTTCGTGGTCGAGTAGAAATCCTCCGGCGCGCAGCGGTCGCGCTCGACGCGCGCAAACAAGGCGTCCTGCTCCTCCACCGGCGCGCAGCCAAGCGCGTGGAGCTGGCTCAGCATCTTGTCGAACGAGGCGCGGTCCGGCGCCTCGACGCGCAGCCGCAGCCGCGAGGGATCGGCGTTGGTCTTGCCGATATGGAAGTGCTCGACTTCGAACCGCCCGTGATATTCGATCACGGTGTCGAAGATCTGTTCCATGATGTGGGAGTCGATCAGGTGGCCCTCGGCCTCCACGACATCCTGCAGAGGGCGGGATTCAGCTTTTCTTTTCGTCGTCATTTCACTGCGGTCCAGCAGAGGAAGAGTCCGTCAGGGGCTACATCCTCCCAGTATGAGATGGGGCGGCAGCAGGCGCGCCGGCACCAGCGCCGGAGCAGCTCGAGCAGATCTTCCTCGCGGAACCACTTCTCCCAGGACGGCGTCTTCAGCCGCCCCCACTGCCGCGCGTTCTTGTCGATGATCACAAGCCGCCCGCCGGGCTTCAGCACCCGGCACAGTTCGGCGACCGCGGTTTCGATGTCCACGGCATGCTCCAGCGACTCCGTGGCGTAAGCGGCGTCGAAGGCTTCGCTGGGGAAAGGCAGCTCCAGCATCGAGCCGGCGACACGGCCAAGCTCCGCCGGCGCCGCGCGCAGCATCGCTGTGGCCAGGTCGAGCGCCACGACCGACGCGCGCGGGTAGGCGCGCTTCACATGCACCGCGAAGCGCCCCTTGCCGCAGCCGGCGTCCAGCACCCGCCCGCCGGAATCCAGCGGCGCGACGCCTTCGATCACCGCGCGCACGTGCAGGATGCGGGGATCAATGGCCGGGGGAAAGTGCTCCTCGTCCGCCGCAGCCTCCTCAAACGAACGCCGGATCTCAGCGGCGAGATCCGGCGTCATAGCGGCTTTGCGCCGAAGGAATCGTGCCAGAAAGCCCATCAGAGCTTGCTGAGGAAAACGGGCAGCCCGCGCTTGTTGTTATAGCTGGGACGGTAGCGTTCCGTGTTGTACATTGTGGCCACGTCCACCTTGCGGGGTCCGAGCTTCGGATCGGGGATCTCCACCAGTTCGAAGCAGCCGTTGACGATGCCCGTCATCAGCCCGCTCTTGCCCTCAGCCAGCGCATCCATGGCCATGTTGCCGAACGTGCACGCCACCAGTTTGTCGACGAAATCGGGATCGCCGGAGCGCAGGTCGTAAGTCAGGTCGCTGACGATCGTCTCCTCGCCCACGCGCGCCTTGATCTCCGCCGACAGGTCGTCGCCTACGTTCGCCTTCTTCCGGTGACCGTAAGCGTCGGCTTCGCCATAATGCCTCACCTTGTAGCCCTCCCACTCGGCGCCTTCCGAGAGGATCACGAGCGAGTAGTTGGAGGGATTGTTGCGCTTGTCCTCCACCAGCAGGCTGATGAGCTTGTCGAGGTTCACCTTGTATTCGGGAATCACGCAACGGATATTGGTGACATAAGCCGTGTAGAGCGCCGTGAAACCGGCGTCGCGCCCGAAGACCCGGAAGATGCCGATGCGCTCGTGCGAACCCACCGTCGTGCGCTGCCGCTGGATGGAAGAATCGGCGCGCGTGATCGCCGTCGAGAAGCCGACGCAATACTCCGTGTTGCGCACGTCATTGTCCATCGTCTTTGGGATGGCCATGATCTTCACGCCCTCGTCGTGCAGCCGCCTCGCGTAGCTCAGAGTGTCGTCGCCGCCGATGGCGATCACCGTGTCGGCGCCCAGCCGCTCCAGGTTCTTCAGCACGGACGTGGTCACGTCGTAAATGACAATCTTCTCCCCGTCCTTCTCCATCTCCCGAGTCGGGAACGACATGCCCTTCAGGTGCTCCGGCAGTCCTTTCATCTTGGCGGGATTCGTCCGCGAAGAGTGAAGGAACGTGCCGCCAGTGCGGTCGATCGTGCGCGTGTTCAGGGGCGTCAGTTGCAGCGTATAGCGCGAAACGCTCGCCGGGTCTTCCATGTTGAGATGGGTGAGCCCTTCCCATCCGCGGCGAATGCCGAGCACTTCGTAACCCATCGCACAGCCGCGATAGGTGACTTGTTTGATGACGGCATTCAGTCCGGGAACGTCGCCGCCGCCGGTAAGGATAGCAATTCGCTTGGCCATTCTGTCTCCTGGTCCTGAATGAAGATGAAGGGGATCAGTCAGAAATCAGTATAACTTGTCTGATATGCGCTCCGCCGCGCTAGGGCCGCGCCAGTTTCTCAAACGCCGCCGCCAGCACCGGCGCCGCCTCCGGTCCGGTCGAGTTCACCTCTCCGTACCAGCGCTTCCCGGCGCCGAACGTAAACGGGGGCTGCTCGTCCCACTGGCACTTCGGCAAAATGTAGCCGATCTCGTCGTTGGCCAGCCCGAACAGCATCCGGAACGGCGCGGAGAGCATTTTCTTCAGCGGCTTCTCGACCGGCGCCGATGGGAAGTCCGCATTCGGATCGCACACCGCTCCGCCCACGCTCAGCTCAGGATACAGTTCGCCCGGAACCAGCGCGGCTTCCACTACGGGCGTGCCGCTCCGCGCAATCCGCAGGTACCCCACTGGGGCCGTAGTCGCGCCGCCCTCCATCGCCTTACGCCCGCCGAACAACCCGAGTTTCGCCGCCATCAGGAAGCCCTGATTGGCGACCGGAAACCTCGCCGCCGTCTCCCTGTATAAAACCGTATCCACAGCGGCCGATTTCGCCTTCTTCTGCGACTCGATCACATGCCGCGCCGCATACCGCCCCACGATCTCGGCAAACCGGAAACTCTCCTTCGGCGCGGGCTGGCCCGTCTCTGGATCGAGTATCTTCGCGCCCAGCGGCGATTGCATTCCGCCCAGCGCGCCGTTGACGAACACGACGGCGCCGAACCGGGCCGCCTCCAGCGCCTCGCGCATGTAATGCACGTAATCGGAGGTGATGAGCGTGTTCCGGCTGCCCAGAGCCTCCGGATGGTTGCTCCAGTTGACCAGCGTGGCGACGGCCCGGCCGCGGCGGTCGCGGAAGACCAGCGACAGGATCTCGGGATCGTGCACCACCGGCGGCCGCGTGTCGTCGTAATAGGCTGCCACGTCAGGCGGCGTCGCAGCCGCGGGGAACATGCGCACGGGCGTCAGTCGCGAAACCGCCTCGCGCGCCGCCGCAGCCGTTTCCGAAACAACGAATGCATTGTACGTCTCATCCAGCCCGCTCACCGCCGGCTTGGGGCCCCACTGCCCCATCGTGTCCGGCCCCTGATGCACATGGGTGGCCGTCACAATCACGCGCGCTCCAGGCGCCGCCGCCCGCACCATCCGCACGTCGTCGTGGAACAGCCCGATGAGGTCCACCGCGCAGATGACCACCGGCTCATGTCCAGTGCGCAGAGCCAGGCACCGCGCCCACAGGTCATCATGCACGCCCGTCGCGGCACGATTGTTGCCGAATCCGGCCAGGTACACCGGACGGTCGAGCTTCGGCGTGATCTTCCGCGCCGCCGCGCCCGCTTCCAGCCCGCCGGCTGTGGAGGCGCAGGCGCAGAGGATCGTGATCAGAAGAGCGGGGACGCGCATATTCCAATTGTCACTCGCCCCGCAGACCGCGCGCGTCGCATGGGCCGGCAGCGGAGATACCCGCGCCCGGCGCGGCGGCGCGCCGTGGCGCCGAAGCTCCGGCGCCGCCCGCGGCTATTCTTCTTCTTCCGGCGCTCCGGCCGCGGCCGCCTTGTAGGCGGAGATGATCTTTTCCGCCTGCATCTGCGGCACGAAGTCGTAGTGCGAGAACTCCATCGTGTAGGAGGCTCGTCCCTGCGTGATGGACGTCAGATCGTTCTGATACGTCAGCATCTCGGCCATCGGAACCTGAGCGCGGATGATCTGCGTGGCGCCCTTCGTGTCCATGCCGGTGATGCGTCCGCGCCGCCCGTTGAGGTCCGACATCAGGTCGCCCGCGAACTCCACAGGCGCCTGCACCTCCACCTTCATGATCGGCTCGAGCAGCGCCGGCTTGGCCTGTTCCATCGCCAGCTTGAACGCCTTGCGCCCGGCGATCTTGAACGCCATTTCCGACGAGTCGACTTCGTGGTAGGAGCCGTCGTACAGCGTCACCTTGAAGTCGACCACCGGATAGCCCGCCAGGTACCCCTTGGCAGCAGCCTCCAGAATGCCCTTCTCCACCGCCGGGATGAACTGCTTCGGAATCGCGCCCCCAAAGATCGAATTGACGAACTCGAACCCCTTGCCGCGCTCGAGCGGCTCCATCTTGATTTTGCAATCGCCGAACTGCCCGTGCCCGCCCGTCTGCTTCTTGTGGCGCCCGTGCACGTCGGCGAAGCCGCGGATTGTCTCCCGGTAGGGAATCTTCGGCGCCCTCAGCTCCACTTCGACGTTGTAACGGCGCTTCAGGCGGCTGACGATGATCTCCACGTGCTGCCCGCCCATGCCTGCCAGCAGAAACTCGTTGGTCTGCGGGTCGCGGTAGAACCTCAGCCCGGGGTCTTCTTCCAGAATCCGCGCCACCGCGTTGCCCATCCGGTCTTCGTCGTTCCGGCTCTTGGCGGCGATCGCGTAAGCAATGGAGGGCTCCGGGATCTGCACTCGCGGATACTCGATCGAGTCGCCCTTCTCGCACAGCGTGTCCCCGGTGAGGACGTCCTTCAGCTTCGCCACTACCCCGATGTCGCCCGCGTGAAGCTCGTTCACCGGCAGCAGCTGCTTGCCGAACGGCACACTGAGATGCGACAGCCGCTCCTGGCTCTTCGAACGCATGCAGATCAGGGTGGCGTCGTTCTTCAGCACGCCCGTGCACACCTTGAAGAACGACAGCCGCCCGGCGAACGGATCAGCCACCGTCTTGAACACATATGCCGTGACGTGCTCCTTGTCCGTGATCGCCTTGAACTCCTCCTGGTCGCCCACCATGGCGCGGATCGCCGGATGCTCGGCGGGATTCGGGCAGAAGGAGAGCATGAAGTTCATGGCCAGGTCCGCACCGATGTTCAGCAGCGAGGACCCGCACAGGATCGGGAAGATGCGGTCTTCCTTCACCGCGTCATGAAGCCCGGCAAGGATGTCTTCCGGCGGCAGCGTGCCCTGCTCGAAGAACCGCTCCATCAGCTCGTCCTTGCCCTCGGCGACCATCTCGATCAGCGCCGCGTGGGCCTTCTCCGCCCGATCCTTCAGCCCGTCCGGAATCGGAATCTCTTTGCCCTTGCCGTCTCCCTCCGGCGTATAGCTGTACGCCTTCATCTCGATCAGGTCGATGATGCCCAGGAAATCCCGCTCCGCGCCGATCGGCAGCTGCACCGGAATCGCATGGCGCCCGAACACCTCCATGATGTTGTCCACGGTGCGCTGGAAGTCGGCCCGTTCCCGGTCCAGTTTGTTGACGAAAAACGCCCGGGGCAACTGGAACCCCTCCGCGTATTCCCACACCTTCTCCGTTACCACTTCCACGCCCGCCACCCCGTCCACGACGATCAGCGCGGCGTCCGCGGCGCCCATCGCGATTTTCGTGTCGTAGGTGAAAAGGCTGAAGCCGGGGGTGTCAAACAGGTTCAACTTCTTCCTGTTCCATTCCACAGCCCCCAGCGACGTGGAGATCGTGATCTTCCGCGCGATCTCCTCATCATCGGAGTCGGTGATCGTGTTGCCCTCGTCTACCCGGGTCAGGCGGTTCGTCGCCCCAGCCGTATACAGCATGGCCGCAACCAGCGACGTCTTCCCGCTGTTGCCGTGGCCGGCGAGGGCCACGTTTCGGACATCGGTGCTTTCACAGATCTTCACAGGGCACGCTCCAATTGGGGTTGCTGTCTCGGGACGTCCGTCCAGAGATCCATCTAGGGCGCATCGTAGCACAACTGACATCCTGAATTCTGGACCGAAGTGTCTGGAAATCGCCCCCAGGGTGCGCGCCGCATTCCGCACGGCTGCCGGGCCCCGGAGCATAGACTGAAGGCGGTGACGCCATGAAAACGATCATCGAGCCGTTCCGCATCAAGAGCGTCGAGCCGCTCCGCCAGACGACGCGCGAAGAGCGCGAGCAGGTGCTCCGGCAAGCCGGTTACAACCTCTTCCTCGTCCCCGCCTCTGAGATCCTCATCGACCTGCTCACCGACTCCGGCACCTCCGCCATGTCCACCGAGCAGTGGGCTGCCATGATGCGCGGCGACGAGTCCTACGCCGGCAGCGAGTCCTATTTCCGCCTCAAGCGCGTCGTCGAGAATCTCACGGGCTTCCGCCACGTCATTCCCACCCACCAGGGACGCGCCGCCGAGCGCATCCTCTTCACCTGCCTCTGCAAGCCCGGCCACGTCGTCCCGAACAACACGCACTTCGACACCACCCGCGCCAACATCGAATTCACGGGCGCCGAGGCCGTGGATCTCCCGTTGCCGGAGGCCGCTGACACCCAGGCCGCCCTTCCCTTCAAGGGCGGCATGGATGTAGCCGCCCTCGAACGCCTGATCGAAGAACGGGGGCGCGCCCGCATCCCCCTCATCATGCTCACCATCACCAACAACAGCGGAGGCGGGCAGCCGGTCTCCATGGCCGACATCGAGGCCGTCAGCCGCGCCGCCCGCCGCCATGGCATTCCTTTCTACATCGACGCCTGCCGCTTCGCCGAAAACGCCTGGTTCATCCGCGAGCGCGAACCCGGCTACGGCGCATGGTCTCCCTTTGACATCGCCCGCAAGATGTTCTCCCTTGCCGACGGCTGCACCTTCTCGGCCAAGAAGGACGCTTTCGCCAACATCGGCGGCCTCCTCTGCACCAATGACGACTCCCTCGCCCGGCAGGAGAAGGACCTGCTCATCCTTACTGAGGGCTTCCCCACCTATGGCGGTCTCGCCGGCCGCGACCTGGAGGCCATCGCCGTGGGCCTTCAGGAGGTGCTCGATCCCGATTACCTCCGCTACCGCATCGCTTCCACTACCTACCTCGGCCGCCATATCGCCTCAGGCGGCGTTCCCATTGTGGAGCCGCCCGGTGGCCACGCCATCTACATCGACGCTGGCCGCATGTTGCCTCATATTCCGCGCCACGAGTTCCCCGGCCAGTCCCTCGCCATCGAACTCTTTCTCCACGCCGGCATCCGCAGCGTCGAGATCGGCTCGGTCATGTTCGGCAGCCACGCGCGCAACGAACTCCTCCGGCTCGCCATCCCCCGCCGCGTCTATACCCAGAGCCACATCGATTACGTCGTCGAGGCCATTCTCGAAGTCCACGCGCGCAGGCATGAACTCCGCGGCTACCGCATCGTCGAGCAGCCCGAGTTCCTCCGCCACTTCTCCTGCCGCTTCGAGCCCCTCTGAAATAAGGGCATCGGACTCCTGGCCCTTCTGCGCCGCCCGAGGCGGGGCACAAAAAGAGGGCGGATGCCGGAGGAGTTAACATCCGCCCTGCCACTCAGGCAGGCCTGCCCGGGAGACGGGCGGCGTGCCTGAAACTGCTTGTCTACCACTTTAGACGACAGGCGCTCTGCGTTTGTTTCAAATCTTGAATACTATGTGAAATCACTAATCGGATCGTAGGAGGCTCTCACAGCTTGGCGGGTGAGTTGCACGGGCGCACGGCGCAGCAGGCAGAAGCCGCAGATCCGGCGAAAAAACCGCGGAGCGCAGCTCGGCACGAACCCGCCGGACAACCGGCGCCACGATCACCATTTCAGCAGTCTGGCGAAATCGGCGAGATATCGCCGCCAAACGGGCCATGTGTGCGCGCCCGGCGTCTCCACCCATGTGTGGCGCACCCCCTTGCTCTTCAGCCAGTCCACGAATTTCCGGTTCGGCTCCACCAGACGGTCTTCCCTGCCGCAGGCGATCCACAACAACCGGATCCGTGCATTGTCCTTCTCCGTCAGGCGCGGATAGACCTCGTCCAGCGACGACGGCCATCCGCCCGCGGAGAACGCGCCGATCCATCCGAACCGGTCCAGGTGATTCAGCCCTGTGAGCAGCGCTTCGCCACCCCCCATCGACAGCCCGGCAATGGCTCGCCTGTCCGGCTTCTGCTCCACGCGGTAGATTCGCTCCACCGCGGGCACAACTTCCGTCAGGAGGGCTTCCGAGAACTTCTGCGCGTTCTGCTTCCAGATCTCCGGCGGGCGCGGCGCGCCTGTCCGCAGAGTGTCAATCGGAACCCCGTAGCCGAGCGCCATGACCACGATCAGCGGCTGTGTTTCGCCTCGCGCGATCAGATTGTCGAAAATGAAATGCGCGCGCCCCACCGCCGTCCAGCCATTGGCGTAGTCGGAGAAACCGTGGCACAGCACCAGCAGAGGATAGCGCCTCTTCGGATCGTAGTTCGGAGGCGTGTATACGAAGAAGTCGCGCTTGTCGCCGGCGATCTTCGATTCATAGAAGTGCTGGCGCACCGTGCCATGGGGCACAGCCGTCTGCTCCCAGAGCTGCGGCGGATCACCCGGCACGAGCACCGCGCTGGAAACAGAAAGCGCGTTGGGTTTCGTCATGCCGTTGGACGGATCCGCGTAAGCCGTGCCGTCGATCACGAAGCTGTAGCCGTAGATGTCGGGCTCCAGCGGTTCTGTCGTCAGCGTCCACATCCCGCCTTCGCCGCGCTGCATCGGGCGGCGCGCAAAGGTTTCCAGCGCCAGTTCCACCTTCTGCGCGTTCGGGGCCCGCAACCGGAAACTCACGCGGCGATCCGGGTGGACCTCCGGCGAAAGGACGGGCTGGGCCGGCGCCGCCAGAGCGGCAGCGATGACAAACAGGACAGGGCGCACAACCGGTTTCCTCCCCGGTGAGCATATCGCAACCGCGCGGCAATGCGAGCCGCCTCAGACGTTCATCGCCGCCTCGATATCCCGCGGCGGCTCCTCCGCGTAGAGGATTCGCCGGCAGGTCTCGCAGAACACCACCGCCCCGCCGGACTTCACGTCCTGGAAAAGCTGCGGGCGGATCGTCATCATGCATCCCATGCAGCGCCCGTCGCGCGCCTCCGCCAGCACATCGCCCGCCGGATAATGCCGGGTGCGCAGCCTCTCGTACGCGGAAAGCACCTCCGGCGACAGGCTGGCCGCGAGTCCCTTCCGCTGCGCCTCGATTTTCCTCAAGTCTTCCCTGTCTGCGAGCGTGCGCGCCTTCGCCTGATCCTTCTCCGCCTCCACGCTCTTCTTCTCCTCCCGCAGGTTCTCTTCCGCCTTGCGGACATTGGCCTCGAGCGTTTCGGATTCCACCATCAATTCGAGGATCTGATCCTCAGCTTTCCGGATTGCGTCTTCGAAATACCGGATTTCTTCCTGAAAAGCCCGGTATTGCTCGTTTGTTTTCGCCTCCATCATCTGGTCCCGCAGCCGCGAGATTTTCTGCTTGTGGATCTGAATGTCGCCTTCGATTTTCTTCCGCTCTTTCTGGTTGGCGGAGAGAGCCGCGCGGTCCAGTTCCAGCCGCCGCGTGTGCGATTCCAGGGCCTTCTCAATCTCCACGATCCGCTTCGGCAGCGCTGCGATCTCGCGTTTCAGCTCGTTGGCCCGCTGGTCGAGCGCCTGGAGCTTCAATGCGTTGGCTACGTCGGGATGCATCAGATAGGAGTGTAACACCTACTCCAGAGAGAGCCGCCGCGCGATGGGCGAGGCCAGCGCCCGGCGGGCCATTTCCAGCTCTTCAATGCGCAGCGCCCGCGCCACCACGTAGAGCACAACCAGCCCCAGCGGAATCGATATCGCCAGGTCGGTCAGCCGGGCTAGAAATCCCGCGCCCGCCCAGTGGCCGATGGTCCGGCTCGAGGCGAGCACCACGGCTGACATGACGGCCGACGCCAGCAGCGTCTTCAGCACCACGCTTCTCAGCCGCCGCCCGTACACGCCTCCGATCCGCGCACGCATCGCCAGAAACTGCGCCAGAAACGAGAACAGCGCCACGCAGGACGTCGACAGCGCCAGCCCCGCGTGCCCCAGCCCCGCGTGCGTCACCAGCGACCACGCCATGCAGGCGTTGATCCCGATCGACGCCAGGCTGATCGCCATCGGCGTCCGCGAGTCCTTCAGCGCGTAAAACGCCGGCGTCAGCACCTTCACCGCCGAGTATCCCGCCAGCCCCAGCGAGTAGAACGCCAGCGCCACGGCTGTCTGATGCGTGTCGTACGCCTCGAACCTCCGCCCTTCATAGATCGCGCCTACGATCGACGGGCCCAGCACCACCAGCCCGAACGACGCCGGCACCGTCAGCAGGAACACCAGCCCCAGCGAGCGGGCCAGCGTCTCCCGGAACTCATCCATGTCCCCGCTCGAAGCGCTTCTGCCGATCGCCGGCAGCGTCGCCGTGGCGATCGCCACCCCAAACAGCCCCAGAGGAAGCTGCATGAACCGGAACGCGTACTGCAGCCACGCCGTCGCCCCGTCCACCCCGCGCACCGGATCGACGATCGATGCCGCGAAAAACGTGTTCACCAGCACGTTCACCTGCACGCTCGCGTTGCCGATGATCGCCGGCCCCATCAGCCTCGCAATGTGGCGCAGCCCCGGATGGCCGAAGTCCAGCGCCGGCCGGAACCGGAACCCCAGGCGGTATAGCGACGGAAGCTGCCACAGCAGTTGCAGCCCGCCGCCGATCACCACGCCCCAGGCCATGCCATCAATCGGCTCAATCCCGAACCGCGGCCCCAGCCAGTAGCCCAGCGCAATGCCCGACGCAACGCTTCCCACGTTGAACCACGTCGACGAGAAGGCGGGCACGGCAAACTTGTTGAACGAATTCAGAACCCCCATCGCCTGCGCCGCCAGCGCCACCAGCAGCAGGAAGGGAAACATGATCTGCGTCAGCCGCACCGCCGCCGCCGTCTTCTCCGGCGCCGCATGCGTCCAGTTCGGCGTCAGCAGCGGCACGAACCACGGCGCCGCCGCCATCCCCAACAGGCACAGGCCGCCCACAAACAGGATGATCGCCGTCGCCACAAGGTTCGCCAGACGGATCGCTTCCCTGCGGTCCTGCTTCTGGAGGTAGTCCACAAAGGTCGGCACAAACGCCGCCGACAGCGCCCCTTCGGCGAACAGATCGCGGGTCAGGTTCGGAATGCGGAAGCCGATGACAAAGGCGTCATAGGCCGATCCGGCGCCGAACAGGCGGCTCATCACCCCTTCGCGCACCAGACCGCTGATGCGGCTCAGCAGCACGGCGAACGAGGCGATGCCCGCGCTCTTGAAGACCTGTTCCGAGGGCGAGGACAACCCTCACATTGTACCCGTCATGGCATCCTGTCTTGAAGGAATCCGATGCAGCCGTCGGCGCCGCCGCTGCCGCCCGTACTCATCCCGGCTTACCAGCCGGCGGAGGCCCTCGCCCGCCTTGTCGCCGATCTGGCCGCCCGCGGCTTCAGCCGGATCCTTGTAGTCGACGACGGCAGCGGTCCCGCGTATGCGCCGCTCTTCGAGTCGCTCCTCCGCCATCCCCAGGTTACGCTGCTGCGGCACGAAGCCAATCGCGGCAAGGGCGAGGCCCTGAAGACCGGGCTCCAGCATCTGCTGGAATCGGAACCTGCCGCCGCTGGCGCCGTCACCGCCGATGCCGACGGCCAGCATCTGCCCGAAGACATCGAGCGCGTCGCCCGATGCCTCGCCTCCGGCGACGGCTCGACCCTCGTGCTCGGCTGCCGCCGCTTCGGTCCCGGCGTGCCTCTGCGCAGCCGGCTCGGCAACCTCATCACCGCCGCCGCCATGCGCTGGATCGCCGGCCTGCGGCTTGCGGATACCCAGACCGGTCTGCGCGGCATTCCCCGTCCGCTTGCCGCCCGCCTGCTGAAAGCAAGAACCAGCGGCTATGAGTTTGAGCTCGACATGCTTCTGATGGCCAAGCACGGGGGCTTCGCTCTGAGAGAGGCGCCCATCGCCACCATCTATCTCGATGACAACCGCGGCTCGCACTTCAATCCGCTGCGGGACTCGATGCGGATCTACTTCGTCCTGATGCGCTTCATGCTCGTATCGATGGCAACGGCGCTGATCGACAACCTCGTGTTCGGCCTCGTGCTAGAAGTCATGCCATCGCTCCCCGGGGCGCAATTGGCCGCCCGCACCGCCGCCCTCTCGTTCCAGTACCCCGCTGCACGCCGCGCCGTTTTCCATTCCGGCGGGCCGCACCGGCGCGAACTGCCCCGCTTCCTCGCCGTCGCCGCCGGTCACGCTCTGCTGTCTCTTGTGGCCATCCACTGGCTCACGCAGGCGCAGGGCTTCTCCCTGTTCGCGGCCAAGATCACCGTCGAGACCGCCTTGTTCCCGGTCAGTTTCCTGCTTCAGCGCGATTGGGTTTTCACGCCGCCCGCAAGTTTCCGCGCCGGCTTACGCGCCGTACCGCTCTAAGAATGCGGCCACGGTCATCGTGCCCTGATAGAAGTTCTCCAGCCGGAACTTCTCGTTTGGCGAGTGCAGCCCGTCGTCCGGCAGCCCGAAGCCCATCATGACCGTCGGGATCCCCAGATGCCGCGCAAAGTCGCCGACGATCGGCACACTGCCGCCCGAGCGGATGAACACCGTGGGCTTGCCCAGGATCTCCTGGAACGCCTCCGCCGCCGTGTGAATGGCCGGGTGGTCGGGATTCACCACCACCGCCGGGCTCGCTGAAAGCTTCCTGACAGAAATCCGGATCCCCTTGGGAGCGTTGGCCTGCGCCCAGCCGGCGAATAGTCCGAACATCTTCTCCGGATCCTGATTCGGCGCCATCCGCATGCTCGCCTTGGCCACCGCCGCTGCCGGAATCACGGTCTTCGCGCCCGCGCCGCTGAAGCCTCCGCCGATGCCGTGCACCTCCAGCGTCGGCCGCGACCACACCCGCTCCAGCACCATCCGGTCCGGCTCGCCCACGAGGCGCTCCGAGCCGACTTCTTTTTCGAGAAACTCCTTCTCGGAGAACGGCAGCGACTTCCAGGAACGGATCTCCGCCGGCGCGGGTTCGGCCACATCGTCATAAAAGCCCGGGATGATGACGCGTCCTTCCGCGTCCTTCGCCTTCGCGAGCAGCTCGATCAGCCCGTACACCGCGTTGGGCGCCGCGCCCCCGTAAAGTCCGGAGTGCAGATCGCGTGCAGGTCCGCGCGCTTCCACCTCCATGTACACCAGCCCGCGCAGCCCCGTGCACAGCGTCGGCATGTCCTCGGCGTAGAGCGCCGTGTCGCTCACCAGCGCCGCGTCCGCCTTCAGCTTCGCGGGGTTGTCCGCAACGTACTTCGCCACGCTCGCGCCGCCCACTTCCTCTTCGCCCTCGATGAGGAACTTCACGTTCACGGGCAGCTTGCCGTGTACCGCGAACAGCGTCTCGACCGCCTTCACGTGCATGTACATCTGCCCTTTGTCATCGGCTGAGCCGCGCGCGTATATGTTCCCGTCCCGGATGGCGGGTTCGAACGGCGGCGACACCCACTCCTCCAGAGGATCCGGCGGCTGCACGTCATAGTGGCCGTAGCACAGCACGGTCGGCTTGCCCGGCGCGTGCAGCCAGTCGGCGTACACGAGCGGGTGCCGCGAGGTGGGAAGGATCTCCACATTCTCGAGCCCCGCGGTGCGGAGCTTGTCCGCCACCCATTGGGCCGCGCGCGCCACGCCGCCGGCATGCTCGGGATCGGTAGAGATGGAAGGAATGCGCAGGAAGTCTTTCAGTTCTTCCAGAAAGCGCCCGGAATTGGCGCGGATAAATTCACTGGCAGATCTTGACATGGGGCATCTTCTGAGGACTCCCTCATTATAGATGCGGAGGGAAACCGATAGCGGGCCGGGCGCTCGCCGCCTGCGCCCGGCCCGCCCGGCTGCCGAGCTCACTCCCGCACGAACCCGGGGAACGGCTCGCCAAAACCGCCCCGGCCGGCGCCCCAGATGCCGGCAACGGCTCGCGCGCCTTGCTGGAGGAGCACGCTGACAGCCAGCCAGAGGGAACCCTGCATGGAGCCGGCCGCCGCGGGAATCCGCCTCTTCGTGGAGCCATCCGCCAACAACCGCCCGCAGCGGCCGGCTTCGCGCGAACGATCCTCCCCCGTGTGTTCCGCCGCTCGAAATTGCGGCGGATTCCTTTGAAAACAGGCGGGATATTTTCCATCTCCCGCTGTGAACGCCGTCCCTTGCCCGCCGCAGCCCCAAAGAGAAACAATGTCATCCATGCGCCCCTCCGCCGTTATCATCAGCCTCCTGCTGCTGTCCTCCTGCGGCAGCAGCCCTCCGCCCAGGCAGGCGCGCAGAGAGCCGGCGCTTCCCGCCGAGATGCCGGAGGTATGGAGGGCGCGCTTCCAGACCACGCAAGGGCCCTTTGTGATCGAAGTGCAGAAAGCCTGGGCGCCGAAGGGAGCGGAACGCTTCTGGAAGCTCGTCACCTCGCGCTTCTTCGACGATTCCCGCTTTTACCGCGTCCGGCCCGGTTTCATCGTGCAGTTCGGCCTCGCCGGCGATCCATCGGTCCAGTCGCTGTGGAACACCGCTCCCCTCGCCGACGATCCGCGCCGCGGGTCCAATGTCCGCGGCACGGTGAGCTTCGCGCAATCCGGCCCCGGCAGCCGCCGCACGCAGGTCTTCGTGAATCTGAAGGACAACCTGCGGCTCGACCGCGATGGCTTTGTGCCGTTCGGCCGCGTGATCGAAGGCATGGAAGTGTTCGACAAGCTCTATGCCGGCTATGGCGAGTGGTCGCCGCCGGGGCGCGGACCGGAAGCGGCGCGCATCCAGACGCAGGGCAACCGGTACCTGGACGCGCAGTTCCCCCGGCTGGACAGGATTCTGAGAGCCGCGGTGGCGCTCGAGTAGGCGCCCCGCGCTAGCGGCGCCGCCGGGCAGCCCGCTTCCACTCGAAGACGAAGGCGGCGCCATCCAGCGACAGGCGGGAGCGCAGCGCGCGTTCGATCACCTCGCGGGAGGCGTCATCCAATGGCTTTGGCGCCTGGTAGACGAGACGGAGCACGGGCCCTTTCGCGTTGTATCCGAACTCGTAAGATTCCAGACCGGCAGAAGAAGACGGCCAGACTTCGGCGACCGCCGGTCCCACCTTCTCCACCACCACTTTCTGGAACTCCGCCAGCGAGGGCTCGGCCGGAGGGGGCGGAACCATCGGCTGGCGAAGCCTCTCGCGGAGCGCGGCCAACTCCTCCTCTCCGGCCACCTTGCGCACGCTCACCGTAGCGGGGCGGCGCGTGCGCATCACCAGGAAACGTTCGGCCTCGCGGATCCTCTCCGGAGGAACCGGCTCGGCCACGACGACATTCAGAATGACACCGTCCCGGTAGACGTCGAGTCTTTGAGTGAGGATGTTGGCTGCCCCGAGCAGCCGGACGGCTTCCCGCGCCGCCGCGCGGGAGACAGTTTCCGCCGTGAGCTGATTGAGAGAATTGCGCAACGGAATGAAGAGCAGAACAAACGTGATGACAAGCATCAGGACGCGCCAGCGCAGCTTGCCGATGTCGCCGATGGCGGACTGCATGTGGATCTTCGCGATCAGGGAGGCGAAGGGGCCGTGGCGGGCCTCGTCGAGCGTTGATGGAGCGATGGCTTCGCGCACCTCCCGCTCGTCCATGCCCTCGAGGTAGAACACGAGGAAGGCGCTGGCGCCGATGGCGACCAGGTTCGTAACAAACAGCAGCATGGCGCCGGAGATGATCGGCCAGTTCCAGCCGCTGCCGATGCCGAATCCGACGGTGCAAAGCGGCGGCATCAACGCCACGGCGATCGCCACGCCCGGCAGGGCGGTCACACCTCCGCCGCCTCCGCCCCGGCAGACGACAAGCGAGCCCGCGAGCCCGGAAAACAGCGCTACGCCCAGATCGAGCAGGTTTGGCTTCGTGCGGGCGAGGATCTCCGTGGTCGGCGACTGGAAAGGGAGCATCCAGACCAGGAGCGCGGCAAACAGCACTGCGGTAATGACACTGGCAATGATGCCGAGAAAGGATTTCAGCCCCAGGTAGAGGTCCGATGCCGCGAAGGCGAGTCCCGCCGCCAGGATCGGCCCCATCAAAGGCGAGATGAGCATGGCGCCGATGACCACCGCCGGGCTGTTCAGCACCAGCCCGAACGTCGCGATTCCTGCCGACAACAGCAGCTCGAGCACATAGTTCGCATTCAACACGCGCGCCGACCGCACCAGCTGCTGGTAGACGTCCGGCTTACTGCCGGGATCGATCTCCAGCATGCGGTGAAAATAGCTATGGATCGCCCCCTTGACCGCCGGCATCTCCCTCATGCTAGCAGGGGCTTCCATACAGTGGCGGCTCGCCCTCCGGCCGGGTCTTCCACCGCCGGTGGATCCACAGCCACTGGTCGGGGGCGCGGCGGATGGCGGCTTCCAGCCTTGCATGCACCGCCTGCGTGTCCGCGAGCGTCTCGCCGCTGATCGTGATCTCCGGCTCGAAGTGCAGCACGTACCGCCCCTCGCCCTCCGACCACAGCGCGTAACCGGGAAGCACCGCCGCCCCTGTCCGGTGCGCCAGCCGGGCAAGTCCCGCGTCGACGCACGCCTTCCGTCCGAAAAAATCCACGAACACGCCGCGGTCCGCCGTCACATTCTGATCGGCAAGAATCCCCACCGCCCCGTTGCACTTCAGAGTCTCCACCAGCGGCCGCAGAAAATCCTGCCCCCGCCCGATCACCCGGTTGCCGGACATCGTCCGGTACCGCGTCGCCAGCTCATCGAGCAGCGGATTGTCCAGAGGGCGCACGACTACCGCCATCGGCTCCGTCATCAGCGCGTGCGCGAATGCGGAGAACTCCCAGTTGCCCAGATGCGCCGTCGCCACCAGGATCCCGCGCCCCCGCGCCTTCGCCTGTGCGTAATTCTCAAAACCTTCGTACCGGATGAATTCTCCGACATTGTGACGGCCGATCCGCGGAAACTGCGCCATCATCGCAATCACCCGCGCCAGGTTCATCCAGCAGCCTTCCAGCAGCCTCGCCCGCCCCTCGCGATCCAGCTCCGGCATCGCGAGTTCGAAATTCCGCCACGCCGTGCGCCGCAGCCTCGGCGCGGCCACCTCCAGCAGCGCCACTGCCCTGCGCGCCGCCCGCACCGGATCGCGGCTCGCGCGCAGCCCCGCCAGCAGGGCCCTCGCCAGTGCCGCCTCAGCCGCATTGCGTAGCTTGGATCGGCGCGCCAAAGCGGTATTGTAGCGTCCCGCGGCGCTACTCGATCCAGCCGCCCGCCAGCACCAGATCCCCGTCGTACATCACCGCCGCCTGCCCCGGCGTCACCGCGCGCTGCGGCTCGTCGAAGACGATCTCCACGCGGCTGCCGCCCCCTGCGGGATAGACAGTCGCCGCCGCGGCTTCATGCTTGTTCCGGATCTTCACCTCGGCGCGCCGCGGCGCGCGCAGCGGCCCGATCGACACCCAGTTCACCTCTTTCGCAAACAGCCGCGCCCGCCGCAGATCCTCGTCGCGCCCGACGACGACCTGCTGCGTCTCCAGGTTGGTGGCGATCACATAAAGCGGCTCGCCCGCCGCCACCCCGATGCCCTTCCGCTGGCCCACCGTGAAGTGGTGCACGCCGCGGTGCTTCGCCAGCACCCTGCCGTCCAGCGTCACCACGTCTCCTTCCACGGCGTCCCGCCGGATGCCCCGGTCTTCGAAATACGCGTCGATGAACGCAGCGTAGTCCCCGTTCGGAACGAAACAAATCTCCTGCGAATCGTTTTTTTGCGCCACCGGCACGCCCAGCCCCGCCGCCAGCGCCCGCACTTCGGGCTTCGTCAGATGGCCCAGCGGAAACAGAGTCCGCGCCATCTGCTCCTGCTTCAGCCCCCACAGGAAGTACGTCTGGTCCTTGGCCGCATCGCGCCCGCGGCGAAGCTCCCACCGCCCCGTCCGCTCGTTGAAATCGATCCGCGCGTAATGCCCCGTGGCGATGTAGTCCGCCCCCGCGCCCGCCGCCAGCTCCAGGAACCGGTCGAACTTGATGTAGTGGTTGCACCGCGTGCAAGGAATCGGCGTGCGCCCGGACAGGTACTCCTCGACGAACGGCTGCACCACATCGCGCTCGAACTGATCCTCAAGGTTCAGCACGTAATAACGGATGCCGAGATGCGCCGCCACCGCCCGCGCGTCGTAGACGTCGTCGAGCGAACAGCAGCGTCCGGTGGCGCCTTCCACCTGAATCTGCGGCAGCCGGCGCTGGTTCCACAACTGCATCGTCAACCCGATGACGCGATGCCCCTCGCGTTTCAGCAGCGCCGCCGCCGTCGACGAATCCACGCCGCCCGACATCGCCACCGCGATCAGGACGTCCCGGGGAATCTCACGCATAGGCGGGACTCAGCTTCCTCAGCCGCGCCACGGCCTTCTCCAGCGCGCACACGAGCGCCTCCACATCTTCCAGCGTGTTGCCGCGGCCCAGCGAAATCCGGATCGACGCCTTCGCCACAGCCGGCGGCACGCCCATCGCCTCCAGCACGTGCGAAGGGCGCGTCGCCCCCGACGAGCACGCGGCGCCCGTCGACACCGCGAAGCCGGCCAGATCCAGCGCGATCACCAGCGCTTCCGCCTCGATGCCCAGGAACGCCATGTTCGTCGTATTCGGAACGCGCGGGACGCCCTTGCCATGGATGACGACATCCGGGATCCGCTCGAGCGCCAGCTCTTCCAGCCGCCCGCGCAGCGGCGCCGTCTCCGCGCGCGGCAGCGCCGCGGCGGCGCCCATGGCGGCGATGGCCGGCACGTTCTCCGTGCCCGCGCGCCGTTCGCGCTCGTGCCGCCCGCCCACCTGCCGCGCCGCGATCTTCACGCCGTCGCGCACGTACAGCGCCCCCACGCCCTTCGGCGCGTGGAACTTGTGGCCGCTGATCGAATACAGGTCCACGCCCAGCGCCTGCACATCCACAGGGATGCGCCCCGCCGCCTGCACACCGTCGCTGTGCAGCAGCACGCCCGCTTCGCGCGCCACCGCCGCGATCTCTTCCACCGGCTGCAGCACGCCCGTCTCGTTGTTGGCGTGCATCACGCTGATCAGAACCGTGTCCTGCCGCAGCGCCTTGCGGATCTCGTCCGGATCCACGCGCCCCTGCCCGTCCACGCGCACCACGGCCGCCATGCGCCGCTTCGCCGGCTCCAGCACCGCCGGATGCTCGACCGCCGTCGTGATCACGTGCCCTTCCGGCACGCCCAGGACCGCCAGGTTGTCCGCCTCCGTGGCGCCTGAAGTGAACACCACTTCCTTCGTTGCGCAGCCCAGCATCCGCGCCACCGCCGCGCGCGCCGCTTCCAATTCCCTCCGCGCCTCCTGTCCCGGCGTGTGGATCGACGAAGGGTTGCCGAACACCTCCGCCTGCACGCGCGACAGCACTTCCAGCACCTCCGGCGCAATGGGAGTGGTGGCGTTGTGGTCGAAGTAACGCATCGGAAGCCCCGCTATTCTGATTGTATGATGCGCGGCTCCAGGCTGATCGCATTGCTCACGGATTTCGGCTGGCGCGATCCCTTCGCCGGCGTCATGAAAGGCGTCATCGCCGGCATCGCTCCCCGCGCGCGCGTCATCGACCTCTGCCATGACATCGAGCCGCACGAGATCGATCAGGCGCGCTTCCTGCTCCGCTCCTCCGTCCCCTATTTCCCGAAGGGAACGATCTTCGTCTGCGTCGTCGATCCGGGCGTCGGCAGCGCGCGCCGCGCCCTCTGCGTCGAGTCCGGAAGCCGCATTTTCATTGGTCCGGACAACGGCCTGTTCACGGAAATGCTCGCCGAAACCGGCGCCAGGGCGCGCGAGATCACGAACCCCAGGCTCCGCCTGCCCTCGGTGAGCCAGACATTTCATGGCCGCGATGTTTTCGCCCCCGCTGCGGCGCATCTGGCCTCGGGCGTGCCGCCTTCCAGGCTCGGCAAGCTGGTCCGCGATCCCGTCCGCCTCCCGCCGCTCGATCCCGTCCGCACCGGCCGGCGCTTCTGGAGCGGCCGTGTCGCCCACATCGACCGTTTCGGCAACCTCATCACCAACCTGCCCGCCGCCGAGTTCCTGCCGCCCGCCGTCCGCGGCGCCGCTGTGAAAGCGGGCTTCCAGACCATCACGCGCGTCTGCCGGTCTTACGCGGAAGCTCCGGAAGGCGAACTGTTCCTCATCGCCGGCAGCAGCGGCGCCATCGAGATCTCGCTGAGGCAGTCCTCTGCGGCGAAGAAACTCGGCGTCGCCGTCGGCGCTCCCGTCGATCTGGAGATCTGGTAGGTGCCTGAACTGCCCGAAGTGCAGGCCGTCGCCGAACGCCTCCGCGCCGCAGCCCCATGGGCGCGCATCACTGGCTTCGGCCGGTTCCGTTCCACCACAATGACGGGCGGACGCCACGCCGTCGGCAGGCGTATCGAGGCCGTTGACCGCCGCGGCAAGAACCTCATCCTCCGGCTCAGCGGCGGCTGGTTCGCCCGCGTGCACCTGAAAATGACCGGAGACCTGCGCGTGCTGCCCGACGCGCGCCTCCGCCCGCAGACGGTTCGCGCCTGGTTTGCGCTCGACGACGGCCGCGCCGTTGTCCTCGACGATCCCCGCGCCCTTGGCCGCATCTCGCTCCATCCGGAACAGGAAGAGCAGGAACTGTTCCGGCATCTCGGTCCCGAGCCGCTCGGCCCCGAGTTCACCGCCGCAGCGCTGCTCGCCTCCGCGCGCCGCACGGCGCGCCCCGCCAAGCTCTGGCTGATGGATCAGGCGACCGTGGCCGGGCTTGGCAACATTTATGCCGCCGAGGCGCTCTTCGAAGCCCGGATCGATCCCCGCAGGCCGGCGGCGCAGCTCTCCCGGCAGCGGATCGAACGCCTTCACTCCGCCATCCTGCGCGTGCTGAACTCCGCTCTGGCTTCCGTGCGCGCCGCCTATGAACGGCCTGGCGCTTTCACCGAAGGAGAGTTTTACCCCGTGGCGGTCTACGGCCGCGAGGGCAGGCCTTGCCCCCGCTGCGGCGCCGCCGTCCGCCGCATCCCGCAGGGCGGCCGCTCGACATACTACTGCCCGAAGTGCCAAAAATAAAAGAAAGGGCATGGGCAGTTCCTCCCGAGTCTCGCGCGCGGACGAATTCCGCGATCTCCTCAGCCGGCGCGCCCTGGTCGCCGACGGCGCCATGGGCACGATGCTGTACACGCGCGGCATCTTCATCAACCGCTGCTTCGACGAGCTCAACCTCAGCGCGCCGCAGATGGTCCGCGACATTCATTCCGAGTACGTCCGGGCCGGCGCCGAGATCCTGGAAACCAACACCTTCGGCGCCAACGGCGCGCGGCTCGCCACCTACGGGCTCGCCGACAAGGTGGCGGAGATCAACCGCGCCGGCGTGCGCCTGGCCCGCGAAGCCGCCGCCGAGCGCTCGCACGTCTTTGTCGCCGGCGCCCTCGGCCCCCTCGGCCTTCACATTGAACCGCTCGGCCCCACCTCCTTCGATGAAGCCCGCGCCATGTTCCGCGAGCAGATCGACGCGCTCCTCGAAGCCGGCGTCGACCTGCTGATCTTCGAGACGTTCTCCAGCCTCTACGAGCTCCGTGAAGGCGTCGCCGCCGCCCGCGAGGCCGCGGGTGACGCCATCGTTGTCATAGCTCAGGTCACCGCAGATGAAGAGGGCCGCCTGTACGGCGGCGCCGACGCGGAAACCTTCACCCGTTTCCTCGATCAGTTGCCCGCCGACGTCATCGGCCTGAACTGCTCCGTGGGCCCCAAACCCACGCTCGAGACGCTCGAGCGCATGCAGGCATTCACGCGCAAGCCTCTCTCCGCCATGCCCAACGCGGGCCACCCCACGCGCGTCGAAGGCCGCAATATCTACCTCAGCTCGCCCGAATACATGGCCCAGTACGCCCGCCGCATGCTCTGGGCCGGCGTCAAGATCGTCGGAGGCTGCTGCGGCACCACGCCCGAGCACATCAAGAGCATCGCCAGCGAGGCCCGCAGCCTCCAGCCTGGCCTCCGTCACGCCGCCGCCCCGGCCGTCTCCACGGAGGCCAGGCGCGAGACCCTGCCCAAAATTCCGCTCGCGGAAAAATCTCCCCTCGGCGCCAAAATCGCCTCGGGCAAATTTGTCGTTCTTGTGGAAATTCTTCCTCCGCGCGGCATAGACGCCTC
Source organism: Arcobacter sp. (assembly GCA_020723085.1). Taxonomy (GTDB): domain Bacteria; phylum Acidobacteriota; class Terriglobia; order Bryobacterales; family Bryobacteraceae; genus JANWVO01. The sequence goes on from DYJN01000018.1 coordinate 34,165, forward strand.
GCGCGAAATCGCCGGCGCGAAACTCTGCCGGGAGGCCGGCATCGACGCCATCAACGTCCCCGACGGCCCCCGCGCCAGCGCCCGCATGAGCGCGCAGGTCACCTGCCAGCTCATCGAGCGCGGCGCAGGGATCGAAACCGTCCTCCATTTCTGCTGCCGCGACAGAAATATCCTGGGAATTCAGAGCGAATTGCTGGGCGCCTACGCCGCGGGCATCCGCAATCTCCTCTGCATTACCGGCGATCCGCCCCGCATGGGGGCCTATCCCAACGCCACGGCCGTCTTCGACGTCGACTCCATCGGCCTCTGCAACATCGTCAACAATCTCAACCAGGGCCTCGACATCGGCGGCCATCCCTTCGGCGCCCAGACCGGACTCGTGCTCGGCGTCGGCGCCAACCCCGGCGCGATCAACCTCGAGGAGGAGATCCGCCGCACGGAGTGGAAGGTCCTCGCCGGGGCGGAATTCATCGTCACCCAGCCCGTCTTTGATGTCTTGCTCCTGGAGCGGTTCCTCGGCAGGATCCGCGGCTTCCGCATCCCGGTGATCGCCGGCATCTGGCCGCTCACGTCCCTGCGCAACGCCGAGTTCATGGTCAACGAGCTGCGCGTGCCGGTCCCGGAAGAGTTCCTGGAACGCATGCGCGCCGCCACAGCCCCCGAGCAGGCGCGCCGCGAGGGCGTGGCCATCGCTCAGGAGATGATCCGCCGCGTCCGCCCCATGGTGGAAGGCGTGCAGCTCAGCGCGCCGTTCGGGCGCTACGAACTGGCTGTGGAGGTTGCCCGCGCTGTGGGGCCGCGCTAGACTGGCTGGTTTGCACCGGAGATTTGAGTGGCCACCGATCTGATCGAAATCGACGCCGAACATCCGTCCGTCGAGGTCATCGAACGCGCCGCCATCGCCATCCGGCGCGGCCAGATCGTCGCCATCCCCACCGATGCGCTGTACACGCTCGTCGCCGATCCGTTCAACCTTCACGCCGTCGGCCGCGTCTTCGCCGCCAAGGGCCGCGAGACGCAGCGGTCCCTGCCCCTGCTGGTCAGCGACTTCTTCATGGCCGAGGAACTGGCTTCAGAATTGCCTGCGAGGTTTTATCTCCTCGCCCGCCGCTTCTGGCCGGGGCCGCTGTCCATCATCGTACCGGCCAGCGCGCGGGGGCCGCTGAAGGTCACCGGCAACACCGGCCGCCTCGCCCTTCGCCAGCCCCGCTCGCCCGTGGCCCAGGCGCTGATCGACTGGCTCGGCCAGCCCCTGATCGGCACTTCGGCCAACGTCAGCGGCCAGCCCACCTGCCGCTCCGGCATAGAAGCCTTCGCCATCCTCGACGGCCGCGTCGATCTCGTGCTCGACGGCGGCGCCTGCCTCGGCGCCGGCGCCACGACCGTGGACGTCGCCGAACCGTACTGGCGCATCATTCGCGAGGGCTGCATTCCTGAACGGGAGATCGCCGAATGTCTGCATGGCGCCTGACTCTCTGCCTGCTGCTGGCCTGGCCGGCAGCTGCTCTTCAGAACTCCGCCCTGCCCCGCGGCGGCGACCTCGGGCGCGAGTGGATCGCGGAAGAATGGAGATCCAGCAAAGTCCTGGTAAAGGGCAAGTGGGTGCGTGAGGGCGACAGCGCCCGCTTCCGCGTCTTCTACAGCGACGCCAGTGGACGCCCAGCCACCTGGACCGTCGATATTCTCGCGATCGAAGGCAACACGGTCCGCATGCGGGTCACCATCCCCTTCGGCCGCGAAACGCGCACCTACTCGGCTTCCGGCCTCATCCAGAGCGATGGCCGCACCATCCGGGGCAAGTCCGGCTGGTGCCCCAGTTCCGTCTCGTGCGGCTTCCGTGTCGTCGCCGACTGGAAGCCGGTTGCGCGGGGCGTGGCTCAAGTCGCCAAAGCCGCAAAGGCGCCACAGCCCGCTTCCACCGTGCGTGAAGGCATCCGCGCCAACCCGGGCAAAGTGTGGCGCGTCACCGATCTCACCACGCCCGGCTTCCATTGGGAAGGCTCCTGGACCTTCGACGGCGCCACCGTCCGCTTCGCTTACCGGGAAAAGAAGACCGGCGCCAGAACCGAGGGCGTGCTTGAACTCCAGCGCTGGGACGGCGCCTATGTGCGCCTGCTCAACCGCGGCACGTCTGACACTTACGAGGGCTATGTCCAGCCGGACGGCAGGACCCTGAAGGGCGCCACAAAGAGCTGTGGCGCCGATCCCAGGTGCCGCTGGGAAGCCGTCATTGAAAGATAAGTTGGCGCGGACCCTCCGGCCACGGTATCCTGACCCTCAGAGGAGCGTTCCTGCAGAACGCGTCACCGGCCTCCATAATTGATCCGATGCAAATGAATCTGGAGCCCGGCTCGCATGTTCCGCGCTGGTGTGCATGCTCCGCAAGGAGAAGCCTGAAGGCGCGCGGCGGGCGCCCCCCGTGGTCGATCGGGGTCGATTCCGAGGCTGGAACGGTTATTGTGGTGCGCTCCCTCCCCTGCTCTTCATGCGAATCCTGTTCATCGGCGATATCTTCGCCTCACCCGGCCGCCGCATCACCGGCGCCTGCCTGGGCCGCCTCCTCTCCGACGAGAGGATTGATCTGACCATCGCCAACGTGGAGAACGCTGCCGGCGGTTTCGGCATCACGCCTCCGCTCGCCCAGGAATTCTTTGCCCTCGGCATCGATGTGATGACCACGGGCAACCATATCTGGGACAAGCGCGAGATCTACGATTATCTGAACCATGAGCCGCGCCTGCTCCGCCCGGCCAACTACGGCGCCGCCGTCCCCGGCTCCGGGCTCGTCACCGGCAAGACCCGCAGCGGCGTTCCGTATGCCGTGCTGAACCTCCAGGGACGCGTCCATATGCCCGCCATCGAGTGCCCTTTCCGCACCGCTGATGCCCTGCTGGCCGGCCTGCCCGCCGAGACCCGCATCCGCTTCGTCGACTTCCACGCCGAAGCCACCAGCGAGAAGGCCGCCATGGGCTGGCATCTGGACGGCCGCGTCACCGCCGTCATCGGCACCCACACCCACATCCCCACCGCCGACGCCCGGATCCTGCCCGGCGGCGCCGCCTATCAGACCGACTGCGGCATGACCGGCCCTTACGACTCCGTCATCGGCGTCGAGAAGAAAACCATTCTCCACCGCTTCCTCACGCAGCTCCCCGCCCGCTTCGAGGCCGCCTCCGGCATGGTGGAACTGCACGCCACCATCGTCGAAGCCGATCCGGAGACGGGACTCGCCCGCTCCATCCGCCCCCTGGTCATCACGGCGGATCAGGTCGGCGAACCCCTCTGAGCTTCAGTCCTCGTCTTCTTGCGCCGCGAGCCGCGCCACCACGCCGAGATCCTCGAGCGTCGTGACGTCGCCGGTGACCGTGCGGCTGGTGACGATCTCCCGCAACAGCCGCCGCATGATCTTGCCCGAGCGCGTCTTCGGCAGCGTCTCGGCGAACCGGATCTCCTCGGGACGGGCAAACGCGCCGATCTCGTGCGCCACCCACTGCCGGAGGTCCTTCGCCAGCCCGTCGCCCGGCTCGAAGCCCTGCTTCAGCGTGATGAAACAGCACACCGCCTGCCCGGTGATTTCGTGCGGCTTGCCCACTACCGCCGCCTCGGCGACCGCCGGATGCCGCACCAGCACCGATTCCACTTCCATCGTCGACAGCCGGTGCCCGCTCACGTTCATCACGTCATCCACCCGTCCCAGGATCCAGAAGTAGCCGTCCTCATCGCGCCTCGCCGCGTCCCCCGTGAAATAAATCCCTGGAATACGGGAGAAATACTGCTGCTCATACCGCTGCGGATCGCCCCAAATGGTCCGGAGCATCGACGGCCAGGGGCGCTTGATCACCAGGAACCCCTCCGTATTGGGGGGCGCCGGTTTCCCGTGAAAATCCACCACCTCCGCCTCGATGCCCGGCATCGGCAGCGTGCCCGATCCGGGCTTCAGCGGGACCGCTCCGGGCATCGGCGCGATCAGGATGCCGCCCGTCTCCGTCTGCCACCACGTGTCCACGATCGGGCAGCGCCCCTTGCCGATCACGCGGTGATACCACTCCCACGCCGCCGGATTGATCGGCTCGCCAACGGTGCCCAAAAGCCGCAGCGAAGAGAGATCGTGCCTCGCCGGCAGCTCTTCGCCCTGCTTGATCAGCGCCCGGATCGCCGTGGGCGAGGTATAGAAGTTCGTCACTCTGTGTCTCTCCACGATCCCCCACCAGCGGTCCCAGCCCGGATGGTCGGGAGCGCCCTCGTACATCACGCAGGTGGCGCCCGCCGAGAGCGGGCCATACACGAGATAGGAATGCCCCGTCACCCATCCGATGTCCGCCGTACACCAGAAAACATCTTCCTCTTTCAGGTCGAAAACCCACTTCATGGTGCACGTGACGTAGGTCAAATAACCGCCTGTCGTGTGCAAAATCCCCTTGGGTTTTCCGGTCGTTCCGGAAGTATATAGCACGAAAAGCGGATGCTCGGAATCCAGAGGTTCAGCGGGGCATTCCGCCTCCGCGCCTGCTTCCAGCTCGTGCCACCACAGGTCACGGCCCTGTTTCATTTCCACGGTGCCGCCAGTGCGCTTCAGAACGATCACATCGCGCACGCCCGGACAATCCGCCAGCGCCTCGTCGGCGGCTTCTTTCAGCCGCACTTCCCTGCCCCGGCGCCATCCGCCGTCCGCCGTCAGCACCAGGTGCGCGTCCAGATCCTGAATGCGCGCCTTCAGCGCCTCGGCGGAGAATCCCCCGAACACCACCGAGTGCGTGATGCCCAGCCGCGCGCATGCCAGCATCGCCACAACCGCCTCGGGAACCATCGGCATATAGATGATGGCGCGGTCGCCCGCCTTGTAACCACGGCTCTTCAACACGTTGGCGAACCGGCAGACATGCCCGTGCAGTTCCCTGTAAGTCCAGATCCGCTCGTCGCCCGGCTCGCCCTCGAAGATGATGGCGGGCTTCGATCCGCGTCCCGCCAGATGCCGGTCCAGACAATTGTAGGACGCGTTCGTCTTCGCCCCCACAAACCACTTCACAAACGGCGGGTGCCATTCGAAAGCGTGATTCCACTGCTCAAACCAGTGCACCTCGCGCGCCGCCATCTCCGCCCAGAACTCCTCCGGGTGTTCGGCGGCGCGGCGGTACAGCTCCCCGTACGCCTCCAGGCTGCCCACGTGGGCGCGGCTGGCAAATTCCGCCGGCGGCGGATACATCTTCTGTTCCTGCATGGCTGATTGAACGTGAGTCTACCAAAGCCGCACGCCCGCGCAACATAGCAGGATTTTCGGGTTCTTTTCTCTCCTTCATGCATATTCAGTCAGCGCCTGCTGCCTGACTGCGCCCGGGCGGGTAATTCTTACCGGTATCCGGTCATTCTTTCCGCCCCCGGAAAGGGTGAAGTTCTGACAAATGCGAGCCTTACGTCCGGCACACGAATTGCTGAGGCGAACGGCGGCAGAGCGCGCCCGGTTTCCCGGCGCGCCAGGCGGAGCCGATTGTGGCCAGATTGACTCAGTACTTTTCTCGGTTGCGCCCGCCATGGAATCGATGTTCAATCGTCTCTGCGAGAACCAGTGGAGGTTGCCATGACAGGAAGGAATATTTACGGACTCGCCTTGGCTCTGATGGCCTTTGGCGTCCTGTGTCCGGCACAGCCTGAGGATGTGCAGGATCTCGGTCCCAAGATTTTCCAGGCGCAGTGGGTGAGTGTCGACAAGTTGACGCCGGATCCTGCTTCCATCATTCCCTCTCCCTGGGGCAACGACCCGCTCCGGGATGGCGAAATCGAAGTCCGCGCCAAGGCACAGGTGAAGCTGGACCTTGAAGGAGCGGAGCCGGAGGCGGAGTACACTCTTTGGGTCTGCAAGTTCAGCTCGGCTCCGCTCCAGGACCGCTGCGCCGAACTCGGCAAGGTGCAAACCGATGAGGACGGCGACGCCGGCGCGGTGATCCCCTGGCCCAAGGATGCGTCCGGTCCCTTTGCCGTGTTCTTCGTGCTGACCCGCAATCAGACCACGATGTTCGTCTCGGGCTTCCACATGCCCTTGGGCGTGCCCCCGGTGACGGGCATCCCGCCCGCAGATGACGACGACACTCCGGATGACCCTCCGAAGCCGGAATGGAAAGAGGTGCAACTGAAAGGCACGGTCGCAAGCATTGGGTCCGGTTCCTTCATGGTCGGAGACGTCCTCGTTCAGGTCGACGACGACACGGAATTCTCCGGACGCGTGGAGGAGTTCGACGACCTCGAGGTTGGGATGACTGTGCACGTGATGGGCAAGAGCGTGTCCGGCACGGTTCTCGCCGCGCGCGTCATCGCCGCGGGAAGACCTTAGCCCGCTGCCCTGATTCAGACTTCCTGAATCACTTCGCCACCGGCGCTGACAAGCCTCAGCCGGAACGCCGGATTGCCATTGGCCGCTCCTCCGCGACCCACGCCGGATGCAAGCGCTCGCCCGCCAGCCGTTCGATGGCCTGCTGCCCGAAGCGCCGCAGCGCAATTCCGTCGCGCGCCGCCGCGCCCGAGCAGTCTCGCCGCCTGGATCGATTCAATCACCGCCGCCGGATTGCTGTCGATCAGCACCTTGCACAGCGCCTGATAACCGCCTACGGCCCGGAACTCCTCAATGTCATCCGGGTTGAGCAAACCGCAATTGCGCAGCACGGTCTTCTTCTGCCCCCGGAAGAAGGGCGCCTGGCTCCAGAGCCGTCGCGGTCAGCTTGTCCGCGCTGCCTCCGTCTTCGCCTTCGCCGATCCCCAGCACCAGCTTCAGCCGGTCCAGCACAGCCTTCGATCCGCGCGTGTAGCACGCCGTTCCCCGGCAGATGCAGACCGTGTGCCTGCCCTGCGGCTTCAGATTGAACAGTGCTTCGAACGCCGCCACGCTATGGATCCGCGCCCCGGAAATGCCCGTGCGGCTCAACAAGCACTCCAGATAGTCCGCGGGCAGGTACTTTTCCGGCTGGCTCTCCTGAATCTCTTCGAGGATGTTCAGCAGCATCCCCGGGCGCCCGCGGTGGCGCGCGATCAACCGGTCGAGAAAGTCCTGTTCGTCCGCCGTGAGAGGCCCGGGCGCGGGCTTTTCGCCGGGAAGAAGGGCCGAGGTCAAGCTCCCGTTCCCTTGCGCTACATACACGATCATCACATCCGCATCTCGTCTTACACGCTTCGGGGAAAGCATGAAACAATTCTGGTCGTACATGTTCTGCCTTGTCCGCCTGCCTGCGGGCCGGGACGGGAAAGGGGAGCCGGGTTCGGCTCCCCCCTTTCCGGTCAGAAGCCGCGCACGCAGCGGATCCATGCCTGCATCCGGTCGTAATGCGATCCCGGCCAGTACAGCTGCCCGCACCCCGGGCACAGCAGGAACTCCTCGCACCACCGCCGCGTCTTCGGCGGGATCCGCTCCCACACCGTCTCTTTCGCCACCGGCTCGAGCAGCGCATTGCACCGCAGGCACCGCCGCAGCGGCGCCGCCGCAGCCCACAGCCCGAGTTTTCCCGCCAGCCACGCGAGTTGCTCCCGCGGATTGTCAGCCCGCACCATCGCCCCCTGAGCCACCTGCCTCCTCATCAGCAGGCTGCGGTCGCGCGTCAGCAAGAACCGGCCTGCTGCGGACGCTTCAGCCAGCTCCGCATCACGGAGCCGCACATCGTAGAGCGTGTCAAATCCCAGAATCCGCAGGTATTTCGCCAGCCGCCCCAGATGGCAATCCAGCACGAAGCGCCACTCCCCCTCCGGCGGCGCCTCGTACTTTCTCGGCGCCACTTCGACCGCCTGCCCGTCTTTCAGCGGCGCCGCCAGATCCGGCGGCGAGCCCACCTCCGGATGCGGCACGCCGAACGTCTCGATCGCGTGCTTCAGCGATGGGCGGTCATGGAATTCATACTCCAGCCATGCGCCCCGGCGCGCCGCGGGCAGGAAATCGTTCAGGTCTCCATGAAACCGGAACCGGGCACGCCCCACCCTTTCAACATAACGTCCCAAATGTAACAGGAGAAGCCTCCGGGAATTGTTTACGATGGGAGCAGGGATTCTGGAATATGACCACGCTCCATCGCGTTGCAACGGGCCTGCGCGCATGCGCCGCGACAGCCCTGATTCTGACTCTCGCTGCCGCCGGCGCCGCGGCGCAGCCACCCGCGCCGAAGAAAATCACCTCCGTGGAGGGCATCACCGAGTACCGCCTCGACAACGGTCTGCGCGTGCTGCTCTTCCCCGACCCGTCGAAGTCCACCATTACGGTCAACATCACCTACCTGGTCGGCTCGCGCCACGAGGACTATGGCGAAACCGGCATGGCGCACCTTCTCGAGCACCTGTTGTTCATGGGCTCGAAAAACCATCCCGATATCAAGAAGGAGCTTCAGGACCACGGCACGCGCCCGAACGGCACGACGGCGTGGGACCGCACCAACTACTTCGAAACGTTCACTGCGTCCGAGGAGAACCTCCGGTGGGCGCTGTCGATGGAATCCGACCGCATGGTGAACAGCTTCATCGCGAAAAAGGATCTCGACAGCGAGATGACCGTGGTCCGCAACGAAATGGAGTCGGGCGAGAACTCTCCGGCGCGCGTCCTGTTCGAGCGTGTGCTGAGCACCGCGTTTCTCTGGCACAACTACGGCAAGTCGACCATCGGCGCGCGCAGCGACGTGGAGCGCGTGCCCATCGAGCGGCTGCAGGCCTTCTACCGCCACTTCTACCAGCCGGACAACGCCCTTCTGGTGGTGGCGGGGAAGTTCGACGCGAACCTGGCGCTCTCCCTGATCCAGAAGTCCTTCGGCGCGATTCCGAAGCCGAACCGCCAGTTGCGGCGCACCTACACCGTCGAGCCGGTGCAGGACGGCGAGCGGACGGTAACGGTGCGGCGCGTGGGCGATGTACAGTATGTCGCCGCCGCCTGGCACATCCCGCCTGGTTCGCATGAAGAATATCCAGCCGTGGAGATGGCCGTGGAGATCCTCGGCGACCAGCCATCGGGGAGGCTGTACAAAGCCCTGGTGGAGACGAAGAAGGCGGCAAACGTGAGCATGTTCAGCGTTCAGCTTAAGGATCCCGGCTTCGCGTTCGCCCAGGCCATGGTCCGCATGGACAGCTCCCTGGAAGACGCCCACAAGGCGCTGCTTGACGCCGTTGCTGAAGTCAGGACGAAGCCGTTCGCCAGGGATGAACTCGAGCGCCAGCGGACGCGGTGGCTGAAGAACTTCGAACTCCGCATGAACGACCCGCAGGAAGTCGCCCTCGAACTCTCCGAGTGGCAGGCGATGGGGGATTGGTGCCTGATGTTCCTCCACCGGGACCGGATCGAAAAGGTCACGCTCGAGCAAGTGCAGAAGGCCGCAGAAAAGTATTTCATCCCCTCCAACTGCACCGTCGGCCTCTTCATTCCCGAGAAGCAGCCGGTTCGCGCCGAGGTGCCTGAGCCCCCCGCCGTCGAGAAGCTCGTCGAGTCATACACCGGCAAGGCGGTCGTCTCGCAGGGCGAGTCTTTCGACGCCTCCCCTGCCAACATCGACGGGCGCACCATCCGCGGGGAGATCAACGGCGGACTGAGGATCGCCCTGCTGCCCAAGAAGACGCGCGGCTCGCAGGTCACAGCCGTGCTCAGCCTTCATTTTGGCGACGAAAACAACCTCCGGGGCCAGTCTTTCGTCGGCGGGCTCGCCGGGCAGATGCTGATGCGCGGTACCGCAAAACACACCCGCCAGCAGATCCGCGACGAGCTCGACCGCATCAAGGCCCAGGTCAACGTCGGCGGCAATGCCTCCGGCGCCTCCGCCCGCATCACGACCACCCGGGAGAACCTCCCCGCGGCGATCGACCTCGTCTTCGAAATGCTGAAGGAATCGGCATTCCCGGAAAGCGAGTTCGACCAGCTCAAGCGCCAGGTGCTCGCCTCGCTGGAAAGCGCGAAGAGCCAGCCGCAGACAATCGCCTCCACAGCGCTCCAGCGTCACCTCATCCCCTATCCCAAAGGCGATGTCCGGTACGTGCCCGCCATCGACGAGCAGATCGAAGGCATCCAGAACGTCACCCTGGACCAGGTGAAGCAGTTCCATGCGCAGTATTACGGCTTGGCCGAAGGCGAGCTTGCCGTCATCGGCGACTTCGACCCGGAAAGCATCCAGCAGCAGATCGCGAAACTTTCGCACGACTGGAAAAGCCGGAAGAATTACGCCAGAATCCTGCGGAAATACATGGAGGTCAAACCCGCCGCGTCCGCCTTTGAGACGCCGGACAAAGCCAACGCCCTGTGGATGGCGGGAACGGCCTTCCGGCTCACCGATTCCGACTCGGATTATCCCGCTCTCGTCTTCGGCAATTACCTCCTGGGACAGGGCATGAATTCCCGGCTTTTCGCCCGCATCCGCAACAAGGAGGGCCTGAGTTACGGCGTTGGCTCCCAATTGATCGTTGGCGCTGCGGACGACCACGCCCTCTTCATCGCCTTCGCCATCTGCTCCCCCGAAAACGCCCCGAAAGTGGAAGCTTCGTTCCGCGACGAAATGAAGAAGATCCTCGCGGAGGGTTTCACCGCGGAGGAGGTCGAGGCAGGCAAGAAGAGCTGGCTCCAGAGCCGGCAGGTCAGCCGCGAAAACGACGGAGAGCTGGTGAGCCGCCTGGTGAGCCACGCTTACGAGCGCCGTACGATGGCCTTTGACGCGCAGCTGGAAGCGAAGGTCAGGGCGCTCACGCCGGAACAGGTCCGCGCCGTCATGGCCAACTACCTGGAGCCGGCGAAGCTCACTTACATGCGCGCCGGCGACTTCAGGAAGGTGAACGTCGCCTGGTGATCACCGGCCTCGTCCAGATCCGCCGCCTCGGCGAGCATAAGCGCGGCGAAAACGAACGTTTCCGCCGCCACCTGAAGACTTACCGCTACGTCGAGCGCCGGCTCCGGCAGATTGCGGAGGAGATCGAGGCTCAGGTGGACTGCCTCGCCTGCGCCAACTGCTGCCGCGTGGCCACCGCCCGCCTTCTCCCGCGCGATGTGGAGAGGCTTGCCCGGCATTTCCGGCTCAGTGTGGAGAAATTCAAGCGGGAATTCACCGAAGAAAGCGAGGAAGAGGGGCTGATTTTACGCCGTGATCCCGTGCGGGGCTGCGTCTTTCTTTCCGGTAACGAGTGCTCCGTTTACGACGTGCGCCCCGCCGCCTGCGTGGATTTTCCCCATCTGGTTCGCGGCTCAGGCTCCATCCCCTCGCGCATGTGGCAGTTCATCGACCGCGCCTGCTATTGTCCCATTGTGTACAACACGCTGGAAGCGTGGAAAGAGGAGACCGGCTTCTCCCCGGCGCCGCGTTGAACGGCCCTCCCGCCGCTTACAGCCGGCCTTCCCGCCGCAGCGCCTCGCACTCCGGGCAGGGACAGATGCTCCTCAGGTACTCGTAACTGTAGATGCCCGCGCTGTGCCCGTCGTTCCAGTCCACCCGGAAGGCGTAGGAGCCCACTTCTTCGATGCGGTTCATTTTCAGCTTCGGCCGGTACATCGGGAAGGGATTGTCCTGCGGCTTCGAATAGAAAGAGGGCTGCGGCTCCGTCCCGTGCGCCCCCGTGCACGTGGCGCAGGGGCAATGGTCGCGGAGATATTCGCAACTGTAATGGCTCTGATGCCCGTCGGCCCAGTCGATGGTGACGCCGCGCGATTTGGATACGGCAATGTGTTGGGGATCGGTGCTGATCGTCATGCCTGTCTTGCTTCTCAGGAAACCCTCTCCACGTCGCGCACCCCCGGCACCCGGCGCATCGCCTGCACCAGGCGCTCGAGCTGCTTTTTGTCGCGGACTTCGATCGTCATTTCCACCAGTGCGGAATCGAAGTTCTTCTCGTCGGCGTGCGCCTCCACGCTGCGGATGTTTACGTTGTCGTCGAACAGAATCTGCGTGAGCTGGTTCAGCATCCCCGCCCGGTCGTCCGTCCGCACCACCAGCCGGACATGAAAGCTCGAGCTGGCAGAACGCGCCCACTCCACTTCGATGCGCCGTTCCGCTTCGTACATCAGGTTCTGGACGTTGGGGCAGCTCTTCGCGTGCACCGCCACGCCTTTGCCCCGCGTGATGTAACCCACGATGGGTTCGCCCTTGATCGGATTGCAGCACTTGGCGCGGTAAGTGAGCAGGTCGTCGACGCCCTTCACCTGAATGACGTAGTCGCCGGCTTCCCCAGCCTTCTCCCGCGCGGGCGCCTGCGCTTCCGGCGGCGCCGCTGGCGCGGCTTCCGCCTCCGCGGCTTCCGGCGACAGCTTGCCGAGCACCTGCCGGGCGGAAAACTTGCCCCACCCCAGCGCTGCGTGAAGATCTTCGACCTTCGCGCAGCCGTATTCCGCCGCCACCGCTTCCATCTGCTGACGGCTGATCCGGCTGAGCGCCACTCCCAGCCGGCGCGCCTCACGCTCAAGCACGCGCTGACCGAGCTCAATGGCCTTCTCCCGCTCGGTGGCGTTGATCACATGCCGGATCTTGTTCCTCGCCCGCGCGGTCTTGACGAACGCCAGCCAGTCCCGGCTCGGACGGCTGCCCGACTGCGTCAGGATCTCGACAACGTCGCCGTTCCGCAGCGGGTGTTTCAGCGGCACCATTCGTCCGTTGACGCGCGCTCCCACGCAGGCGTGGCCCACGTCGGTATGAATCGCGTAGGCGAAGTCCACGGGCGTCGCATCGCGAGGCAGCACGACAATCTTGCCTTTGGGCGTGAAACAGTAGACTTCCTCCGGATACAGGTCCACTTTGAGGTTCGAGAGGAAGTCGGCCGGGTCGCGCATTTCGCGCTGCCATTCCACCAGTTGGCGCAGCCAGGCGATGCGCTGATCATCGGCGCCCGGCCCCTGCTTGCCTTCCTTGTACTTCCAGTGCGCCGCGATGCCCTCTTCGGCGAGCCGGTGCATCTGCTCGGTGCGGATCTGCACCTCGAACGGAACCCCGCCCGGGCCCATCACCGAGGTGTGGAGAGATTGGTAGAGATTGGGCCGCGGAATGGCGATAAAATCCTTGATGCGTCCGGGGATCGGGTGCCATTCGTGGTGGATGATGCCGAGCGCCGCATAGCAGTTCTTCACCGAATCCGTGATGATCCGCACGCCGAGCAGATCGTACACCTGCTCGATCGTGATCTTCTGCCGGCGCAGTTTTTGATAGACCGACCAAGGGCGCTTGACCCGGGCTTCCACGCGAGCCAGGATGCCCTCTTCCTTCAGCCGCTTTTCGATATGGGCGCGGATGGCGTCCAGATCGAGATGGCTGGCCTGGCGGCGCGTTTCGATCGCCGTGCTGATCTCCCGCCAGGTGTCGGGATCGAGATACTGGAAACCGAGGTCCTCCAGTTCCGCGCGAAGTTTGCCCATCCCGAGCCGGTGCGCGATCGGCGCATACAATTCCAGCGTCTCCGCGGCGATGCGCTCCTGCCGCTCCCTCGACAGCGAATCGAGCGTGCGCAGGTTGTGGAGCCGGTCGGCCAGTTTGACGATGATGACCCGGATGTCCTCCACCATCGCGAGCAGCATCTTGCGGACGCTTTCCGCCTGGCGCTCCTCCCGGTTGTGCATCTCGATCTTGCTCAGCTTGGTGACGCCGTTCACGCAGCGGGCGGTCTCCTCGCCGAACTCGCGGCGGATCTCGTCCAGAGTCGCCGTCGTGTCCTCCAGCGTGTCGTGCAGAAGCGCCGTGACGAGGCACACATGGTCCATCTGCATATCGACCAGGATCCCGGCAACGGCCAGCGGATGGGCCATGTAAGGCTCGCCGGAATCGCGCTTCTGGCCCGCATGGCGCAGAGCGGCGAATTCGAACGCCCTGCGCAACAGGGCGAGATCCTCGCCGGGCCGCAGCCCCCGGATCCTGGATTCGAGCCTTTGAAAACCAGCTTCCAGTTCAGGCGGGATGACGCCGTCCACGGGCGCATCTCGCCCGGGGGATTCGGCAGGGGCAGCAGATGCGGGCTGTCTTCGGGTCACAATCGAGCACCGCCAAAAGCAAAGGCGAGAGCTTCCGCTCTCGCCTTCATTGTACTGGAATGGCAGGCCGCTGCCCGGCGCTGCGGCGTCACTGCTGTTCGCTGACGACGCCGGAGGACTTGGGCTGCCGCTCGGCCTTGATCTTGCGCGTCTCCAGCGTCTTGTTGATCCACATGTCGGCTTCGTCGACGTCCTTCTTGTAGGCCGCGGCATCGTCTTGCAGATCCCCGCGCTCCCGATACAGCAGGTTCAGATAGGCCATGGCGTCGTCATACTCGGGATCGATCTCGAGAGCCTTCCTCAGGTTCGCGATCCCGTCCTCGATCATCGCCATGTTCTTCTCGCGCAGTTCCGTGCGCACCTTCTTGTCCTTCAGCGGTCCAGGCTCATCCGGCTTCATGCCGAGCTTGTTCCGGGCCGCCATCCAGACGGGGTAGAACTTGGCCCAGGCGATGACGCCCAGCGAATAGTACGCTTCCTTCTCTTTCGGATCCACTTCGACCAGCCGCCGGTTCCATTCCGCAGCCTTATCCAGCCGCGCGAGTTTCTCTTCGGTAGTGGGGGCGCCGCTCGACTGCTGGTAAGCAAGAGAGGCCAGAGACTTGATGGCGGTCGTGTTCTTCGGATCGTCGTTGAGGACTTCCAGGAAGTACTTGGCCGCATTCTCGGCGTAGGCCAGGTTCTCCGGAGACTCTGCGCCGGGAATGTACTGGCTCATGTACGCGGTGGCCAAGTAAAGTTTCGCGGTCGGGTACGTCGGGTCAAGCTCGATGGCGCGCTTGAAGAACTCGACCGCATCGGCATACTTGGCGTTCTTGAACGCCTGCACGCCCTTGTTCAGGTTGTCGCGGGCTTCGAGCTTCCTGCAGCCTGCGGAAGCGCCGGCAAGCACCAGGACAGCAGCCGCGGCGAGGGATACGAGAATCTTCCGTAACATCCGACTGTACCTCCGCTTACTCGCCCGCTTCCACCTTGGCGGTCATCAGCCCGACCTTGTCCATCTGGGCTCCCTTGGCGATGTCAATCGCCTTGGCCACGTACTGGAACTCCAGATCGGGATCCGCCTTCACGAACACGACACGCTCTGCGCGGGTCTTGAAGACTTCCAGCAGGCGCTCTCCCAGCCTCTCCTCAGCGATCGGCTCCGTGTTCAGCATCATCGACCGATCCCTGTTGATGATGATCACCACCGTGCGGTCGACCTCCGGCGGGGGAGCGTTCGGCGGAGGGGGTTGCGGGATCAGCGCCTCAAGCCCTTTGGGGGTCAGAGGCGTGATCACCATGAAAATGATAAGGAGCACGAGCAGAACGTCGATCAGCGGCGTCATATTGATGTCGGCTTTCGGTCCCTGACCGGAGCCGCCCACTGCCATTCCCATAGCAACTCTCCTTTAAAAACTGTTCCTTCCCGCCCCTTCCGTCAGGGGCGATTCAGCCACTGCGCCGGAGATAATTCTCCAGCACGCCTCAAGGCGTGACCGTTGCGCCGCTCATAGCCTCCATGCGAGCCTTGGCCCTGGCGTCGAGCTCGGTCAGCAGGCCGATGTTGTCCACGCCGGCGGCGCGCAAGTTGTCCACCACCTCGACTACCCGCTCGTAGCGCGCCCGGGCATCAGACTTCACATAGCAGGTCTTGTCAAGCCGGTTCGCCAGCAGATCCCTCACTTTGGGCGCGATGTCGGCCGGGTTGGCCTGCTTGGCGCCGAGAAAGACCTTGCCGTCCCGGGTGATGGCCACCACCACGGCGTCTTCCTTATCTGCGTCGTTCATGGGGATCGGGTTCATCGTCTTGGCGAGATCCACGCTGACGCCCTTCGAGAGCATCGGCGTGATCACCATGAAGATGATGAGCAGCACGAGCATCACGTCGACCATCGGCGTCACGTTGATGTCGGAGATCGCCTTCTTCACCTGTGATTTCTTAGCCATTCAACGGGCCTCCTTCTTTCCGGATCCGTCCGGCGCCGCTGGAACGGGGAGCGGCTGCCTGCCGCTCCCCGCCATCAGTTCAACTCGCTGGACAGTTCACCTTTGGCTCCGGGTCCCGGCCGGAGGACTACTTCACCGCTCCCGTGCGGATCCGCTTCAGGAAGTAATCGATCAGCTCGGAGCTGGAGTTCGACATCTCGACATCGAACCCCTTCAGGCGCTCGTTGAAGTAGTTGAACATCCAGACGGCCGGAATGGCGACGAACAGACCGATTGCGGTGGTGACCAGCGCTTCCGAAATACCACCGGCTACGGCGCCAAGGCCCGTCGACTTCTCGGTCGAAATGCCCTTGAACGCGTTGATGATGCCGACCACCGTGCCGAACAGTCCGACGAACGGGGCGCTGGATCCGATGGTGGCCAGACCGCTGATGCCGCGGTCCAACTCCGAGCGCACGATGGCCTGGGCGCGCTCCAGAGCGCGGTTGGACGCCTCCACGATGTCGCCGGGAATCTCCGTGCTCAGCTCATGCGCCCGGAACTCCTGAAGGCCTGCCACAACCACCTTCGCCAGATGGGACTTCTTGTAACGGTCTGCGATCTTGATGGCCTCATCCAGCTTGCCTTCCCGCAGCGCGCCGGCCACAGCCGGAGCGAACAGGCGGGACTGCTTGCGGGCTGCATTGTAAACAATGAGCCGGTCGATCATCACGCCGATGGACCATGCCGACATGATGAACAGGACGATCACCACCGCTTTTGCCATCCAGCCCATCTGGTTCCACATCGAACGGAGGTCGAACGAGACGGCGCCGGTTTCCTGAAGCAACAGGAACGACCAGACTTGCAATTGAAGAAGCATCTTCTTTTCTCTCCTGCGAGTTGAGTTGAATCGAACGGACTCTAGCTGGATCCCACGACCGGCGTCAAGCCCTCACATGCTGAGCGTGAAGTTGACGTCGATCTGGGTGACCACTTCGACCGGTTCGCCGTTCAGCAGCGTCGGCTTATAGCGCCACTGTTTCACGGCTTCGGTCGCCGCCTGCACCAGCAGCGGGTGGCCCGACACCAGAGTCAGATTCTGGATCGTGCCGTCGCGGCCGATGATGGCAGTAAACTTGACGGTGCCCTGAATGCGCGCCTGCTTGGCCAGCGGCGGGTACATCGGTTTGGGCTGGTAGATCAGCATTGCCTGCTGGACGTTGCCGCCTACCGTAATCCGGCGCGGCGCCGCCCGCTTGACCTCCTGCTTGACAGGCGGAGGCGGAGGCGGAGGCGCGGCGGTCGGGACGCTGCTGATGATGCCGCCGATGACGCCGCCCGGCGAACCGCCCGGCACGCCACCGGGCACGCCGCCCACCACGCCAACGCCCGAAGAGGGCGGCAGCTCATCCTCTTTGATGATCGCGATCTCTTTCGGAACCTGCTTCGGCGCCATCAACCTCGAACCGTCGAACTGCCGAGGGATGACCTTCTGCACCCGCACCACCTGAGTCGCTGGAGGGGGCGGAGGGGGCGGAGGCGGAGGAGGCGGAGGCGCCACCAGCATCGACTGCAACGCCGTCTGAGGCAACATCTCCGGATTCAGGAGCGGAATGATGACCGCCGCCACGACCAGCAGCACCTGCAGGAGGGTGGAGATGATCACCGTCCAACTCTTGTTGGTCTTGGCGCGACCTTCAACAAGCGACTGTTCAAACATGGGCCTTCTCCTTCGGTCCGGGCTGCCGGCTTGGGACCCGCCGGAACCGTTTCCAATCCTATGGACACCAACAAGGCCGGGAGGTTCCCGGAACCGCCCGTCCTTCCGAACTCTCTTCCGGCCGGCGCCGCGAGAGCATGCTGCGCTCCCTGCTCATTTCGCCGCCGCCGGCGCCGCCGCCCTCTTCCCCTTCTGGAACCGCTCATGCCAGAAGACGAGAATCGGGCTGGCGATGAAAATCGAGGAATACGTGCCGATGATCACACCCACGACCAACGCGAACGCGAACCCGTTCAGCACAGGCCCGCCGAACAGCCAGAGCGCCAGAGCCGAGATCAGAGTCAGCCCCGACGTCAGCACTGTCCGGCTGAGCGTCTGATTAATGCTATCGTTGACGATCGCCGTGGTCAACTCCCTCCGGGAAAGTTTCAGCGTCTCGCGGATCCGGTCGAAGACGACGATCGTGTCGTTCATCGAGTAGCCCACCAGCGTCAGCAGCGCCGCAATCACATTCAGGCTGATCTCCTTGTCGGTCAGCGAGAAGAATCCGAGCGTAATGACCACGTCGTGGAAGACGGCGATCACCGCCGCGAGACCGTAAACGAACTCGAACCGGAACGCCAGGTACACAAGCATTCCGCCGAGCGCATACAGCACGGCCAGCACTGCCTTGTTCCGCATCTCGGCGCCGATCTTGGGACCGATGACTTCCGCGCTGCGGATTGTGAACGGCGCCAGATAGCACTGCTGCCGGATCACTTCCAGAACCTGCGGCGTGACCCCTTCCACCCCGCGGAGCTGCTCGAAGTTCGACAGCACGCCGGACCGCGGCGGCGAGTTCCGGAATTCGAAGACCCGCCGCGCCAGTTGCGCGAGCTGCTCGTCGTTCATGGGAATGGCCGCCCGCTGCAGCGGTTCCCGCAGGCGCTCTGCGAGCTGCTGCGAGTTCGCGTTGTTCAGATCGAGCCGGTCGGTCTTCTCGCCGAACGTGGATGCCAGCGTCTCCACCACCGTCTGCCGCTCCCGCTGCAAAGCGACGTCTTCCTTCAGCGGAAGGCCGATGATGACCTCGTTCTCTCCAGTGACTTCCTGCACGGAAATCTCGCCCGGAATGCGCGCGGCGATGGCGGAGCGGATGCGGTCAATCGGCGGCGCCGACGCAAACCGGACGTTGATGTTCGCGCCGCCGATGAAATCGATGCCGTACTTCAGGCCGCCCTTGGCCGCCCAGCTCCCGATGCCGATGGCCAGCAGCACCAGAGAAATGGCAATGAAGATCTTCTGCTTGCCCAGGAAATCGATTTGGGTGTTCTTGAATAGCTCCATGTAGCTTCCCGTATCGAATAGCGGGGCGATCCGCGCCCCGGTGCGATCAGATTCCGATGCTCAATTTGGGGTTGAACCCCTGCCGCGCCACTTCGAACTGGAACAGGGCGCGGGAAACAAAGACCGAAGTAAACACGTTCGCCACCAGGCCAATGACCAGCGTCACGGCGAAGCCGCGGATGGCGGGCGTACCGAACATGAACAGGAACGCGCAGCTGACCACCGTGGCCACGTGCGTATCGATGATGGTGAGGAACGCCTTGCTGAACCCCGTGTCGATGGCGGCCATCGTCGCCTTGCCCGCGCGCATCTCCTCGCGGATGCGCTCGAAGATGAGGACGTTGGAGTCCACCGCCATGCCGATCAGCAGAATGATCCCCGCGATCCCGGGCAGCGTGAGCACTGCCTCCAGATACGCCAGGCTCCCGATCAGGATCACGCCGTTGAGAATCAGGGCCAGTGTCGCGTTCACGCCCGCCCCGGCGTAGTAGACCAGCATGAATGCAACGACAACCACCAGGCCGATCACGGCCGCCAGGAGCCCCTTCCGGATCGAGTCTGCACCCAGCGACGGCCCCACGGTCTGTTCCTGGAGATACACGATCCCCGCCGGAAGCGAGCCGGCGCGCAGTACCAGCGCCAGATCGCTGGCCTCCTGATGAGAAGCCGCGCCGGTGATGCGTCCCTGGTCTTCAATCCGGCTCTGGATGACCGGGGCGCTGCGGATCTGGTTGTCCAGCGCGATCGCGAGCCGGTTGCCGATATTGGCTTCCGTGAAACGCGCGAACCGGCCCTTGGCCTCCTGCGACAGCACGAAGGCGGTCTCCCACTTGCCGTACTCGTCCTGCGCCGGCCGGGCGTCGCGCAGGTCACGGCCCGTGATCACCGGCGTGCGCGCCACCAGGTACCAGCCCTCGCCCGCCGGATCGCCCGGCCGCGGGGCGCTGCGCATCAACTTCGTGTTCAGGGGCAAGACGCCGCCCAGCTTGGCCAGCGCGTCTTCCTGCCGTGCGAACGGCCCGTCCTTCACCTCGTACAGTTCCAGCAGGGCAGCCGTCTGCAGGATGTTCTTCACACGCGCAGGATCATCCAGACCCGGCAGCGAGATCAGAATCTCAGCCTCCGATCCGGCGCCGCCGCGCCGCTGCACCGCCGCCTCGGCCAGACCGAGTCCATTGATCCGGCTCTCGATCGTCGAGATGGCCCGCTGGACCGTGTCTTCCTTCAGCGACAAGGACTCCGTCGGCTTGAGCGCAAGCCGGTAATCGGTGGAACTGAGCGGCGTCAGAACCCAGCTTGGCATCAGCTCCGCAACGATATTGCGGAACAGTTGCGATTTCTCCGCCGGGATGCCGCGGACCGAGATCGCGATATTTTCGGCGTCCGCCAGGCTCTGCGGGTCATTGTGGTCGATCGACTGGTAGGTGATCGACTGCTTGCCCAGCTCTTCCCTCAACCGCTCGATCTGCGTGTTCGCCTCCACTTTGAACGCATCCTGCAGCTGCACCTGCACCACCAGCAGGGAGCCGCCGCGGAGATCGAGACCAAGGCGGATGTTCTTCTTCCAGTTGGCCACGAGGTCTTCTTTGGACTTGGGCAGTCCGAAAACTCCGTACAGGCAGGCCAACGTGATGGCCACAGTCAGCGCCGCTTTCCATTTCAGGCTTTTCATGGGATGTGGGTTCTCGCTGGAATCGGACTTACGCTTTCTTCTCCCCGCCAATCTTGCTGGCAACGGCGCCGCGGGCAAAAGTCAGCTTCACGTTGTCGGGCTTGACGCGCAGAACCAGGGTGTCATCGCCTCCGACAGAGATGATGGTGCCCACGATTCCGCCGTTGGTGAGCACCTCGTCGCCTGGCTGCAGCTCCGCCAGCATCTTCTGCTGCCGCTTCTTCTGCCGTTGCATGGGCAGGAAGAGCAGGAAATAGAAGATGGCGAAGATCAGGATGATCGGCAGGAACTGCAACAGCGGGGTCGGCGCCGGCGATTGTTGAAAAAGCAGGAAGGCCATGGGCGGTCCGTTTACTGACGGGGATCCGGGCTGGACGCCGTCCGCGGCAAGAATTCGCCGCCTTCTCCGGCGGGCATGGCCACACCCGCAGCCGGCCCGGAGGAGCGGACAGCGCTCAAGAACGCGGGAAACGTCCCAAGCAAAATAGCCTCTCGCATCCGGCGGGCGATGTCAAGGTAATGGGTCAGGTTGTGCAGCGTCGCCAGGGTGCTGAAGAGCATCTCCCCGCACTGGAACAGATGGCGAAGATAGGCCCGGGAGAACGTGCGGCACGTGTAGCAGGAACAGGCGGGATCCAGCGGACGCGGGTCGTCCCGGTACTGCGCCTGCTTGATGATCACGCGCCCCTGGCTCGTAAACAGGCAGCCGTTGCGGGCGTTGCGGGTGGGCATGACGCAGTCCATCATGTCCACGCCCCGCGCCACGTACTCCGGCAGCTCTTCCGGCAGCCCGACGCCCATGACATAGCGCGGCCGGTCCGCGGGCAGCAGCGGGACGGTGGCTTGCGTCATTTCGAGGCTGAGCGCGCGCGGCTCGCCCACGCTCAGCCCGCCGATGGCATAGCCGGGCGCATCCAGCCGGACCAGCTCCTCCGCGCATTCCCGGCGCAGATCGGCGTACGTCGAACCCTGCACGATGGGGAACAGCGCCTGCGGGCGGGCGCGCTCCTCCATCCGGCGCCGGTAGTGCCCCATGCCGCGCCGCGCCCAGCGCAGCGTCAGCTCCATGGAGGCTTTCGCCTCAGCATGCGAAGCCGGATAGGCGGTGCACTCGTCCAGCATCATCAGAATGTCGCTGCCGAAAGCGAGCTGCACGTCAACGACCGATTCCGGCGTGAACAGGTGCGCGTCGCCATTCAGATGCGACCGGAACACCACGCCCTCTTCCCTGACCTTCCGCAACTGGCTCAGCGACCAGACCTGGAAGCCGCCCGAATCAGTCAGAATCGCCCGGGGCCATTGCATGAAGCCGTGCAGACCGCCGAGGCGCTCGATCAGTTCGTGCCCCGGGCGCAAAAACAAATGATATGTGTTGGCCAGCAGGATCTTCGCGTCGAGCTCCTCGAGCAGTTGCCGCGGAGTGAGCCCCTTGACGGCGGCCTGCGTCCCTACCGGCATGAAAACCGGCGTCTCCACCGTGCCGTGCGCCGTGTGGAGCAGGCCCGCACGGGCCCCGGTGGCCGGGCAGACGGCCTGAATTTCGAAGCGAATCGGCTGCAAGGGTTAAACTAGCTAGTTTAGCCCCCCATGGCACTACGCTTCTACAACACGCTCACGCAACGGCTGGAAGAGTTCCGCCCGCTGGATGGCGAAACGGTGCGGATGTACACGTGCGGGCCGACCGTGTATCACTACGTCCACATCGGCAACTTCCGCACCTTCAGCTTCCAGGACGTGCTGCGGCGCGTGCTGCGGATGCGCGGCTGGAAACTTAGCCATGTGATGAACATCACCGACGTGGACGACAAGATCATCCGCAACGCCGTGGCCGAGGGCAAGTCGCTCAAGGAATACACGGAGCGGTTCACGCAGGCGTTCCTGGAGGACGCCGCGAAGCTGCGGCTGGAGCGGCCCGAGAAGCTCGTCTTCGCCACCGAGCACATCCCCGACATGGTCGAGGCCATTCAGCGGCTGGCCCAGAGACGGCACACTTACGAGAGCGAGGGATCCACCTACTTCCGCATCGCCAGCTTCCCGGAATACGGCAAGCTCTCGCACACGAACTTCAGCGGGAATGTGGCCGGCGCGCGGGTCGACGTCGACGAGTACGAGAAGGCCGATGCGCGGGACTTCGTCCTGTGGAAGGCGCGCAAGCCGGGCGAGCCTTACTGGGACACGCCGCTGGGCGCGGGACGTCCCGGCTGGCACATCGAGTGCTCGGTCATGGCGATGAAGTACCTGGGCGAGACCATCGACATCCACACGGGAGGCGTCGATCTGGTCTTCCCGCACCATGAGAACGAAATCGCGCAGAGCGAATGCATGACGGGAAAGCCGTTCGCCCGCTTCTGGCTGCATGCCGAACACCTGATGGTGGAGGGCCAGAAGATGTCGAAGTCGCTCGGCAATTTCTTCACGCTGCGCGACCTCCTCGGCCAGGGCTACGCGCCGGAGGCGATCCGCTACCTGCTGGTCTCGGCGCCTTACCGCAAGCAGCTCAACTTCACCTTCGACGGGCTGAAGGCGGCCGCGGCGGCCATCGAGCGGCTGCGGAACTTCCAAACCCGGCTGAAAACGGAGCGCTTTGGCGAGGGGATGGACCAGGAGCAGGAGGAGCGTGCGGCGCGGGCGCTGCGCGGCTACCACGAAGGGCTCGACGACGACCTGAACACGGCCGATGCGCTGGGCGCCGTGTTCGAGTTCGTCCGCGAGACCAACATTGCGATGGACCAGGGCCGGTTCAGCCAGGGCAACGCAGCCGGCGCGCAGCGGGTGCTGGACGATTTCGATTCCGTGTTCGACGTGCTGAGGCCGGCGGCGGCCGAAGGTTCGCTGTCCGACGAGGAGGTCGAGGCGCTGGTGCGCGAGCGGACCGAGGCGAAGAAGGCGCGCGACTTCGCCCGCGCCGACCGGATCCGGGCCGAATTGCTCGAAAAAGGCGTCGTCGTGGAAGACACCCGGGACGGGGTGCGCTGGAAACGGAAGTAAGTTTCAAGGCCGGAACAGCGAGGGAGATCCGATGAAGATTCAGACGAAGGCCGTGCATGCGGGCGACCGGAAGCGCCCGCAGCAACAGATCCCGGTGTCGACGCCGGTGCACTTCGCTGCTTCCTGGATTTGCGCCGGCCAGGCGGAACAGGACCGGATCTTCGCGCACGAACAGCACGGCTACGCCTATTCGCGGTACGCGAACCCGACCAACGACGCGCTGGAGGAGCAGGTGGCGGCGCTTGAGAACGGCCACGGCGCGCTGGCGTGCCCGTCGGGCATGATGGCGCTCGAGCATGCCCTGATGTGTGCGCTTCTGGAGCGGCCGAAGCGGATTCTCTGCGCGCGTGACATCTATGGCGCCACGCTGAAGCTGCTGTTCGACGTCATGGGGCCGTTTGGCTTTGAGACGAGGCTGGTGGATGCCAACGACCCTGCGGCGGTGGAGGCGGCGCTGGAGGAATTCGGCGCGGGCGCTCTGCTGGCGGAGACGATTTCGAATCCGCTGCTGCGGGTGGCCGACCTCGAGGCGCTGGCCCGGTTGTGCCGCGCCCGCAACGCGGCCTTGATCGTGGACAACACATTCGCCACGCCGCTGCTCGTGCGCCCGCTGGAGCTGGGCGCCCACCTCGTGGTGCACAGTTCCACCAAGTATCTGGGCGGGCACGGCGACACCCTCGGCGGCCTGATCGTGAGCGACGAAGGGCACTTCGAGACGGTGCGGCGGTTTTCGCGCGTCGCCGGCCCGGTCATGGGGCCGATGGAAGCGTACCTGACGATGCGCGGCATCAAGACGTTTCCGCTGCGCATGGAGCGGCAGTGCCAGAACGCGGCGGCGCTCGCCCGCTGGCTGCGGCGCCATCCGCGCGTGGAGCGCGTCTTTTACCTCGATGATCCGGAGCACCCGGACGCGGCCGTGATCCGGCGCCTGCTGCCGGAGGGCTTGCGCGGCGGGATGGTGAGCTTCGAGATCCGCGGTGCGCGCCGCGAGCAGGTCTTCGCGTTCCTCGACGGGCTGAAGCTGTGCGTCCGGGCGACGTCGCTCGGCGACGTGCACACGATGGCGCTGTACCCGTGGATCGCCTCGCACCGCGACGTGCCCCCGGAGCAGAAGGCGGCGATGGGCCTGCGCGAGAACCTGGTGCGCTTCTCGGTGGGCATCGAGGCGGTGGAAGACGTCATCGCCGACATCGAGCAGGCGCTCGCCGGCTGAAGCGGGCCGCCTGAAGCCCCTACATTCTGGGCGCGTAGTAGCCGCGGCGGGCGCGCACAAACAGATCTTTGCGCCCGCGCACCCGCAGCTGGACGGGATGGAAGCGGCCGTCTGTCGCCAGCGGGTCGGGCCGGTACAGTATGCTGTACTGCGACCGAAGCTCGTTGGCGATGTTCTCGAAGTCCTGCGTGAGATCCTCCGCCTTGAAGGGGAAGAAGGCGCGGCCTCCGGTCTCGCGCGCGTAGTATTTCAGCACCTTGTCGCCGTCGGTCTCCACGCGGCTGATGTTGGTCGAGATCGCATAGATGACCGTTTCGGCGCGGTAGGCCATCTCCAGCGCCTGGTCGCGCGTGAACCGCGACGAGTTGTCCTCGCCGTCGCCGATGATGATCACCGCCCGGCGGTACTTGTAACGCGGCTGATCGAGCATCAGGTGATCGCGGCAGGCCAGATAAACCGACTCATACATCGCCGTGCCGCCGCCCGGGCGGAGCTCGCGCAGCTTCCTCGTCAACAGCTCCGCGTCGTCGGTCAGCCCCTGCACCAGCTCAGGCTCGGTGTGGAAGGAGTAGATCAGAGCCTTGTCCTGGCCGCGCCGGATCACTCGCTGGAGGAACTCCGCGGCCGCTTCCAGCTCGAAGCGGAAGCGGTCCCGGATCGAGTTGCTCACATCGATCAGCAGCGCAATGCGCAGCGGCAGATCGGATTCGGACGAGAATTCGATGATGTTCTGCCGCCGCTTGTTCTCGACCAGATCAAAATCTTCCCGCCTCAGGTTGTTGACGAAGCGCCCGCGGCGGTCGGTGACCGTAAACAGCAGGTTGACGCGCGTCACTTCCAGCTTGATGGTCTCGTCGGTCTCCTGAGGCGGCTGCGCGAGGGCGGCGGGGATCGCGGGCGCGCCGAATGCCATTGCGGGAAGAAACGTGCGTCGCCTCATGCTCCACCTTTATTATCCGCACAGCCGAGAATGCGTTTCCACCGGACCAGTTCTTCCGGCAGCGGCGCCTCCACGCGGACGCGCTCGCCCGTGGCCGGCGAGACGAAGCCGATGCGCCAGGCGTGCAGCCACGGCCGCCCGAGCGGTTCGAGACCCCGTGGGCGCGCCGCCGCGCCATACAGGGTGTCTCCCGCCACCGGATGCCCGATCGAGGCCAGATGCACGCGGATCTGATGCGTGCGTCCCGTGCGGATCCGGACCTCGAGCAGCGTGAACCTCTCGAACCGCTCGATGACGCGGTATTCCGTCAGCGCCGCGCGCCCGCGCCCGGTGCGCGCCGTCATGCGCGTGCGCCGCACGGGGTCGCGCTCCACCGGCTTGTCGATCACTCCCTCGGCTTGCGCCATGCATCCCTCCACCAGAGCCAGATACACTTTCTCCACGGTCCGCGAAGCAAACTGCTGCGCCAGGCTCCGGTGCGCCGTTTCCGTGCGCGCTACAAGAATCACGCCGCTGGTGCCTTTGTCGAGCCGGTGCACGATCCCCGGCCGCATCGCATCGCCCGCATCAGAGAGCCTTCCATAGCGGTGCAGCAGCGCGTTGACGAGCGTTCCGGAGCTGCGCCCCGCGCCGGCGTGCACCACCAGCCCCGCGGGCTTGTTCACCGCAATGACGGCTTCGTCCTCATGCAGGATCTCGAGCGGAATCTCCTCCGGAAACGCGCGCAGCGGTTCGGGCTCGGCCGGTTCGACCTCGATCCGCTCGCCCGCGCGCACTTTCCAGGAGGCTTTCCGCGGCGCGCCGCCCGCCCGCACGCGGCCCTCTGCGATCCACGCCTGAATGCGGGCGCGGCTGCGCCCGGCCATCTTCGCGGCCAGGAAGTGGTCGAGCCGCTGTCCCGCCTCCGCTTCCGCCACGGTGAACTCGATCACAGTTCCAGCGTACAGGGATTGGCGCGGAGCGCCGCAGCCGGGTCACAATCAGTGCATGGCACGGCGCGCCGTCTGGCTGGCGATTCTCGCCGCAGCCATTCTGTCACGGTTCTCTTATCTGCACGTCGTGTGGGTGGAGGAAGGATATCCGATGGCGGCGGCGGCGGAGATGCTGCGCGGCAAGACGCTGTACCGCGACATCTGGTTCGACAAGCCCCCGCTGTTCGCCGCCTCCTATCTGTTGACCGGCGCGGCGCCCGGCTGGCCGCTCCGGCTGTTCGGCGCCGCGTTCGTCCTGCTGGCTGCCTGGACGGCGGCGCGCGCCGCGCGGGCATTTGGCGCCGCTGAAAGGGAGCAGCTCTGGGCAGCCGGACTCACGGCGTTCGGTTTCACGTTTTATGTGCACTCGGCCGCGCTCGCGCTGACGCCGGATCTGCTGGCCGTGCCGTTGCATTTCGCGGCGGTGGCCGCAGCAGCGGCAGGGAACCCATTTGCGGCCGGCCTGCTGTGCGGCGTGGCGCTTTGCCTAAACGTGAAGGCCCTGTTCATCCTCGCCGCCTGCGCCCTCTGGCAGTGGCGCGCGCCGCTGCGCCTGCTGGGCGGCTTCGCCCTGCCGGCGCTGGTTTGCGCCGCATGGCTGGCTCGAGCCGGCGCGCTGGCAGCCTGCTGGGAACAGGTCTGGCTGTGGGGTGCTGCTTACGCCGGCGAGCCGCTCAGCAGCCGGCCTTGGCTTGAGTTCGCGCGCCGCACGCTGAACTGGGCGGGGTACCATGCCGCCTTCTGCGCCGCCGCGCTGTACGCGCTGTGGCGCGAGCGGGACTGGCGGCGGGCTCTGTGGCTGCTCATCTCGCTCACAGCGGTAGCGTTGGGCATGCGCTTCTTTCCGCGGTATTACTTCCACCTGCTGCCGCCGGTGGCGCTGCTGGCAGCGCGCGGCTTCTCAATGTTGCCTCCGCGCCCGGCCCTGGCTCTCGCGTTGCTGCTGGTGATTCCTGCCGTGCGCTTTGGCCCGCGCTATCTGGCGGTGGCGCGGGGAGAGCCGTGGGCGGACCTTGCCATGTTCGAGAGTTCGAAGCAGGCGGCGCAGGCGCTGCGCGCCGGGAGCCGTGCGGGCCAGACGCTGCTCGTCTGGGGCTACCGTCCCGAACTGTACGTGCTCAGTGGAATGCCCGCCGGGACGCGGTTCCTGGACTCGCAGCCGCTTACCGGAGTGCTGGCAGACCGCCACCTCGTCTCTTGCCGTGCGTCTTTGCCGGAATGGGCGCACCGCAACCGGCGGGAGTTGCTGCGCGGGCCGCGGCCGGACTGGATCGCCGACGGACTTGGGCCATACAACGGCGCGCTGGCCATGGAGAAGTTCCTGCCGGAGTGGATGGCCGGATACGAGGCCGCCGCCGAAGCGCCCGGCTACCGGCTGTACCGGCGCCGCGCGGCGCCCGTTCCTTAGTTGTCGTGCGGGTTGGCTTCGTCGCGGTGGATCTTGCCGTCGCGGATGGTGACGATGCGATGGGCGTATTCGGCGATGTCGCGCTCGTGCGTGACGAGCACGATCGTGTTGCCCTGCTTGTAGAGGCGGTCGAACAGGGCCATGATCTCGGCGCTTGTGGCCGAGTCGAGGTTGCCGGTAGGCTCGTCCGCCAGCAGGATCGACGGATTGTTGACCAGCGCGCGGGCGATGGCGACGCGCTGCCGCTGCCCGCCGGACAGTTCGCTGGGCTTGTGGTACATGCGCTGTTCGAGGTCGGTGAGGCGCAGCGCCTGCTTGGCCCGCTCGATCCGCTCCTCGGCCGGCACTCCGGCATAGATCAGCGGCAGCTCCACGTTGTGCAGCGCCGTGGCGCGCGGCAGCAGGTTGAAGGTCTGGAAGACGAAGCCGATCTCCTTGTTGCGGATTCGGGCCAGCTCGTCGTCGCTCAGGTCGCTCACCAGGTAGCCGTTGATGAAGTAATCGCCCTTGGTGGGCGTGTCCAGGCAGCCGATCAGGTTCATCAGGGTTGACTTGCCCGAGCCCGAAGGCCCCATGATGGCGACATACTCGCCGCGCTTGATCTCGAGATCCACACCGGAGACGGCGTGGATCTCCTGGTCGCCCATGATGTAGGTCTTCCACAGCCCATAGGTGCGGATGACGATGTTGTTCCGCCTCAATTCCTCGCCCTGGGCGATCTTGTCGGTCAGTGCCGCGATTGCCATAGCTTTAATTCTCTCACTCCGCTTTGCGGCGCCGCGTCAGCTTTCGGTCTTCGCCGGCGCCTTGTTGTCGATCTTCACCTTCGCGTGATTCTTGAGCGTGCGGATGGCTTTGTAACTGCCTGTAATGATCTCATCGCCTTCTTTCAGCCCGTCGAGCACTTCGATGTCCGTGGCGCCGGTGATGCCGGTCTTCACTTCCCGGAACTCGGCCGCGCCGTTGCGGACCACGAATACGCCCTGCAGCTCCTCTTTCAGCTTTTTCTGTCTTTCTGGATCGGCGTTGGAGGCGGCCTGGACGTTACCTGGCTTCTTCTCGTCCTGCAGGTCGCCGCGTTGCCGCACGGTAAGGGCCTGGATCGGAATCGACAGGGCCCTTTGGCGCGTCGCCGTCACAATCTTGGCCGTGCAGCTCAGGCCTGGGCGCGCCTCGTCGGGAGGATTGTCGAGCGCAATGACCACCTTGAAGTCCTTGGCCTCCTGGCTGGAGATCGCGCTCTGGCTGGCGGCGAGTCCACTGGAACGGAGAATGGCCGTGTTGCCGATCTCGATCACCCTGCCCTTGAAAACGCGGTTGGGCATCGCGTCGATCGTGATGTCGGCCACTTGGTCCAGTTGGACGTTCACGATGTCGGTCTCGTCCACCTTCACTTCGGCCGTGATCACGCTCATGTCAGCGATGGTCATGATCAGCGAGGCGGCCGAATTCTGCACGCCCGGCACCACCGTCTCGCCCACCCGCACCGGCAGGTTGGTGACGATGCCGTCGATGGAGGAGACGGCGCTGTGCTTGTGCAGGACGTCGGCCACGCGGTCCACTGCCGCCCGCACCTGCGTCACCCGGCGCTGTGCCGCGGCCAGCTGCGCGGCGGCCTGCTCCCGCTGCGCCTTCATCTGCGACAGCCTGGCCTCGGCCTCGCGCAGGGCGGCGGCCAGGGCGTCGTATTGAGACTTCTTCGCGTCGAACTCCTGCTTGGCGACCAGCTTGTCCTGGAACAGCTTCGCCGCACGCTCATAATCCAGCCGCGCCCGTTCCATCTCCGCCCGGGCGCGGTCGATGCCCGCCGCCGCCGTGCGCAGGTTTTCATCCATGGCGCGCAGCCCGGCTTCAGCGGCGGCGGACTCGGCCAGCGCCGAGTTCAGCGCGGCCTGCTGCGCCTGTAGGTCCGCCTGCGCCTGCACCGACTCCAGCTTCGCCAACACCTGGTTCTTGCGGACCCGGTCGCCTTCTTTCACGTAGATCTCGGTGATGCGCCCCATCACATTTGCGCCGATGTTGACATAATTGCGGGGCTTGATCTCGCCCGAAGCCGTGACGAGACTGACGAGATCCTGGCGCACGGCACGTCCGGTCTGGACCGTAACCACTCCGTTCTGGCTGATCTTCACCTTCGCCAAGATGCCTCCGGCCACGGCCAGAACCAAGCCGGCGCCGATCATCCACTTCCACTTCCGTTTCACAGCTGCAATGCTCCTGCTAGTTAAAGACGCGGGCCGCCCGGGCTTTGTTCTCTAAAGTTCGCTGAATTCCATGACATGGCTCCAGCCGGGTTGGCCAGATGGCAGGCAGACAAACTGCCACCGTTCTTATTGTACGGGGCGCAGCAGCGTCCGGACACCCGGAACAAGTCTCAGGAGAAGCCCGAGTTCACTCCTCAGGCTAAAGCCCGAGGGGAATTGGGCCGATGGGAAAAGCGTGGAGAGCGCGCCGCAACTCGGAGCGCTGGCGCAGACGGCTGCGGGCCTCAGCCGGCAGATGCAGGCGCATCTGGTGTGGATGGCGGAGACGCTCTCGGCGCAGTGGGCCCGGATTGACGAGACTTTCCGCCGGAGGCTTAAGGCGCTCGGTTACACGGCGCAACAGGTGGCTTCCCTGGCCGAGATCACGCCCGGCGCGGCTGGGGTGAAGCTGGCCGCAGGACGGCCGCTGGAGGATTTTCTCGAGCAGGTCCGCTATCGGGCCCGCCGGCTGGCCAAGCTGGACCTGACGCCGGCCCGGGTTGTGGCAGCGCTGCGTGAGTACGACCAACTGGTGGACAAGGCAGGCAAAAGGGCCTTCGGCAGCCGAGCGGGCGACCTTCAATGGGCGCGCAACCAGTTGCATTTCCTCGTGGTGCTCACGCTCAACGACGCTTACTATCAGGTGCGCGAAGCGGAAAGCCGGACCTTTTACGAACTGTTCCGGGCACAGACGGAGTCGCACACCCTGGGAGAGTTGTGGGAGCGGTGCCTCGCGATTCTGACCCGGTTTAGCGGAGCGGCGGAAGCAGGCATCTTTCTGCTGGAGGAGGATCGCTCCTGGGTGGCTGCCGCCGGATTGCCGGAGTGGAAAGGGCGGCGGCAGCGCCTGCTGCCCGGCGCGGCCAGGCTTCTTGACCGGCCGCGGGTGTTGGCGTCAGGGGGAAAGGAATCGGCGGCGATTCTCGGGCCGGGCTGGGTGGCGCGGTATGTCTCGGTGTGGTCGGTGCCGATGAGTTCCGCCGGCTCCGTGAAGGGCGTCCTGCAGTTCGCCTTCCGCAAAGTCTACGATTGGCTGCCCCGCGAGCTGAGCCTGCTGGAGGACGCCGCAGCCCGGTGCTGGGAGGCCGCCGAAAAAGCCAAACTGACGGAGGAGCTCTCCCGCCGCGAACAGCAGATCCGGACCCTGGCCGAGCACATGGTCGAGATCGAAGAGGCCGAGCGGCGGCGTATCAGCCGCGAACTGCACGACGAGGCCGGGCAGTCCCTGCTTTATGTGCGCCTTCAGTTGGAAATGCTCGAACAGCAGGCAGCAGAAGCGGGAGGTCCGGCATCTGCCCGTCTCCGCGAACTGCGGCAGATGGTCGAGCACAGCATTCTGGAGATCCGCCGCCTGATCGCCGCCCTCAGCCCGGCCATCCTTGAGCAGATGGGATTGGCCGCGGCGCTGCGCCAGCTTGTCGGCCGCTTCCGTCAGGTGCATCCGGCCGAGGCCGCCGTCCATATCCCCCGCAAGCTGGAACTGCCCAAGAAGGTGGAAATCATTGTCTACCGGCTGGTTCAGGAGGCGTTGAACAACATCGCCAAGTATTCTTTGGCCTCCCATGTAAACCTTTCGGTGGAAACCGCCGATGGTGTCTTGAAACTGCTCGTCGAGGACGACGGTGTTGGCTTTAATGTCGAGGAGGCCTTTTCCCGTCCTGACCGCTACGGCCTTTCGGGGCTGCGCGAGCGGGTTGCGTTGCTGGGAGGCGTCCTCGAAGTCGAAAGTGTGCAGAAGCCTGCCCCTGAATTGGAAGGGCGGCGGCAGACAAGAGCGCCCAGGCTCCGCCACGGAACCCGAATCCGGGTGACGTTGCCGCTGGAGAAGACTCCCGAAGATTCGGAAGCCGGCTCCAGCCGGGGGAGGACCGTCCGAAAAAAGGCGGCCGGAAAGCGGACCAAGCCCGGCTCATGAGGGAGTTTTGTTGGCTTAAGGACTTGGAGTGAACTATGGCGAAGATCCGGATTCTGCTGGCGGACGATCACACGCTGTTCCGGCAGGGCATCCGCCAATTGATCGCATCCGAACCGGACATGCAGGTCGTTGGCGAGGCGGCCAACGGCGGTGATGCAGTGGAAAAAGCTGCCGAGTTCCGTCCGGACCTCGTGCTCATGGACATTGGAATGCCAGGCTTGAGCAGCTTCGAGGCGACCCGTCAGATCAAGAAGAACCGCCCCGAGACGAAGGTCCTGATCCTCACCATGTACGACGACGAGGACTACCTGGTGGAAGGCATGGAAGTTGGCGCCAATGGCTATGTGCTCAAGGACAGCCCGTCCAATCAGCTCACCGGCGCCATCCGCGACGTCTGCCGTGGCGGCAGCTATCTGAGTCCGCGGATGCTGAGCCAGCTCGTCGACGACTTCCGCTCCCGGATCAAGTCCGCCAACCGCCTGCCCCGCTTCGCCACGCTCACGACCCGCGAGCGGGAAGTCCTCAAGCTTCTGGCCGAAGGCAACTCCGTCAAAGAAATCGCCTGCGACCTCAATCTTAGCGTCAAGACGGTCGAGGCCCACAAGTTTAACCTGATGCGCAAGCTGGACATTCACAACAAAGCCCAGCTGGTCCAGTACGCCATCCAGAAAAAGATCATCAAGATCCCGAACCTGGCCTGACTCCTCCTGCGGGTCGTCAGCCCAAAACGCCATCCTGAGCCCATCCATCCTCCTCCTTCAGCCCAGCCGGGCTGAAGAGGCGCCTTCCGGCGGGCCCGTCTCCACGACGGGCCCGATTTTTTCCGCGCGGGCGCCGCCCCTGCGGCAGAGCCAGTCCGGCGGCAGCCGCTCCTCTCCTGTCCCAGCCGGAGGCAGGCTCCAAAGGCTGTCTTAAGGGATGGCTTTCCGGTCCCGGAGGATTTCGAGCACGCGCTGTACCGGCAGAGCCTCCACCCTGCGGCCATTGCCTTCCATTGTGCGGGCGCAGAGCAGCGAGTTGTATACCGCCTCTTCCGTGGCTTCGATCACCGCTTCAAACAGAGGCGACATGGCGTCGTTCGGCAGCAGGCGAGCAGGCTGCCGGACAGTGCTGAAGGCGATGGCGTAGTCTCCGCTGCCGTTCGAACCGGCCGCGCCGGTCCGCCCGAGCCCAAGAGCGCTCCGCGCCGCCAGCCTCTTCAGGTTGCGCGCATCGATGGGCGCGTCTGTGGCGATGACCACGATCACGCTGCCGTCTTTCGAATCGCTCGCACTGCGGCGCAGCAGCCGCCCCACAGGCACGCCCAGAATGTGCAGATCGCCGCCGTAATTCGTCTGCACGAGCACGCCCACCGTCCAATCGCCCGCCCTCCGGCTTGACGTGCCGATGCCGCCCTTCCAGCCGAACGCCACTGTTCCCGTGCCTGCGCCAACGGCCCCCTCTTCCACAGGGCCGCTGCGCGCTTCCCGGATGGCGGCGAACACTTCCTCACGCCCCACATGCCGGCCGCGGATGTCGTTCAGCCATCCGTCGTTGGTTTCCGCCACCAGCGGATTGATGCTGCGGACGTCCGCGTTGCCCGGCAGTTCCAGCATGTACTCGAGCAGAGCATCCGCCACGCGCGGCACGTTCAGCGTGGATGTGAGCAGAATGGGGGTTTCGATCTCTCCCAGCTCCTCCACCTGCGTCGAGCCGGCGAGCTTGCCAAATCCGTTAAAGACGAATACCGCTCCGGGAACCTTGTCGCGGAACAGATTGCCGCCGTGCGGCAGCACCGCCGTGACGCCCGTGCGGACACGGGCGCCTCGGATCAGAGTGGCGTGGCCCACGCGCACGCCCTCCACATCCGTGATGGAATTCCACCGTCCCGGCGCAAGCCGTCCGGGCGCGATGCCCAGATCTCTCGCCCGGCGCGCAGGCTCCTGTGCTCCTGCTGCCAGAACGCACAGAAGCAAAGGGAGACAGGGCCGCATGGCTTTACGTTATCGCGGCCCGGAATTCGGCGCACCGCCGCGGGCGTCACTGCCCCCGCGTGACGTTCTCAGCCTGAAGCCCTTTGGGGCCCGTCTTGACTTCGAACTCGACCTCCATGCCCTCGTCCAGGGTCCTGTAGCCCTGCATCTGGATGGCCGAGAAATGCACGAAAACGTCTTCGCCCGTGCTCCTCTGGATAAAGCCGTAACCCTTGGCGGCGTTGAACCACTTCACAACACCTTTTTCTCTCACTGCCACAACTCCTGAATAGAATCTCGACCTTTAGCCGTTTGACTCACACTACCAGCCTGCCGATGAGTCAGGGAAATACTGCTGGGCAAGA
>DYJN01000143.1 GCA_020723085.1 Arcobacter sp.
TGGAACCCGAGGTCAAGCGTCCGGCGGACCTTCAATTGGGCGGCTCTTCCGCTCCCGGCAGCCGCCGGTACAATGATGTCCATGTCCGAAAAGAAGCGCATTGCCGTGCTTGGCGCGGGCAACATGGGCGCCGCAATGATCGGCGGCATTCTGAAGGCGCAGGTGGCGGAGCCGGCGCAGATCCGCGCCACCACGCGTTCGCCCGAACGGGCTTCTGAAGTGGCGGCGCGGTTCGGCGTTCACGCCACCGGCGGCGGCAACCGGGAGGCGGCGGAACGGAGCGACATCATCCTTCTCTGCGTAAAACCCGGAATCTTGCCCGGCGTGCTCGAGGAAATCCGGGACGTCCTGCATGACGGGCAGATCCTGGTGTCGCTGGCTGCCGTGGCGCCCATCCGGATGATCGAGCGCCTCATCGCGCGGCGCATGCCGGTGTTCCGCGCCATGCCGAACATCCCGGTCGTGATCGGCGAAGGCGCCACTGCAATCTCTTCCAACACAATGGCCACCGGGGAGCAGCGCGCCCTGGTCGAGCGCATCTTCCGCGCCGTGGGCGTGGTCTGCTTCGTCGAGGAGGAGGCGATGGACGCCGTCACCGCGCTATCCGGCAGCGGTCCCGCCTATGTTTACATGATGATCGAAGCGCTGATCGCCGGCGGGCTGAAAATGGGGCTCTCGCATGAAGTGGCCACACGGCTGGCGGAGCAGACCGTGCTCGGCGCGGCGAAGCTGGTCAAGGAAACAGGAATCCACCCGGCGATCCTGCGCGACCAGGTGATCACGCCGGGGGGCGTCACCATCTCCGCGATCCATGAGCTCGAGCGCCACGGGCTGCGCGCGATGCTCATCTCCGCCGTCGAAACGGCAACCAACCATTCCCGTTCGCGCAGCCGCGCGCTGCTCGAGCAGACCCGCCCGCCGGAATAAGGCCCCTCTCTTCCCATGGGCCGCGTAAAGCGCGCCGAAAGCGCTGTTTGAGAGCCTGCCTGGGGCCGGTTTGCGGCTCTTGCCGGTTCGATTGGACAACGATATCAGGGTCTGATACCGGACGCGGCTGCGCTCAGGAGAGCGATGAAAGGTGTGAAGATGAACACACGTCTTGTGCAAGGGTTGGCATTGTGCTTGTCTCTGGCCATTCCGGCTGTGGGACAGGAGACCCGGTCGATGTTGTTCGGCCGCATTTCGGCGCCGCCTATCAGCTGAACTCGAAGACCGTGCTGCGCGCCGGCTACGGCATCTTTTACGACACCATTAACGTGCTGAATTTCGGGCCAAACCAATACGGATTTTCCCGCAGCACCAACCCGATTCTTTCCACCGATTTCGGACAGACCTGGAACACGCCCGCGGCTGCCAGCCCGGCGGCGTTCAAGAGCCCGCTGGCCGATCCCTTCTGGATCCGCGCCGGCGGCACCCGCTTCGACGCGCCAATGCGGAACACGCTGGGCGTCATGGCGCGTGCCGGCCGTGGCTTCGACTACACCGATTACAACATCCCGCATGCCCGGCAGCAGCGCTGGCAGGCGGGCTTCCAGCGCCAGCTGTCCGGCTCCACAGTCATCACCGTCTCTTATGCGGGTTCTTATTCGGACCACATCTCCCTCCAGACCAAGTTGGACGTGCTGCCGGAGCAGTACTGGGCTGACGGACTGAAAAGAAACGATGCGGTGGCCACCAACATGAACGCGAACGTGCCGAACCCCTTCTACATCGGAAACCTGAATCCGGCAGATTTCGCCCCTGCCGTCCGGGCGGACATGCTGACCAACGGCTTTTTCACGTCCAAGACGATCCGCAAGCATCAGTTGCTGAGGGCGTTTCCGCACATGGCCAGCGGCAATGGCCTGCGCAATACCTTCGACTATAGCTATTACACGCGCTCCGACGAATTCCAGGTGAATTTCGAAAAGCGCTTCAGCCGCGGGTGGAATATGAACATCGGCTATACCGCCATGAAGCTCCGCGAGGCGGATTTCCGTTTTTACGAATTGGATACGAAACCCACCGAAAGAACCTCCAACGACGGCAGGCCTCACCGGCTGGTCGGGACAGGCATTTACGAGCTGCCTTTCGGGCGCGGCAAGAAGTTCGGCGGCAGCGTCGGCAAGGGCTGGGATCTGGTGATCGGCGGCTGGCAGCTCGCCGCCACGTATGAATGGCAGCCCGGCCCGCTGATCGACTGGAACAACGTGTTCTACTACGGCAACGACATCAGCGAAATCAACAACGTCACGCGGACGTGGGACACGTGGTTCAATACCGCCAACTTCGAACGGACAGCGGCAAAAGGCCCCGCGTCCTACCACCGCCGGGTCTTCCCCACCCGGGTGCCCGATCTGCGCCGCGATATGACCAACCAGTGGAACGCGAATGTGGCCAAGAACCTTCGCTTCACCGAACGGCTGAACCTGCAGCTGCGGCTGGATGCGCTGAACGTGCAGAACCGGTCGCAGATGAACGCTCCGGTGGTTGATCCGTATTCGACGAACTTCGGCAAGATCACGTCGCAGACCTCGGCCACCAACCGCTGGATTCAGGTGCAGGCGCGCCTGCAATTCTGAGCTCGAGCAGGCTTCCGGCGGCGAAGGCCCGGGATGCGGCCAAGGGGTGCCTCCCGGGCCTTTCGCCTATCCAGCAGCGAAGCGGTTGCGCCCGGAGTGCCGCGACTGAAGCGCCGCAGGCGCGAGCTGTGCCGCGACTGAAGCGCCG
>DYJN01000069.1 GCA_020723085.1 Arcobacter sp.
CGAGCCGCTCCTGGCGGTCTTTCACGTTCACGCGCTGGGGCGTGTAGCGGATCTGGCTGGCCTTCTGGATGGCGCCATCCGTGCCGAGGACGTCTTCGCCGGAGCCGAGGCGGTCGTTGCCGAAGCCGGAGTTCCAGCTGATCAGCATCTCCTCGGGCTGCTCGAGCGTGACGCACATCGTGTCGGGCACCTCGCGGCCGTCTTTCCAGAGGTAGATGCCGCCGGTCATGGTGGCGCGCCGGGGGATGGAGAGCTTCAGAGCCTTGTACCAGAAGGCGATCTGGTGGCACATGTTTTCGTAGACGTTGCCGCCGGAATAGTCCCAGAAGAAGCGCCAGTTGATGTAGCGGTTGGCATCGAAGGGGCGGTCCGGGGCTTCGCCGAGGAACGCCTTCCAGGCAATGTTTTCTGGCGTCATGTCGGGGTAGACGGGGCGCGCCCACTGAGGCCTGCCGTGCGGCGTGTTGCGGTACATCGTCATGTGGATGGCGGTGATCTTGCCCATCGGCTCTTCGGCCAGGAAGCGCAGCGCGTCTGCCATCATGCCGGAGGCGCAGGACTGGTGGCCGATCTGGACGACGCGGCCCGGGACGCGGCGCAGGGCCTCGCGCATTTTCTTCGCGTGCTCGACGGTGAAGGCCATCGTCTTTTCGAGATAGACGTGCTTGCCCGCTTCGAGCGCGGCGACGAAATGCTCGCAATGGAGATGCTGCGGCGTGGCGATGAGGACGGCATCAATGGAGCGGTCCTCGAGGAGGGAGCGGTAATCGGTGAAGGTCCTGGCCTGCGGGGCGATGGCTTTCGCTTCCTCGAGCCGGCGCGTGTAGATGTCGGCCGCGGCCACGACGTCGACGTTCTCGCAGGCGAGCGCGTGGCGCATGAGTTCCTGGCCCCGGGAGCCGGGTCCGATGATGCCGATGCGGATGCGGTCGCTGGCGCCGAGAACCGAGCCGGGCGCGGCTAGGCTGGTGGCGAGGCCGGAGGCCACGGTCGAGAGAAAATTCCGCCGGGATGCCATGCTGGCATCATAGCGAACCATGCGGGCCGGCAGGGTCATCTGGCAGAATGAGGGACAGTCGTCCGGGGCGATATGCGAGCCTTGAAACCAGCGAGCGAGAAGGAAACAGCTGAGGCGTTGCGCTCCGCTGCGGAGGCGGGCGCCCGCGTGGAGGTTCGCGGCGCGGGGTCGAAGCGGCGGATGGGCGGGCCGGTGGGGGAAGCGGATGTCCTGATCGAAACCACCGGGATGACGGGCGTGCGCGAGTACGATCCGCGCGACTTGACAGTGAGCGTGGAAGCGGGGATGCGGTGGCGCGATTTTTGCGCGATGCTGGCCGAGCACCGGCAGATGGCGCCGCTCGATCCGCCGTGCGCCGGGACAGGCACGGTGGGCGGCGTGGTGGCGGCGAACCTGAGCGGTCCCCGGCGGAGGCTGTACGGCTCGGCGCGAGACATGGTCATCGGGATGCGCTACGCTGCGGCGGACGGCACGGTGGCGCTGACCGGCGGGATGGTGGTGAAGAATGTCGCCGGGCTTGACATTCACAAGGCGCTGATCGGCAGTTTCGGGACGCTGGCGGTGATTACGGCGGTGAACTTCAAGCTCGCGCCTCAGCCGGAGAAGACGCGCAGCTACGCTCTCGTGTTCGAGACTGCGGCGGAGCTGGCAGGACGGCGGGACGCGGTGCTCGGCGGGCCGTTGCAGCCGGCGGCGCTGGATGCGCTGAACCCGGCGGCGGCGCGGCTGGCCGGACTCAAAGGGTTCTGCCTTCTCGTGCGGGCGGGCGGGCCGGAAGCGCTGCTGGACCGTTACGACCGCGAACTGGAAGGCGCGCGGACTTACGAGGGGGAAGAGGAGGCGGCGCTGTGGCGGGCGGTGGAGGAGTTCGCGCCGCGGCAGCCGTTCGCCGTGCGCGCCGGACACCGGCTTTCGGATCTGCGGGCGGTGCTGGAACAGGCGCCCGGGCCGTGCGTGAGCCGCGCGGGCACGGGCGTCTCGTGGCTTGCGTTCGAAACAGCGGAAGAAGCGCAGGAATGGATGAGTGATCCCGCGCACGCAGCCTGGAGCCGCCTGCTGGAGTGGTCGAGCGGGCCGGCAGGAGTTTACTGGCCCGATCCCGGGCCGGAGCTCGAATGGATGCAGAAGCTGAAGCGGGCATTCGACCCCGCAGCGATCCTGAATCCCGGGAGGCTGTATGGCCGCATCTGAGGCGCCGGCCTTTCCGCCGGTGCTGCCGGACCGCCATCCGGACGCGCCCAAGGGGGCTGATCTCGACAAATGCGTCCACTGCGGACTGTGCCTGAACGCATGTCCCACGTACCGGGAATTGGGGCTCGAGATGGATTCGCCCCGCGGCCGCATTTATCAGATGGTGCAGGTGGCCACGGGGCTCGCCGGAATCACGCCGTCTTATGCCGGGCATCTGGACCTCTGCCTCGCCTGCCGGGGCTGCGAGAGCGCATGCCCGTCGGGGGTGCCTTACGGGCGGCTGATCGAGGCGGCGCGCGCCGAGATCGAAGCGCGCGCCGCGCGGCCATGGCACGTGGAGATGCTGCGGCGGTTCGTCTTCGGGCGGCTGCTGGTGAGCCGTGGCTGGCTGAAGGCCGCAGGGGCGCTGCTGTACCTGTATCAGGCGTCCGGGCTGCAAAGCCTGGCGCGCGGCAGCGGGCTGCTGAAGCTGGCGGGCAGGCTGGGGCGCATCGAAAGGCTGGCGCCGGAGGCGGAAGTTCCGTTCTTTTTCTCCCAGATCGGCAGGGTTTTCCCGGCAAAAGGCGAAAAAAGAAAGCGCGTGGCCTTTCTGTCCGGCTGCTTGGCGAACGTCACTTCGGCGCGGCTGAACGAAGCCACCATCCGGGTGCTGCAGGAAAACGGATGCGAAGTGGCGGTGCCGGAGGGACAGACCTGCTGCGGGGCCCTGCACGTGCATTCCGGACTGAAGGAAATGGCGCGGGAGCTTGCCAGGCGGAACATCCGCGCGTTTCTGCGGGAAGAGTTCGATGCGGTGGTGACCAACGCGGCCGGATGCGGTTCCGCGCTGAAGGAATACCATGAATTGCTGGAAAACGACCCGGAATTCCGCAAAAAGGCGCAGTTATTTGTCTCCAAAGTCAGAGACATTACAGAGTTTCTGGACGAAATCGGCATCCGTCCTCCGGAAAATCCGCTGCCCGCCGTGGTGACTTACCAGGACTCCTGCCATCTGGCCCACGGACAGAAGATCCGGCAGGCGCCGCGGAACCTGATCGCGGCGATCCCCGGGGTGGAGTTCCGGGAGCTGCCGCAGGCGGATCTCTGCTGCGGAAGCGCAGGCGTCTACAACATCGTCCATGACGAGCTGGCCGCGCAGATTCTGGAGAAGAAGATGGCGCTGGTGAACGGCGTGGGCGCCGGGGTGGTTGCGACGGCGAACGTGGGGTGCGTGATCCAGCTCAAAGCGGGCGTGGCGCAGCACGGAAAGGGGCAGCGGGTGCTGCATGTGGTGGAGCTGCTCGATGAAGCCTACCGGCGGCGCGGTTCATGGCCGCCTGCTTCTCCACCGCCGTCTTTGTCTTGAGCAGCATCCCGGCGAGCGCCTCGCGGGGCAGGCTGGCGACCATCGGCCTGATGATCCAGCTGAGAGCGGCGGGCACATCGCGCGTCAGGGAGATGGCGCGGCACTCCATCAGCAGGCCGCCGCCGCGCTCTTCCAGGTGCCAGTACGAGTTCAGCCGCCAGAGGAAGCCCCAGCCGGTGTCGGGCGGCTTGACCTTCTCGGAGGGCTTGCCCGCGTCCTCCACCTCCGAAACGCGGATGCTGCGCGACCAGACCTGCGCCCTGCCGGGCGCGGGCAGATGCTCCTCGACGTCGTACTCGGTTTCCAGAACGACGGTGATGATCTTTCTTTTGATGACCCGGAACAGGACGCGGCGGCGGTCCGCGCCGCCCGAGAGGATGCGGGCCTGGAGGATGTCGCCGCTGTAGATCTCGGGATAGCGGGCCACGTCGCGGAGGACCGCGAGTCCGTCCTCTACTTTCGCTCCAGGCACGAACACCGCGCCGAGCCAGTCATGGATGAGCGCCCTGGGAATCTCCAGCGGATTCTCCTTCGCCCAGGGAACGATGGCCGGCTCGGCAGGGAGGCCGAGGCGCGGCTCGGCGCCCGGCCGGATGCGCTCCTGCATCTCGCGGTCGGCGCGCGTCATGTACTTGCGGAACTCCTCGAGCGAACGCGGGTCGAGCGTGGCCGAGTCGAGCTGAAGCAGGAGAAGACAGAGCAGCAGCCATCTCATGGGCGGCGCCTCCTGTGTGCGGAACGCGCGGGAAGGTGGCCTGCGGAGCCGGGCATACATTTCCTGTGTAGCACATGGGCTGATTCCCCCTTCCCTCGCGGCCGGTTTCGGAGTAATTTAAGGTCGGAAGGTTGGACAGGAGGGTAGCATGGCAAGCCCGACCATGGCGGCTCCGCAGCTCCAGCCGGAGGAGTGGGAGCTGCTCAGGCATCTCCTTGAGTGCAAGCAGCGCGAGCTGCTGGCCGAGATCCGGCACACCACGAAGCGCACGTTCCGCGAGGCTCTGCATGAACGTCTGAATCAGGTGGAGGGACTGCTTGGCAAGATTCCGGGCGGCTCAGGCGCCGCGGAACCCGAATAGCAGGAGGCGCAACGATGGAGAAGAGGTCTCAACCTCATGTGATCCGTACGTGGGCTGTGGAGCGGATCCGCACGCACGCCCAGCCGGCAGGAGCCGTGAAGCCTGCGCAGGCCAAACCGCAGGCGCCCGGCAGCAAGCCGGCGCCCGGCAGGAGGAAGTCATGAAGGCACTGGACAGGCTGATTTCATTCCTGGAGATGAAAGGCGTGGCTTACAAGCATGACCACCACCCGCTGAGCTACACGGCGCGGGAGACGGCGCAAGCCGAGCATGTCTCGCCGCGGAGCTTCGCCAAGGTGGTGATCCTGCACTCCGAGGACGGCTACGCCATGGCGGTTCTGTCGGCGGACCGCATCGTGGATCTGGACGAGCTGCGGGCTGCGTTCGGCAGCCGGCACATGCGCCTGGCCACGGAACGGGAGCTGGAAGAGCTGTTCCCCGAGTGCGAACTCGGGGCGATGCCTCCCTTTGGCAACGGGACGCTGTTCGACATTCCGGCGTGGGTGGACGGGCTGCTGCTGGCGGAAGAGACCATCTGCTTCAACGGCGGCACGCACCGCGACGTGATCCAGATGGCGACGGAGGACTGGGAGCAGCTTGTGAAGCCGTCCGTGCTGGCGTTCGCCCACGCGGCTGGGTAGGGCTGCGGAGGAGATGAAGAAGGGCGGGTCGCGCGCGGGGCCCGCCCTTCGGATCTTGCCGGCAGGGGCTGTTATTCGGCATCGCCGAAGGTGTCGTCGAAATTGAGATCGCCGCCTTCGGAGCCGGCGAGATAATTGCCCCGGGTCTCTTCGTCGTACAGGTTGAGCGGCTCGGACAGGAGCGCGTCCTGCTCCTGGACGGCCTCCTCGACGTAATCCTCGCCGGCGATCTTGGTGCGGCGGTAATACTCCATGCCTGTGCCGGCCGGGATGAGCCGCCCCATGATGACGTTTTCCTTCAGGCCCCGCAGGTAATCGACCTTGCCGTTGATGGCGGCTTCGGTGAGCACGCGGGTGGTTTCCTGGAAGGACGCGGCGGAAATGAAGCTGTCGGTGGACAGCGACGCCTTGGTGATGCCGAGCAGCACGGGGGTGCCGACCGCGGGACGTCCGCCGGCCTGGCGGACGCGGTCGTTCTCTTCGCGGAACTTGAACCGGTCGACGACCTCTTCAGGAAGGAAGTCGGTATCGCCGATATCCTCGATCTTCACCCAGCGGAGCATCTGGCGGACGATGACCTCGAGGTGCTTGTCGTTGATGTTGACGCCCTGGAGGCGGTAGACTTCCTGAATCTCGTTGACGAGATACTTCTGAACTTCCTTTTCGCCGAGGACGCGGAGGATGTCGTGCGGGTTGCGGGGCCCGTCCATGAGCGGGTCGCCCGCCTTGACGCGCTCGCCATCCTGGACGCTGACGTGAACGCCGCGCGGGATGAGGTACTCGCGTTCGGAGCCGTCATCGCCGACCACCGAGACGCGGCGGTAGCCCTTGACGACATCGCCGATGCGGACCAGGCCGTTGATTTCGCTCATCACGGCCGCCTCATGAGGCTTGCGGGCCTCGAAGAGTTCGACGACGCGGGGCAGGCCGCCGGTGATGTCCTTGGTCTTGGTGGTGGCGCGGGGCATCTTGGCGAGCACGTCGCCGGCATGGACGACGCTCCCGTCGCGCACAAGCAGGTGGGCGTTGGTGGGGAGAAGGTAGCGCTTCTCGTCGTGCTTGGTGCCGCCTTCGGGGCGGACGATGATGGCGGGCAGGCGCTTCTCGTCCTGCGAGTCGATGATGACCCACTGCGATAGGCCGGTGACTTCGTCGACCTGCTCGTGATAGGTCAGGTTCTCGATGATGTCCTTGAAGTGGACGACGCCGCTGATCTCGGTCAGGATGGAGAAGGCGAATGGATCCCACTCGAGCAGGGTCTGCGAAGCCTGGACGCGGGCGCCCTCCTCGACGGCGATCTTGGCGCCGTAAACCACCTGGTAGCGCTCGCGTTCGCGGCCCTTCTCGTCGACGACGGCGAGCAGGCCCGTGCGGTTCATGGCGATGATCTCGCCCTGGGCGTTGCGGACGGTATTGATGCCGATGTAGCGGGCGAAGCCGTCGTAGCGGGCCTCCTGCTTGTTCTGCTCGACGCCGGCAGCGGCTGCGCCGCCGATGTGGAACGTGCGCATGGTGAGCTGCGTGCCGGGCTCGCCGATGGATTGGGCGGAGATGATGCCCACGGCCTCGCCGCGTTCCACCAGGCGTCCGGTGGCGAGGTTGCGGCCGT
Organism: Arcobacter sp.; assembly: GCA_020723085.1. Classification (GTDB taxonomy): domain Bacteria; phylum Acidobacteriota; class Terriglobia; order Bryobacterales; family Bryobacteraceae; genus JANWVO01. The sequence goes on from DYJN01000069.1 coordinate 6,880, forward strand.
AGCACAGCTGGCAGACGCCGCGCTTCGACTCGCAGGTAAGCACGGAGCGGATCCTGACGCGGTCGATGCCGGCGTCCTCGATCGACTGGGCGATGTCCTCGGTGATCTCCTGATTGGCGCGGACGAGGAGGTTGCCCTCATAGTCGGTGATGTCTTCGAGCGCCACGCGGCCGACGATGCGGTCGCGGAGGTGCTCGATGATCTCGCCGGATTCGATGATGGGCTCGGCGAAGATGCCGTCGGCGGCGCCGCAGTCGTACTCGCTGACGATGACGTCCTGGGCGACGTCACAGAGGCGGCGAGTGAGGTAGCCGGAGTCGGCGGTCTTCAGCGCGGTATCGGCCAGGCCCTTGCGGGCTCCGTGCGTGGAGATGAAGTACTGGAGCACGTTGAGGCCTTCGCGGAAGTTGGCCGTGATGGGGGTCTCGATGATCTCGCCGTTGGGCTTGGCCATCAGGCCGCGCATGCCGCTGAGCTGGCGGATCTGCTGGCGGGACCCGCGCGCGCCCGAGTCGGCCATGATGTAAATCGGATTGAGGCGGCCGGCGCGGTCGTCCTGTTCCATGGCGCGGAACATTTCGGCCGAGACTTCGTCGGTGACCTTGTTCCAGATTTCGATGATCTTGTTGTAGCGCTCGCCCTGGGTGATGGCGCCTTCCTGGTACTGGTTCTGGACTTCCACGACCTGACGCTCGGCTTCGCGCACCAGGCGCGGCTTGGACTCGGGCACCACCATGTCATCGATGCCGATGGAGACGCCCGCCTTGGTGGCGGCAGAGAAACCAAGGTCCTTGATCTCGTCGAGCAGCTTGACTGTGGCCTGGAGGCCCAGCCTCAGATAGCAGTACTGGACGAGCTGCGTGAGGCCCTTCTTCTTGAGCAGTCCGTTGATGAAGGGCATCTCGGGCGGAAGGATGTCGTTGAGGAGCACGCGGCCGACCGTGGTCTCCATGTCGGTCTTGTGGTACTCGACGGGCTCGATGTGGAGCAGGTCCTGGGGGTCGCGCGCGGTGGACAGGTCGAGGACGCGGCCGCTGAAGCGGAGCGTGATGGGCGTCTGCGTCTCCACCTCGCCCATCTCGTAGGCGATGAGCACGTCTTCGACGGAGGCGAACTTTTTGCCTTCGCCGCGGGTGCCGAGCCGCGCCTTGGTGAGATAGTACAGGCCGAGCACCATGTCCTGCGTGGGCACGGCGATGGGCGCTCCGTGCGCCGGCGACAGGATGTTGTTGGCGCTGAGCATGAGGACGTGGGCCTCGATCTGCGCCTCGGGCGAGAGCGGAATATGGACGGCCATCTGGTCGCCGTCGAAGTCGGCGTTGAATGCCGTGCAGACGAGCGGGTGGATCTTGATGGCCTTGCCGTCGACAAGGAAGGGCTCGAAGGCCTGGATGCCAAGGCGGTGCAGCGTGGGAGCGCGGTTGAGCAGGATGGGATGGTCCTTGACGACCTCTTCGAGGATGTCCCAGACGACCGGATCCTGCTGCTCGACGAGTTCCTTGGCCTGCTTGATGGTGGTGGAATGGCCGCGCTGTTCGAGCCTGTGATAGATGAAGGGCTTGAAGAGCTCGAGGGCCATCTTCTTCGGCAGGCCGGCCTGATGGAGCTTCAGCTCGGGCCCGACGACGATGACGGAGCGCCCGGAGTAATCGACGCGCTTGCCGAGCAGGTTCTGGCGGAAGCGGCCCTGCTTGCCCTTCAGCGCGTCGGAGAGCGACTTCAGCGGGCGGTTGTTGGCGCCGCGGAGGACGCGGCCGCGGCGGCCGTTGTCGAACAGGGCGTCGACGGCTTCCTGGAGCATGCGCTTTTCGTTGCGCACGATGACATCGGGCGCGTGGAGCTCGATGAGCTTCTTGAGGCGGTTGTTGCGGTTGATGACGCGGCGGTAGAGGTCATTGAGGTCGCTGGTGGCGAAGCGGCCTCCGTCGAGGGGCACGAGCGGGCGCAGCTCGGGCGGGATGACGGGAAGGACGCTGAGGATCATCCACTCGGGCTTGTTGCCGGAGCGGAGGAAGCTTTCCACCACGCGGAGCCGCTTGGCATACTTGATCTTCTTCTGCTGGCTCTGCTCGGTCTTCATCTTTTCGCGGATTTCGACCGAGAGGGCCTCGATATCGAGCTTGCGGAGCAGCTCGCGGATTCCCTCGGCGCCCATCATGGCGACGAACTTGCCGGGGTACTCGGCTTCCAGTTGCCGCTTGCGTTCGTCGGTGATGACCTCGCCCCTCATCAGTCCGGGCACTTCGCCCGGATCGACGACCGCGTAGGCCTCGAAATAGAGCACGCGTTCCAGGTCGCGCAGCGTGATGTCGAGCAGGTAGCCGATGCGGGAGGGCAGGCCCTTGAAAAACCAGACGTGCGAGCACGGGCTGGCCAGTTCGATATGGCCCATGCGCTCGCGGCGCACGCGCGACAGGGTCACCTCGACGCCGCACTTGTCGCAGATGACGCCGCGGTGCTTCATGCGCTTGTACTTGCCGCAGAGGCACTCCCAGTCGGCGACGGGGCCGAAAATGCGGGCGCAGAACAGGCCGTCGCGTTCCGGCTTGAAGGTCCGGTAGTTGATCGTCTCCGGCTTGGTGACCTCGCCGTGGGACCAGCTGCGGATCTTCTCCGGCGAGGCCAGGCTGATGCGGATGCAGTCGAAGTCCGCGATCAGGCTCGACCGATCGTATGGGGATGATCTGTACATATTCGCCTCCTGTCCTGTCCGGATTTAGTCCGCGGCGATAGCCGTTTCGAACGGCTCCCGGCTGCGCTTGATCAGTTCCACGTCGAGGCACAGGGCCTGCAATTCGCGGATGAGCACGTTGAAGGATTCGGGCACGCCGGGCTCGGCCGCGGCCTCGCCCTTGACGATGGCCTCGTAAATCTTGGCGCGTCCGAAGACGTCGTCGGACTTGGCCGTCAGCAGTTCCTGCAGGACGTAAGCCGCGCCGTAGGCTTCCAGAGCCCAGACCTCCATTTCGCCGAAGCGCTGGCCGCCGAACTGCGCCTTGCCGCCGAGGGGCTGCTGGGTGATGAGCGAGTACGGCCCGATGGAGCGGGCGTGGATCTTGTCGTCGACCAGGTGGCTGAGCTTGAGCATGTAGATGACGCCGACGGTGACGGGCTGCTCGAAAGCCTGGCCCGTCATGCCGTCATAGAGGGTCACCTTGCCTGAGGTGGGGATGCTGGCTTCAGCGAGCTGGCTCTTGATGTCCTCTTCGCTGGCGCCGTCGAAGACCGGCGTGGAGTAACGCCTGCCGAGCCGGAGCCCGGCCCAGCCGAGGTGGGTTTCGAGGATCTGGCCCACGTTCATGCGCGAGGGAACGCCAAGCGGGTTGAGGATGATCTCCACCGGGGTGCCGTCCTCGAGATAGGGCATGTCTTCTTCGGGGACGATCCGCGAGATGACACCTTTGTTGCCGTGGCGGCCGGCCATCTTGTCGCCGACGCTGAGCTTGCGCCGCATGGCGATGTAGACCTTGACCACCTTGATCACACCCGGAGGCAGCTCGTCGCCTTTCTTGAGCTTTTCGATCTTCTCGTGGGTGACTTTCTCGAGCACGGCGATCTGCCGCGAGGTGAGCTCTTCGACCTCGTCGACGGCTTCGTTGAGGCGGAGATCCTTGCCGCTGAGCTTCATGCGCTTCAGATCGCGCGCGCGGAGCTTCTCGAGCACGTCCCGGGTGAGCGGGGCGCCCTTGGCGAGGAGTTTCTTGTTGGTCTTTTCGTCGTGGAGATCGGCCAGGAGCTCCTTGCCCTCGAAGAGAGCTTCCAGACGCTTGGCGCGCTCGTCGGCGAGGATGCGCTTCTCGTCTTCAAGGTTGCGGCGGAGCTTCTCGACCTGGCCTTCCAGGATGTCACGGCTGCGCTGGTCGAGGTCGGCGTTCTTGCGCGAGAACACCTTGGCGTCGACGACCACGCCTTCAATGCCGGCGGGGCAGTAAAGCGAAGCGTCTTTGACGTCGCCGGCCTTTTCGCCGAAGATGGCGCGGAGGAGTTTCTCCTCCGGCGTGAGCTGGGTCTCGCCCTTGGGGGTCACCTTGCCGACGAGGATGTCGCCGGGCTTGACCTTGGCGCCGATGCGGATGATGCCGCTCTCGTCGAGGTTGCGGAGGAAGCTCTCGCTGATGTTGGGGATGTCGCGGGTGATCTCCTCGGGGCCGAGTTTGGTGTCGCGGGCCTCCGTTTCGAACTCCTCAATGTGGATGGAGGTGTACCAGTCTTCCTTGACGAGCTTTTCGCTGACGACGATGGCGTCTTCGAAGTTGTAGCCGCGCCAGGGCATGAAGGCCACCAGCACATTGCGGCCGAGGGCGAGTTCGCCGTGGTCGGTGCAGGGTCCGTCGGCGAGCACTTCGCCCTTGCGGACGAGCTGGCCCGCCTTGACGATCGGCTTCTGGTTGATGCAGGTGTTCTGGTTGGAGCGCTTGAATTTGGTGAGGGGGTAAATGTCGGCGCCGACCTCGCGCGACATCTGGCCCTCATGGACGTTGCCTTCAACGCGGACAATGATGCGCTCGCTGTCGACGCTGTCGACGACGCCGGAGCGGCGGCACAGGACGACGGCGCCGCTGTCGCGGGCGGTCACGTGCTCCATGCCGGTGCCGACGATGGGGGCTTCGGCGCGCAGCAGGGGCACGGCCTGGCGCTGCATGTTGGAGCCCATCAGCGCACGGTTGGCGTCGTCGTTTTCCAGGAACGGGATGAGCGAGGCGGCGACAGAGACAAGCTGCTTGGGGCTGACGTCCATGTACTGGATCTGTTCGCGCTCGAGCAGCGTGAAGTTGCCGGCCTTGCGGGCGTTGACCAGCTCGTCGAGGATGCGGCCGTCTTTGTCGAGCTTCAGATTGGCCTGGGCGATGACGTAGCGGTCTTCGTCCCACGCCGAGAGGTAGTCGCAGTGGGCCTCGGACTCGGGCGGATTATCCTTGCCCCGGAAGGAGGCGATCACCTTTTCCGCTTCCTTGCGGGAGAGGATCTGGCCGACCTTGAGGTTCGAGGCGCCGGGATTGACCACGCGCATCTCGTCCACAACGAGGCCGTTGTGGACGCGGCGGTACGGGCTCTCGATAAAGCCGTATTCGTTGATGCGGGCGAAGCAGCTCAACGAGGAGATGAGGCCGATGTTGGGACCTTCCGGCGTTTCGATGGGGCAGATGCGGCCATAGTGCGTGGGATGGACGTCGCGCACTTCGAAGCCGGCGCGCTCGCGGCTGAGGCCGCCGGGCCCGAGGGCGGAGAGGCGCCGTTTGTGGGTGATCTCCGACAGCGGGTTGGTCTGGTCCATGAACTGCGAGAGCTGGCTGGAGCCGAAGAACTCGCGGATGGCGGCCATGACCGGCTTGGCGTTGACCAGGTCGTGCGGCATGGCCGTTGACATCTCCTGGTAGACGGCCATCTTCTCCTTGATGGCGCGCTCCATGCGGACCAGTCCGATGCGGAACTGGTTTTCCAGCAGTTCGCCGACGGCGCGGACGCGGCGGTTGCCCAGGTGGTCGATGTCATCGACCGAGCCGATGCCCTTGCGCAGCCGCAGCAGGTAGCGGATGGTGTCGATGAAATCCTGCCGCTCGAGCGTGCGGCGGTCCAGCGGGTTCTCACTGACGTTGGGCTCGCCGGCGGCTTTGCGCTGGCGCTGCTGTTCGAGCCAGCCCTCGGGCGTCCACTCGGGGTTCTCGTAAATCTTGATGTTGAACTTCATGCGGCCCACGCGGGAGAAGTCGTACTTGCGCGGGTCGAAGAACATTCCCTGGAACAACTGCTGGGCCGTGTCGAGCGTGGGGGGATCGCCCGGACGGAGCTTCTTGTAGATCTCCATCAGCGCCTCGTTGGGCGTCTTGATGGGGTCTTTCTTGAGCGTGGCGGAGACGACGACCCCGACGTCGTCGCGCTCGGGGAAGAAGATCTCGATGTTCTTGATGCCGGCATCGAGGATCTGCGCCAGGCGCGCCGCGGTAAGCTCCTGGTTGGCCTCGGCCAGCACCTCTCCGGTCTCCATCTCGATGATGTCGGAGGCCACCCAGGCGCCCTCGAGGTCGGCTGTCGTGATCTCGACGGCGTCGATGCGCGCCTTCCTGACCGCTTCGAGCGTGGCTTCGCGGATCTTGCGGTGGGGCGGGTGGATCGTTTCGCCGCTCTTGCTGGTGATCGCCTGGGTCAGCTTCACTCCAAGCAGCGATTCATCGACCTTCCAGAAGATGCGGCGGTCTTTCAGCACCAGCGTCGTGATGCGGTAAAAGGACCTGAGGATCTCCGAGTCGCTCTTCATGCCGAGCGCGCGGAGGAAGGTGGTGCCGTAGAACTTGCGCTTGCGGTCGATGCGGACGTAGAGCAGGTTCTTGTTGTCGTACTCGAACTCGACCCACGAGCCGCGGTAGGGGATGATCTTGCCGAGGAAGTAGTTCTGGGCAGGGAGCTTTTCAAAGAAGACGCCCGGGGAGCGGTGCAACTGGCTGACGATGACGCGCTCGGTGCCGTTGATGATGAAGGTGCCGTTGCGGGTCATCAGCGGGATTTCGCCGAAGAAGACCTCCTGCTCCTTCATGTCGCGCAGGCTGCGGTTGCCGGCTTCGTCCTTGTCGAACATCTTGAGCCGGATGGTGACCTTCAGCGGGGCGGCGAAGGTCATGCCGCGTTCCTCGCATTCGGCCTGGTCGTACTTGAGCTGGAGGCCGACAGGGTCGCCGCAGCGGGGGCAGAAGGTGACCAGGTTGCGGTTGAACGTGCCGCACTTACGGCAGATGACGTCGCCGGGATGGAAGGGGTCGGTGCGAACCATGGCGCCGCAGGCCGGGTTCCGGCAGACCGTTCGCAAGTGGTTGAGGCCTTTCAGGTGGCCGCACTTGCACTCCCAGTTGCCGATCGTGTAGTCGACGAACTCCAGTTCCGAGAAGCCCCGGAAATCCGAGATCGGGAAAACGCTCTGGAAAACGCTTTGCAGTCCGATGTCGTCCCGCTCGCTGGGCAGGAGGTCCATCTGGAGGAAGCGCTCGTAGCTGCGCTTCTGGACCTCGATGAGGTTGGGGATCGGGATCGACGTCTTGACGCGGGAAAAATCCACACGTTCGGAAGGCGTACCAGCCGAAGCAGTTGCCATTCTCCACTCCTAAAGGTGTCTACGCCCGGAGGCGCTGCGCCTGGGCGCGGCACGAGCGCCCCGGCACAAGCGGGGCGCTGTCGAAAGTTGACGATCGCCTGGATGTCAGGGAAGTGCCCGGCGCAGGGACGTCTGTCACCAAGGGCAGGAATGTACAGGAACAGACAGGGGAGCCCGTTCGGGAGAGCCAGACCCGCGCGGATACACAGCCAGAGGCAGGACGACGAAGCACGATTGCCCCGTTCCGCTCAGGCGCGGATGGCTGGCAACTTACGGATGGCACAGGCGAGGCGCTTCCCGGTTCGGCTCCAGATTCTTGATGATTCACACTGTAGCAGACCGGATGCGGGCGCGTCAAACGTCCCGGGATGGGCCAAGGACGAGGCGGAGGAGAAAAGCCTCCGCAAGGCCGCCCCCGGCGGCGCCAGGACGCAGGACGCGCCGCCGGGCTACTGAATCTCGACCGTGGCGCCAGCGTCGACGAACTTCTTCTTGATGTTCTCGGCCTCTTCCTTGGAGACGCCTTCCTTGACGGGCTTCGGAGCAGACTCCACCAGGTCCTTGGCCTCCTTCAGGCCGAGGCTGGTGACCTCGCGGACCACCTTGATCACGTTGATCTTGTTGGCGCCGGCCGCAGTGAGGATGACGTTGAACTCGGTCTTCTCTTCCGCCGGAGCGGCAGCGGCGGCGGCGCCTGCCGCGGGAGCGGCGACGGCGACAGCGGCGGCGGCAGCGGAAACGCCCAGCTTCTCCTCGAGGAGCTTCACCAGCTCGGAAGCCTCCAACAGCGTGAGGCCTTGAATCTGTTCTGCGATTGCGTTGATGTCAGCCATGTTTCTCGATTCTCCCTATCTGGAAATCTTTCTCTGCTCCATAGTGCTCGCCCGGCCCCTGCGGGGATGAGCGCAGGCCTCGCAGCTAGGAGGCGAACTTGTTCTCCTTCACGCCCTGGCCGATGACCACGGCGAGATTCCGGCCCACTCCCTGGATCGCCGACAACAGCCGCTGGGCCGGAGCGTTGATCAAGTAGAGGAGCTTCGCGTAGATCTCTTCCTTCGGCGGCATGCTGGCCAGCGCCTCGATCGACTTGAGGTCGATGGCCCGGCCCTCGACGAGGCCCGCCTTGAAGGTGACGACGGGGTTGGCCTTGGCATATTCGCTCAAGGCTTTGGCCAGCGCGACGGGATCGCCGGATGTGAAGGCGACCGCGGTGGTACCCTTCAATCCTCTCAGGACGGACTCAGCGGGCAGCCCGGCTGCGGCTTTTTCCGCCAGCGTGTTCTTGACGACGCGATACAGGCCGCCGGCGCCGCGCACGGCTTTGCGCAATTCGAAATCCTGGGCGACGGTAAGCTTGTCGAAGCTGGTGACAAAGACGGTGCCCGAGGCCAGGAGATCCTGGCGCAACTGATCGAGATCCTGCTGTTTTTTCTTTCTGTCTTTCATCGGCGTTTCTCCCGCGCCGCGCTACACCGCGCGCACGTTGTACGGCGTGACGTCGAGGCTGAAGCCGGGTCCCATGGTCGAGCACACCGTCACGCTGCGGACATAGCGCCCCTTGGCGGCGGGCGGCTTGGCGCGGACCACCGCCTGAATCAGCGTGGCGGCGTTTTCCAACAGCTTGTCCGAGGGGAAGCTGACCTTGCCGACAGGGGCATGGACGACGCCCGTTTTGTCGACGCGGAACTCGACTTTGCCGGCCTTGACCTCCTGCACGGCCTTGGCCACATCCATGGTCACAGTGCCGGTCTTCGGGTTCGGCATCAGGCCGCGGGGACCGAGCAGCCTGCCCAGCCGGGCCATGGAACGCATCATGTCCGGCGTGGCGATGACGGCGTCAAAATCGAGCCAGTTTTCCTTCTGGATTTTCTCGATCATGTCCTCGCCGCCCGTGAAATCAGCGCCTGCCGCTTCCGCCTCGCGGACCTTTTCTCCGGAGGCGATGACCAGCACACGCTTGGTTTTGCCCAGGCCGTGAGGCAGAACCACCGTGCCGCGCACCATCTGGTCGGCGTGGCGGGGATCCACCCCGAGCCGCATGTGCACCTCAACGGTCTCGTCGAACCGGCTGAACTTGAGCTTCTGGACGAGAGGAATGGCCTCTTCCAGCGTGTAGGGCCGCTTTTCGACCTGCTGCGCGGCAGCGACGTACTTTTTTCCTGGTGTTCTTGCCATAACTGTGACTGGTCCAAACGGCGTCCGAGCGCCTTTTCAGGGCCGGCCGCCTCCCAATTTGATCGGGCCGCACCGGGGATCGGCCGCAGTGCCGGCCGCTACGATGAAAAGAGCGGGTAACGCTCGCAGTTTAACACATCCGCGGACGGAATGTCCACGAAAGCCGGCTCAGGAAATCACCTCCACACCCATGGAGCGGCAGGCGCCCTTCACCTGAGCCACCGCGGATTCCAGATCGAAGCAGTTGAGGTCCGGCATCTTGATCTTCGCGATCTCCTCCACCTGCTTCAGGGTGATCCTGGCCACCTTGTTGCGGTTCGGCTCGGCGCTGCCCTTGGCGAGGTTGCACGCCTTCTTCACCAGAACAGCGACGGGCGGCGTCTTGGTGATGAACGTGAAGGAGCGGTCCGAATAGATGGTGATCACCACGGGGATGATCAGGCCCTCCTGGGAAGCCGTCTTGGCGTTGAACGCCTTGCAGAACTCCATGATGTTGACGCCCTGGGGGCCGAGCGCCGTGCCGACGGGCGGAGCGGGCGTCGCCTTGCCCGCGGGGATCTGAAGCTTCACCTGCGCTGTGACTTTTTTTGCCATTTCTCAAAAACCTGTCTGCAAATTCGCCTAATTCACTTTTTCGACCTGGAGAAAATCGAGCTCCACGGGCGTCGAGCGGCCGAAAATCGTCACCAGCACGCGCAACGTATTCCGGTCGGGGTTGACCTCGTCCACCTTGCCCTGGAAACTGGCGAACGGCCCGTCGATGATGCGCACCGTCTCGTTCTTCTCGAAGGTCAGTTTCGGCCTGGGCCGCTCGGCGGAGGCCGCCTGGCGGTTCAGCACGGCGTCGACTTCCGCCTCCGACAGGGGCACGGGCGTATTGCCGCCGCCGACAAATCCGGTCACTCGGGGCGTGTTTTTGATCTGGTGCCAGAGGTCGTCGTCCATGGCCATCTGAACCATCACATAACCCGGGTACAGCAGCCGCTTGCTGGTCACTTTCTTGCCGTTGCGCAGTTCGACCACCTCTTCGGTGGGAATCAGGACCTGGCCGATCTTATGGGAGAAGCCGTAGGCTTCAGCCCGCGCGCGCAGGGACTCGGCGACCTTCTGCTCGAAACCGCTGTAAGTGTGGATGATGTACCAGTTCATGCCGGAGGCGGCAGCCGCGGCGTCCGCCGACGCCTGAGCTCCACCCTCCGCGGCCGTATCGGCGGCGGGCGCGGCAGGCTCCGGCGCGCCGTGCGCAGCGGCCGCCTCCGCGTCCTGCGGCTGCCCGTTTGTTTCGAATTCCTGATCCGGCATCTCTCGATCCGTTCCTCGCCGCCCTAGCGCCGCGCCAGCGTGTCGAAGATCTTGGTGATGGCCCGGCCGAGGACCATGTCCACGGCGGCGAAATAGGCGGCAAAGAGAAACACTGCGGCGATGACGACGGCGGTGGTGGCCTGCACCTGAGTGCGGGTAGGCCAAGTCACCCGGCGCATTTCCGCCTTGAGGTCGGCCACGTAGTCTTTTGCCGCGGCGAGCCATCCGGCCGCGCCCTTGTGTTCGGGCTGGCTCCCGCTGCTAGCTGCGATTGTTGCCATGGTGGGCACCTGTCTATCCGGCTCTCTTCCCTGATCCGGCGACGGCCGGACCTCCTCGATTCGCCCGCGGCTCCGTCACCGCCGCCGCAATCCTCTGCCGTCGCGAGAAAGGAGGAAGTGGCAGGGGCTGAGGGAATCGAACCCCCACTCGCGGTTTTGGAGACCGCCGGTCTACCGTTAACCTAAGCCCCTGGGGCAAAGACCATCTCATTGTACCGCGCCGGGGCGGGCGGTCGCACCCGCCCCGGACGGCAAGAACCACGTTACTCAAAGATCTCGGTCACGGTGCCGGCGCCGACCGTGCGGCCGCCTTCGCGGA
>DYJN01000144.1 GCA_020723085.1 Arcobacter sp.
CAGATGCCCGCCGCCGTGCGCCGCCAGATCGTGCGCCAACTGCGCCAGGCCACCGAACTCCCTTCTACAGCCGAGGCGCGGCGCATCGCCCGCGAGACGGGCATGCTCGTGGCCGACCGCACGGGCCGGTACCGCTCGGGCCTCTCGGACGAGGAACGCAAGGCGCTCAAGGAAGATCTTGACTCGATCTGGGCGGTGACGCGCGCCGTCGTGGCATTGGCCGACACGCCGCTCGATCCTGTCGAACTGGCATCGCGGCTCGAGTACTGGCACTGTCCGGGCATCCGGGCCAAATCGCCGGTCGCTCTCGACTGGCTCCACCGCTTTGAGGAGGCAATTCGAGAGAACACCCAAGTTTCATGATTCGGAACTGTCGCGCCGGATCGACGAGGTGATTCTGGCGCACCTGGAAACGCGCGAACCCACCGCTGACGAGGTCAGCGCGGAGGTGCTCGAGCGCTACGGGGATCTGGTGGACGAGTACGACCGCGAGCTCGCGGTGGCGCAGGTGCGCTCGATCGTCAGCGACCGCATGAAGAAGACGCTGGCGACGCGGAAGGGGCGCGCCCTGCAACTGCGGCTGGACATGCGCTTCGGAGGCCTGGAGCCGGAGTCGGCGCTCACCTTCCGCGACGACCATGGAGCGATTCGCTACGTGGCCACGGCGCGGGCGGCTGAGGAGCACCACCGACGATACATCGCGCTGCTCAAGGAGCAGATCGAAGCCGACACGGCGCGCCTGAAGGTCGCCGAGTGGTTCTACGCCTGGCTCGAGCCGGCCTTCGCCGCGCATCCGGGCATCACGACGGCCGAGGCGATCGCACTGCTCGCCCCGGAAGGCCAGGCGGCGTGAGGAGGCTTCCCGTGCCTAAAGCCACCTTCGCCGATGTCGATGCTGGCCGCATTCTGCTGCAGGCGCCGTTCTCGGACTTGCTCTTGTGCAAGCGGATTCCTGGCGCATCTTGGGACAAACCGCGGCGCCTGTGGACCTATCCGGCGACGCCTCAGCATGCGCGCCTGATCCGGTCTTCCATTCCGCGGCTCGAAGTGAGCGACAAGTTCACAAAGTTGCTGACATCCAAGCCCGCCACGTCGGCGCCGCCAGTGCAGGGGCCGGAGCGGCACCCTACCGTCGAACTTCCCGCCGGACTCAAGACCACGCCCTGGCGGCATCAGATCGAGGCATTCCGGTTCGCGATGGAACGTTTGGGGCGCGGCGCGGGCGCGGCCTTGCTGGCGCTTGAGATGGGCGTCGGCAAGACGCTGGTCGCTCTGATGGTGCTGGCCGCGATGGCCGCCCGGCGCATCCTGATCTGCTGCCCGCTGCGTGTTGTGCCGGTTTGGCAGCAGCAGATCGAGCGCCACCTGGACCTGCCGTTGATCGTGGTAGCCCTGGACGATAGCGCCGGCAGCGTCGCCAACAAGAAGAAGCTCGCCGAGGAGAAGCTGCGGCTGGCTGAGGCTGCCGGGCGGCCGCTGGCCGTCATCATCAACTACGACTCGGTCTGGCGCGCGCCCATCGCCGAGTGGGCGGAGAAGCAGCAGTGGGACCTGATCATCGCTGACGAATCCCACCGCTTGAAGGCCCCGGGCGGCAAAGCGAGCCTGGCGTGCAAGCGACTCCGAACGCGTGCCCGGGCGCGCCTGGCGCTCACCGGCACGCCGTTGCCGCATTCACCGCTGGATGCCTACGCGCAGTTCCGTTTCCTTGATCCCTCGATCTTCGGGCCCTCGTTCGCGGCTTTCCGGCAGAAGTATGCCGTGATGGGCGGCTTCCAGAAGAAGCAGGTCACGGGCTTCCAGCACCTCGACGAGCTCGAGGCGCTCATGAAGACCATCACTTTCCGCGTGTCGAAGGACGTCCTCGACCTGCCTCCGGAAACGCACGTGACCTACGAGTGCGACCTCTCGGCCGAAGCCCTGCGCGTCTACCGCGACCTCGAGGAGGACTTCGTCGCCGAGGTTCGCGACGGCCGCGTCACCGCCGCCAACGCCATGGTAAAGCTGCTGCGGCTCCAGCAGGTGGCCGGCGGCTGGGTGAAGACCGACGACGGCCAGTACAGGCGCATCGATTCGGCGAAGCAGAAGCTGCTCGCCGACACGCTCGAAGACATCGGCCCCAACGAACCGGTGGTCGTCTTCTGCCGGTTCCACGCCGACCTCGATGCCGTCCATGAAGCCGCAAAGACCGCAGGTTTCCTGAGCCTGGAACTCTCGGGCCGCAGTGACGACCTCAAGCGCTGGCAGTCGGGCGAAGCCCAGGTCCTGGCCGTTCAGATCAGCGCCGGCGGCGTGGGCGTGGATTTGACCCGCGCGCGCTACTCCCTTTATTACTCGCTCAGCTTCTCGCTGGGTGAGTACGACCAAGCCTTGAGCCGGGTTCACCGTCCCGGCCAGACGCGCCCGGTGGAGCACATCCACCTGGTGGCGCGGAACACGGTGGACGTGAAGATCATGCGGGCGCTGGAGAAGCGCGCCGAAGTCGTCGAGGCCGTCCTGGCCGAGATCAAAGCCTGACCGAAGAAAGGACCCATGCCCATGAACATGGAACAGCTCAAAGAATTCGTCGTTCTCGAGACGCGCAAGCGCGAACTCGATTCGGAACTCAAAGCAATCGCAGCGCGGATTGATGACCTGGAGCAGGCCCTCGTGCCGCAGTTCCTGGCCGACGGCGTGGCGTCGATGA
>DYJN01000070.1:0-4872 GCA_020723085.1 Arcobacter sp.
GGCTGCCTGGCATTGACGGCCTGGAGGCGGCGCGGCGGCTGCGCGCGGCAGGCTGCGCCACGCCGATCCTCGCGCTTTCGGCCAACGTCTACGAGTCGGACCGCGCCGAGGCGGAAGCCGCCGGCATGGACGCCTTCCTCGGCAAGCCGCTCCATCTGGAAGAACTGCGCAAGGCCCTCGACAAGCTGGCCGCCGGAGGCGCCTCAAGCGCCCATTGAAACGGGCGCCGCGGTACGGAAGACCTTTCGTAGTCCGGCCAGAGCCCGGCCAGCTTCCTTTTCCGTCAGGATGTAGGGCGGCAGCATCCGGATCACCGTGTCGTGAGTGACATTGAACAGCAGCCCCTGCTCCATGCCCGCGTTCACCAGGTGCTTGCAGGGGAAATCCAGTTCTACGCCGATCATGAAGCCCGCGCCGCGCACTTCCCGAATAAAGGAGAAATCACGCTGCAAATCGCGCAATCCGGCGAAAAAAAACTTGCTCACGCGCCGCATCTGCGGCAGCAGTTCCTCGAGAATCGCGTAGAATTCCAGCGCCACGCGGCATGCCAGGGCGCCACCCCCGAAGGTGGTGCCGTGCATGCCCGGGCCGATGCCGGAGGCCGCCTTTTCCGTGCAGGCGATCGCCCCGAGGGGCAGTCCTGCGGCGATCGGCTTGGCCAGAGTCACAATGTCGGGCGGAACCGGCGGCTGGTGAAGCTGGTAAGCGTGATAGACGCCCGGGCGGCCGATGCCGCACTGGATCTCGTCGAACACGAGCAGGGCGCCGGCGCGGTCCGCCAGCCGGCGCAGCCGCCGCAGCCAGTCAGCCGACATGGGCCAGATGCCGCCCTCGCCCTGGATCGGTTCGACGAAGATGGCGGCGGTGCGCTCACCAATGGCCTGTTCCAGCGCGGCGTCATCGCACAGGCTGAGAATGCGCACACCCGGCAGCAGCGGCTCGAATGGCTCACGGTACTTCGGCTGCCCGGTGATGGAGAGAGCGCCCATCGTGCGGCCGTGGAAGCTGTTTTCAAAAGCGATGATTTCGGTCTTTTCCGGGTGGATCTTCCGCCCGCGGGCGCGCGCCATTTTGATGGCGCCTTTGATGGCCTCCGTGCCGGAATTGCAGAAAAAGACGCGCTGCATTCCGCTGGTTTCGCAGATTTTCTTCGCCAGCGGGCCCTGGTACTCGTGGTAGTACAGGTTGCTCGAGTGGATCAGCAGCGCCGCCTGCTCGCGGATCGTGCGCACAATCCGCGGATGGGCGTGGCCGAGCGCATTCACGCCGATGCCGGAGATCAGGTCCAGGTAGCGCCTGCCTGCCGTGTCGTAGAGCCAGCAACCCCTGCCGCGTTTCAGAACCAGAGGATAGCGGGCGTAGTTTTGCAGCAGATATTGCCGCTCGAGTTCCATCACCTGTTGCGCAGGCGCGACGGCTGCTTCCATATTCTCCATGGTACGAAAAAGAGGGACAGGAACAATTCCCTCCTGCTCAGCGGATCTCGAAGGCGTCGAGATCGATCCAGCAGGACGCGGGAGAGCCCGGCGCGAGGCGCAGGACCAGGGTGTGCGCTCCCGCCTGAGGCGCTCTGAACCACGGGCTCCACTGCCGCCAGCGCGTCCCGGCGCTGCGCTGATCGAACACGCCGGCGCCCGCCCCGTCGAGCAGCACCTGCGCCCGGCAGCGGTTGAACGCGGCGGTGTACATCAGGCGCGCCGCGCTGCCCTGAAAGCGCAGCACGGCTTCGGCATCGGCTTTGTTGGTGTACACCAGCGTGCCGCGCCACGTGTCCGGGAACTGCAGATCCCGGATCCAGGCGCCGCGGAAACGGAGCGAGGGCGAAGTGTCGTCATGCACGCCCGCCGGGGCGGCGGGCGGCGCCGGCTCCTGGCAGCCGCCCGGCTTCCACCGCCGCAGTTCGACGCCTCCAAACTCCAGCACCCGCTCCATGCACCAGTCCAGGAACTGCCGTTCGTGGACGCTGCGGGGCGGACGGCTCCCCTCGGGACTCGGTGCAAGGACGAAATCGATGCGGTAGCTCCGGATCAGGTGTTCCATCTCTTCAGGGCCGGCGGCATCGCGCAGCCTCTTCCAGAAGAACGGACTGTGCCAGGTGGCCGTGAAAGCGCGGCCGCGGAAGTCCCCGATGGCGTTGCCCTCGAACCAGGCCGCGCGCGCGCCCGGCGAGTGACGGTTGAGCCACTCCACCAGCCGGCGCTCCGGCGCGTACGCGCGGAAGAATGCCTCGCGCTGCGGAGCCGTTTGCGCCGGATGCCAGAAATCCCGGTGGTAGGGGCCCGCGGCCGGCAGCAGCCGCAGGTGGAGCAGGAAGAGAAGCGCGAAGCCTGCTGCGGCCGCAGCCGCGCCCGCGCGCGATGCCGCCGGCTCCCGCAACGCGTATGCGGCTGCCAGAACCAGCAGCGGCAGCACCGGGTACAGATACCGGACATTGGACTGGCCCAGGAAGCTGAGCGCTCCGCCCGCGAGCGCCGCCGCCAGCAGCACGGTCCATCCGCGCGGCCACCGGGGACGCCACCCGGCCACCGTGACAACGATCAACACCGGCAGGAGGAAGCCCGCCGCGCCATCCCATCCCTCGATGAACCGCCTCGTGTGGAACGTCAGATCGTACAGCGTCGTCCAGCCGGGCGGCGTTTCGAAGCGCGGGTCGCGGAAATTCGCCGCCTCGTAATATGGCGAGCGGAACACGGCGTTGAAAAACGGGAACACGGGATTGCCCGCCCGCAGCCACGCATTCGCGTACGGGAACAGGCCCACAGTCACCGCCGCGGGCAGTGCGAGTCCCGTACGCCGGAATCCCGCCGCCCACACCGCGCCGGCCAGCAGCGGCGCGAGAAAGGCCAATGCGCCGAATTTCGTTGCCGCCGCCATTCCCAGCAGCAGCCCGAACCCCAGCCGCGCCCCGCTGTCCGCCAGCCGGCTTTCCGCCAGCGCCAGCGCCGCCGCCGTCAGCCACAACGCGGTCGCATTCTCCACGAACAGCGAGCCCGTCGCATGCTGCACCAGCGGCGTGGACAGGAACGCGCCCGTCAGCATCGCCGCGGGCCACGCGCCCAGTGCGTCTGACGCGCGCTTGCCGGCGGTCCACAGGATCAGCCCGAGCAACAGCAGATTCATCAAGCGCGCCGCCGCTTCGCCGCCCAGCATCCAGCCGATCGTCCACACCCAGTCGCCGCCCATCGGCATCAGCGCCCAGGCGAACTCGGCGGGATCGAAGGGCCAGTGGTGCGCAGCCGCCATGCGGGCCGGGATCGCCAGGTGCATGGCGAGTCCGTCGGCGCTCGCTTCGGGCTTCAGGACAACCAGCCAGTGTGCAAACAGCGGAAACAGCCCGGTGCACCAGGCCGCCGCCTCCCGCCGGGAATCCAGCCGGGGCAGCTCGATGCGCGGGCGCCAGCCGTGTTTCCAGGCCCACGCGGCCGCCACGCCAGGCAGGAGCCAGTACAGCGGGCGGTAGTGCAGGCCAATCGCGGCGGTCCACATCACCAGCGCGCTCCACGCCGCCAGCCCCAGCGTGATGTGCATGGCCGGAGCCGCCAGCACGGCCTCTTCGGCCCGCGGCCAGAGAATCCACCCAATCGCCCACGCACCAGCCGCTATCCAGAACACTGCCGCCACGGCCAGCGGGCCTGCGGCGAAGACGCTGAACACCGCCGCGCCGCCGGCCAGCCACAGCGGAGCCCGCTTCGGCTGAACCAGAACGGCCGCACCCGCCACCGAGCCGTAAATGGCCGCGAAGACAAGAAACCGCCTCCAGCCTTCCGGAGACCAGACCGGCTGCTGCATCAGCCCGTGAAAAGCGGCGCCGGCCAGGCAAGCCGCAGCCGTCAACAGCAGGATCACAGGCAGTGCGCCGCGCTTCAGCACCAGATCCTATTCTGATCTGAAGCGGGACGGCGCCGCGCCTGCGGCCACCCGCCGCCCCCTGCGGCCACCCGCCGCCCCCTGCGGCCGAAGCGGGAGAATGTGTGTGCCATGAGCGTTCTCCGGACTTTGCGATTCCTGGCGCTGCCTGCCGCCGCCTGCTGCCTGATGGCGCAGCCCTACACCTGGCGAGCCGACAACGGCAACGGCACGTTCACCAATCCGCTTTTCTTCGACGAGTTCTCCGACCCGGACCTGATCCGCGCCGGCGCGGATTTCTACATGACCGGCACCACCATGCACAGCATGCCGGGCCTGCCCGTGCTGCACTCGCGCGATCTGGTCAACTGGCGGTTCCTCGCCTATGCGATGGATCGCCTCGACCTTGGGCCGTCGTTCCGCCTCGAGGATGGCAGGAACGAGTACGGGCGCGGCATCTGGGCGCCGTGCCTGCGCTATCACAGGGGGGTCTTTTACATCTTCAGCAATGTCAACGGGCAGACTACGCAACTGTTCCGCGCCACTGATCCCCGCGGCCCCTGGACGCGCACGCCCATGAAGCGCTCGCTGCACGATCTCTCGGTGCTGTTCGATGACGACGGCAAAGCGTACGTGGTCTGGGGCTACCGCGGCATCCGCCTGGCTGAGCTGACCGCCGATCTCACCGACCTGGTTCCCGGCACGGAGCGCGAGATCCTCCCGCCTTCAGCGGGAATGGGCGAAGGGCTGCATCTGTACAAGATCCGCGGCAGGTACTTCCTGACGAGCGCCTGGTTCCTCGGCGAGATGCGGATGCCGGCCGCCCGCGCGGACCGGCTCGATGGGCCGTGGGAGGTGAACCAGAACATCAGCCGCGGCGAAGACTTCGGCCTCGCCCTGGGGCATCGCGTCGCCGGGCGCACGCCTCCGTTCCGCATCCTTCCCCCCGATCCGTCGCAGCGCGGCCGGTGCGCGATTCACCAAGGAGGGATCGTCGACACGCCCAGCGGCGAATGGTGGGGCTTC
>DYJN01000070.1:4972-17657 GCA_020723085.1 Arcobacter sp.
GGATCGTCGACACGCCCAGCGGCGAATGGTGGGGCTTCTCAATGATGGACGCCAATTCCATCGGCCGCCTCACCGCTTTGTCTCCCGTCACCGGGAAAGACGGATGGCCTTACTTCGGGCTGCCGGGCAACCTGGGCCGCACCCCGCGCACCTGGGTGAAGCCGGACACCGGAGCTCGGGAGAAGCCACGCGCACCCTATGCGAGGAGCGACGACTTCCGCGCTCCCCGGCTGCAGCCCGTCTGGCAATGGAACCACGTGCCGGTGGACGGGCAGTGGTCCCTCGCCGCGCGCCCGGGCTTCCTTCGGCTGCACGCGCTGCCCGCGCCCGATCTCTGGCGGGCGCGCAATACGCTCACGCAGCGCGCCGTCGGGCCGCGCTCCACAGCAACGGTCGCGCTGGACGCCATGGGATTAAAGCCCGGCGATGCGGCCGGATTTGCTCTGTTCAACCGTCCCTACGCCTGGCTGGGCGTCGAGCGGAGCGGCGGCGGGCTGACGCTGGTTCGCTACGACGAGGTCAACGGCGAGACCGGCCGCGTGCCGCTGCACAACCCGCGCGTCTGGCTGCGCGCCAATTGCGACTTCATGCATGACACAGCCCGGTTGTCTTACAGCCTCGACGGGCGTGAATTCCGGTCCATCGGCGGCCCGCATACGATGGCCTACGGTTTGATCACGTTCCAGGGCGTCCGCTACGCGCTGTTCGCCTATCATTTTGGGCCGGAGCCGCAGCGCGGGCATGCGGATTTCGATTCCATCACGGTGCAGGAATGGCCCCGGAGGCCGGCGCCCACGCGGGGCGCCGTCGAGTTCGGGCTTCACGGGCGGGAAGGTGTGCTGCGCATCGGCGCGCGCACGCTGTTCACGATCGAAGACCGCGGCCTCGGGCGCGTGTCGCTGAAAACTCCGGACGGCTATCTCTCGGCCCCGGCGAATCAGGAGGCCGTGCTGCGCCGCGGCGCGCCGGGTCCGGCCGAGACGTTCCAGTGGATGGAAACCTTCACCGGCGAGACGGTGCTGATGTCGCTGGGCACGAACCGCTACCTGCGGGTGGACGAGCCGACCGGCAAGCTGTATGCCGACAGCCCGGGGCCGCAGCCCGGCGGGGGCGACGGCGTCCGTTTTCAGGCGCGGTTCCGCTAACTGTTCAGGTGCCGGTTCAGCCGCTCGATGGCTTCGTCGATCTCGGCGGGGCTCTTGTAGCCGATGGTCATCGCGTCCACCGTGCCCAGCTTTGCCACGAAGCGGATGGAGGCGTCGCGCTGCTCGGGCGTCTTGAAGCTGCCTTCGCCGATGATCTTCATCCCGATCACCCCCGTGCCCTGCTTGTGCACTTGGGCGATGCGCTGTGTGGCTTCGTTGACATCGCCCCTGCCGTATTCGGTCCCCTCCAGGTTGTCCATGCGCGTGCCGTCGTGGTTGACGCGCAACAGCGCCACGTCTAGCCAGCTGTTGCCCGGAAAGCGGCGCAGCGGCAGCAGCCCGTGGCAGGAGGCGCCGTGCGCCAGCAGGATTTTCTTCGCCTTGGCTTCGGACATGTCATCGCGCAGCCGTACGAGATCCTCCGGCCACGATTCGCGCCGCACGCAATGGATGAGCAGAATGTCGATGTAGTCGGTCTGCAGTTGCCGCCGGTACAGATCCAGAGCCGCCTGAAGGTTGCCCGCCCGGTTGACCGGGATCTTGGTCATCAGGCGGTAGGAGTCCCGCGGCAGGCCCTTCAACGCCACGCCCAGCATCTCCGGCATGCCCCGGTAGGCTTCCGCTGTCTCAAAGAACCGGATGCCGCGGTCGTAAGCGTGGCGGACGAGCCGCGTGAACTGCTCCTGTCCAAGCTCGCGCTGCACGCGCCCGCCGAAGGTGCCGGTACCGAAGGCGAGCCGGGTCACCTTCACGCCCGAGCGGCCGAGTTCCACCCAGTCGGTGGCGGACCTCTTCGCCGGCGCGGCGGCTGCCGGCAAAGCGGCGCCCGCAGCCAGCGAACCGATGCTCTTGAAGAAGTCCCGGCGGCTCGGCGTCCAGGGCATGCTTCGTTCTCCTTTTCGTCCAGTTACAGGAACCATATCACAAAGGGGCTGGACAGGGAAGGACCGCGGGGACGGAGCCGTGCGGGAGGTTCCGGCGATGCGGCCCGGTGTGCGCAGGCAAGGCGACAGAAACGGGAAAGTTGAGTCCCGGCAAGGGCTGCGGGGATCAGAATGGGAGGGCCGGCATAACCTTTTGCCTTCGCCTGTCGTCATAGCTAACTGAAAGATTTCTGCCCTTCGGGCAGGAGGGGCGGCAACTGTCCCCCAGAGACCGCGGAGTCGCTTATGCAGCCTCAGTTGAATCCCAATCCTCTGAGCCAGCCGGCGCAGCCGGAACAGGCGCCTCGCCTCGCCGTGCGCCGCCGCCGGGGCAACCCGTGGCTGGCGATCCTCGCCTTCGCCACGGTGGCCATTCTGGGGTGGCTGGCGTGGCGCCAGCTGAATCCGGCCGCCCGTACCGGCGCGCAGGCTCTGGCGCGGGTCCGCACGGCGCCTGTCACGCAGGGTTCGCTCGAGAAGACCATCCGCCTGGCGGGCACGACCACGGCGGAAAAGTATGTCAGCCTGATCGCGCCCCGGATGCGGGGGCGGCGCGGAGGCGGGGTCAGCGTGAACGTGTCCCGCGCCGGCGGCGGCATGATCGTGACCATCGATGTCAGCGGCGGCATCGGCGGCGGCGGACGTTCTTCGAGCGGCGGATCGTCTTCTTCGAGCGCGGCAAGCTCCGCCTCTATGGCATCTGTGGGGAGCTCCGGCGCGTCTGGCGGGAGTTCGACAGGAATTTCGTCCGGATTCCGCGGCGCCACCAACCGGTTCTCTTCCTCCTCTTCCCGGAGCACAACCTCCAGTGCTTCCGCCTCTTCCGCCTCGTCCGCGTCATCCGCCAGCGCCTCCTCCTCTTCGTCGTCCGCCTCTTCGGGCGGCGGGGGTGGCAGCGGCGGGGACCGGCTGAGCGGCGGCATGAGCGATTTCATGCAGGTCATTCAGTCGATGAAGCAGCCGGGCGCGTTTGTCAAGAAGGGCGATGTCGTCGCCGAGTTCGACACGCAGTTCCAGTTGCTCCGCCTCGATGACTACAAGGCCGCAGTGGAGCAGGCGGAACGCACTGTGCGCTCGATCGACGCGCAGATCGACGTGGCGCGGAAGTCCTACCAGCAGACGCTCGAACAGGCGAAGGCTGCGGTCGAAAAGGCGAAGCTCGACATCCAGACCATTCCGGTGCGGTCGGTGATCGACGCCGAGATCCTGCGGCTGAGCCTCGAGCAGGCGCAGGCCGACCTCCGCATGGTCGAAGCCGCCATCCCGCAGCAGGAGATCAGCCTCCGCAGCCAGCGCCGCCAGTCGGAGCTGGATCTCCAGGATGCCAAGCTCGAACTCGGGCGCGCCGAGCGCAATGTGGAACGCATGCTGATCCGCGCGCCGATGGATGGAATGTTCGTGGCTGAGACCACGAGGCGCGGCACGGAGTTCGGCCAGATCCAGGCGGGCGACCAGGTGTTCCCGGGCCAGATGTTCGGGCGCATCGTCGATCCGACCTCGATGCTGGTTGCGGCCAAGGTGAACCAGGCGGACGTGGAGTCGCTGCGCATCGGCGCCAAGGCGTGGCTGCGGTTCGACGCCTTTCCTGATCTCGAGCTTCCCGGCCACGTCGTCGGCATCGGCGCCATGAGCCAGCCGGGGCGCGCCCGCGCCGAATATGTGCGCGAGGTGCCGGTGGCGATCAAGATCGAGAAAACGGATCCGCGCGTCATTCCCGACCTCAGCGTCAGCGCGGATGTGGTGATCGAGCAGACGGAGGACGCCCTGCTGGTGCCGCGCGAGTCGGTGTTCCGCGAGCCGGGCGGCGGCGCTCCATTCGTATTTGTGAAGCGCGGCGAAGCCTTTGAGAAGCGTCCGGTCGAGGTTCGTCTGGCCAATTTCGTCAAGGCGGCTCTGGCTTCGGGCGTGAAGCGGGGAGAGTTGGTGGCGCTCGAGCGCCCGCCGGTTCCGCAGAAGGGCGCTGAGGCGGTTCCCACGGTCATCCTTTGGGGCGCCCTGCCGGCGGCCGTGCTGCGCCGGCGTCCGTTCCCCTGGCAGGAGTAAAGAATGTCGAAGGAAGTCAAGTCGAAGCGTCTCGGGCAGAACAACGGCAAAGGCCGTATCGCCGGCGCCGCTGTACTGGTGCTGGTTCTGGCCGGCGGCGGCTATGCCGCCTACCACTTCACGGCGGCCAAGCCGGTGGAAGTGCCCACGGTGGCGGTGCGCAGGGGGGAGTTCGTCCTGACGGTGCGCGCCCGGGGCGAAATCCGCGCGGTCCACTCCAAGGTGCTCATGGCGCCGCAGGTGCCCAATCCCAAGATCGTCCGTCTGGCCGAATCCGGCAAGCCGATCAAGAAGGGCGATTTGGTGGTGGAGTTCGACACCGCGCAGTATGAGAACTACTATCTGAACTTCGTCACCAACGCGCGCACGGTGGACAGCGAAATCGTCCAGACCAAGGCCAGCCACAAGATCACAGACGAAGCCGACGCCATGAGCCTGATGACCAGCGAGTACGACGTCGAGCGCGCCGAACTGGAGGCTTCCAAGGCGGAGATCCTGTCCGAGATCGAAGGCGCCAAGACCCGCATCGACGTCGGGCTCTCCAAGGGCGCTTTGCAGCAGGTGAAGGCCACCGTGAAGAGCCACGACGTGACGCAGCGGGCGGACCTCGGCCGGCTGCAGTCGCGCAAGAACAAGACGCAGCGCGACATGGAGCGGGTGAAGAAGTATCTCTCGATGATGATCATCCGCGCCCCTTCCGACGGCATCCTCAACGTGCTGCCGAATTTCCGCGCCCAAGGCAACTGGGGCTCCACGCCGCCGCCGTTCAAGGAAGGCGACAACGCCTGGACAGGCGCCCCCATCGCCGAAATTCCCGACCTGAGCGAGATGCGCATCGAGCTGAAATTCGAAGAGGTCGACCGCGGCAAGATCCAGCTCGGCCAGACTGTGAAAGTTCGCGTGGACGCCATCCAGGACAAGGAATTCGATGCCGAACTCGACTGGATCAGCCCGATCGCTTCGCTGAATTTCCGCGGCTTCGGCACGGCCAACGAGAAGCAGTTTCCCGCGCGCGCCACGCTGAAGCAGACCGACCCGCGGCTGCGCCCGGGCATGAGCGCGACGGGCGTCGTGCTGCTGGAAAGCCAGCCCAACGTGCTGCTGATCCCGGCCAAAGCCAGTTTCCTCCAGGGCGGCAAGCCTCATGTGTGGATCCAGAAAGGCGCGGGCGCATGGGAAGCGCGGCCTATCGAGGTCGGCAAGCGGAACGACAACGACATCATGGTCCTCAAGGGCCTGCGCGAGGGCGAGCGCATTGCGCTGGACAACCCCGCGGAGGTCGCCAAGCGGGCCAGGAAACTTTGATCGGAACAGCAGTCTGCCGGCGCCCGCTCACGCGCGCGCGGAGACTGCGAAGAGACGGAACAGCATGAAAAAGGCGTTTTCCAGAATCCTGTTGCTGATTGCTGTGGCCGGCGCCGGCTATGGCGTCTACCGCTTCATCCAGGGGCTGCCTTCCAGGCAGGAGACCGTGCCCACCACGCGCGTCCGCAAGGGCGATGTCGTGGTCCGCAGCTTCGCCCGCGGCGAGTTGCGCGCCGTGCGGTCTGCGGCGCTCACCGCGCCCAACCTCTTTGGCACGGTCCAGGTGACGAAGCTGGCGCCCATGGGCGCGTTCGCCCGCGAGAAGGATCTCATCGTCGAGTTCGACGACTCGGAAGTGCTCTCCCGCCTGGAGGAGCGCGAGCTGGAGCTCGAACAGGTGGACGAGCAGATCAAGAAGGCGCAGGCTGACCTCGCCATCCGCAACAACCAGGACCAGGTGGATCTGCTCCGCGCGCGCTACTCCGTCCGCCGCGCGGAGCTGGAAGTGAAGAAGAACCCGCTGCTGCCCGCCATCGACCAGAAGAAAAATCT
Organism: Arcobacter sp.; assembly: GCA_020723085.1. Classification (GTDB taxonomy): domain Bacteria; phylum Acidobacteriota; class Terriglobia; order Bryobacterales; family Bryobacteraceae; genus JANWVO01. The sequence continues at coordinate 10,941 of DYJN01000070.1, forward strand.
GCTCAACCTCGAAGAGGCGCAGCGGCGGCTGCGGCAGCTCGAAAGCGACATCAAGTCGAAGCAGGAACAGGCGCTCGCCGAGCTCAACGTGCTGCGCGAACGGCGCAACCGCAACGTGCTCGACATCAACCGCGAGAAGCAGCGCCTGCTCCAGGTCAAGCTGCTCAGCCCCATCAGCGGGCTGGTGGCGATCAAGCAGAACCGCGCCGGTTTCTCCGGCATGTTCGGCACGCAGATCCCCGACATCCGCGAGGGCGACCAGGTGCAGCCCGGAATGCCAGTGGCCGAGATCCTCGACCTCTCCGAACTCGAAGTCATCGCCCGCATCGGCGAGCTCGACCGCGCCAACCTGCATGAAGGGCAGGACGTGCTGATCCGGCTCGATGCGCTGGCGGGCGAGACCTTCCACGGCAAGATCAAGTCCATGAGCGGCACGGCGAGCGCCAACATCTTCAGCTCGGATCCGGGAAAGAAGTTCGACGTGATCTTTTCCATCGATATGCGCGAGCTGCTCACGGAGCTTGGCGCCAAGCCCGAGCAGATCGCCCGCATCCTGGCCACTGCGGAAGAGAACCGCAAGAAGCCGATCGCTCAGCCCTCGTTCTCGATGTTCGGCGGGATGCCGGATCTGGCGGCGATGGCTGCCGGCGGCGGCGCGCCCGGTATGAGCGGCGGCGGAGCGGCGGTTTCCCTGCCCTTCGCCGGCGGCCAGATGCCGACAATGAACGGCGGGACCCAGGAAATGGCTGGCGGCGCAGTCGGCGAGGCACAGCCGCAACGCCGAACGAGGATGATCCCGGGCGGTGCGGGCGGCATGATGTTCGGCGGCGCCAGCCTGACACCCGAACAGCAGAAGAAAATGCAGGAGATCATGAAGAAGGTGCTCGGCGGCAAGAACCTGATGCAGTTGTCGCCCGAAGATCGCCGCGCCATGTTCGACAAGCTCCGCGAAGAGGCCAGGAAAGCCGGCATAGCGATGCCGCAGCGCGGCCAGCGCCAGCCTGGCGGGGCGCCCGCCGCAGCGGCCGCTCAGAACGGCGGCCCCGGCGCCGAACGCGGCGGCCGCAACGGCGCCGCCGGCATGGGCGTGGCGGCGCCGACGGGACCGTATTCGCAGAAGGATCTGGAAAACGCCAGGCTGCCGGCTCCTCCCGAAGCCAGCGACAATACCGAGATTCTGCTCCGGCCCGGCCTCTTGGCCGACGTCGAAATCATCGTGGAGAAAGTCTCCAACGCCGTGTATGTGCCAAACCAGGGCATCTTCGAGAAAGACGGCAAGCCGGTGGTCTACGTCAAGTTGAAAGACCGCTTTGAGCCGCGCCAGATCCGGATCGCCAAGCGCAGCGAGGCGGTCTCCATCATCGAGTCCGGCATCCATCCTGGCGAGGTGATCGCACTTCAGAACCCCACCATCTCGCCGGAAGAGCGCAAAAAGAAGCAGGAGCAGAAGAAGGGCGGCGGAGGCGCGGGGGCTGTCATGCCCATGGGCGCCAAGGGGGGACAGTAAGCCATGGTCGCATTGCTGGAAGCCTATCTGCCTGAGATCTACATGGGGCTTTCGAGCCTCCTGGTTCACAAGCTGCGCACGCTGCTGACCATGCTGGGCATGATCTTCGGCGTGGGCGCCGTGGTGGCCATGCTCGCCATTACGGCGGGCGTCGAGAAGGAGATGCTCTCCTACATCGACCTGCTCGGCGTCAACAACATCATCATCGAGGCCAAGGAGGCCACGGACCGGACCGAGCTTCAGGCGCGCCGCGCCATCAGCCCGGGCATGACGTTCCGCGATTACCGCGCCATCCTCGAAAACACGCAGGGCATCGAGAAGGCCACGCCGCGCAAGCGGTTCAAGCCCTCCAAAGTATTGCCGAAGACCACCGCGGAGCCGCCCATGCTCATCGGCGTCGAGCCCTCCTACATGGACATCCAGAGCATCCGGCTGGTGGAGGGACGTTTCTTCACCGATGAAGAGAACTCGAACGCTGCGCCGGTGTGTGTGCTCGGCGAATCGGCCAAGGTCAACCTGCTCGGCTATGAGCCCGCCGTGGGCAAGTACGTCAAGATCAACGACATCTGGCTTCAGGTGATCGGCGTCATGGCGCAGCAGGCAGGCGGCGACACAGACGTGGAAGGCGTCGAGATCCTTTCGCGCAACAACCTCGTGGTCAGCCCGCTGCGCACCGTGATGTTCCGCTTCGAGGACCAGAACAGCTATCTCAAGGACGAAATCGACGGCATTTATCTGAAGGTGAGGAACGGCGTCGATTCGATCGAAACCGCCGCCGTGATCAACGCGATTCTCGCCGCCACGCACAAGGACGCCGGCGATTACAGCGTCACCGTGCCCGCGGGCCTGCTCGAGCAGAAGAAGCGCACCAGCGACATCTTCAAGGTCGTCATGATCTGCATCGCCGGCATCAGTTTGCTGGTGGGCGGCATCGGCATCATGAACATCATGCTCGCCACCGTGCTCGAGCGCACGCGCGAAATCGGCATCCGCCGCGCCATTGGCGCGCGGCAGTCCGACATCGTCCGCCAGTTTCTCACCGAGGCCGTCATGATCTCCATGATTGGCGGCTTTCTCGGCATCCTCTTCGGCGTCACTCTGGCTCAGATCATCGCCGCCGCCGCCGGCTGGTCCACGGTCGTGACGTTCACCTCCATCGCCGTGGCCTTCGGCGTCAGCGTCGGCATCGGGTTGCTGTTCGGCATCTACCCGGCCGTCCAGGCCGCCAAACTCGACCCGATCGAAGCCATCCGCTATGAGTAGTTCTCCGAAACCTCAGGTCAAACCCATGCGCAGTCTTGCTCTTTTTCTCATCACCGCTCTTGTTGTGCCTGCGCAGCAGGCGCCCGCGCCCCCGGCCTCCCCGCAGCAGCCGGGGACTCCAGCCCAGCCCGCCCCCGGTCCCTCCACCACCGCGCAGCCCCGCGTGGGGGAAGGCGCCGAAGCGCGCATGAACTTCGCCGTCACGGACGCCTCCGCTCCCTGGGTCGGATCCGGCGCGTGGATGCGCCGCGTCTTCTCGCCCGGCGATACGCGCGTCACCATTCAGCCGCCTGCCCGGATCAAGGACTACGTCGTGGACGGCAAGCTCGTCCTTTCGCTCAAAAGCTATCTGGATCTCGTGCTCGCCAACAACACCGACATCGCCATCCAGCGGCTCTCCATCGAAGTGCCGAAGAACGCCATCCAGCGCGCCTTCGCCGTCTTCGATCCGCTCCTGACGTCCAACTTCAACGCCACGCGCTCCAACACCCCCGCCACCAACCAGCTCCAGGGCGCGAGTGTCGTCAGCCAGCTCAACCAGCCGCTGAACACGCGCTTCCAGCAGCTGCTGCCCACTTCGACCACCGTCTTTTCCCAGCTCAACTGGTCCAAGCTCTCCACCAACGACCAGTTCGCCCTCTTCAATCCGGCATACACCACGACCTGGCAGATGGGCTTCACTCAGCCGCTGTGGCGCAACCGCGGCCCCTATATCACAAAGCTGCCCATCACCATCGCCCGCGCCAGCCGCCGCCAGCAGGAGTTCAACGTCCGCGACTCCGTCATGCGCCTGCTCGTCACCGCCGAACAAGCCTATTGGGATGTGATCAGCGCGCGCGAGAACCTGAAAGTCAACATGGAGGCGCTGAAGCTGGCTGAAGCCGCCCTCGAGCGCACCAACCGCGAAATCGAACTCGGCGCCACCAGCGAACTCGAGCGCTTCCAGCCGGAGCAGAACGCCGCCACCGCCCGCATCAACGTCACCCGCACCGAATACCAGCTGCGGCAGTTCGAAGACACGCTCCGCCGCCAGATCGGCGCCGACCTCGACCCCGATGCGCGCAACCTGCCGATCGTGCTCACGGAGGACGTCACCCGCCCGCCCGATCCGGAGCGGTACGACCGCGACAAGCTCGTTCAGACAGCCCTGGAAAACCGCCCCGACCTGAAGGCGCAGCGCACGGCGCTCGACATCAACGACCTCCAGATCAAGAACGCGCTGAACTCCATCAAACCCGTGCTCAACCTCACCGGGTCCTATCAGACTTTCGGCCGCGGCGGACCGGGCTTCAGCCGCGCGAGCGGGACGCCGGTGTTCACCCCCGGCGGTCCGATCGACGCCTGGAGCATGCTGTTCGGCTTCGATTACAACACCTTCGCCTTCGGACTCCAGCTTCAGCTTCCCCTGCGCGACCGCTCGGCTGCGGCCAACCTTGCAGACGCTGTTGTCAACAAGAAGCTGACCGCCCTCCGCGAACGGTCGCTGCAGCAGCAGATCCGCCAGGAAGTGCTGAACGCCATCACCAACGTCGAGAGCAGCCGGGAAGGCGTGCGGCTGGCGCAGATCGCCGTCGACTACGCGCAGAAGCGCGTCGAGGCGGACCAGAAGCGCTACGACCTTGGCGTCATCAACATCTTCTTCCTGCTGTCGGCGCAGAACGATCTGGCCAACGCGCAGTCGAATCTCGTCAACCAGACCGTCAACTACAAGCGCAACCGTCTCATCCTGCAGCAGAGGCTGGGCACGTTGCTCGAAGACCGCGGCATCGTGATCGAGTGACTCCCCGCAAACCCCTAAGATAGAGAGGCGGGCCCCCGTGGCCCGCCTTTCCCGCATGGGCCGCATCCACGTCCTCAGCGATCAGGTCGCCAACAAGATCGCCGCCGGCGAAGTCGTCGAACGCCCCGCCTCCGTGGTCAAGGAGCTGCTGGAGAACTCCCTCGACGCCGGCGCCTCGGACATCCGTGTGGAGGCCGAAGCCGGCGGGCGGCGCCTGATCCGCGTCGCCGACGACGGCTGCGGCATGATCCGCGACGACGCTCTGCTCGCGCTCGAGCGGCATGCCACATCCAAGATCTCGCGCGTAGAGGAGCTCGAGTCCATCGCCACGCTCGGCTTCCGCGGCGAGGCGCTGCCCTCCATCGCCTCCGTGTCCCGCATGGTCATCGAGACGCGTTCGGCCGAAGAGTCCGCCGGCGTGCGCATCGAAGTTTCCGCCGGCCGCATCCTCTCCGTCAACGAGTGCGTGCGCCCGCCCGGCGCCGCCATCACCGTGCGCGACCTATTTTTCAACGTCCCCGCGCGCCGCAAGTTCCTCCGCAGCGAGCAGACCGAACTCGCTCACATCGCCTCGCTCGTCACGCACTATTCACTGGCTCACCCGGCCAGGAGCTTCGAGCTGGCGCACGAGGGAAGGAAGCTGCTCGACGCCCCGCCGGTGCTCACCCCTGCCGAGCGGGTCTTCCAGGTTTTCGGCGCGGATGCGCTCGACGAACTGATCGAGCTCGAGCCCCGCGCGGCGCAGGAGGGCCGCTTCACGCTCTCCGGCTTCATCTCGCGCCCGCAGGTGCAGAAGTCGAACCGCAACTCCATCTTCCTGTTCGTCAACCGCCGCCTCATCCGCGACCGCCTGCTGCTGCACGCGATTTCGGCCGCCTACGCCAACCTGATGCCGCCGTCGGCGTTCCCGTTCGCCCTGCTGTTCCTCGACTGCGATCCGGCGGAGGTGGACGTCAACGTGCACCCCTCGAAGACCGAAGTGCGGTTCCGCGCCTCGAGCTTCGTGCATGACTTCGTCCGCGACACGCTGCGCGATGCCCTGGTGGCCAGCCGCCCCGCGCCCGCCGCGCCGCTGCCTTCGCCCGTGCCGGGGCCGCCCGCCGAACCTCAGCCCGGCGCGCGCCTGCCCTTCTCGGAGTTCACGCAGGCGATCGAGGACTTCCGCTTCACGGGCATCCAGAACGAGGCCCCGCGCTCCGTGCTGCCGGATCTTTCGCTGACTCCCCCGCCCGCCCCAGAACCGCGGCTCGACCTCCCCTCGGCCGCGCCGCCGGACTCTGCCGCCGCACCACAGCAACCGTGGACGCCGCCTCCGCCGGAGCCGGAAGGCGCGCCGCGCCTGCGCCTGCCCGACACCCACTCCGCCATCCCCGCCGGGCTCTCCCTAGACGCGCCGTCTTCGATGGCTTCGCTCGACGACGTGCGCATCCTCGGGCAGCTCCACGACAGCTTCATCATCGCCGCCGGTCCCGACGGGCTTTGGATCATCGACCAGCACGTCGCCCACGAGCGCATTCTCTTCGAGCAATTCCTGGACCGCCTGCTGCGCGGCAGGACCGAGCAGCAGCGGCTGCTGCTTCCTCTGGTGGTGACGCTGACGCCCGCACAGGAGGCCGACTACCAGCGGATCGCCGGCGAACTGGAACGCGCGGGCTTCGAAACCGAACCCTTCGGACTGCGCACCATCGCCATCAAGGCTGTGCCCGCCGGCCTTCCGCCCGCCGCTGTCGAACAGGTGTTCTTCGAAATCCTGGAGATCGCCGACGCCGAAATGCGCCGTTCGACGCCCGAGGATTTCCGCCGCGCCCTTGCGGCGTCCCTCGCCTGCCGCGCCGCCATCAAGATCAACATGCGGCTGGAGCCCGAGAAGCTGGAGTGGCTGGTCCGGCAGCTGGCCCGCACCCGCTATCCCATGAGCTGCCCGCATGGCCGCCCCGTGGCGCTCCGGTATTCCAATCGCGACATTCTGCGCAGCTTCCACCGCATTTAGGCGCTGCGGGCGCAGGCCGGGACCGCCGGCGGGCCGCTCCGGACGCGGGAAACGATCGCCCGCATTCCTGTGGATTCGGGCCTCGGGACCGCCTGCCACGCCGCCGGCGGGCCGCTCCTTTTCGCGGCTTTCAGCCGCTGCAGTCGCGGCACCCTTGCCGCTTCAGTCGCGGCACCT
>DYJN01000145.1 GCA_020723085.1 Arcobacter sp.
AGTGAGGTTGACTCGATTTGGTGGACAGTGAGGAGGCAGAGAGCATTTAGTGTTTAGTTGGTTTGGTTTTCGAAGTCCACAGGTGATTTGTAATCCAGGGCGCTGTGGAGCCGCTGCCGGTTGTAGAAGACTTCCACGTATTCGAAGATGGCCGCGCGGGCCTGGGCCCGCGTGGCAAAGGTCTGGCGATGGACCAGTTCGCTCTTGAGGGTGCTCCAGAAGCTTTCCATGGCGGCGTTGTCGTAGCAGTTGCCCGCCCGGCTCATGCTCGGCTCCAAGCCGTGCACCGCGAGCAGGTGGCGATACTCGGCGCTGGCGTATTGGCAACCCCGATCGGAGTGATGCAAACAGCCCTTGTCTGGCTGACGCCGGGTGTGGGCCTGCCGCAGCGCGGCGCTGACCAACTCGGTGCGCAGGTGTTCAGCCATCGCCAGCCCGACCACACGCCGGCTCCACCGATCCATGACCCCGGCCACATAAAGCCACCCCTCGCCGGTCGGCACATACGTGATGTCGGTGACCCACACCCGGTCGCGACCCTGCGGCATCCCGACCTCGGCCAGCCGGTTGGGAGCGATCGGCTGATCGTGCCGGCTGTCGGTCGTGCGCGGAACCCACCGCCGGCGCTGGAGACCCCGCCTTCCCGCGGCCCGCAGCAGGCGTTGCACACGGCGGCGGCCGATGGACTGCCCTTGCCGGCGCAGCACGACCACCAGCCGCGGGCTGCCATAGGTGCGCCGGCTCTGGTCATGGGCCGCACAGAGCTGCACGGTGAGCCGGGCATCGGCCTGCGCCCGCACGCCGGGCGTACGGGTGAGCCAGGCGTAATAACCGCTGCGCGAGACGCCAAAGGCCGCGCACAGTTCGTTGACCGGATGGATTGGGGTCAGGGCTTTCATGCGCGTGTAGCGTTCGGCGGGGGTTCGACAAGGATGCCCAACGTTTTTTTTAGAATGTCCCGCTGGGTGCGCAGGCTCTCGTTCTCCCGCCGCAAGGCGCGCAGCTCGGCCGCCAGTTGTTCGAGGGTCTGGACCGGCGCGCCCGGACCGTATTGCTCGCGCCAGTCCCGCAGGTTCCACTGACTCACTCCCAGATCCTGCGCCAGTTGCTTCACTCGCCTGTCCCCCTTGAGCAGCAACGCCACCGCGTCACGCTTGAAGACTTCATCAAAGGTCCGCCGCGGCTGTCTGGGCTGTGCTTGTCTTAGCTGTTCGTTTGCCATCGATGCTTTCTCGCTCCCTTCCCCCTCCCGTGTCCACCAAATCGAGTCAACCTCACTGGCTCTCCGAACAAACCGTTCGTCGTACTGGCTGGCTGGATTGTCGTGCCGGCTGGCTGGATTGTCCCAACGCGGACTCCGTGTCTCCCTTGTATGTTGTTTTCCATCTTCCTTGCTTGGCGTCAGCCGGGCGGGAAGATGGGGCCTCCTCCCCGCCTGCAGGCGGGGAGGAGGCGGCGCGAGCGCGCTCGTTTCTCCCTGGAACCGCTGGTGCGTGTTCGCGGGAGAGCTGGAGCCGCACGCGCCTTGTTGGTCCACACTCGAACCGTTGATTGAGCGGTGACCAAAAGTTGCCTGCTCGCATTTGCAAGGATGAGCCAAAACCATACCTCCGTCTACGTCGGCGTGGATGTCGCCAAGGCCAAGCTGGACTTCGACCTCCCCGCCCCCCATCACACCCTGCCCAACACGGCCGAGGGCCACGCCACCGCCGTGGCCGCTCTGGCCAGGGTGCGGGGTGTCCACGTCGTGCTCGAGGCCTCCGGAGGCTACGAGCGCGCCTTCACCGCCGCCCTCCACAAGGCCGGCGTGCCCGTCACCGTTCTGGACCCGCTGCGCGTGCGTCAGTTTGCCCGCTCCGCCGGCCAGCGCGCCAAGACCGACCCGATCGACACGCGCGTCCTCTCAGCCTTCGGCCGCGCCCATCAGCCCATCCCCACCACGCCCGACACCGAGACCGAACGCCGCCTGGCCGCCCTGGTACAACGCCGCCGCCAGCTTCAGGCCGCGCTGCAGGCCGAGCGGAACCAGGCCGAAGGGCTGCTCGACAAGGACCTGATCCGCATGTCCTCCAGCCTCCAGCGCAACTACGCCAAGCTCCTCGCCGAACTGGAAGCGGCCCTCGCCAAACAGCTCCAGGCCAGCGAGACCCTGCGCCAACGCGCCGAGGCGTTGGACGCCCTCACCGGCGTCGGCCCAGGCACCGTCGCCGTCATGCTCGGCGAGATGCCCGAGCTGGGCACCCTCAACCGCGGCCAGGCCGCCGCCCTGGCCGGCGTGGCCCCGTATGACCGGCAGAGCGGCGGCTGGAACGGTGCCCGCCACATCAGCGGCGGGCGCAAACACGCACGCTGCGCCCTCTACATGGCCGCGTTGAGCGCGGCGCGGTGCAAGGGCAAACTCAAGGAGTTCTACCTGCGCCTGCGGGCCGCAGGCAAAAAACCAAAGGTCGCCCTCACCGCCGTCATGCGCAAACTCGTCATCCTCATGAACCATGTCCTCAAGCCCGAAAACCTCAAAAACCACCACGCCTGATGCCTCCCAACACGCTTGACTCCCAATACCGTTGCTCTCCC
>DYJN01000071.1:0-10662 GCA_020723085.1 Arcobacter sp.
ACGTCCAGGTTGCGCACGTCGAGCGCGTTGTCTTCGATGAACTTCCGCCGCGCCTCGACGTCTTCGCCCATCAGCGTGCTGAAAATTTCCTCGCACTCCACCGCGTCTTCCAGCCGCACCTCGAGCAGCGTGCGAGTCTCCGCGTTCATCGTCGTCTCCCAAAGCTGCTCGGGGTTCATCTCGCCCAGCCCTTTGTAGCGCTGCACGGTGCAGTCGCGCGTGCCCTCCGCCTTCAGGTGCTGGATCAGCTCCCGCCACGTTTCGATCGTCTCGCGCCGCGCTTCCTTCACCACCGTGAACGGCGGCTTGTTGAACTTCCGCGTGCTGCGCGCCAGCGCCCGCAACCGCTTGTATTCCGGCTGCTGCGCCAGCTCGACGCCGATGGTGCGGTCGCCGTGCGCCTCGTCGTGATACACGATGTTCCACGCCGAGTGCTCTTCATCGTATTCGAGGCGCGTACGGATCCTGCCGCCCTCGCTCATCGCCCGCGCCGCCCGCTCCACTTCCTCTTTGTTGCCGAAGTCCGCCTTCGTGTCCAGCGCGTAAGAAGGATCGGCGAGCACTTCCACCACCCGCGGCTCCCGCAGCCGCTTCTCCAGCCGCGTGAAGATCTGCTGCAGCTCGTCGAGCGACATCAGGAAGCTGCGCAGCTCCCCGCCTTCCAGCGTGCCGTGCTCGCCATTGCCGCCCGCCAGCACCTGGACATTCTCCGTGGCGCGGCGCAGGATCTCCCGCACGAACTCCTGCTCGTTCTTGATGTACTTCTCGCTCCTGCCTTTCTTGATCCGGTACAGCGGCGGCTGCGCCACGAACACGTGCCCGCGCGTGATCAGCTGCTGCATGTGGCGGAAGAAGAACGTCAGCAGCAGCGTGCGGATGTGGCTGCCGTCGACGTCCGCGTCCGTCATCAGGATGATCTTGTGGTAGCGCAGCTTCGAGATGTCGAAGTCGTCCCTGCCGATCCCCGTGCCGATGGCTGTGATCATGGCGCGGATCTCATCGTGGCTGAGCATCTTGTCGTAGCGCGCCTTCTCGACGTTCAGGATCTTGCCCTTCAGCGGCAGGATCGCCTGATATCGCCTGTCGCGCCCGCTCTTCGCCGTCCCGCCCGCGCTCTCCCCTTCCACCAGGAACAGCTCGCAGAGTGAGGGATCTTTCTCCTGGCAGTCGGCAAGCTTCCCGGGAAGCCCGCCGGAATCCAGCGCGCCCTTGCGCCGCGTCAGTTCGCGCGCCCTGCGCGCCGCCTCCCGCGCCCGCGCCGCATCCACGGCTTTGCCGATGATCCGCTTCATGACGGCAGGGTTCTTCTCGAAGTACTCCGTCAGCTTCTCGTTGACCACCTGCGTCACATAGCCGCCGATGTCGGAGTTCAGCTTGCCCTTCGTCTGTCCCTCGAACTGCGGCTGCGGCAGCTTCACGCTCACCACTGCGGTCAGCCCTTCGATCACGTCGTCGCCCGAGAGGTTGCTGTCCTTGATGTCTTTGAGCAGTCCCGCCGCGCGCGCGCACGCGTTGAGCGTCCGCGTCATCGCGGTGCGGAAGCCGGTCAGGTGCGTGCCGCCGTCGCGCGTGTTGATGTTGTTGGCGAAGCTGAAGATCTGATCGCTGAAGCTGTCGTTCCACTGCATCGCGATCTCGATGACGAGCGTGCCTCCGCCCGGCAGCTCCCGCTCGCCTTCAATGACGATCGGCTTCTCATGGAGCACGTTCTTGCCGCGGTTCAGGTGCTTGATGAACTCGGCGATGCCGCCCGAGTAGTAGAACTCGTGCGTCTTCGGCGGATCCACGCGCTCGTCGGTCAGCGTGATGCGGAGCCCCTTGTTGAGAAACGCCAGCTCGCGCAGCCGGGTGGCGAGCGTGTCGAAGTTGAACTCCGTCGCCTCCATGATCGTGGAGTCGGGCTTGAACGTCACCTTCGTGCCCGTCTTGCGCCCCGCCTTGCCTGTCTTCGCGAGCGGCGCCTTGGGAACGCCCCGCTCATAGTCCTGCTCCCAGGTGCTTCCCTCGCGCCAGATCTCCAGGTGCAGCCACTCCGACAGCGCGTTCACACAGCTCACGCCCACTCCGTGCAGCCCGCCCGAAACCTTGTACGTGTTCGAGTCGAACTTGCCGCCTGCATGGAGCTTCGTCATCACCACTTCCGCCGCGGATACGCCCTCCGTAAGATGGATGTCCACCGGAATGCCGCGCCCGTTATCAATTACGGTCACCGAATCGTCGATGTGGATCAGGACCCTGATATCGGTGCAGTAGCCCGCCATCGCCTCGTCCACCGAGTTGTCCACCACCTCGTAGACCAGGTGATGCAGCCCTGCCTCTCCCGTTGATCCGATATACATGGCAGGCCGCAAGCGCACCGCCTCCAGCCCTTCGAGCACCTTGATGCTCGATCCGTCGTACGTTTCAGCGTGATTCAAATCTTTCTTGTCCTCTTCGGGTTGTCGCATGCGCCGGACCGTCTTCAGATGCGCATTGGCATCACGACATAACGGTACCGGTAGCCGGGTTCGCCCGCCGCCGGCGTCAGCTCGCCGGCGCTCTGTGGATCCTTGAAGTGGAATTCCACATGCTCCTCCTGCGTGGCGCGCAGGAAGTCAAGCAGGTAAAGGGCGTTGAACCCGATCTCTGTCGTCGGACCCGTGTAGTCCACCACTAGGCTCTCTTCCGATTCCCCGCTCTCCGACAGGGACGAGTGGATTGTCGCCTCGTTGTCGGCAAAACGGATCTTCACCGCGCGTGAGCGCTCATCGGAAAATTGCGAAACGCGCTCGATCGCCGCACGGAACTCCTCCCTCGGCAACGTCACCGTATGCGCGTGGGAGCGCGGCAGTACGCGCTCATAGTCGGGGAAGTTTCCTGCCAGCTTGCGCCCCGCCAGCAGGCGCGGCCCCATGCGGAAAAACAGATGATTCTCGTCCATCGCGAACTGGAGCGTCTCTTCGCCGCTTCCCGCGTCCCCAGCCAGCCTCGCCAGCTCAAGCATCGCCTTGCGCGGAATCAGCGCGCGGTGCTCGCCGGACATCCCCGCGGGGCTTGGATACTCCACCAGCGAGAGCCGGTGCCCGTCGGTCGCCACCATGGTCAGTGTCTCCGGCTTCAGGACGAGCAGCGCGCCGTTCAGGGTGAAGCGTGACTCTTCCGCTGCAATGGCAAAGACCGTCCTCGTGATCATCGCCGCCAGCAACCCCGGCGGCAGCTCAGCCAGAGGTTCGGGCATGGGTGGCATTTCGGGATAGGTATCCCGCGCCATGCCCGCGATTCTTGTCTTCGAACGCCCGCACGTCAGCGTCGCCCAGTGGGTGTCGCTGAACTTGACCCGGATCTCCGCATCCGGCAGCAGGCGGACGTAATCCAGAAGCTTCTTCGCCGGCAGCGTGCCGCCGCCTTCGGCGCTTACCTGCGCCGGCGCCTGGCAACGGATGCTCAACTCGAGATCCGTCGCCGAAATGCTCACCGTGTCGCCAGCCGCCTCCAGCAGCACATTCGACAGCACGGGCAACGTCGCCTTCTTCTCAACCACCCCTTGGGTAAGGCCGAGCTCGCGAACCAAGTCGGCTTTGCTGACGGTGAACTCCATACGTCCAGTCCTTTTGTCTGATCAGAGCTTGTGCGGTTTGCTTCCTGATACTCGCTGGCTTTCTCTTCCAGACTGTGCCTCTACCGGATTCGTAGAGGCTGTGAATATGTCAGTATCCATCCTAAATTATACAAAACTTTGGCCATTCGCGCTTCGCTCCGCTGTGATTCCGCGCTGCCAGGAGTGTGGTCGTTTCGCCCGGTTCCAGGACGTTCCACATCATCCGCAGGCCGTGCAGCGGGCCGGCTGTGGAAAACGAAAAATCTTCATTGGAATGAGTCCAGTAGACTGTGGATCAGCCTGTTGATCTCGGGATCCTGCCGGCGCAACTCCTCCACTTTTCGGATGGCGTGCAGGACCGTTGTGTGGTGCTTGCCTCCGAAGTGCCGCCCGATCTCAGGCAGCGAGGCGCCTGTCACTTCCCGGCTGAGATACATGGCGATCTGCCGCGGCCGGCTGATGTCATGGGCATTGGTCTTCTGTTTGAGTTGGGCGCGTTGAAGGCCGTACCTCTCCGCCACAGCCTGCATGACGGCTTCGATCGGGACGCGTCGCTCCGGTGTGTTCAGAAGGTGCCGCAGGGCCTGTTGCGCCATGGCCAGGTGGATCGGTGCGCCGGTGACAGAGGAATGCGCCAGGAGCCTGGTGAAGGCGCCCTCGAGTTCGCGGACGCTGGAGCGGATTCGGGTTGCCAGCAGAACTCTCACGTCATCGGGAAGCTGGATCCCCTCCGCCTCCGCCTTCTTGTCCAGGATCGCCATCTTGGTTTCAAGATCAGGCGGTTGAACGTCCACCATCAACCCCCATTCGAATCGTGTCTGGAGCCGCTCGACGAGCCCGGGGATGTTCTTCGGCATCTCGTCACTCGAGAGCACGATCTGCTTCTGGTGGTCGTAGAGCGAATTGAAGGTGTGGAAGAACTCCTCCTGCGTCCGCTCCTTGCCGCCGACCACATGGATGTCATCGATCAGGAGAGTGTCCGCTCCCCTGTAGTGCTGGTGAAACGAGTGCATCCTGCCGGCGCGCATGCTCTGGATCATCTCGTTCATGAACTGTTCGCCCGTCGTGTACACCACGCGCATCTGCGGGTGCTTGTCGAGCAACTCCCTCCCGACGGCATGGAGCAAGTGCGTCTTGCCCATGCCGCTGCCGCCGTAAATGAACAGCGGATTGTAACGGGCTGCGGGCTGCCGAGCTACGGCGCACGCCGCCGCGTGCGCAAACTGGTTGCAGGAACCCACTACGAACGTCTCGAATGTGAACCGGGGATTCAGCTGCGGCGCGGCGTCTGGAAACGCCGGCGCTTCGCGCACCGCCCCTCCGCCGTGCGCCTCCGCCGGCTGCGGCGTGCTGCCGTGGCCAGGGGCGGCGATATACCGGATTTCGACGTGGGGCACGCCGGCAGCCTGGCGCGCCTTCTCCACTGCCGGCGCCAGATGCTTCTCCAGCCATGTCCTGGCATAATCGTCGGGCACGGCAACCTGAAGGCACTCAGGTGACTCTTCGAGCAGCTCGGTCCGCGATACCCAGTTGTCAAACGCCTCTCCGGGGAGCATCTGGGATAACTGCTCCTTGATGCTCTCCCAAGTGTTCTTCGAAGCTGTCAGCACTGCTTGATCTCCACAACTTTCACACAAGATTTCCACAGAGTGGAAACCGGGGATAATAACCTGTGCCTGATCCGGTCTGCGCTCCTCACGAGGCGGAGTGCATCGAAGCGGAAGCGACCTTCCCGGCGCCCCGCAACCGCTCCGGCGTTGTTCAGAATATCACAGTTGCCGCCTTCGGCTGGGCCAGTCGAAATCATTTTGTAACACATTGATAAAATGCGAGTTACTACAAAAAACGTGCGCTCGGAATGCACTGTCATTTCAGACCATATTTGTTCTGGAGCGAGGCGCAAGACTTTGACTGGTAAAGCCGTACTGAGCGCTGTGCGGAACCTTTGAAGGCCGTGATTTGACACGCTGCCCCGGCTGCGCCAAAATGGAGATGAACTCCCGGGCGGGAGTAACTCAGCTGGTAGAGTGCAACCTTGCCAAGGTTGATGTCGCGGGTTCGAATCCCGTCTCCCGCTCCATTTTCCCGCCGGCCGGCCATCAGGCTCTCTGGAACTTCCTGACCGGTTCTCCGCAACCTCCGCAGCTCTATATCTCCGCTAGCGCCGCCGGCGCAGCCGGTCGAGCAACCTGCGCCTGCGGGACTCGGCGCGGAGCACCTGCCGCTCGTCCATGCCGAAGTAGTGGGCCACTTCGTGCCAGATCGTCTCGCGCACCAGGCGCCTGAGATCCTCCTCGTCGCGGGCCAGGCGCTCGTGCGGACCCTGGAAGATGGTGATCCGGTCCGGCATGCGCACCGGATCGCTCACGCTGCGCTGGGTCAGCGGCCGGCCCTCGTACAACCCGAGGAGCCCCGGCCGCGGCGGCTCCGGCTCCACGACGATCGCCACATTGCGCAGGAGCCTGCGGAAGCGCGCCGGCACCACGTTCATGCACTCTTCGACGAGCCGGTCGAATTCTGTTGGCGACATTCGGCCCCCCACTGTTTCAGTTAACTTGGAAATCATGGGCGAAGCAAAGCTGGAGGTGAAGGCCGCCGCGCTGGGCATCGGCTCGCTGCGGCGGCACATCTTCCTGTGCGCGGACCAGGCGGAGCCGAAATGCTGCACGCGCGAAGAGGGCCTGTGCGCCTGGGAATACCTGAAGAAGCGGCTCCGCACCGAGCCAGGCATCTACCGCACCAAGGTCAACTGCCTGCGGCTGTGCGAACAGGGCCCCATTGCCGTTGTGTATCCGGATGGCATCTGGTACCGCGGCGCGACGGCCGAGGTGCTCGAGCGCATTGTCGACGAGCATCTGATCGGCGGCCGCCCGGTGGAAGAGCACGTGTTCGCGCGCGACCCTTTGCACGGCCCGGGCCAGCCGCCGGAGCCGCGCTAGACTGAGAGAAACGCCACACCGGGAAACGCCACGTTGGGCAAGACAATCACCATAGCCATCGACGGCCCTGCCGGCGCGGGCAAGAGCACGCTGGCCCGTCGGCTGGCCGGGCGCCTGGGTTTCCTCTACATCGACACCGGCGCCATGTACCGCGCCATCGCGCTCTCCGCCCGCCGTCTCGGCATCGGCTGGGATGACGCCGGGCGCCTGGAGGAGCTCGCTCGCGAATCGCGGATCGAACTCCTGGCCGGCGGGCGCGTGCTGCTGAATGGCGAAGACATCAGCCAGGAGATCCGCGAGCCGGAGATCTCGGAGGGCGCCTCGCGCGTCTCGGCCATTCCGGGCGTCCGAAAGGCGCTGGTCGAGAAACAGCAGCAGATGGGCCGCGAGGCGTCCGTGGTGATGGAAGGCCGCGACATCGGCACGGTGGTCTTCCCCGGCGCGGCAGTGAAAATTTATCTGGACGCCACGCCCGAAGAGCGCACGCGGCGGCGTCTGAAGGATCTCGCCGGGCGAGGGCTCCCGGCCGAGTTCAGCCAGGTGCTGAGCGAGATCCAGCGGCGCGATCAGCGCGACTCCACGCGCGCCGACTCGCCTCTGCGGCAGGCGCCGGACGCGATCTATGTCGATTCCACCTCCATGAACGAGGACGAGGTTGAGGAGGCGCTGCTGAAGATCGTGCGCGAGCGCACGAGCAACGGAAAGGAAGTCACCGGTTGAAGGATCTGCTTGTGATGAAATTCGGCGGAACCAGCATGGGTTCCGCCGAGCGCATCCGCTCCGCAGCCGCCCTCAGCGAGGAAGCCTGGCGGCAGCGGCCCACGGTGGTCGTCGTCTCCGCGATGGCGAAGGTCACCGACATGCTTCTGGAAGCGCTGCGCCACGCCGAAGGCGGCGATGAAGCCGGACTCGAACGTCTGCTCCGGCAGCTCGATGAGAAGCACCGGCAATGCTGCGCGGAACTGCTGGAAGGCGCCAGACGCAGCGAGACCCAGCGGGTTCTCGACGGCATCCTGGAAGAGTTTTCCCGCATCGCCCGCGGCGTGTTCATGCTCGGCGAGCGCCCGCCGCGCTCCGTGGATGAAGCCGTGGCTGCGGGCGAACGGCTCAGCGCGGCGCTGATGGCCGGCTTCCTCCAAAGCCGCGGCGTGCAGGCGGAAGCCGTCAACGGCTGGGATGTCATCGTCACCGACGCCGTTTTCGGCAACGCCAGCCCGCTGCTGCCGCAGACGCGCGAGAAGGCGTGCGCCCTGCTTGTGCCTGCGCTCGAGCAGCGCCGCCTGCCCGTGGTCACCGGCTTCAACGGCGCTACGCTCGACGGCCGCCCTACGACGCTTGGCCGCGGCGGCAGCGACTTCTCCGCCTCGATCCTGGCCTCGGTTCTCGACGCCTCTGAACTCTGGATCTGGAGCGACGTCGACGGCATTCTTTCCGCCGATCCCCGCCTGGTGCCCGGCGCCCGCGTGCTCGAAGAGGTCACTTACCGCGAAGCCGCCGAACTCGCCTACAACGGCGCCAAGGTCCTCCACCCGCGGACGCTCGCGCCGCTGATGGAGAAGGGCATCCCGGTGTGGAGCCGCAACAGCTTCAACCCGTCCATTCCCGGCACCAAGATCGTTCCGGAGACGAAGGACGGCCCCGTCGGCCCGCGCGCCGTGACGTCCATGACAAACGTTGCGCTGGTCAGCGTCGATCCCGCCAGCGCCGTGCTGAGCGGAACCAGGATCATGGCCCGCAGTCTGGAAGCGCTGTCCGCCGCCAACGCCGAAGTGCTCGCCCTCACCAGCTCCAGTTACCGCCAGAACTTCTGCTTCCTGATCCGGACCGCCGAACTGCCGGCGGTGATCGAAAAGCTGGAAGAGACCTTCTCCCTTGAACTGGCCCACGGATACCTGCATCCGATCGACGTGGATCTCGACGTGGGCCTGATCGCCATCGTCGGCGAAGGCATGCGCGGCCATCCGGGACTCGCGGGCCGCATTTTCACCGCCATCTCGCAGCAGATGGTGAACGTCATCGCCATCGCCCAGGGTTCGAGCGAACTCACCATCGGCATCGTCGTCCGCAAGGACGGCATCGAGAAGGCCGTCCGCGCCGTCCATGAGGAGTGCGGCCTCGGCCGGTGAACGCCGCCCGGCGCTATAATTGGTTTTTCGCCTACTTTCAGGAGTTCCCCCATGTTTGATCTGTTCCGCAGCCGAGAGCGGACTGTGCGCTATCTGCTGGGCGCCCTGCTCCTTCTGGTCGCCGCCTCCATGGTCATCACCCTCGTGCCCGGATACGGCACCGGATGGGCGGGCGGCTCGGATCCCACCATCCTGGCGGAAGTCGGCGATCACCGCGTCACCGCGCAGGATGTCCGCAAGATCATCCAGCGCGAGGTGAAGGGCAACATCCCTGAGGGCATGGCCTCCGTGTATGTCCCTTCAGTGGTCCAGCAACTGGTCGCGTTCCGCGCCACGGCGCTGATGGCCCAGGAGATGGGCTTCCGCGTCACCGACGAGGAGCTGGCCCGCATTGTGCGCGAGCTGTATCCGCAACTCTGGCCGGGTGGAACCTTCGCGGGCAAGGAAGCCTACGCGCAGTTCCTGGCTTCGCAGAACCTGACCATTCCCGAGTTTGAGGAGACGCTGCGCACCCAGGTTCTCCAGGCGCGGCTCGACACGCTCGCCCTCGAGAGCACCATCGTCACGCCGCAGGAGGTGGAAGCCGAGTTCCGCCGCCGCAACGAAGCCGTCAAGCTGCAGACCGTCGGCGTCAATCCCGCCATCGTGAGGTCCCGCGTCACGGTCAACGACGCGGATCTGGCTGCCTTCTTCGAAAAGAAGAAGGCCTCGTACCGCGTCCCCGAAAAGCGCTCCTTCCTGATCTTCGCGCTGGATGAGGCGCAGATCGGCGCCACGGTCCAGGTTCCGGAAGAGCAGCTCCGCCAGGTGTATGCGCAGCAGCAGGACCGTTTCCGCACGCCGGAGCGCGTGCGCGCCCGCCACATTCTCATCAAGACAGTGGACCGCCCCGCTGCCGAAATCCCCGCCCTCCAGAAGAAAGCCGAGGACCTGCTGAAGCAGTTGAAGGGCGGCGCGGACTTCGCCGGGCTGGCGAAGAAGAACTCCGAAGACCCCGGCTCGGCTGCAAAGGGCGGCGACCTGGACTGGATCACCCGCGGGCAGACCGTGCCGGAGTTCGAGCAGGCCGCCTTCACGCTCAAGCCGCGCGAGCTGAGCGGCGTCATCAAGACCCAGTACGGCTTCCACATCATCCAGGTGCTGGAGCACGAAGCGGCGCGCCTGCGGCCCTTTGAGGAAGTGCGCGCGGAGCTGGCCGGCGAGGCCAAGCGCGCCCAGGTGTACGACAAGATGCAGACCGTGGCCGATCAGATCCGCGCCGCGCTGGTTCGTTCGCGCGACGAGGCCGAAAAGATCGCGCGCGAGAACAGCGTGCTCGTGGTCCGCTCTGAAAATGTCGGCCAGGGCGATCCCGTGCAGGAGATCGGCGTCAACCCGCAGTTTACTGCCGCCGTGCAGGGCCTGCCGGTCAACGGCGTCACGCCCGTCGTGCAGATTTCGCCGGCGAAGCTCGTCGTGGCGCAGGTGACCGCCATCCATCCCGCCCGCCAGGCTGAGCTGAACGACGTGCTGGCCGACGTCCGCCAGGCCTACATCATCGAGAAGTCCACGGAGCTGGCAAGCAAGATCGGCGCTGAAATGGAGGCGCGCGCGAAAGCGGGCGTCAAGGATCCAGCGCAACTGGCGAAGGAGTTCGGCCTGGAAGCGAAGACGTCGGACTTCGTCACGCGCGTGATGAGCGTGGAAGGAGTGGGGCCGGCCTCGGACATGGAGGAGGCGTTCCGGGCTGAAACCGGCGCCAGCGTGGGTCCGCTCCACATCCGCGGCGGCGTGTTCTTCGCCAAGGTGATCGAGAAGCGCCCAGCGGACATGACGCAGCTTGCCACACAGCGGACTTCGATCTTGCAGGAAATCAAGGGCCAGAGGGCGCGCGAGCGCAGCGAACTGCTGCGCGCCGGCATCGTCGAGGAGCTCACCCGCAGGAAGAAGATCAAGATCTACGAGCAGAACATCCAGCGGCTCGTGGCGGCTTACTCAAGGTGAGCGGGCTCCGCGCGGGGCGGGCATGCCGGGCGCCGGC
>DYJN01000071.1:10762-17307 GCA_020723085.1 Arcobacter sp.
GCGGCTTACTCAAGGTGAGCGGGCTCCGCGCGGGGCGGGCATGCCGGGCGCCGGCGGCGCCGCCGGCAGAGCCGCGCCGGCTCTGAGCCGGCCGGAGTAGACTCCGATGGGATGCAGTCCGGGAGTCCAATCTGGGTGGCGGGCGGCGACGGAACACTGTTCCACCTGTTATGCCGCCTCGAACCGCCATGGCCTCCCGTCGTGCTTGTGCCCGCCGGGCGGGGCAATGCGTTGGCGCGCGATGTCGGCCCGGGACGCGAGGCGTTCGTCGATGCGATCCGCGTCCGGGCCGCCCGGGCCGATGGCGGGGCGCTTGAGTGCTTCTCGCTATCGTCGGCGGGCCTGGGCTATCCGGCCGAGATCACCCGGCGGTCTCTTCCTCTGCGCTTCCTGCGGCGGCTGAGTTACGCGGGCGCCGCTCTGTTGACTCTGCCGCGGTGGAGCGAGTATGAGATCTCGCTTGACGGCGCGCCGGCGCGCCGCGCGCGGCTTCGTGGAGTACTCGTGACCAACACCCGCTTCACGGGCGGATTCGAGGCGCTGCCTCGCGCGTCGAGTTCCGATGGCGTGGCGGAGTGCCTGGAACTTGCGGCCGGATACTTCTCCCAGATGGCGCATAACCTGTCCGTGATCTCCGGTCTGCACTGGTACGAGCCCGTGCGCGCCCGCCCCGTGCGCCATGCACGCATCGTGCCGGTGAAGCCCATGGAGCTGATGATCGACGGCGAATTGCTGGGAGAGGTGGGGCTCGTCGAGATCGAAGTCGTGCCCGGCGCCCTTCGGGTCCGCATCGCCGGACCGGCGGGAGAATGAGGCGCCATCAGGTCCCATCCGCGCGCGAGAGGGCGAAGGCGACCAAGGTCTGCCCGCGCGCGCCGGTGGTCTGCTCCAGCTCTTCGAGGATCGCCGCCTCCACGCCGTCGGGATCGAAGTCCACCTGGCAGGCTTCGACCTGTTCCGGCGCGGCGCCCTGGTAACAGAGCTCGCAGTGGCCGAGCGCATCGCCCGCGGCGCGCACCGCGGGTCCGAAGGTGCGGCAGGTGATGGGGCGCCACTGGTAGAGATCGCATGCGCCCGTCTGGGGATCAAGCGCCGGGCAGGGATCATCGCCGGTGCGGTCGTGAAACGCCTCTTCTTCCTCTTCCACTCCCGATAGCACGCCGGTGACGGCGTCCCCCGGAAAGAAGGGGCGGTAGCGGGCTGCGGCTTCGCGCGCCCGCTCGAGGACGCGCCGTGCGCGCTCCGGATCGGCGCGGCGCAGCTCGGCCCAGCCGGCGCGCAGGCGGAGCGCGTCGAGCTGCGTGATGGGGAACGTTCCCATGCAGCACTGCGTGCATCCCAACCGGCAGGCGAGCCAAGCGCCGCTGCGGCGCGCGGCTTCCGCCATCGCCTGATCGACAATGCGCACGAGCGTGCGGTCGAGGGCGGCGATTCCGCCGCTTTGGATCATCGGGCTGACTCCTTGCTCCGGACCGCTTCGCGGTAGCTGTCCGCCAGGCGCCGCGCCATCGCGCGGGCGTCGTGGCGCTGTTCCAGATACTCGCGGGCGCGCCGCGCCATGGCCGAGGCCTCTTCCGGATGCCGGAACAATTCCACGATCTTTTGTGCGAACTCCCGAGGGTCATCCGCCAGCCGGCACACTGGACCATCCTCCGAAGCGAGCCCTTCCGCGCCCAGCCTTGTGGAGACGCAGGGGATGCCGGCGGCGAAGGCTTCCAGCAGCTTGACGCGCACGCCGGAGCCGCTGAGGATGGGGCAGGCGAAGACCGCGTAGCGCGCAAGCACGCCGCGCACGTCCGGCACGAATCCCAACACCCGCACGGCGCCCCCGAGATCGGGGATCGTATGGCTTTCCGGCGCGTCGGAGCCGGCTACGTAGAGCCTCGCTCGGGGCTCCTGGCGCAGCACTTCCGGCATCACGTGGCGGATCATC
The DNA here is from genome assembly GCA_020723085.1 of Arcobacter sp. GTDB lineage: Bacteria > Acidobacteriota > Terriglobia > Bryobacterales > Bryobacteraceae > JANWVO01. Next base: position 12,696 of record DYJN01000071.1, read on the forward strand.
CATTGGAGAGCCTCCACATTGGGGCGATGGCGAAAGCTGCCGAGAAAGAGCAGGCTGAACGGCTCCCGTCCATCCGGGCGGAATTCGTAAGCCGAGACATCAATGCCGGCGCGCAGGTCATGACGCACACGCCCAGCGAGTTCCGGCAGGTAGGAGAGGAGATGGCGGGTGTTGTCTTCCGTGCAGGTCTGAACGAGATCGAGCCGCGGCAACACGCGGAGCTCCCAGTGCAGGGCGCGCAGATACTCGAAGCCCGCACTGAGGCGTTCGAGCCAGCCCATGCGCCTGAGAGCCCGGGCGATGGACTGAAAGTAGATGTCGTGCTCAAACAGCGCCCACACAAGCCGCCGGCACGGGGCGGCATACTGTGCCAGCTGCGTGTACTCCAGCTGTACGCCGTCGATGCCGTGCAGATACACCTGGCGGTGGATCAACCATTCCAGCTCGGGATCGGCGAACTCACGCACGGCGAACGGCGTGATGGAGCCGGCGCCGCGCGTTTTGCCCTGCCTGCGGAGGAGAAACTCAAGCGACCCGAGCCCGGAGCGTAAAGGCTCGTGGGCGGGCTGCTCGTGCGGGGCGTCGAGGAGCACGATGAGGTGCAGCTGCACCAGCCGCCGGAGCTGCTCCACGGTCTGAAACATGAAGACGCCGCCGCCGTGGACGGGCGGGAGGATCGGATAAGGCGCGACCATGAGGACGCGCGGCGGATCGTGAGGAGGCGCCTGCTCGAAGCGGTCGCGGAACCAGGCGCCCAGCGGGCGGCGGAAGGCCTCCGTGTCGCTGATCTCCGCCTCCGCGTGCGCCCGCCAGCGGGCGCGCAGCGCCTGAGGGAGGCGAAGGAACGCACCCCAAAGCGCGGGCAGGCTTGCACGCTCGAGGGACTCTCCGCCGAGCCAGCTCGCCAGAGCGCCCGCCCAGCCGTGGAGGAAGTGACCCGCCAGCCTGCGCGGCTCGTGAATGTTCTTCCAGGCAAAGAGCACGAAGTTGCGGCGGATGACATTGTCGATGTAGCCGCGGGAGAAGGTCTTGCCGATGGTGCCGCGGTGCTCGTGCCAGACATGGCTCGCGGGCTGATAGAGCACTTTCCAGCCGCGCTTCCAGGCGCGGTAGCCGAGGTCGGTGTCTTCGAGGTAGAAGGGGCGGAGCAGTTCGTCGAATCCGCCGAGCTCGAGGAACTTGCGGCGGTCGAAGGCGCAAGAGCCGCCGCCTCCGTAGAAGCACGGAAACAGGCGGTCGATCCGAGGGTCTTCGCGGTGGCGCACGCGGAGCATGCCGTGGGACCACGAACCCTGCGTGAGCCCGGTCTCTTCGCGGCGCTTGCCGGGGTCGCTGAAGAAGATCTGGCAACTGACGGCGAAGACGCCGGGCTCGGCGAAGCCGTCAAGCAACGGAGCAAGGAAATCTTCCGCCACGCGCATGTCGCTGTTGAGCAGGACGACGATGTCGTTCTTCGCGGCGCGGAAACCCGCATTGGAACCGCCGCCGAAGCCGAGATTCCGCGGCAGGGCGAGGAGGCGGACTTCGGGGAAATGGGAGCGGACGAAGCCGGCGCTGCCGTCTGTGGAACCGTTGTCGACGACGATGATTTCGTTGTCCGGGTTGCCCTGCATGGCGCGGATCAGCGGGGGCAGATACTTTTCGAGGAGGTCGCGCCCGTTCCAGTTGGGGATGACCACGCTGGCGGCTTCCCGCCGGGGCAGGGAATCGGAGCGCGGCCTGTGCCCGCCGGCGAACCTCCACGCGATATCAGCGAGCAGAAGCGCCAGCCAGGAGAGAGGCACGAACAGCCCCGACAGCAGGGCGAGCGGCAGCTGGACGATCAGGCGCGCGAGGGTGGACCGCATGGATTACTCGAATTGCGGGCCCATGCCCAGTTTCCGCCCCAGCCGCACCCAGCGGGAGGCACGCAGCGCCGCGAGCGCCTTCTCGAGCTCCTGCACACGGGCGTCGAGCGACTGCGCCCACCGCGTGCGCTCGACAACGCGGGCTTCGGCTTCGTCGAGGAGCCGGGCGCAGCGCTCGAGCTCTTCGAGCTTGGGCTGGAACCCGCGGATCTGTGCCTCGTAAGCCTCGACCGCCGCCGTGGCGGAGCGCTGCTGTTCTTCGAGCTCGGCCTGGAGTTCGACGATGCGCTGTTGAGCCTGTTTTAGTTGCTCTTCGAGTCGCAGCGCCCATTCGGTCTGCGCGCGCATTTCGGCAAGGGTCGCGTCATGGGCGGCTTGCAATTGCGCGTGGGCGTCCCGGAGTTCGTCGAGCCAGGAGTCCTTCTGGTTCAGCTCGCCTTGGAGCTTGCGGATGTGGGTTTCGCGCTCGTGGAGCACGTTGGCGGAAGAGGGGAGATAGACGTAGAAAGGCGCTCCGGTCTGCTGGGCGGAGGCGCAGACGGCGACGAAGAAGTGGCAGGATTCAGGATCGGGGGGCTGGGCGCCGGGCGCGAGTTCGGCGGCGGCAGGGCCGGACGGGCCGAGAGGAGAAAACGTAATCGCTCCGGAATGATTTTGCAGGTAAATGGCCGCAGAGGGGAAGAATTCCTGGAGGGCGGCGCGGAACTCGGCGTAGTCGAATTCGCGCACGTGGTAAGGGTTAGGGCCGGCCAGCGCGCGGGTCTCTGCGTAATAGAGGCGGTTTGGAGTGGAGACGATGAACTGGCCGCCGGGCGCGAGCAGGCGGCGGGCCTCGGCGAGAAGGGCGCGCCAGTCTTCGAGATGCTCGATCACTTCGAAGGCGACGATCAGATCGAATGCGGCGTCGCGGAACGGCATCTGTTCCGCGCGGGCGGCGAGAAAGGCGAGGTTGGGACGCCCGTAGGCGCGGCGGGCGGCTTCCACGGCTTCCAGCGAGATGTCGAGGGCGGCGACGAAAGTGGCGTGCGCCGCGAGCGCCGCGCTGCCATAGCCCGAGCCGCAGGCGGCGTCGAGCACGCGCTTGTGGCGCGCCAGCCGGCAGGCGAAGGCATAGCGGGCCATGTGCTCGTGGTAGAGGTCGGGATCGACCTGCCCGGGCACGATGCGTTCGCCGGTGAATTCCAGGTTGGGATCAGGCACGCCGCGCCTCCTCCGGAGAGGGCTTCATGAGGCGGCTGTTCAGCTCGACCTTGCAGGGCAGGTGGAGGTAGCCGTAGACGGGGCCTTCGGCGTGGCCCATCTGGAGGGTGACGGCGTTGTCGATCCAGTCGCACATGCTGTAGGTGATCAGGTCGCCGTCGGCGATGGCGGGCGAGAAAGAAAATGATGCCGGATAGAGAACGGGCAGTTGCCAGTGGAAGTCCACCGTGTAGATGTCGCCCGCTGACATGGGCGGGAGGACGAAGCCCTCGCGGGTCGTGTTGGTGCCGGCGAAGTCCATGCCGAGGTGGTTGCGGAACATGAAGCCGACGTTGGGCTGCGCGAGGTGTTCGCGCGCACGGACGGAGATGCGGACAACTACAGGTTCGCCGGGCTGGAGCAGGGCGAGCTTGCGGCCGTAAGGATCGAGCACGGCGATGCCGAGGACTTCAGCGCGGCCGTCGCCGTAGCGGTGGTCGATGTTCGGGATCTCGGTAACGACCTCCGGAGCCGTGACGGATTCGCTTCGGGCCGGAGGGGCTTGGTGGCGGAGCCGCAGGTAGGCTGTGTCCTTTTCGGCCATTGCGGCGAGATATTGCGCGACGACGTGATCGGTATCGCCGATGGCGCGGATGCGGCCGCCGTCGAGCCACATCGTACGGTCTCCGAGGGCCTTGACGTCGCCGGCGGCGTGCGAGACGAAGAGGATGGTGATGCCGCGCTGGCGGAGTTCGTGCACTTTGCGCATGCAGCGCTGGCGGAAGTAGATGTCGCCGACGGCGAGGGCCTCGTCGACGATCAGGATCTCGGGCTCGGTGTGGATGGCGACGGAGAACGCCAGGCGGACGAGCATGCCGCTGGAATAGGTCTTCACGGGCTGGTCGATGAAAGAGCCGATCTCGGCGAAGGCCTCGATACGGGGGAAGATGCGGTCGATTTCAGCGGTGGAGAAGCCGAGGATGGCCGCGTTCAGATAGACGTTGTCGCGCCCGGTGAATTCAGGATTGAAGCCGGAGCCGAGTTCGAGCAAGGCGGAGACGCGGCCGCGCACTTCAACGGCGCCATGGGTGTGCGCGAGGATACCGGCGACGATTTGCAGCAGAGTGCTCTTGCCGGAGCCGTTCTCGCCGATGATGCAGAAGGTTTCACCGCGCTCGACCTCGAAGGTCACGTCTCGAAGCGCCCAGAAATCCTCGTGATAGCGGCGCCGGTGGAAGGTGAGCAATTCCTTCAGCCGGTCGCGCGGCGAGGCGTAGATCGGGTAGCTTTTGGAAACGCCCTGAAATGAGATAAGGCTCACAGCGAAGTGGAGGGCGCGCCGGCGGAGGCGGGCGCGCACATTTCTGACTGTATCGCAATTCGCCGCTCAGAAACACGGGAGCGGTTTACGGGCTGGCTTGGGCGGAACAAGAGATGCGCGGGCACACTGCGGCCTGCGTATGGGAAGGATTGGGACAGACGCCGTGAGGGCGGCTGTGACAGATGAGGCCGGGCGAACCCGGCCCCAGGGGTTGACGGCCGCGGGGCCGGGCTCCATCCGAGGAGCCGGCCCGTGGCGGAGCCGC
>DYJN01000019.1:0-19704 GCA_020723085.1 Arcobacter sp.
CCCGCCGCGCCTCGCCGAGATCGAAGAGGCTGACGGCGGCCACCGCCTTCACGCGCATCTCCGTCGCCGCATTGCACAGGGCGTAGCCGCCGCCGGCGCAGATGCCCAGCGAGCCGATCCGCCCGGCGTCCACCTGAGGATGCCGCACCAGAAAATCAATGCCGCAACTGATGTCGTCCAGCCGCTGCGCCGGCACTTCCATCAGCCTCGGCTCGCCGCCGCTCTCTCCCTGATAGGACGCGTCATAGGCCAGCGTGATGAAGCCCGCCTCGGCAAGGCGGATGGCGTAGAGGCCGGCGGTCTGCTCCTTGACGCCGCCGAACGGATGCGTCGCCACGATCGCCGCATACTTTTGGTCTGGATCGAAACCCGCGGGCTTGAACAGATTCGCCGCAATGGCCGTGCCGATGTTTCTCGCAGGGTACGTGACGCGTTCGATGGCCACTCCCTTCGTGTTGGGATACCCGATCACGGCCGGCGCCTTGACCGGAGCGGCCTCCGCGGATCCCGCCACGGCTCCGGCCAATGCCCCTGCGGACAGAGCCCCGGCGGACGCCCCGAGGAACAACCGCCTGTCCGCGTCCTTGAGTTCGCGCTCCATTTCAGACTGCTTCTCCTTCCAGTGCGTCCATCAATCCAGCTTTTTCTCAGCCAGAAACCTCGACATCAAATCCGCGATCTGCACATTGTTCAGATCGGAAAATGGGAAATGCGTGTTTCCCCGGATGCCGATTTCCGGCAGATGCACGACCGTGACGTCCCCGCCATGACGGTTCACGGTGTCGCGCCATTTGCGCGCCATCTCCAGGCGCACGCGCCAGCCGTCCTGCCCGGGATACTCGCTGGGCTGGGCAGGAATGAAGTCGCCGTAGTAAATCACGATGGGAATCCGCGTGAGCTTGAGGAATTCCGCCTTCGGCACGCCGATCGCCTCGAGCGCGCCACCGGAACTGGGCAGCGGAGCCGGAACCTCTCCTTCGGGAAACAGAAAACCGCTGCCGGGCTCGAACGAGACGATCCCCCGCACGTTGGAGGACTTGAGCGCCGTCAGCCAGCCCAGCCCGCCTCCTTGGGAATGCGTGACAAACACAGCGGGGCCGATTCTGTTGAAGAGCGCCGCGAAGGCTTCGGAGTTCGCTTCGGGATCGTACGGGCCGATGTTGGGCGTCATCTGCCGGAAGAACTGATTGAGGGCTTCGGGGTCTTTCGAGAACTGGACTCCGGGAAAGTAGTCGGGCCAGATTCCGATGCGGAATACGTTGAACCAGTGCTGCTCGTCAGGCGTGGGTTCAATGGTTGCAGGCGCCGTGCTCCGGCCTGCCTTGCCACGGCGGGGCTGATCCAGCAGATATACGGGGAAGCGAAGGCGGAGGAAAATGTTCTGGAAGCCTTCCCGCCCGTCCGGAGTCGTTTCCCAGGTCTTGGCGGACTGGCCGAATCCATGCAGGAAAACGAGCGGGAATTTCCGCGCGTTCACGGGAATCTGATAGAAGACGTAGGCATGATCGCCGTGAAGGGTTTGTCCTTGCGGCGCGGGTTTCTTTGGATCGAACGTTCCAGGATTCCGGATGATTTTGCCGCCGGCGGCGAAGCTGCCCTGCTCCCGGATCATCAGGGGCTGCCGGCTCGCCGCGTTCCTGTTCTGCGGAGCTGCCGGGGCCTGAAAGGCGGCCGTCAGCAGAAGTGTTGCGATCCATTGCGGTGTCATGGCGCTGCCTTGACTGACTCTGGTTTCTCTCCAAAGACTTCCCGCGCCACGCCGATGGCGGTGACCGCACTGGGCCATCCGGCGTAAAAGGCCAGGTGGGTGATGGCTTCGACGAGTTCCTCCACCGTCAAGCCGTTCCGGCGGGCCAGACGGAAATGGGAGCGGAGCTGCTCCGGGCGGTTCAATGCAATGAGGGCCGCGATGGTGGCGAGGCTGCGGTCGCGCCGGGAGAGCTGCGGGCGCTCCCAGACGTCGCCGTAGAGCACGTCGTCGGTGATCTGCGCGAGCTTGGGCGCGAAGTCGCCCATCGCCGCCTGAGAGGGGCGTGGCTGCGGGACGGCGCCCGGGCGATCCTGCCGTCCACGGACAGGAGCGGCGTATTCGGCGTCGCTGACCTTCTCCACCCACTCGACGGTCTTGCCGTCCAACTGTTCGGCGATGGCGATGTGCGTCATCGGGCTGTCCGGCGCGGCGCCGTGCCAGTGCTTCTGGCCGGGCGGGATCCAGACAACGTCCCCCTGCCGGATTTCCTCCACCGGATCGCCCCAGCGCTGCACGCGGCCGGCGCCTGCTGTCACGATCAAGGTCTGTCCCAGCGGGTGCGTGTGCCACGCAGTGCGGGCGCCAGCCTCGAATGTGACCGTGGCTCCGGAGACCCGCCCCGGCGGGCTTGCCTGGAAAGGCGTGCCCACCCGCGCGGATCCGGTGAAGTGCCCCGCGGGCGCCGGGCGCGGAGGCGCCGTCCCGCTGCGGGTAATCCGGATGGCTCCTTCCTGCGGGGAGGATTGGCCGCGTGACACTGCGGCAAGAAGGGCCAGTGCGGTCCAAACTAAGAAGAGGTTCATTCAGACCTCCTTGCGAGTCTGCTTCGGGTGCAGCGGATGCGGCATGTCCGGTTATTGGCCGAGCAGCCTGCTGAAGGACAACTGGACCAGCTTCCAGGCCCCGTTTTCCCGCACGTACACCTCCGTCACCATGAAGGGATTCGTGACCTCGTTGCCTCCCACCACCGCGAGCAGACGAACCCTGCTCAGCACAATCGCCGTTGCGCCCAGGATCCGCGCTGACGCCTCCTGGATGTCCGCCTGCTTGTAATGGATCTTCCCGCTCCGGATGACGTCCAGCTCCACGTCTCTGGAAAAGTTCCCGCCCATGTGGACGAAGACCGCCTGCTCATGGAACAGCGGCTCGAGCAGATCCATCTTGCGGTCCGCCATCCAGAGCCACTTTTGCCTGGAGAGCTCGATGATCTCCTGTTCCGCCTTCGTCCGGCTCGGCGCGGGAGAGGCTTGTTCCATGACCCCGCCAGTATTGCCGTCATGCGGAAGCTGCGCCGCATCGCTGCCGGATGCCGCCGCCGCAAGGACAAGGAAACTCGCCCAATCAACAATCCGAATGAGCCGCATATCTGTTCACCTCTTCTCTTTCGAGCCTGTCGCCGGAGCTTCCGGATTTCGGGCACGCCTGAGCGGCACGGCGCTCAGCGGTAACTCCATTGCTCGATTTCCTCCGGATAGCGCGCCCCGTGGATCGGGATGCGGGATGAAGCCTCGTCGAGCTCGCGCAATTCCTCCGGCGTGAATTCGATCTCCGCCGCGCGGAGGTTCTCCTCCAGCCGTGCGAGTTTCGTCGTTCCCGGGATCGGGACGATCCAGGGCTTCCGCGCCAGCAGCCAGGCGAGCGCCACCTGAGCCGGCGTCGCCTTGCGCCGCTGTCCGAACTTCTCGAGCAGTTCCACCAGCGCGCGGTTCTGCCTCCGCGCCTCTGGAGAAAACCGTGGCAGCCGGGACCGGAAGTCGGTCTCGTCGAACCGGGTGCTGTCGTCGATCTTTCCCGTGAGGAAACCCTTCCCCAGGGGGCTGTAAGGAACGAAGCCGATGCCAAGCTCTTCGCATACGGGCAGCACTTCCTCCTCGGGACGGCGGAACCAGAGAGAGTACTCGCTCTGCAGGGCGGCGACAGGCTGCACGGCGTGGGCGCGGCGGATGGTGCCGGCGGCGGCTTCGCTCATCCCGAAGTGTTTCACCTTGCCCTCGCGGATCAGATCGCGGACGGCGCCTGCCACGTCCTCGATGGGCACTTCGGGATCGACGCGGTGTTGATAGAACAGGTCGATCGCGTCCACGCGCAGCCGCCGGAGCGAGGCCTCGGCCACCTGCCGGATTCTCTCAGGTTTGCTATCGAGGCCAAGCAGTCCCGGCTGCCCGTCCTCGTGCAGCTTCCAGCCGAACTTGGTGGCGATGACCACCTGCCCCTTGAACGGCTCGAGCGCCTCGCCGACGAGTTCCTCGTTGCGGAACGGTCCGTAAGCCTCCGCGGTGTCAAAGAACGTGACTCCGCGTTCCACGGCGGCGCGCAGCAGTGCCATCATCTCCTGACGGCTGCCTGGCGCGCCGTAGCCGGAAGTCATCCCCATGCAGCCGAGGCCGATTGCGGAGACCTCCAGCCCGCTGTTTCCCAACCTGCGTTTCTTCATGAGTGCCATTCCCTCACGTCCAGACTAATGGCCACTCGAACCGGCGCGGTATCCCGATTCTCCCGACTTTTTGCACGATCCTCTCGCGGCGGGTAGTTTTTGGCTCTGCAGGCGCCGTCTTGACCGTATTATCAGAGGGGAGGGCAAAGGCGGTGCAGATTCCCGTCAGCCACGAAGCGCGGACCCTGGAACCGTTGCGGGCGAGGCTCGCCCGGGAGATTTTCAGCCGGACCCGGCCTGACGAAGTCTTCAGTACGCCCATCGACGGGCTGGCGCTGATCCAACGGACGCGGCCGACCGGACCGATGGCGGTCACGTACGAGCCGAGCCTCGCTGTGGTCGTGCAGGGACGGAAGCAGATCGAGCTGGGGGATGCGACGATCGTTTACGATCCCTCGCGCTTCCTGCTGACTTCTCTGGATCTGCCCGTGATGAGCCGGGTGACGGAGGCGAGCCCGCGGAAGCCATACGCCTGTCTGGCGCTGAAGCTCGAGATGCCGGTCGTGCGCGAGCTGGTGGCGCGCATGGAGCCGGGGCCTCAGACGGTTCAGGCGCGCGGCCCGGCCATGATGACCGGGCCTGTGACGCCCGAACTGCTGGATGCGCTGTGCCGGCTCGTGGCGCTGCTGGATACGCCGGAAGATGTGCCCATTCTGGGCAGTCTCGTGCGGCGCGAAATCACCTACCGGATTCTGCACAGCCCCGCCGGCGCGCGACTGCGCGAGCTGGCCACCCATGGCGAGGAGAGCCAGCGGGTGGGGCGCGCCCTGGAATGGATCCGCCGCAATTACCGCAATCCTTTGCGGATTCCGGAACTGGCGGCGAAGGCGAACATGGGCGTTTCGACCTTCCACCGCCATTTCCGGGCGCTGACCAACATGAGCCCGCTGCAATATCAGAAGAGGCTGCGCCTGCAGGAGGCGCGGGACCGGATGCTGGCGGAAGGGCTGGATGTGGCCACCGCCGCCTATGAAGCTGGTTACGAAAGCGTGAGCCAGTTCTCCCGCGAGTACGCGCGCCTTTTCGGACGTCCTCCTGGACGCGATGCGCGGAGCCTTCGTCAGACGGGCGCGCAGCCGGCGGCTGCGGCTCTCAGCGCATAAAGGGCTGCCCCGGCGCGGGGGCGGGCGGGGTCCCTCGGCCCGTAGCCTACAATGAAGACGTGCCAGCGCTTGCCTCCCTTCCTGAAGCAGTCGCCCGGCTGGACGAGGTCCGCGCCGAGATCGGCAAGGTGATCGTCGGCCAGCAGCAGGTGGTGGACGGCGTGCTCATCTGCCTTCTCGCCGGAGGCCATGTGCTGCTGGAAGGCGTTCCCGGGCTCGGCAAGACGACGCTGCTCAGGACGCTGGCGCGCGTGCTGCACCTGAAGTATTCCCGCATCCAGTTCACGCCGGACCTGATGCCCGCCGACATCGTCGGCAGCATGATCATGGAGACGCTGGAAGGCGGCGCCAAGGCGCTGAAGTTCCAGCCGGGGCCGATCTTCGCCAATCTCGTCCTCGCCGACGAGATCAACCGCGCCACGCCGAAGACGCAGTCCGCGCTCCTGGAGGCGATGCAGGAGCGCACGGTGACCTCGGGCTTGACGACGCATGAGCTGGAGGCGCCGTTCCTGGTGATGGCGACGCAGAACCCGATCGAGATGGAGGGCACCTACCCGCTGCCCGAGGCGCAGCTCGACCGCTTCCTGATGAAGATTCTGGTGGATTACCCGTCGCGCGATGAGCTGAACGTGATCGTCGAACGGACCATTCAGCGGCTGGAGCCGAACCTGCGGCAGGTGATGGCGCGCGAGGAGATCCTGTCGATCCGGCGCGCCTGCCGGGAAGTTGTTGTGGCGCCGCATGTGCGCGACTATGCGGTGTCGCTGGTGCTGGCCACGCAGCCGGGCACGCGCGAGGCTCATCCGCTGGCGGACAAGTACATCCGCTACGGCTCCTCTCCGCGCGGCGCGCAGGCTCTGGTGGAGTGCGGGCGCGTGCATGCCTTCATGCGCGGCAACGCCCACCTTTCCACTGAAGATGTCTGCGCCGTGGCTCCGGCGGTGCTCCGCCACCGCATCATCCTCAACTTCGATGCGCACGCCGACGGCCACACTCCGGAAACGCTGCTCGGCGAAATCATCGCCGCCACGGCTGCCCCGCGCTGATCCATGGCCGAACCGCTCCTAGACCGCCGCCTCCTGGAACAACTGGAGCGCCTGACGCTGCGCTGGCACAAGTCCTTCCGCGGGCTGGTCGGCGGGCGGAACCTTTCCCGCTATTCGGGACCCGGCCTCGAGTTTCTCGATCACCGCCGCTTCCATCAGGGCGACGACCTGCGCGCCGTCAACTGGCGCGCCTATCTGCGGCTCGAGAAGCTCTTCCTCAAGATGTTCCAGACCGAGCCGCGCACGCCCATCCGCATGCTCGCCGACATCTCTTCCTCCATGGCCGCCTCGCCCGATCCCGCCGATCCCGACAAGTTCCTGTACATGCGGCGGCTGGCCGCCGCCCTCACCTATGTCGCCCTCGTGCGCCACGACACGGTGATCCTGATCCCCTTCCACGAGCGGCTCGGCGATCCGCACGTCGCCAGCGGCGGGCGGCACCGCTTCGGGCCGGTGAACGACTTCCTGGCGGCCCTCCAGCCGGCGGGACGGTCGGACTTTCTGGAAGTGGCGCGGCAGTTCATCTCGAATTACCCCAGGCCGGGGCTCCTCGTCATCCTGTCCGACTTCCTCGACGACGCCGACGTGCTCAAGCCGCTCCAGTATCTGGCCGACTTCGGCCACGAACTGCTGGCCGTGCATCTGTACGCCGAAAGCGAGCGCGCGCCCGCGCTGGCCGGGGAAACCACTCTCGAAGACGCCGAAACCGGCGCCACGCTGCAGCTCGCGCTCGACGGCGGCGGCTGCCGCGCTTATACGGAAGCCTTCGACCGCTACGCCTCCTTGATCGAGCATCTGGTGCTGCGCGCGGGCGGCCGTTACGCCGCCTTCTCTTCGTCGATTCCCCTGGATGAAGCCATCTTCGAAGCGCTGGATCTGACCGGCGCTGAATTGCAGCGCGCCGCGCGGGGGGCCTGAGCCGTGTTTTTCGCCAACCTCTCATTGGTGGAGTTCCTCGCCCTGCTGGGCGCGGGCTCGGCAGCCACCCTAGCGCTTTACCTGCTGATCCGGTCCCGGAAAATGGTGCGCGTCCCCACGCTGCGCTTCTGGCAGCAGGCGCAGCGGGCCATCGAACAGAAACGCCGCCGCCGCATCGACCAGCCCCTGTCCCTGCTGCTGCAACTGCTGGCGCTCGCCTTGCTGCTGCTCGCCATCGCGCAGCCGCGGATCGGCCCCCGCCCGGACACGGGCCAGTGGCACGTGCTGCTGCTCGATTCCTCTTCCTGGATGCAGATCCCCGCCCTTGAACAGGATGCCAAGCGTCAGGCGCTCGGCTGGCTGCGCGCCCTGCCGCCGCAGGACCGCGTACAGGTGGTCCGCGCGGATGCGCTGCCCACTCCGCTGACGCCCTTCACGGAGAACCGCGAGGAAGCCGCGCGCGCCATCCGTGAGTCCCGTCCTTCGTCGGCGGCGCTTGAACTGACGCCCGCCTTCGAGCTGGCCTCGCAGTCCCTGCGCCTGCACGCGGCGCGCCCCGGCGAGATCGTCTACGCGGGTCCGCTCTACGCGCGGGATGCGGATCAGCTCGCGCCGCCGCCGAATCTCCGCCTGCTGACCGCCCCCGCACCGCCCCCCAACGCGGGTCTGACGCGCGTCCTGCTCCGCCGCCTCGCCGCCGAGCCCTCGCGCGTGGAGGCGCTCGTGCATGTGCGCAATTACGGCGCCGCACCCCGCACGGTGCCCATGCTCGCCGGTTTCGGCGGCTCGGTCGTGGCGAGCCAGGTGCTGGAGCTCCCCCCGCACGGGGAAACTTCGGCATCCTTCCAGTTCCGCGCCCCCGTCGCAGGCTGGGTGGAAGTCCGCATCGATCCGCGCGACGCGCTGCCCGCCGACGACCGCGCCACGCTCGAGCTGCCCGCGCCGCCCGTAGCCCGCGTGGCGGTGTTCTCCTCCGATCCGGCGCCGCTCCGCCCGTTGCTCGCCTCCGAGCCGCGGCTGGAGGCGCGCTTTCTCCCCGTGGCGCAGTACGGCCCCGCAGTTCAGGCGGATCTCGTCATCCTGGATTCTTTCCATCCGGCACGGCTGCCGCTGCGCCCTGCGCTGCTGATTCATCCGGGGACGGCCGAGACGCAGATCAGCGCCTGGAATGCGGCGCATCCGGTGACGGAAAATCTCCGCTCCTCCGACGTCCGGCTGGATTCCGCCCGTGTGCTGACGCCAGGACGTGAAGAAGAGGTGATCATCTCCACGCCGCAAGGCGCCGTGGGACTGGCCCGCGCAGCGGAGCCGCGCCTGGTCACGCTCGGCTTCCATCCCGGCGCGGCTTCCTTGCGCTATCACGTCGCGGCGCCGCTGCTGTTCGCCAAGATCGTCCGCTGGCTCGCGCCCGCGGCGCTCGATCAACGCGAAATTCTCGCGGCGCCCGCCGGGACGCTGACGGCGGAGCTGCCGGAAGCCTTCCCGCGGAGCCGCGTGCAGGTGACGGACGAATCCGGCCGCCCGCTGCCCTTCACGCTCGAAGGCCGCACCCTGCGGTGCTTCGCGCCGGAGCCCCTGCTGCTGCACATCGCCACGCCTGGAGCGGAATGGACCTGCTCGCTCTCCCTGCCCGCCCTGGCGCCGTCCCGGTGGGAGGCGCCGCCGGAACTGGCGCGCGGACCGGGCGCCGCAGCCGCGTTCCGCGGCCCGCGCGATCTCTGGCAATGGCTCGTGATCCTCGCGTGCGCGCTGCTGGCCGCCGAATGGCTCCTGTTCCGCCAGAGGCCGTCTCCGCGGCTTTCGGCGGCGCTCAAGGCGGCCGCGCTCGCCGCCGCCCTCGCCGCGCTCTTCCAGCCGGGCCTGCCCGTGAATCAAACAAAACTGGCCGTTTCTGTTCTTGTCGACTCGAGCGCCTCCATCCCCGCCGAAAGCCTGGCCCGCGCCTCGCGGATTGTCTCCTCCCTGGAAGCCGTCCGCGGCCGGCACCTCGTGCGCGTCATGCCTTTCGCGCGCAGCGTCCGCCTGCCCGCGCCCGAGGAGGCTGCTTCCGGCTGGCGGCTGCGGAGCACGGGCGGAGAACAGGGCCGCGCCACCCACATCGAAACCGCGCTCCGCGAGGCCGTCGCTTCCACGCCGCCTGGTCTCCTGCCCCGGATCGTGCTGCTCTCCGACGGACGCGAGAACACCGGCTGGGCCCTCCGCGCCGCCTGGCAGGCGCGCGAGCTCGGCATCCCCGTCGATACGTTCCTGCTGCCCGGACGCCCCGCCCCGAGGCTGCGCCTGGAATCCGCGCGCCTGCCCGCGGCGGCCTTCACCGGCGAGCGCTTTCCGGTCGCTCTCTCTGTCGCCTCCCCGCAAGCCGCACGCGCGGATCTCGAGATCTCCGCCGAGGGCAAGACCATCGGCAGCGCCTCTGTGGACCTGTTGCCGGGCGTGAACCAGATCTCCATACGCGCGTCCGTCTCCACGCCCGGCGCCATTCACCTTCAGCTTCGTCTGCGCGCCGCTTCGCTCGGCGAAGTGGCCATCGAACAGGCCGTGTCCGTGCGCCGCGCCCGCGTGCTCTATGTCACGCAGGATCCGGCAGGCATGGAGCGGAATCTGACGGCGACCCTCGCCGCCGGCCAGTTCGATGTCTCCGTCACGGGCGTGCTGCCTGCCGGCGAACTCGACGGTTACCAGGTTCTCATCCTCAACAACTATGACTTTGAAGCCCTGCCTCTGCCCGCCAAACAGCGTCTGGAGAGGTTTGTCCGGCAGGGCGGGGGGCTGCTGGTCATCGGCGGCGAGCGCAACGTGTATGTCGAGAGGAAGGCGCCCGAGTCCGATCCGCTGCGCCGGATGCTGCCGGCCGTCATTGCGCCTCCGCGCAGCCCGGAAGGCTCTTCCGTCATCCTCATCGTCGACAAGTCTTCGTCGATGGAAGGGCGGAAGATGGAGCTGGCGCGGCTGGCCGCCATCGGCGTGGTGGAAAACCTCAAGCCCGTGGATCAGGTCGGCATCCTGATCTTCGACAACACCCATCAGTGGGCCGTGCCGCTGCGGAAAGCCGAGGACAAGACGATGATCAAGCGCCTCATCGCCGGCATCGTCGCCGACGGAGGCACGCAGATCGCCCCGGCTCTGGCGGAAGCCTACAGGCGGATGCTGCCGGCGCAGGGCGTCTACAAGCACATCGTGCTGCTCACCGACGGCATCAGCGAAGAGGGCGAGTCGATGACCGTCGCCCGCGACGCCGCCCTGAACCGCATCACCATCTCCACCGTAGGCCTGGGCCAGGACGTCAACCGCGGCTTCCTCGAGCGCGTCGCCGCCTCGGCGATGGGCAAGGCTTACTTCCTCACCGATCCCGCCGGACTCGAACAGATCCTGATCAAGGACGTGATGGAGCACACCGGTTCCACCACGATTGAGCGTCCGTTCCGCCCCCGCGTGCTGCGCCCGGCGGAGGTGCTCTCCGGCATCGAGCCGGCGTCGATCCCCGAGTTGCGCGGCTATGTGCGCTTCACGGCCAAGCCCACGGCCGAAATCCTGCTGGCAGCGCCCGCTCAGACGTCCGCCGCCGCGCAGCCGGATCCGCTGTTTGTGCGCTGGCAGTATGGGCTGGGGCGCGCCGCCGTGTTCGCCTCCGATGCCAAGCCACGCTGGGCCGAGGCCTGGATCGGCTGGAACGGGTTTGACAGGTTCTGGTCCAACGTCCTCCGCGACCTGCTGCCACAGGCGCAGCCCGGTCAGGCGTCGCTGGCCTATGACCCGGCGCGCGGCGCGCTGGTGGCCGAGTACCGGCAGTCGGCTGCGATTCCCTTGCCGGACGCCGCGCCCACGCTGTTTGTGTTCGGTCCGGATGGATTCCGGCGCACGGCAAAGGCAGAGAAGCTCGCAAACGGGTTGTTCCAGGCCATCGTGCCGGTTGGCGCCCGCCGGGGCCTGTTCCGCGTTCGCCCGCTCGAGGAATCCCGCGCGTTTCCCGAAGCCGGCCTGTACCTGCCTGAGCCGGAACTGACCGACTACGGGGAGGACGCCGATCTGTTGCGGCAGATCGCCTCGTTTACGGGCGGCCGCTTCCAGCCGCAGCCCGGCGACGTGTTCGATTCCGGCGGACGGTCGCTGCCTGCGCGCCTGCGCCTCTGGCCCGCGCTGCTCGCGCTGGCTCTCGCGCTGAATTTCGTGGAAGTGCTGCTCCGCCGCCTGCGCCGCGGCATGCCGGCGGCGGCAGCGCCCGTTTCCCGCGCCGCCTGATATTTACCGGCGGTTCAGCGGGGAACCTGGTCGAAGAACAGGTCCTCCCAGCCGCAGAACCCGTGAGCGTCCCTCTGCTCGCAGAGCGAATCGCCCAGAGCGGGCAGCGCCGCCTGCATCCGCCCCGCGGCTTCACTCTCCATCTCGCCGCCCGAACCGCCCGTCATATGGATCCCGCCCGCGGCAGAGTCTGCACCCCCGGGAACCGAAGCCGTAACTGCAGCCGGAGCCCAGCCCCCTCCCGCGCCCGCGCCGGCGCCGCCGGTCAGCCCTGCGCCGGTCCCTCCCCCTTGGGATCGTCCCGCGCCGCCCGCTCCCAGACAGGACGGACCGGGGGCTGATCCTGAGCAGGCAAGGCCCATGGAAACGCCGGGCGCCCCGTGGCCGGATCCTGCCGTCATCGCCGCCCGGGGCGCCGGGCTGCGCCCCGTTCCCCCTCCCGGTATCGGCTGCGCCGCGCCGGACGCGCCACCCGCTGCCCGCTCGCCCTCCGGCTCGCGCAACACCGGAACGCCCGTGTCCGGAGTCTCCGGCTTCTTCTCGGGCGGCGCCGGAAGGTACGGGATCAGATCCTCCAGCGCCTGCCGGTTGGCCGTGATCTTGTCGGCATAGGCCTCCGGCTCGCCGGACCAGAAATCGAGCGCGCGCTGATAACAGTCGGCCGCGTCTTCATACCGCCCTGTCCGGACATACATCGATCCCAGCTTCTCCAGCGCGCCGGCAAGATTGCTGTCCCTCGACGGCCCGAGTTTGCCCACTGCCTGTTGCAGGAGTTCCAGCGCCGGCGCCAGCCTCCCCAACAAGGAGTACAGGTCCGCCAGCGCTACCAGCAACAGCGCCATCTCCGAGCTGTCCCCTCCCACCTGCCGCTCGCGGACCCCCAGCGCCTTTTCCAGGTACTTGACGGCCGCCGGATAATCCTGCTGCTTCTGGCAGATCGAGCCCAGCTTCTCGTAGCTGGATGCTACTTCGCTCGAGAAGTCTCCGCACGCCGCCCGGTGAATGTCCGCCGCCTTCTCTCCAGCCGAGCGCGCCTCCGCAAACCGCCCGCAACCTGCCAGGCATTGCGCCCATTCGAGCAGGGCGTCGCCCTCTTCTTTGGAGTCTTTCAGCTTCTCGCCCGCAAGCCTGGCCCCCTCGGAAGCCATCCGCTCAGCCTCCTCCCACCGGCCCATTTCGCGCAGCATCGCGGTAATCTCGATACGGCAACGGACGATCTCAGCCGGCTTGGGATGCTTCTGGCTTTCCGCGGCCGCCAGCTCTTCCCTGTAAAACTTCAGCGCCGCCTCCATGTCGCCCCGCCCTTTGGCCGCCCCGGCGCGCAACCGG
This sequence comes from Arcobacter sp., assembly GCA_020723085.1. Taxonomy (GTDB): domain Bacteria; phylum Acidobacteriota; class Terriglobia; order Bryobacterales; family Bryobacteraceae; genus JANWVO01. The sequence goes on from DYJN01000019.1 coordinate 12,820, forward strand.
CAGCACTCGGCGTATTCGGGAGTCGTGCGGTACCGGAGTTCGCTCAGGATCGCCCATGCGCGAGCCGCGCTGTTTTCCGCCGCGTCCCACTTCTGCTGCCGGATCTGCGCGGTGGCGAGCGCGAGCAGGATCCGCGGCATCTCCCTTCTGGCCACGGCGGCATGACGCGGCTCAATCAGGATCCGCTGGAAGATCTCTTCCGCTTCCGCCGCGCGGCCGGCTCTCAGCAGCCGCTCCCCGTCCCGGCAGAACGGATTGGACGCATCGAACCAGGCATCCGCCGGCTCCCCGCCTGACAGGCCAAGCGCGCTTGCGATCTCCTTGAGCCGTTCGAGTGCGTTCATGGGCTCTTCCCTTCCATCGGCAGGCCTGGCGGCTGTCATTAGCCACGGTGCGCCGCCCGGCGCTTTTCAGGTTGGTCCGGGGCGTTATCAAGCTTTTCCCTGATTCTGCCGATAGAAGAGCGAAAAGGAGTCCAGCTCTCGGATGCACACCTGCGCCTATTGCGGCCGGCGGCTCCTGTGGCTCCACCGAGTGGTGGACGGATACCGCTACTGCTGCCGCGAGCATGCCCGGCTGCACCGGACAGCCAGGGAAGAAGCGGCACGGGGGCGCGGGAATGCCGGCGCCGCCGGAGCGCACCCCCCGCTGGAGTCCCTCCTGAAATCCCTGTTGGAATCAGGCCAACAGTCTGAATCCGCGGCGGCACTGTCAGAAAACTCGCTTCCGGAGGCGCCGCTCTACGGGTTTGCAGACCAGCTTGTGCGGCTCGCCACGCCTCCGGTGGATTTCGAGCCGGCGCGAGCCAGTGCGATCACGCCAGTGCCGGAAGACCCGGGCACGGCCTTCCCGGTGGTCCGGGTGCTCGTCATTCCGGGCCGCGAACCTGCCTTCCCCGTTCCCCACGCCGGCCTTCTCCCGCTGGCCCTCTCGCCTGTCTCCGGCAGAAGGCGGTGGCAGGTGGCCGTCCGTCCTCTCCGCCCGCGGAGAACGGTGCTCGCCCCGGCGCACCGTTCGCCGGCGCCGCAGACCGGCCTGCGGAAAAGTGGCGCGGTGGTCCCGGCCTCGTGGCTGACGCCGCTGGGAGAAGCGGTATGGTGTTCGTCCGGCGGGGAAACTCGTTCCCCGCTTGCATCCGGCTTTCAGGAGCCAAATTCCTTTCTCGTCTTCTCTTTTCTCGATGGCCTTCAGGATGGAGCCGCCTCTTCGCAGGCCGCACGTCCCGTTCTCAGCCGGCAGGCTCGCCTGTCCTGCGGCGCACTCCTGGAGGTTCCGGCGCGGCCGCTGGAATGGCGCTCCCCCGCACCTCTTTCCGGAGCGCCGGTTTCGATCCCGGTCCGAACCGGCTGGCAGCCGCCTGCCTTGCTCTGGCAGCCGCCGCCCGCAGGCGTGGTTCCGCGCCTGCGAGACCGGACGGGCGCCCCTGCCGTCCTGGAGCCTCTGGATGAGCAGGCGGCGCCCATTCAGCCATTCCGGCTGCACCGGATGCCCATGAAGCGGCTGCACCTGCGCCCCATAGGGCCTGCGGCGGCCTGCCCGCCCCGCAATTTGCCTGCTCTGAGACGGATGCTGTTCCTCAACGCCTTGCATGTGCCCCGGGCGTCCTGCATGCCCTACCGCCCGGATTACAGATTGCTGCCTCCGCCCGCAGCGTTCGCCGATGCGGCGCAACCGTGCGGAGATTCAGCCAGCCACGCCGCCAACCGGCGTCAGGGAGAGTAAACGGATGATCCCTTTGCCTGCCGACTCCTGGCTCTGGATCGTCGACACCGGACTGGTAAGAACCCTGTTCGACGCCGCGCCGTCCCGCTCAGGACTGGCAGCGCGCGCCGCGGCAGAACCTGCCCTGGTGGAGGCGGTCCGCCACTGGCTCCGCTCCGAGCCTTCGGCCGCACTGGCGGCGCTCGAGCCCGCACTCGCGCGCGATGACGCGGACGCCCTCCTGCTGGGCGCCCAACTGTGTTTTGAAACCGGCGACCTGGCGCGGGCAGCCGGTCTTTATCACCGCCTGGGCCAGTGCCAGCCCGATCACTCCTATGCGGCTTTCAATGAAGGGCTCTGCCATCTCCGCCTCCGGCAATGGCCGCCCGCGGCGGATGCGTTGCAGCGCGCCGTAGTGCTCACTCCATCCCATGCCGAAGCCTGGCATTTGCTGGGAACCGCCCTCCTGCATCTGGAGCGGTTCGCCGAAGCGGCTTCCGCTTTTGGGCAGTGCCTGAGCCTGCGGCCCGGGTACGTGCCAGCCGTGTTCGGAAAGGCGGCCTCGCTTCAGATGCAGGGGAAGGCTTCCGAGGCGCTGCCGCTGTACCTGCAGTTGCTCGAAGCCGCGCCGGATCGCGAAGAAATGCTTCTCAACGCCCTGCTGGCCGCGGTCGAGGCCGGCGAGTGGGATCAGGCCAGGCGGCTGGCAATGCGCCTCTCGGCTCTCTCCCCGGGATCGCTCCCCGCCCGGGAGGCGCTCGCCCACGCCGCCTTCGCCGCGGAACGGTACGAGGAGGCGCTGGCCGCATTCCGTGAACTGGCCGCCGCTGCGCCGGCTTTCCCCGAACCCTGGTATCACGCCGGCGCCTGTCTGTTCCGGTTGGGACGCTACAGGGAAGCCGCGGATGCCTTCCGGTCCGCCCTGCAGGCGGATGCCCGGCATGTCGAATCCCGCCTGGCGATGGCCGAATCGCTCCGCATGTCCGGCGAGACGGATCAGGCAAGGGCGATCCTGGAGGCGCTGGCCGAGTCGCCGCAGACCAGCGTGACAGCCGTGGCCCGGCTGGGCCGGCTTCACGCAGAGGCCGGAAACCTTGACGACGCCCGCCGGTCGCTCGACAGGGCGCTGGAGATGGGCGCCGCCGCGGACGACCCGGAAGTGGCCGAACTCCGGTGCGCCGTCGGCGCGCTGCTCCAGCAGCAGGGCGGCTATGCCGCCGCCGCAGATCTCTACCGCCTGGCGCTTTCCGTGCGGTCCGGCGATCCCGTTCTGCTGTTCAACTACGGCAGCACTCTCGCTTCGCTGGAACGCCTCGAAGAAGCCCAGACCGCCTGGAAACAGGCTCTCGAACTCGACCCCAGCCTCGCCCCGGCTCTGATCGAAGCCCTCGATCCCCAGTCCGTGCCCAACCATCAGAACGGCGGCGCCTGACGGCTCAGCGCAGCCGCAGCCGCGCCACGCTCTCCATGTGATACGTCTGCGGAAACAGGTCGATCAGCTCGAGCCCCTCCAAGTCGTAGCCCGCCCCGCACAGCGCTCCCACGTCGCGCGCCAGCGTCGCCGGATCGCAGCTTACGATGTGGAGCCGCGGCGGCAGCAGCCTGGCGAGCTCCTTCACCACCCGCTTGCCCAGCCCGGCGCGCGGCGGATCGGCCAGAACAAAATCCGGCCGTTTTGTCAGTCCCTCGAGATGCTGCTCCGCCTGCATGCGCCGCGCCTGCGCCGCCACGCCCGCCGCGGAGAGGTTGAACTCCAGGTCCCGCGCCGCGCTCCCGTCGCTCTCCACTCCGGTCACGCGCCCCATGCGCCGCGCCAACGGCACGGTGAACAGCCCCACGCCGGCGTACAGATCCAGCGCCTCTTCTCCTTCCGCTCCTTCCAGCGCGCATTCCACCAGCGGCTCGATCAGGAACCGGTTCACCTGAAAAAACGACCTGTGGCTCACCCGGAACCGCTCGCCGCAGGCTTCGTAGAACAGTTCGCCGTCCGCCGCCCCGGCAATCCGCTCCCCCAGCCACTCGAAGAACCCGCGCGCCACCCCCCGCCCCTGCTCCGTGTCGAGCACGTTCACCATGGTCCGCTCGCCGTTGGTGAACAGCTCCACCTGCTTCAGGAACCGCGGAAAGCGCCGGTCCCGCCGCGCCGCCCGCAGCGCCTTCAGCGCCGCGTTCACCGCCGGCGCCGAGATCGGGCACTCCTCCACGTCGACCACCTTGTCCGAACCCGCCATCTTGTAGCCCAGCGTGTGATGTCCGAAATGAAACTGGCTGCGGTTCCGGTAGCCCCAAGGCTCGCCCCGCACCACGCGAATCTCCTCCGGCGCCTTCCTCTTGGCAACCCGCTCGAACACCTCGCGCAGGATGGCGGCCTTTGCTTCAATCTGAAACTCATACGGCGCCATCTGGTAGTGGCAGCCGCCGCAGCGTCCGAACAGCGCGCACGCCGGCTCGATCCGCTCCGGGCTCTTCTCCACGATCTCCGCCGCCCGCGCCTCCGTCACTCCTGCCCGCCGCCTCGCGCCCTCCAGCTTCACCACTTCGCCGGGCATCACGAAGGGCGCCAGCACCACGCCCTCCGCCGTGCGCGCCAGCCCCGCGCCCCCGTACACCCACTTCTCGATTTTTACTTGGTCCATGCGCGTCCTTTACGATAATAGGAGCCCTTCGTTTTCACTTCAGCATGAAACCCAGAGTTCTGTCCGGCATCCAGCCGACCGGAAATCTCCACATCGGCAATTATCTCGGCGCCCTCAAAAATTGGGTCCGCCTCCAGCACGACTACGAGTGCGTCTTCTGCATCGTCGACCTGCACGCCATCACGGTGTACCAGGATCCAGCCGAACTCCGCGCCAAGATCGAGCAGACCGCCGCGCTGTTCCTCGCCGCGGGCATCGACCCGGCGGTCAGCTCGATCGTCATCCAGTCCACGGTGCCCGCGCACGCCGAGCTGTGCTGGCTGCTCACCTGCGTCACCCCTCTTGGCTGGCTTGAACGCATGACGCAGTTCAAGGACAAAGCCGCCAAGCAGGAATCCGTCGGCGACGGGCTGCTCCAGTATCCCGTGCTGATGGCAGCCGACATCCTGCTGTATCAGGCCAACGTCGTGCCCGTCGGCGAGGACCAGACGCAGCACCTCGAGCTGACGCGCGACATCGCCCAGCGCTTCAATTCCCTCTACGGCGAGACGTTCGCGATGCCGGAGACGAAGCTGCCCGAAGTCGGCGCCCGCATCATGGGCCTCGATGACCCCACCAAGAAAATGAGCAAGTCCGAGACGGGCGCCTTCCACGCCGTCGGTCTGCTCGACCCGCCCGCGCTCATCCGAAAGAAGATCATGCGCGCCACCACGGACTCGCTCCCCGGCGTCGACTTCGACAACCTCGGCCCCGGCGTCGCCAACCTCCTCACCATCCATCAGGCGTTCACCGGCTGGACGGACGAGCGGATGCGCGCGCACTTCGCCGGCATGCGCTACGGGGATCTGAAGAAGACGGTGGCCGAGACGGTTGTCGCCGGCCTCGAACCCATCCAGCAGCGCTACCGCGAAATCACCGGCGAGCCCGGACGGCTCCAGCGCATCCTGCGCGAGTCCGCCGAGCGCGTCTCGCCCGTCGCCAACTCCACCGTCCGCCTCGTCAAAGAGCGCATGGGCATCTACACGGACTAGCCGCGCATGGAAGCCGCGGGCGCGCCCTCCTTCTCCTTCGCCGCTTACCTGCGCCTGCTCGGCGAGAACCGCGACTTCCGCCTGTTGTGGTCGGCGCAGGTGGTGAGCGAGCTCGGCGACTGGCTCTACGCCGTGGCCGTCTATTCCCTGCTGCTCCAGCTCACCGGCAAAGCCGAAAGCGTCGGCATCGCCGTCGTCCTGCAACTGCTGCCTCAGGTGCTTGTGGCGCCCACTGCCGGCGTGCTCAACGACCGGCTCAACCGCCGCGCCCTCATGATCGCCGCCGACCTCGCGCGCCTCTTTATCGTCCTCGGCATGATGCTGGTGACCACGGCGGACATGGTCTGGCTCGTCTGGATCCTGCTGTTTACCGAAACCGTCATGTGGGCGCTGTTCGAGCCCGGCCGCACCGCCCTGATCCCGAACATCGTCGCCTCCAGAGACAAGCTCCTCGTGGCGAACGCGCTGTCGTCCTCCACCTGGGCCATCAATCTCGCGCTCGGCAGCGGGCTCGGAGGACTCGTGCTGTGGAAGTTCGGCCGCACGTCGGTTTTCGTGATCAACGCCGTCTCGTTCGGCATCTCCGCGCTTCTGCTCGCGGCGATGCGCGTGCGCGAGACGCACGCCGAGAACCTGCCGCCCTTCCGTCTCCGCTGCCTGTTCGACTTCAAACCCATCTGGGACGGCATCCAGTACGTGCGCGGCCATGCCGGGCGGCTGTCCACGCTTCTCGTGAAAGCCGGCATGGGCCTCACCGGCGCGCACTGGGTGCTGCTGCCCGTCTTCGGCGAACGCGTCTTCCCCATCGAAGGCAGCGGCGCGCTCAGCATGAGCCTGCTGTTCAGCGCCCGCGGCGTCGGCGCCTTCATCGGCTCGTTCGCCTCCGGCTATTGGGCGAAGAACGAGGAGCGCAGGATGCGCGCCGGGATCACGTTCGCCTTCCTCGTCACCGCCGCCGCCTACGCCGCGCTCGGCTTTGCGCCCACGCTCTGGGTGGCCTGCGTCTATGTCGCCATCGGCCACGCGGGCTCCTCCATGGCCTGGGTCTTTTCCACCACGCTGCTCCACAAGATGACCGATGACGAGTTCCGCGGCCGGGTGTTCTCGGCCGATTTCGCCGGCCTGTTCCTCACCATGAGCGCCGTCAGCTTCGCCGCCGGCGAGCTTGTGGATCTGGGCGCCGACGTGCGCCTGCTGGCCGTGTGTTCCGGAGCGATGGGGTTGATCCCGGCGGTGTTCTGGCGCATGGCTCAGAGAAAGGCGGGACCGTCCGGCGCGTGAACGCTGCGGCAGCCCGCCAATCGCGCGTTTCCCGCCTGCCCGCGTGGATCACGGCTGCCGAGTGGGATCACTGGAACGCCGTCTCCATTCAGCCCCGCCTGGGTTGTAGCAGGCGGTGCACTGCGCGGCATCGGCGCCAGCGGCGGCGGCAAGTGTGTGTAGCGCTTTGGCGGGCGCCAGCAGCCGGGGAGTCTCAATCCCTGACGACGAGAACCCGTGCAAACCCTTCCTCCACC
>DYJN01000019.1:19714-65404 GCA_020723085.1 Arcobacter sp.
GCGACCGGCACATAATCCGTCCGTTTCAGGTCGAACGCCGCCGCCATGCGCTCCAGCGCCTCTTCCGGCACCACGCGCCCGCGCAGCCGGTTCCTCCGCCGGCACTCTTCCAGCGGAACGTCGAGAAATATGGCCTCGATCTCGCAGTCGAGCAGTTCCGCCAGCCGGATCCATGCCCGCCTCTCCCGCCGCGTGATCGACGTGGCGTCGATCCAGGTCTCCTCCACCCCAGCAGCCGCACGCATCCGCACGATGTCCCGCAGCAGCCGGAACACCAGCCGGTTCACGTTCTGATTCGACTCATCGCCCGTGATCAGCGCCCGCATCCGGTCGCTGGAGAGCGCGTGGATGCCCTGCCTCTCGAGCCACGTGGTCTTGCCCGATCCCGGCAGACCCACCATCAGCGCCAGCTTCATTCTGTTCCAGTATCCCCGCTTTGCCTGCCGGCCGAAACTGCGATAGATTCCGTGCATGACCGGGTTGACCCGCCGTTCCTTCTTCGCCTCTCCCGCGCTCGCCCTGGCTCAGCAGCGCCCAGCACCGCCGCAAAAGAAGCTGCTCCAGTCCCGCATCTCCGCCGATCTCCTGCGGAGTTCCATCCGCGCCCGCGCCGAGTGGCGCCCCCGGCCTCCGGCTGACGACCGGACGGCGTGGCAATCCCTGCCGCTCGAGCTGAAGACCTCCATTGTCTCCTCGGCGGAGGAGCGCCTGGGCCAGCCTTGGCCCTCGCTGCCCGCCAGCCTCTTCCTCGATTACGCCCGCACCGGCGTCCGCGCCCGGTATGAGGCCGTGCGCCGCTCGCGGCGCAACCGCCTCACGCTGGCGGCGCTGGCCGAATGCATCGACGGACGCGGACGCTTCCTCGACGACGTGCTCGACGGCATCTGGCTCGCCTGCGAAGAGTCCTTCTGGGGCGTGCCCGCGCACATCGGCGCGCAGAAGGCAGGCAACACGCTGCCGGACGTTCGCGAGCCGGTTGTCGATCTTTTTGCCGCGGAGACCTCCGCCACGCTGGCGTGGATCGACTACCTGCTGGCGCCGCAGCTGGACCGCCTCTCCAGGGTGGCGCGCCCGCGCATCCACGGCGAGATCCGCCGCCGCATTCTCGATCCGTGCCTCACGCGCGAGGATTTCTGGTGGATGGGCTTCAGCGGCACGCGCGCCGTCAACAACTGGAACCCGTGGATCAACTCCAACTGGCTCAGCTCCGTGCTCCTGATCGAAACGGACCCGGAGCGCCGCGCCGCCGCGCTGCACAAGATCGTCCGCTCGCTCGATGCGTTCCTCGACGTCTATCACGACGACGGCGGCTGCGACGAGGGGCCGGGCTACTGGAGCCGCGCCGCCGCATCGCTGTTCGACGCCCTCGAACTGTTGCGCTCCGCCTCCGGCGGCTCGATCGACGTCTACGATATGCCGCTGATCCGCGAAATGGGCGCGTACATCTACCGCGCCCATATCGCCGGGCCGTGGTATCTGAACTTCGCCGATGCCTCGGCGCAGGTCCGGCCCGATCCCGTTCTCGTATGGCGCTACGGGCAGCGCGCGCGCGACGAACGCATGCAGGCCTTTGGCGCGTGGCTCGCCGGGCGCGAATCCGAGCCGGGCCGCCTGGCGGTGCAGGAGTCCATGTGGCGCTCGCTGCAGTCGATCTTCCACTTCGAGGACATCCAGGCCGCCTCCCGGTCCGCCCGCCCGCCGCTCGTCGCCGACGTGATCCTGCCCGGCACGCAGGTCTTCGCCGCGCGCATTCAGGAGGGCTCGGACCGCGGCTTCTACCTCGCCGCTCAAGGCGGCCACAACGCCGAGAGCCACAATCACAACGACGTCGGCAACTTCGTCGTCTTCTGCGACGGCGAGCCCGTCTTCATCGACATCGGCGTCGAGACGTACTCGGCCAGGACGTTCTCCTCGCAACGCTACGAGATCTGGACCATGCAGTCGGCCTGGCATAACTGTCCCACGGTCAACGGCCACATGCAGGCGCCTGGACGGCAGTACGAAGCCCGCAATTTCCGTGCGCAGCCCGGCAGTGTTTCCATGGAAATTCAGGCCGCCTACCCCGCTGAAGCCGGTTGCCGGCGATGGATCCGGGAACTTTCGCTCGACCGCCGCGCCAACCGGGTCACGCTCCGCGACGAGTTCGAACTCGCGCGCCGCCAATCGGTCGAGTGGAGCTTCATCACGAACCGCGCCGTGGAAGCCGCCGCCTCCGGGCGCGTCGTCCTTGGCTCGCGCTTCGCCCTGGCTTTCGATCCTGCATTACAGGCGCAGGTGGACGAACACAGCTCCGAGGACGCGCGGCTGCGGCCCATCTGGGGCCCCGCCGTCCGCCGCATCCGGCTGCGCCTGAACGCGCCGCCCGCCCACGGGACGTATAATTTCACCATCGGCCTCGCATGATCACTTCAGAAGCTGAACTGGAAAGCGTGCTCTCCGCGCCGTCGGCCGCCGACATCGATGCCCTTGGCTCGCTGGAGGGTCCGCTGCTGATCCTCGGCGCGGCTGGCAAGATGGGGCCTTCGCTCGCCCACCGCGCGCGCCGCGCGCTCGACATGGCAGGCAATCCGGCGGCGGTCATCGCCGTCAGCCGCTTCTCGGACCCGGCAGTGCGCGCGCGCCTGGAAAGCTGGAATATCCAGACCATCGAATGCGACCTGCTCGAGCCGGGAGCGCTCGAACGCCTCCCCGACGCGCCCAACGTGATCTTCATGGCCGCCCGCAAGTTCGGCTCCACCGGCAACCCGTCTCTCACGTGGGCCATCAACACCTATCTTCCGGGGCTGGTGGCGCACCGCTGGCGCGAATCGCGCATCGCCGCCTTCTCCTCCGGCAATGTCTATCCGCTTGTGCCCGTTTCCAGCGGCGGCGCCACGGAGCAGACGCCTCCGGAACCGATCGGGGAATACGCGCAGTCGGTGCTCGGGCGCGAGCGCCTGTTCGACCACGTCTCCCGCAACTACGGCACGCCTGTTGCGCTCCTGCGGCTGAATTATGCCGTCGAGCTGCGCTACGGCGTGCTGGTGGACATCGCCCTGAAGGTGCGGGACCGGCAGCCGGTGGACCTGAGCATGGGCCACGTGAATGTCATCTGGCAGGGAGATGCGAACTCGGTCGCGCTGCGCGCCCTGCACCGCGCCGAATCCCCTCCGTTCATCCTGAATCTCACCGGTCCGGAAACCTTGCGCGTCCGCGACATCGCCCGCGAGTTCGGCAGGCGCTTCGGCGTGGAGCCGCACTTCACCGGCGCCGAGCACCCCACCGCGCTGCTCAACGACGCCGCCCTCTGCCACCGCCTCTTCGGCTTGCCCTCGCTCAGGGCGCAGGATCTGATCGATCTGACCGCCGCCTGGATCCTGTCCGGCGGCGCCATCCACGGCAAGCCCACACACTTTGAAATGCGCGAAGGAAAGTTCTGAACCATGACCTGGCTCGACCGCCTGCGCGAGGGGCTCGTCATCCCCGCCCATCCCCTCTGTCTCACCGCCGGCCGCAAGTTTGACGAGCCGCGCCAGCGCGCTCTCACCCGCTATTACCTCGAATCCGGCGCCGGAGGATTCGCCGCCGGCGTCCATACGACGCAGTTCGCCATCCGCTCCCCGGAGCACAACCTCCTGGAGCCTGTCCTTCGCGCCGCAGCGGAAGAGGCGCGCGGCACGGAAGCCGTCCTCGTCGCCGGCGTCTGCGGCGCCGCGCCTCAGGCGCTGCGCGAGGCTGAGCTGGCGCGCTCGCTCGGGTATCACTGCGCGCTCGTGTCGCTGTCCGCCTTGCGGGACGCCGGCATCGACGCCTTGGTGGCGCACATTGCGGAAATCGGCCGCGTGCTGCCTGTCTTCGGCTTCTACCTGCAGCCCGCCGTCGGCGGGCGCGTGCTGCCCTACGCCTTCTGGCGGCGCGCCGCTGAGCTCGATTGCCTCGTGGCCATCAAGATCGCGCCCTTCAACCGGTATCAGACCCTGGACGTCGTGCGCGCCGTCGCGGAATCGAGCCGCGCCCGCGACATCGCCCTCTACACCGGCAACGACGACAACATCGTCGCGGACCTGCTCACGCCGTTCCATTTCAACGGAGTCTCGCTGCGGATCCGCGGCGGGCTGCTCGGCCAGTGGGCGGTGGGAACCAGAAGCGCCGTCTCCCTGCTGCGCCGCGTCCACGAAGGGCAAAACCCCGCGCTGCTGCTGTCTCTCGGCGCGCAGCTCACCGACCTGAACGCCGCGCTGTTCGACGCCGCCAACGGCTTCCGCGGCTGCATCGCCGGCATCCACGAGGTGCTGGTGCGGCAGGGGCGCATGCAGTCGCGCGCCTGCCTGGATCCGGACGAAGATCTCTCACCGGGGCAGAAGGAAGAGATCGACCGCGTGATGGCGGCGTATCCGCACCTTCTCGAGTGACTCGGAGTCCCGCCAAATCCGCGCATCACGGCCACTCGTCTGGCAGCATTTCTCTGAGTTATGCCGCATCACGTGACGGACACGGCGGACGGCAGCGGAAAACAACCTCGGCCGCCAGAGACATGGCGAATTATTTCTCTCGCGTTTTGATGCGCTTGCAATATTCCCTGCTTGACGGCGCTTGCAATCTGGTATCAAATGATACTAGGGAGAGCGGCCAGTGAGCCGCTCTCCCCGGAAGCATTCCGATGCAGGCGGCCTGAGGGCGGCTCTGCAGGAGTTCAAGAAGGCGGCTGCGGCTGGAAGAGTGAGCGTCGAGCCACGCGTATATGACAGACTCATGGAATTGCCGCTCGCGGGAACATCACTGTCTGATGCGATCAGAAAAGTAGCCGGGGAGCTCTCCGAACGCGATGCTGTTCCCATCAAGGATAATTGGGATCAGCGCAGCTTCGCCTTTCGGTACAATTCGCCGTCTATGGGTTGCGTGCTGTATGTCAAGTTTCGGCTCGAGGGCAGGAGACCTTTGGTGAAGCTTTATTCCCTGCATCCCTGCGACTATTCTTTGCTGGGTTTTTCCATGGATGGTTGGAAGTCATGAAGTGTTTCGACTGTAGCGAGGGACGGTTGAAGCGAACCGTCGCGAAAGTCCCGCACGAAATTCGCGGCTTGCAGTTTGAGGTGGAAGACGAAGTCCTCGTATGCAGCCATTGCGGCGCAATCAGTGTTCCATGGGATCGCGTGGACGAGCACGGCAGGCGCGTGGATGCAACCTACCGCCGTCTGGCGGGGATTCTGACGGCGGATCAGATCCGGGAAGCGCGCCATCGCCTCCGGATGAGCCAGCGGGAGTTCGCCGGCTACCTGGGCGTGGGCGAAGCCAGCATCAAGCGCTGGGAGGCGGGCGTCCTGCCGGACAAAAGCAGCAGCGACCTGATCCGCCTGAAAACCGATCCGGACGAAGCCCGCAGAAATTACGACGCGCTCTGCCGCCGCCTGGGACTGCGGCAGCCAGAGCGTGTCAGGTCCGTCATCTGAAGCACTGTGCCCATCCCCCTGCCCACTTGCCCGTGGCTGAATGAGTCCTCATCCCGCGTCCCAATGTCCCGCCCCCTCAAAACCAAGGACCACCACGAATCCATTTCCCTTTCGGCAGCTTGATCCGAAGCTGAGGCAGGCTGCGGAATTCCAGCAACGCTCGGTTCTCGACTCGATCCGGCTCAAGGAATTTTGCGCCCGCTCGGAGGAGCTTCCCAAGCCAGCCGGCGGCGTGCTCCGGCTCGATTTGCATCACGAGACGCGCAGCGGCGAGTTCAAGGAGGGCATCGCCCCGTTCGACGTCGACCTGAAGATGAAAGCCTTGCTGACGGGCGGCACGGAAGTCCCGCTCTTCGAATTGGATTGCCGCCTGGAAGCCAATTACAGGCTGGCGCCGGATTTTCGTCCTTCAGAGGAGCAGCTGGCCTCGTTTCGCAGAGCCAACGTCCTGTTCCACTGCTGGCCCTATCTCCGGGAGCTTGTGCACAACTCGCCCTGGCGCATGGGGCTCATGCTGCCTCCCTTGCCGCTGCTGCGGGTGGCGCCCGAACCCGCCGGGAGATCCGCCGCTGCGCCCGCCCGCAAGGCGCGGAAGAAGACGCGTCATCCGGCCAAGCGAATGGCGTGAACGCGGCTCGATCCGCCCGGCTCACACCTCCGGCGCCGGCTGGCTCATCAGCCATTCGTGAACGCCTTCAGCCGCCTTGCGGCCCTCCGCCAGCGCCCACACCACCAGAGACTGTCCGCGCCGCATGTCTCCGGCTGCGAACACGCCCGGCACGGATGTCATGAACCGCCCGTCCGCCTTCACGTTGCCGCGGGCGTCCAGCTCCACGCCGAGCTGCTCGAGCAGCCCGTTCTTCACCGGTCCCGTGAAGCCCATCGCCAGCAGCACCAGATCGGCTTCGTAAGTCTCCTCGGTCCCGGGCAGCGGCTCGAACTTCGGCGGCGGTCCCACGCGCGTCGTGCGCAGCGCGCGCACATGGCCGTTGCCACCGCCGAGAAACTCGAGCGTCGAGATGCCCCAGATCCGCTCGCCGCCCTCTTCGTGCGAGGTCTCGCTGCGCAATTGATACGGCCACAGCGGCCACGGCGTCTGCGGGCTGCGCTCGTTGGGCGGCATCGGCATGATCTCGAACTGCCGGATCGACTTCGCCCCGTGCCGGATCGACGTGCCCAGGCAGTCGGCGCCCGTGTCGCCGCCGCCGATGATGATCACGTTCTTGCCCGCCGCGGAAATCCACTCGGACTCGGGAACCTCGTCGCCCGCATTGCGCCGGTTGTTCAGCGGCAGGAACTCCATGGCGAAATGGATCCCCTTCAGCCCGCGCCCCGGCACTCGCAGGTCCCGCGGCTGCTCGGCGCCGCCGGCGAGCACGATCGCGTGGAACTGCTTCCGCAGCTCGTCCGCCGTCACGTCCACGCCCACATGGCAGCGCGTGCGGAAGGTGACGCCCTCCGCCTCCATCTGCGCCATGCGGCGGTCGATGTGACGCTTCTCCATCTTGAAATCCGGGATTCCGTACCGCAGCAGCCCGCCAATGCGGTCCGCCTTCTCGAACACGGTGACCAGATGGCCCTTGCGCGCCAGTTGCTGCGCCGCCGCCAGCCCCGCCGGTCCCGACCCGATCACCGCCACGCGCTTGCCCGTCCGCTCCAGCGGCGGCTCGGGCAGGATCCAGCCTTCCGCCCACCCGCGGTCGATGATCGCGCGCTCGATCGACTTGATCGACACCGGCGGCTCGTTGATCCCCAGCACGCAGGAAGCTTCGCACGGCGCCGGGCAGATGCGCGACGTGAACTCGGGGAAATTGTTCGTCGCGTGCAGCTCGCGCAGCGCCTCCCGCCAGCGCCCTTTGTAGACGAGATCGTTCCAGTCGGGAATCAGGTTCGTCAACGGGCAGCCCGTGTGGCAGAACGGCACGCCGCAGTCCATGCACCGCGCGCCCTGCTTGCGCGCCCGGTCCTCCGGCAGCGGCACGTACACTTCGAACCAGTCGCGGACGCGCTCCTCCACCGGACGCCGCCCGAACGTCTCCCTCGGATATTCCTTGAAGCCCGTCGGCTTACCCACGCCTGACCTCCCGGAAAATGACCCTCGCCCAGCCTCTTCTCACCGCAGTACCGCCTCCTGTTGCGCCGCCGGACGCGTCAGCGTGATGCGCGGCGTCTCCGATGCCCGCGGCACGCCCAGCACCCGCTTGTACTCGTGCGGGAAGACCTTCACGAAACGCGGCAGCATGGCGTACCAGTTCTGGAGCACCCACGCGGCGCGCGGGCTGCGGGTTTCCTTCAGGTGCTGTTCCACCAGCGAACGCACCAGATCGACGTCCTTCGGGTCGATCATCGGGTCCAGATCCACGCCCGCCCGGTTGCACAGCACGCGCCGGAAATCGCCCGTCTCGTCAAGCACGAAGGCGATGCCTCCGCTCATGCCGGCGGCGAAATTCTTGCCCGTCCGTCCGATCACCACCACTAGCCCCCGGGTCATGTATTCGCAGCCGTGGTCGCCCACGCCTTCCACCACCGCAGTCGCGCCGGAGTTGCGCACGGCGAAGCGCTCGCCCGCCATGCCGTTGACGAACAGCATGCCGCTTGTCGCCCCGTACAGCACCACGTTGCCCACGATGATGTTGTCCTCGGGCACGAAGGTCGAGCCGCGCGGCGGGTACACCACCACCTTGCCGCCTGAGAGCCCCTTGCCCACATAGTCGTTGGCGTCGCCCTCCAGCTCGAGCGTCACGCCCTTGGCCAGAAATGCGCCGAACGACTGCCCCGCGCTGCCCGTGAACCGCAGCCGGATCGTGTCGTCGGGCAGCCCCTCCGACCCGTAGCGGCGCGCGATCTCGCCCGACAGCATCGCCCCCACCGTGCGGTGCACGTTCTTGATGGGGAAGTGGAACTCCGCCGGCTGCCGGTTCTCGATCGCCGGCCGCACCTGCTCCAGAATCCTGTGATCCAGCGCCTGCTCCAGCCCGTGGTCCTGCGCGATCAGGCAGCGCCGCGCCACGCGCGACGGCGCCGGCGGGCTGTACAGAATCTGCGAAAGGTCGATCCCGCGCGCCTTCCAGTGATCGACCGCCGCCTTCATCTCCAGCCGGTCCACCCTGCCCGCCATCTCGTCCACCGTGCGGAAGCCGAGCTTCGCCATGATCTGCCGCAGCTCCTCCGCCACGAAGAAGAAGTAGCGGATCACGTCCTCCGGCTTGCCGTGGAACTTCTTCCGCAGGTCGGGATCCTGCGTCGCGATCCCCACCGGACAGGTATTCAGATGGCACTTGCGCATCATGATGCAGCCCATCGCGATCAGCGGCATCGTCGAGAAGCCGAACTCCTCCGCCCCGAGCAGCGCCGCGACCGCCACATCGCGCCCTGTCTGGAGCTTGCCGTCCGTCTGCACGCGGATGCGCGAGCGCAGGTCGTTCATCACCAGCACCTGCTGCGTCTCCGCCAGCCCCAGCTCCCACGGCGTGCCCGCATGCTTGATCGACGTCAGCGGCGAGGCGCCCGTGCCGCCCGAGTCGCCCGAGATCAGCACCAGATCGGCGTGCGCCTTCGCCACGCCCGCCGCCACCGTCCCCACGCCCACCTCGCTCACCAGCTTCACCGAGATCCGCGCCCGCGGATTCACGTTCTTCAGGTCGTAGATCAGCTGCGCCAGATCCTCGATCGAGTAAATGTCGTGGTGCGGCGGCGGAGAGATCAGGCCCACGCCCGGCACCGAGTGCCGCACGCGCGCGATCACCTCATCCACCTTGTGCCCCGGCAGCTGCCCGCCCTCGCCAGGCTTGGCGCCCTGCGCGATCTTGATCTGAATCTCGTCGGCGTTCACCAGATAGTTCGCCGTCACGCCGAACCGCCCGCTCGCCACCTGCTTGATCGCCGAGCGCAGGCTGTCGCCGTTGGGCAGCGGCACATAACGCGCCTCGTCCTCGCCGCCCTCGCCCGTGTTCGACTTGCCGCCGATCCGGTTCATGGCGATGGCGAGGGTCTCGTGCGCCTCCCTGGAAATCGAGCCGAAGCTCATCGCGCCCGTGGCGAAGCGCTTCACGATCTCCGCGGCGGGCTCCACCTCGCTCAGGTCCAGCGGCTTGTCCGCCCACTGGAATTCCATCAGCCCGCGCAAGGTGCACAAATGCCGGTTCTGATTGTTGATGTGCTCGGCGAACTCCTGGTACGTCTCCCAGCTGTTGAGCCGGATGGCGTGCTGCACGTTGGCGATCGTGTGGGGATTCAGCAGGTGATACTCGCCGCGCGCGCGGTAATGATACTGCCCGCCCGCATCGAGCTCCGTCTCCGATTCCGTCACCGGCGCAAAGGCGAAGGCGTGCTTCCGCCGCGCCTCTTCCGCGATCACGTCCATGCCGATCCCCTCGATGCGCGACGGCGTGCCGGTGAAGTACTTCTCCACCAGCGCGCTGCTCAATCCGATCGCCTCGAAGATGTGCGCGCCGCGGTAGGACTGCAGCGTGGAAATGCCCATCTTCGAGAACACCTTCAGCAGCCCCTTCTTCACCGCCTTCTTGTAGTTGCGCAGCGCCTGCTCGAACGTGAGCCCCTCCGGCAGCAGCCCCCGCTCCGCCAGGTTCTCCAGCGTCTCGATGGCCAGATACGGGTTCACCGCCGACGCCCCGTAGCCGATCAGCAGGCAGAAGTGCATCACTTCGCGCGGCTCGCCCGATTCGATGATCAGGCAGACCTGCGTGCGCGTGCCCTCTCTCACCAGGTGGTTGTGCACTGCGGAGAGCGCCAGCAGCGACGGAATGGGCGCCAGCTCCTCATCCACGCCGCGGTCAGACAGGATCAGCACCGTGTAGCCCTGCTTGATCGCCAGCGAAGCCCGCCGGCACAGCCCGTCGAGCGACCGCTCCAGCTCCTTCGCCCCTCCGTCGACGCGGTACAGCATGTGCAGCGTCGTGGCGAGGAAGTCCCCCATCGACACCCGGCGCAGCTTTTCCAGGTCGCGGTTGGTCAGGATCGGCTGCTCCAGCTTCAGCGTGTGCGCATGCTGCGGCGTCTCGTCCAGAATGTTGCGCTCCGTGCCGAGATAGGACGTCAGCGACATCACCAGCTCTTCCCGGATCGGATCGATCGGCGGATTGGTCACCTGCGCGAAAAGCTGCTTGAAGTAGTGGAACAGCGGCTGCGGGCGGTCCGACAGGCACGCCAGCGGCGTGTCCGTGCCCATGGAGCCGATCGGCTCCTGCCCTTTCTCGGCCATCGGCACGAGGATGCGCGCCAGATCCTCTTCCGTGTATCCGAAGCAGCGCTGCCGCAGCAGCACCGTGTCGTGATCGGCCAGATGCACGCGCGGCGGCTCGGGCAGGTGCTCGAGCCGGATCTGCTGTTCCTCGATCCACTGTCCGTAAGGCTTGCGCGAGGCGAGCTGCGCCTTGATCTCCTCGTCCGGCACCAGCCGCCCCTGCTCGATGTCCACCAGCAGCATGCGCCCCGGCTGCAGCCGCCCCTTGTAGGCCACGTTCTCCGGCGGAATCGGCAGCACGCCCGTCTCCGACGCCATGATCACCAGCCCGTCCTTCGTCGCCAGATACCGCGCGGGCCGCAGCCCGTTGCGGTCCAGCGTGGCGCCGATCACGCGGCCGTCGCAGAACGCCACCGCGGCCGGGCCGTCCCACGGCTCCATCAGCGATGCGTGGTATTCGTAGAAGGCCCGCTTCTCCGGGCTCATCGTGGGATCCGAGTCCCACGCCTCCGGGATCAGCATCGCCATCACGTGCGGCAGAGACCGCCCGGACAGCGCCAGCAGCTCCACCACCGCGTCCAGCGTCGCCGAATCCGACAGCCCCGGCCCGATCACCGGCAGCAGCTTCTGGATGTCCGGCCCGAACAGCGGCGACTCCAGAATCGGCTGCCGCGCCGCCATCCATGCCGCGTTGCCCCGCACCGTGTTGATCTCGCCGTTGTGGCAAAGATAGCGGAACGGATGCGCCAGCTGCCACGTGGGGAACGTGTTCGTCGAAAACCGCTGGTGCACCATGCAGAACGCGCTCACGCAGTCCGGATCCGCCAGGTCGCCGAAGAAGCGCGGAATCTGCGGCGCCAGCAGCAGCCCCTTGTAGACGATCGTCCGCGACGACAGCGACGGCACATAGAAGAACGCCTTGTCGCGCGGATCCAGGTCCAGCGACGCTGCCACTTCCTTCTCCACGCGCCGCCGCACCACGTATAGTTTGCGCTCGAACGCGTCCTGATCCATCCCCGCCGGGCTGCCCACGAAGACCTGCTCGATGTACGGCTGCGAAGCCCGCGCCACCCGCCCGATGGCTTCAATGTCCACCGGCGTGTCGCGCCACCCCAGCAGATGCAGCCCTTCCTCGCGGATGATCTTCTCGAAGATCCCCTCGCAGATCAGCCGCGGATGCGGCTCCACGGGCAGAAACACCATCCCCGCGCCGTATGCGCCGCGCGCCGGCAGCGCGAAGCCCAGCCGGTCGCACTCCTTCTGGAAGAATTCGTGCGGCGTCTGGATCATCACCCCCGCGCCGTCCCCCGTCTCCGGATCGCAGCCGCACGCCCCGCGGTGCGTCAGGTTCAGCAGAATCTGAATGCCCTTCAGGATGATGTCGTGCGAGCGCGCGCCCGACATGTTCACCACGAACCCGATGCCGCAGGCGTCGTGCTCCTGCCTCGGATCGTACAGCCCCTGCGCTGCGGGCAGCGCGGGTGGAATTCGAGTGTCGGTGTCCTGATACATGGGTGGCTTCACCAGTCTCGATCGGGGAGATACTTCAGTATAGGCCTTGCCTGTACATTAGTCAAGCTAAAAATGACAGGCTTGCTTTATCATGTTCGCTTATGTTAGAACTCAGGATGGCATGGATCTCGACCAGCTCCAGTTATTCAGAGACATCGCCCACACGCGCAGCATCAGCCGCGGCGCCGCCATGAACGGGCTGACGCAATCGGCCGCCAGCCAGGCGGTGCAGGAGATGGAGCGCCGTCTGGGCGTGCAGTTGCTGGACCGCTCCCGGCGTCCGCTTCACGTGTTGCCGGCGGGCCAGTTGCTATACGACTTCGCGCGCGATGTGCTGCGCCGGCGCCAGGACTTGATGGCTCAGCTCGAGGAGCTGAAGTCGGAACGCAACCACGTTGTGCGCGTGGCGGCGATTTATTCGGTGGGGCTGAGCGAGATGACCCGGCTGGAGGAAGAATTCCGGCGGCGCATGCCGGGCGTGCGCATCGAGGTCAGTTATCTGCGCCCCGAGAAGGTCTATGAGGCGGTGGCCGAGGACCGCGTGGACCTGGGGCTGGTGAGCTACCCTGCCTCCACTCGCGAAGTCACCGCCACGCCGTGGCGCGAGGAGCCGATGGTGGTGGCCTGCAACCCGCGGCACCGCTTCGCACACCGCAGGTCGATCTCCGTGGCGGATCTGTCCGGCGAGGCGTTCATCGGCTTTGACGAGGACCTGCCCATCAGCCGCGAAATTGAGCGATTCCTCAAGGATCACGGCGTCCGCGTGCAGGTGCCCCTGCGCTT
Organism: Arcobacter sp.; assembly: GCA_020723085.1. GTDB lineage: Bacteria > Acidobacteriota > Terriglobia > Bryobacterales > Bryobacteraceae > JANWVO01. The sequence goes on from DYJN01000019.1 coordinate 32,642, forward strand.
CGACAACATCCAGAGCATGAAGGAGGCTCTGCGGCTTGAGCCCGCCGTCTCCATTCTGCCGCTGCCGATGCTCGCCTCCGACGCCGCCGAAGGGCGCCTCGTCGCCATCCGCCTCCAGGAGCCCCTCGCCCGCCCCCTCGGCGTGCTCCAACGCCGCAGGAAAGTCCTCACCACAGCCGCGCGGACGTTTCTCGACGTCCTCCACCACGCTGCCTGAACCGCATCAGAAGACACTGCGGGCAGCCGGCGCGAGCGCGGCTGCCCGCCGATCCAACAGAGAAAAACGCTCAGCCGAGCTGCGGCTCGATCATCCTGATTATCTCGGCCTTCCCCACAGCGCCCACGCGCTGATTCACCACTTTTCCGCCGCGGAACAGCAGCAGCGTCGGAATGCCGCGGATCATATAGCGGGCGGCGGTCTGGCTGTTGTAATCCACGTTCACTTTGCCCACCTTCACGCGGCCAGAATACTCACTGGCAACCGCGGCCACTGCCGGCGCGATCATGTGGCAGGGGGCGCACCATTCAGCCCAAAAATCCACGAGCACGGGAAGGTCGCTGTTCAAGACCTCCTTGTCAAAATTCCCGTCGGTGAACTCCAGTATGTTTTGACCAGCCATTGGTTTGTTCTTAGCTCCAACTCGTTCGATGTCTCGGCCGCGGCGCGGGTTTCAGCCACGCCCCAGCAGTTTGCCGTACAGGGATTTGTACTCGCGCGCCGACGCATCCCAGGAGTAATCCTTCGCCATGCAGCGGCGCATCCGTTCCATCCAGGCATCCCGGTTCCGGTAGGCGCCCACGGCGACGCGCAGCGTGTCGTACAACGCCCCCACGGAATACTCGTGAAATTTGAATCCCGTGTCCTCTTCAATCGTATCATCCAGCCCGCCGACCGCGCGCACCACCGGCGCCGTCCCGTAGCGCAGGCTGTAAATCTGGTTCAGCCCGCACGGCTCATACTGGCTCGGCATCAGGAACAGGTCCGCGCCCGCTTCGATCCGGTGCGCCAGCGGATTGTTATATCCAACCCACACGCCGATCTGCCTCGGCTTGCGGCGGTGCCACTCCTCGAACAGATGCAGATAGCGCCACTCCCCGCTGCCCAGCGCCACCAGCTGCGCGTCCGTCTCATCAAAGAAATGCCCGATGCCCGCGATCAGGTCGAAACCCTTCTGCGGCGCAAACCGGCTGACAATGCCGATCAGCGGGCGGTCGAGATTCCCCGCGTCCAGACCGAATTCCTCGAGCAGCGCCTTCTTGCACACGCGCTTGCCCGAAAGATCCTGCGCCGAGTAATGCGCCGGCAGGAACGGGTCCGTTTCGGGATTCCATTCCTCGGAATCGACGCCATTGAGAATTCCCGTCAGCGCGCCGCTCCGGCTCCTCAGCACCCCGTCGAGTCCGAAGCCGCCTTCCGGCGTCCGGATCTCGCGCGCATAGGTCGGGCTCACCGTGGTCAGCCAGTCCGCCGTCGCCATGCCGCCCTTGAGAAAATTCACGTCGCCGTAATACTCGAGCTTGTCCGGCGTAAACCAGCCCCAGTTCAGCCCGAGCTCGGGAAACTGCGTGCGGTGGAAGCGCCCCTGATAGCCCAGGTTGTGAATCGTGAGGATAGTCTTCGTGTCCTTTAGCAGCGGGTTCGAGTGCTGCTGGTCCATCTTGTACACCGGAACGAGCGCCGCCTGCCAGTCGTGGCAGTGGAGAATATCGCAGGGAAACACCGTCTGCGCCGCGCCCAGCGCCGCCAGCGCCAGCACGGCGAAGCGCTTGTGATTGTCCGGATAATCCGTGCCGTGATGGTTGTACAGCCCGTCGCGGTCGAAAAAATACGGCGCCTCGACAAAGAAGAACCGCACGCCGCGGTGGACCCGGGTGCGCAGATCCACGCGGTAAGGTGTCGCGCCCGCGTACACCACCATGTTGTCGAAGGCGCTCTCGGTCTCATGCCACGGAATCGAACGGTAGCGCGGCATGAGCACCGCCACCTCTTCCCCTTGCCGCTGCAGCGCCGCCGGCAGCGCGCCCACCACGTCGGCGAGACCGCCCGACTTGGCGAACGGAACCGCCTCGGAGGCGACCATCAGGATCCGGCTCATGGTCTTTATCTTGGCATGCAGCCGCGCCGCTCCGGTTTCACCCAGCCGCCTGCGGCGGGCCGGTGCGGATCACGCGCCGCCCTTCAATCCGGTACGCGCCGCTGAGCACCAGCGCAATGGCTTCCGTGTAAATCCGGTGCTCTTCGACAAGGATGCGCGCCGCGAGCGTCTCCGCCGTGTCATCGTCAAGCACCGGCACCGCCGCCTGCGCCACGATCGGCCCCGTGTCGAGCCCCGCGTCCACGAAATGCACCGTGCAGCCCGAGTATTTCACCCCGTAATCGATCGCCTGCTGCTGCACGTTCAGCCCCGGAAATGCGGGCAGCAGCGAAGGATGAATATTCAGGATGCGCATCGCGTAGGCCTCCAGCAGCGGCGCGCCCACCCGCCGCATGAAGCCCGCCAGGCAGATCAGATCCACGCGCAGCGGCTCGAGCGCATCGCGCACCATCGCCGCGTATGTGTCGGAATCGATGCCCTTCGACGGGAGCGAAACCGCATGAATCCCGTAGGCGCGCGCGATCTCCAGCGCCCGCGCCTCCGGGTTGTTCGCCACCAGCGCCGCGATCTCGGCTTCCAGCCGCCCCTCGCGGATGTTGCGGGCGATGGCTTCGAAGTTCGAGCCGCGCCCAGAAGCCAGAACGGCAATGCGCTTCATCGGATGCACCTCCTTGCCGCGCGCCGCTTCACGCGTAGATCACGCGGCCCTTCCCGCGCGGCTGCCGGATCACCTCGCCAATCAGATGATACGGTTCGCCCATGCGCTCCAGCAGGCGCGCCGCCCGCGCGATCTTCTTCTGCGGCACGGCGAAGATCATGCCGATGCCCAGATTGAACGTCCTGCGGTAGTCTTCGTCCGGAACCGCGCCGATCCGCTTCAGGAATTCGAACACCGGGGGCACCGGCCACGAACCCCAGTCGATGCGCGCCGCCAGCCCTTTGGGCAGCATCCGCGGCGTGTTGTCCGTGATTCCTCCGCCGGTGATGTGCGCCGCGCCTCCCAGCAGCCCGTGCTTCTGCATCCGCCGCAGAGGCTTCAGGTAGCTGCGGTGCACTTTCATCAGCTCGTCGCCGATCGCTGCGTCCAGCTCCGGCACGTAACTCTTCGGCGTCAGCTTCGCCACCTCGAACACCAGCTTCCGCGCCAGGGAGTAGCCGTTCGTATGCAGCCCCGTGGAAGGAAGCCCCACCAGCACGTCCCCCGGCTGGATCTTGTCGCCCGTCAGCAGCCGCGAGCGTTCCGCGCAGCCCACGATGAAACCCGCCAGGTCGTATTCCCCTTCCGCGTAGAAGCCCGGCATCTCCGCCGTCTCGCCGCCGATCAGCGCGCAACCGTTCTCCTCGCACGCTTTCGCCAGCCCGGACACCACCGCCGCCGCCACGCGCCAGTCGAGCTTGCCCGTGGCGAAGTAGTCGAGGAAGAACAGCGGCTCGGCGCCCTGCACCGCGATATCGTTGACACAGTGATTCACCAGGTCCTGGCCCACCGTGTCATGGCGCCCGGTCAGGAACGCCAGCTTCAGCTTCGTGCCCACGCCGTCCGCCGACGAGACCAGCACCGGCCGCCTGTAACCCGACAGCCGGTACATTGCGCCAAAAGAACCGATGCCCGCCAGCACGCCGCGCGTGAAAGTCTTCTTCACGGCGGCCTTGATGAAGCCCACCGCCCGGCCGGCTTCGTCGATGTTCACGCCGGCGTCAGCGTAACGGATGGATTTTCGAGTTGGCATTGAGGAACCACCAGTTTAGAATACGGGAATTCACCATGAGGAAGAACCTTCTGGCCGCCTTTGCGGCCGCGCTGCTGATCTCTGCGTTCCTGATCTCCGCTGCGCTGGCCGAAACCGTCAACTGGACGGCGATCCGCGGCGCGCGGATCGTGCCCGTCAACGGCCCCGTCATCGAGAAAGGCACGGTGCTCATCCGCAATGGCATCATCGCCGCCGTCGGCGCTCAGGTAGACGTGCCCGCTTCCGCATGGATCGTCGATGGCAACGGGCTCACCGTCTACCCCGGCTTCATCGACGCCCTCAGCTCCTGGGGCCTCCCCCAGACTGCGCAGGCGCAGCCTCCATCGGCCGCTCGCGGCGCCCAGCAGCAGCCGCAGCAGCCCCAGCAGGCGCGCTCCTGGGGCCCGCTCGACCGTCCCGGCACCTTTAGCTGGGTGAAGGCCGCCGATCTGCTGCAGCCCGCCGACCCGCGCCTCGGGCAGGCGCGCAACGCCGGCTTCACCTCCGCCGTCGTCTTCCCGCGCCAGGGCATCGTCGCCGGACACGGCGCCGTCATCAATCTCGGCGGCAGGACCGCGGGCGAGATGGTCGTGGCGCCGGACTCCGGCCTATTCCTCGCTCTCCGGCCTTCCGGCTACACGGGTTTCCCGTCCACGCCGATGGGCATCATGGCCTACTTCCGCCAGCTCTGGCTCGACGCCGAGCATTACCGCCAGGCGCTTTCGATGTACGCCGCCGATCCGGTCAACATCCCCCGGCCCGCCTATGACAGGGCCATCGAGGGCATCCTGGGCGCCAGGCGCGTCCTGCTGCCCGCCGCCGATCCCGTGCAGCTGGAGCGCATGCTCACCCTTGCCGCCGATCTCAAGACGCCCGCCGTTCTCTATGGAGTGGTTCGCGGCTACGAGATGGCGGCGCGGTTGAAACAGGCTGGCACGCCCGTCATCCTCAACGTCCGCTGGCCCGCACGCGACCGCAACGCCGACCCCGAGGACCGGGAGAGCCTCCGCGAGCTCCGGATTCGCGACCTCGCCCCCGCTTCCCCTGCCGCCCTCTCGGAAGCCGGCGTGAAATGGGCGGTGAGTTCGGAAGGGCTCGACTCGCCGCGCGCCGTGCTCCGCGCGCTCAAGCAGTCCATCGACCGCGGCCTCAGGCGCGAAGACGCCCTCCGCGCGCTCACCCTCACCGCAGCCGAGATCTATGGCGTCGCCGCCCGGCTCGGCTCCATCGAGCGCGGCAAGATCGCCAACCTGGTCCTGGCCGACGGCGACCTGTTCGACGACAGGACGCGCGTCCGCATGGTCTTCATCGACGGCGTCCGGCGCCTGCCGGAGCCGGAGGCGCCCGCGCCCCAAGGCGCTGCGGGCCGCTCGCCCAGCATCTCGGAAGAGGAGGAGCAGTAACTCATGCGCACGATCATTCCCGCCGCCGTCCTCACGGTTTCCGCCCTTCTGGCCGCCGACGTCACCGTCATCCGGAACGGCACCATCCACACGGTCACGAAGGGCACGTTTAAAGGCTCCATCGTCATCCTCGACGGCAAGATCGCCGACGTCGGAGAGAAGGTGATGACGCCCGCCGGCGCGCGTATCGTCGACGCCGCCGGCAAGCACATCATCCCGGGCATCATCGACGCCCACACGCACATCGCTCTCGATTCCATCAACGAATCGAGCGTCAGCGTGAGCTCGATGGTCGACGTCACGGAGATGCTCAACCCCGAGTCCATCTCCATCTACCAGGCCCTCGCGGGCGGCGTCACTGTCTGCAACTCGATGCATGGCAGCGCCAATTCCATCGGCGGGCGCAACGTCGTCTTCAAGCTGCGCTGGGGCGCCGATGCGCGCGGCCTCGTCTTCGACAAGGCGATGCCCAGCATCAAGATGGCCCTCGGCGAGAATCCCAAGCGCCAGGGCTCGCCTCAGGGCCTGCAAATCCCCGGCCTCGCTTCGCCCCAGAACCTCCGCTACCCGGGCACCCGCATGGGCGTCGAGGACGTGATCCGCGGCGCCTTCACCCGCGCCCGCGCCTATCAGCGCGAATGGAAGGATTACGAGACCCGGAAAGCCCGCGGCGAAAAGCTCCTCCCTCCGCGCCGCGACCTCGAGCTCGAGCCGCTCGTCGAAGTCCTCGAAGGCAAGCGCCTCATCCACGCCCACTGCTACCGCGCCGACGAGATCCTCATGCTGATCCGCGTCTTCGACGACTTCAACATCCGCGGCGTCACCTTCGAGCACGCGCTCGAGGGCTACAAGGTGGCCAGGGAGATCGCCGCGCGCGGCCACGCCGCCTCCACGTTCTCCGACTGGTGGAGCTACAAGGTGGAAGCCTACGACGCCATCCCCTACAACGCCGCCATCATGCACCGCAACGGCGTGCTCGTCAGCCTGAACTCGGACGATGCCGGCGGCGCCGAACTCATGCGCCGCCTCAACACGGAAGCCGCCAAGGTGATCAAGTACGGCGGACTCAGCGAGGACGAAGCCCTTGCCATGATCACCATCAATCCCGCCAAACAATTGCGCATCGACCGCTGGGTCGGTTCCATCGAGACCGGCAAGGACGCTGACCTCGTCATATACGACAAGCACCCGCTCTCCATCTACTCCAAGGTCGAAAAGGTCTTCATCGACGGCCGGCAATATTTCGACCGCGACGAAGACATGAGCCGCCGCCCCAAGATCGAATCCGAAAAAGAAGGGCTGCGCAAGAAAGTCCTCGAGCAGCAGAAACAGGCTGCACCGCAGAACAGGAGGCCCTCATGAAAACCGCTCGTTTCACCTGCCTCGCCGCACTGGCCGTCACCGTCTTCGCGGCGGAGAACAATTCCTTCCTGCTGCGCAACGCCACTGTGCATCCGGTCAGCGGAGCCGCCATCGAAAACGCCTCCGTCCTCGTCGTGGACGGCAGGATCGCCGGCGTGGGGCCGAAAATCGCGCCGAAGGGCAAGATCAAAGTCATCGAGGGCCGCGGCCTCCACGTCTACCCCGGCATGATCGACTCCGGCTCGCCCATCGGCCTGGCCGAAATCGCCAGCGTCCGCGAAACGGTGGACGCGGGCGAGATCGGCGACTTCAACCCGCAGTTGCGCGCCCTGATCGCCGTCAATCCGTCGAGCGAGCACATCCCCGTCGTGCGCGCCAATGGCATCACTTCCGTGCTCGTCACTCCCGGCTCGACCGGCGGCGGCCGCGGCGCGGCGGCAGGCAGCCTCATCGCCGGCCAGGCCTCGCTCGTCCATCTCGACGGCTGGACCTGGGAGGAGATGGAGATCCGGCGCGCCGCGGCCATGCAGTTGGCCTGGCCGGTCATCCGGATGCCGCGCGGCCGCGGAGCTGGCATTGAAGCCCTGCTCCCGGGTCTCGCCGCCCGGCGCGCCACCTTCGCCGAAGCGCGCCGCAGCCAGCAGCAGCAGGTGCAGAAGATCCAGGACTTCTTCGATGCCGCGCGCCGCTACCAGACGGCGAAAGCCGCCGGCGAATCCATCCAGCCCGACCTGCGCTACGAAGCGATGATCCCCGTCCTCGAAGGCAAGCTGCCCCTGATGATCACCGCCGTCCGTGAGCGCGAGATCCGCGAGGCGCTCGCATTTGCCGCCCGCGAGCGGCTGAAGATCGTGCTGGCAGGCGTGCGCCGCCCCGGCAAGACGCTCGAAGAGATCGCCAAACGCAACATCCCCGTCGTCCTCGGCACCACTTTCGTGACGCCGCTCGAGGAGGATGATCCCTACGACGAGCCGTTCACCCTGCCCGCGCACCTCCACAAGGCGGGCGTCAAGTTCGCATTCGCCAGCTTCGGCGTCCAGTTCGCGCGCAACCTCCCTTACCAGGCGGCGCAGGCGGTGCCCTTTGGGCTCCCCTACGACGAAGCGCTGAAATCCGTCACTCTGAATCCCGCCCAGATCTGGGGCATTGACGCCGAGTACGGCTCCATCGAGAAAGGCAAGTTCGCCGACCTCATCGTCACCGACGGCGATCCGCTCGAGATCCGCACCCAGGTGAAGATGATGTTCATCAAGGGCGTGCCCGTGGACCTCGAATCCAGGCACACGCGGCTGTACAAGCGCTATTCCGCGCGCCCCTGAGCCGCCCCTCTCACACCGCCGAAGCCGCCGCGCCCATCGCCCGCGCGGCGGCGTCCCTCAGAAATGCGAGTCCTTCCCGCGCCAGCGTCTCCGCGTCCGGCGCCAGGTCCCGCCAGATGCACGCCGCCGCCGCGATCTCCGGCACGCACGAGCCGAAACTCTCGATCACGCACCAGCCGTCGTAGCCCGCCTCGCGCAGCGCCCCGAAGACCTCGTCCCACGCCACATGGCCCGTGCCCGGCACGCCGCGGTCGTTCTCGCAAACATGCACGTGCGCCAGGTGCGGGCCAATCGTGGCGACGGCGTCCCCCAGCCGCTTCTCTTCGATGTTGGCGTGGAAGGTGTCGAACAGCACGCCGACATAAGGATCATGCACCGCCTCGCAGAAACGCCGCGCATCTGCGGCTGTCGTCATCAGATACGTTTCGAACCGGTTCAGCGGCTCCAGCGCCAGCGTCACATCATGCTCGCGAAGCCAGCCCGTCAGCGAAGCGATCCCTTCCACGCCCCGCTTCCATTCCTCCTCCGTCGCCCGCCGCCCCGTGAGCCCGCCCACCGGCGCCAGATATGGCCCCACCAGAAGCGTGCTGCCCAGTTCGGCGGCTGTCTCCACGGCGCGCCGGATGAAGTCCGCCGCCTCCCGCCGGACTCCCGCATCTTCGCTCACTAGGCTCAGCCCGCCGGTCAGCGCCGAACACAACACCGGCTCCAGCCCTGCGCTCCGCACCGCCTCGCGCAGCAGACGCGCCGGAAAGCCGTCGAAGGAGAAGCGCGCGATTTCAATCCCGTCGAAACCCCACTCCCGCACCCGCTCGAGCAGAGGCGCATCCTCCGGACCAAAGGCGGAGGTCCAGAGAAGAGTGTTCACGCCGAACTTCATCGCTTGCGCTCCTCGTGCGCCGCCGCCCCTTCACATACACATTCGCCCCCCGGCACAGAAAGGAACTCTCCCCTGCGCCGTTCCCGGCTGCATGGCGCCGCGCCACCCTGATTCTTCATGTCCCGGCGCGCCTCAGACGGCGCCCGGCGGCTGCCTGCCGTTACACGCGAAGGTCAGGAGCCGGTACGGGAGTCCTCGGAATGCCCGTCGCTATTCGAGCAGCCGGACTCCAGCGTACAAGCCGGCGAACAACAATATTGAGACGACTCCCACGAGCACCCACTTCAGCCACTTCTCCCGCGGCGTCGTGGTCTCCATCTCGTCGTGCTTCATCTGGTCGTCGAGAGTCTCGAACATTCTGGACCTCCCGTCGCAAAAGATTCAACCGGACAATAACGCCATAGGATTCCGAGCAGCCTTATTCTAGCGCCGAAGAATTCCGGCGGGAAGCCTTTTCTTGCCCTCCAGACGGAATTTCTTCCCGCTGCGCCCCCCGCCTCCGCCCCTGCCGGCCCGTGGCAAGATGGCTTCATGGCGTGGACGCCCGTCCTCCGGGAAGAGGAACTGCCTGAAGGCGCCATGGCCCCGGCGCAGGCCGGCTGGCGCCGCATCGTTCTGTGCCGCCACCGCGGCGCCGTGCATGCCTACGAAGACCGCTGCCCGCACGCCGGCGGCCCCGTGTCGCAGGGCAATTTCACGGAAGGGCGCCTGATCTGCCCCTGGCACGCCTGGGAGTTTCTCTGCGATACCGGCGCCTGGGACTCGAACCCCGCCGTCGCTTTGCGCCGCCTCCCGGTCAGAATCCGCCTGGGCCGGATCTGGGTCGATGCCTGAACTGCCCGAAGCCGAGTGCATCGTCCGCTCCCTCCGCCCCTGCCTGGAGGGCAGCCGCATCACCCGCGTGCGCTTCCTCTCGCCTTCGGCCGCCGCCGGCAGCCCGGACCGGATTTGCCGCTTTCTCGCCGGCCGCCGCATCGGCGCCGCCTCCCGCCGCGGCAAGTTCATCCTCCTGGCGCTGGACACAGGCTTCTGCGCCGTCCACCTCCGCATGACCGGCCGGCTGCTGTGGCAGGGCGTTCAGGGGCCCCATACGAGAGCGGTCTTCGAACTCGACCGCGGCCGTCTCCTGCTCGACGACATCCGCCGGTTCGCGCGTGTCTACTCCGGCCATGCCCTGCCCGAACCCGTGGCGCGCCTGGGTCCCGAACCGTTCGATCTGACGCCCGAGGAGTTCCGCCACAGGCTGCGCTCCCGCCGCGGCCGCATCAAGCCGCTGCTGCTCGACCAGCGTTTCCTCGCCGGGCTCGGCAACATCTACGCCGATGAAGCCCTCCACCGCGCCCGCATCCACCCGCTCCAGCCCGCGGCGCGCCTTTCGGACAAGCGCGCCGAGTCCCTGCGCGCGGCCATCGTGACAGTGCTCCAGGAAGCCATCTCGGCGGGCGGCTCCTCAATTTCGGATTATGTGGACGCCGCCGGGCGCAAGGGCGCCTTCCAGCTCCAGCACCGCGTCTATGGCAAACAAGGCCAGCCCTGCCCGGTGTGCGGCGCCACGGTGCGCCGCATCGTCGTCGCCCAGCGCGGCGCCCACTTCTGCCCGCGCTGCCAGCGCCTCTAGTAGCTCCCCGTGATGTAGTTCGTCAGGTAGGCGATGGTCTCCTCCTGCTCGGAGATGATCGCCTTCACCAGATCCCCGATCGACACCACGCCCACCACCTGTCCGCCGCTCACCAGCGGCAGGTGCCGGATGCGGCGGTCCGTCATCAGGCGCATCCCTTCCCCCACCGTGATGTCCGGCGAGGCGGTCACCACGTCGGAGGACATGATCTCTTCCACCAGCGCCTCGCGCGATGACCGCCCCTTCAGGATCACCTTGCGCGTGTAGTCGCGCTCGCTGACGATCCCAACCAGCCGGCTGCCGTCCATCACCAGCAGCGCGCCCACGCCTTTATCCGCCATCTCCGCGATGGCATCGTACACGGTTGCCTTCGGATGGATCGAGTGCACCGCGCTCCCCTTGGCTTCGAGAATCGCTCGGATCTTCGTCGTCGGCGTCATGGCTCAGCGGAACTCCTCGTTGATCATTTCAAGCGCTTCGCGCGGCGGCCGCACCCGCCCTTCGGGCAGCAGGGCGAGCGGCTCGTCGCACAGGTTGAGAATCTCTGTGAACGCCGGGCGGCTCGTGTCCAGGTAGATGATCCCGGTGAGAACTTCGCCCCGCCGGGCTGACTCGTGAACCACTTCCAGCGCATGGATCCGGTTCGAGGGGTCGTAGTCGCGCTCCAGCTTGTGCAGCAGCAGCTTCGAGCCGTCGTGCAGCTCCACCAGGCGCGATTCCCCCTCTTCGTAATCGACGTCCACTTCCGCGAATGACGGAATGAAGTCCACCTCGTGCAGCGGCTCGTCGTGGTCCTTCATGTACGCGTAAGATTTCGTCGACCCTATATGGTCGTTGAACGTGACGCAGGGGCTGATCACATCGATCACCGCCAGCCCCCTGTGCACAATGGCTGCCTTCAGGATTGCCGAAAGCTGCCGCTTGTCGCCGGAGAACGAACGCGCCACGAACGTCGCGCCCAGTTCAATGCCCAGCAGGCACAGATCCACGGCGTGCAACAGGTTCACGGCGCCCGTCTTGAGCTTCGCTCCCAGATCCGCCGTGGCGGAAAACTGCCCCTTGGTGAGCCCGTAGACGCCGTTGTTCTCCACGATGTAGACCAGCGGCACGTTCCGCCGCAACATGTGCACGTAGTGCCCCATGCCGATCGACGCCGTGTCCCCGTCGCCGCTCACCACCACGGCGCGGAGCGTGTGATTGGCCAGCAGCGTGCCCGTCGCCGTCGTGGGCGCGCGCCCGTGCACGGCATTGAATCCGTGCGCCTGCTGCAGGAAATACGCGGGCGTCTTCGACGAGCAGCCGATCCCGGACAGCTTGGCCACCGTCCACGGCTCGATGCCCAGCTCCCAGAAGGCTTCAATCAGCCGCTCGGTGATCGCGTTGTGCCCGCAGCCCGCGCACAGCGTCGTCTTGCTGCCTTTGTAAGGCAGCACATCGAGACCGATTCGGTTCACTTTGGGCGGTGTCGCCGGCGCCGAGCTCATGCCTGTTGCGCCTCCTGCTCGAGAATCTGTTCCGTCACCGTGCGGGCGTCCAGGGGAAGTCCGCCATAATATCGCACACTGCGCAGCTTGGCGAGCAGCCGGGCGGGCAGGTCCAGCCGCATCAGCCCCAGCAGTTGCGCGTCCCGGTTCTGGTCGATCACATACACCCGCTCGTGCTGCTCGAGAAACGCTTCCAGCTCCGGCGGGAACGGATACGCCGCCAGGCGCATCCAGCTCGCTGCAATCCCGGCTTCCCGGCTCAGTTGGTCCCGGCTCTCCTCCATCGCGTACCGCGACGTGCCTGCCCCCACGATGCCGATCTTCGCCCCCGCTGCCAGCGATTGCGCCGGCGGCGGCAGGTGCGCCCGCAGAGTCTGAAACTTCCGCGCCAGGCGGTCGAGATTCGCCGTCCAGTCCTCGGGCTTCTCGCTGTACGTGGCGGCTTCCGTGTGCCCCGTGCCGCGCGTGAAGTAGGCGGCTTTCGCGTGCGGCGTACCCGGCAGCGTCCGGTACGGCACGCCGTCGCCGTCCACGTCCTTGTACCGGGCGAAGCCGCCCAGCCGCTCCAGATCCTCCGCCGTCAGTACCTTGCCGCGCTGCATCGGCTTTTCGGGATACGGCAGCGGATCCGACATCCAGTAGTTCATCCCCAGGTCGAGATCCATGTTGACGAACACCGGCGTCTGGAACTGCTCCGCCAAATCGAATGCCTCCACCGCCATCGTGAAACATTCCTCGGGCGACGACGGGAACAGGATCGGATGGCGCGTGTCGCCGTGCGAAAGGAACGCGTTCTTCAGCGTGTCGCCCTGCGCCGTGCGCGTCGGCAGCCCCGTGGACGGTCCCATCCGCTGCACGTCGATCAGCACCACGGGAATCTCCGCGAAGCATGCCAGCCCGACAAATTCCGACATCAGCGAGATGCCCGGTCCCGACGTGCAAGTCATCGCCCGCGCCCCCGCCCAGCCCGCTCCCACCGCCATGCCGATGCTCGCCAGCTCGTCTTCCGCCTGCACGATGGCGTAGGTCGCCTTGCCCGTCTCCGGATCGCGCCGGAACCGCTCCATGTAAGTGATCAGCGCCTCCGCCAAGCTCGACGACGGCGTGATCGGATACCACGTGCACACCGTCACACCGGCGAACATGCATCCCAGCGCCGCCGCCGTGTTGCCCTCGATCACCAGCTTGCCCGCCGTGCATTGCATCCGCTCCACACAGCAGGCGTCCGTCTTCACGAGGTTCGACCGCGCATAGGCGATGCCCGCCTCGACCGCGCCCCAGTTCAGGTCCGCCGCCTTCTTCTTCCGCTCGCCGAACTGCTTGTACAACGCCTTGCGGATCTCTTCCGGCTCGATTCCCAGCAGCTCGGCCAGGATGCCCACGTAGATCATGTTCCGCACGAGCTTCCGCAGCTTCGCTTCCGGACACACCGGCGCGACAAGCTTGTCGAAAGGCGCTGCGTAGAAGTGCAGATCGTTCCGCAGCGATGCCAGCTGCAACGGCTCGTCGTACAGAACCGCGGCGCCCGCCGGCAGATTCATCACATCCTCGCGCGCCGATTCCGCGTTCATCGCCACCAGAAAGTCGATCTCTCTCTTCCGTGCGATGTAGCCGTGGCGGCTGGCGCGGATGGTGAACCACGTCGGCAGCCCCTGTATGTTGGACGGGAACAGGTTCTTGCCCGAAACGGGCACGCCCATCTGGAAGATGGACCGCATCAGCACGAGGTTCGCCGTCTGGCTGCCGCTGCCGTTGACCGTCGCGACCTGAATGCTGAAATCGTTGACGATCCTCTCCTCGGAAGAGAAGCGGCTCGGCTGCTCCGCCGGCTTGGGCGGAAGCTGGTGGCTGGCTTGCATCCCGGCCTGCCTCCTGACAGGTTTGCGTTCATTATATTGCTCCCGCCGCCGGCGCGCTACTTCGTCTGCGGACGCATGCAGCCCCGCATCCTGAACGGAAGCGCGCGGGAGCCGGCGTCAAGACCGCAGCCTTGCGGACATGCATCGCGCAAGGGCATTTCCAGACAAGCGTCCTGCAAGCATGGCTTGCGCGCCGCCACGGCATCTGCGCCGGACGCCGCTCGCCGCTCCGCGCCGCCCGCGAGGATTGGAATCCGCCGGAGTATCGGCCTCGGCAAGCGATTCCCGCGCCGCGCCTGTCAAACTCCCCCGCCGCGCCCGCAAGCCCTCAGCGCGCCGTGCTGCGCCGGTACACCTCGAGCGTGAACGGTCCCGCCGCGCTCGCCCCGCCGTCCACGCGCAGGATCTGCCCTGTCATGTAGCCCGCCTCCTCTGACAGCAGCCACTCCACCGCCGCCGCAACCTCTTCCGCGTTGGCCATGCGCTGCAGGGGAATCGTCCGCTCGCGCTCGCGCAGCCGCTCCGCCCCGTAGAGCCCCTCCAGCATCTCGTTCCACACCGGACCGGGCGCGACGGTGTTCACCGTGATCCCGTGGGATGCCAGCTCCACCGCCATCACCCTTGCCAGCGCCTCCACCCCCGCCTTCACCGCCGCGTACGCCGCAAAACCGAACTGCCCGAACGCCGCCGCAATCGTGGAAACGTGCACGATCCGCCCCCACCGCTTCTTCGCCATCTCCCGCGCCGCCGCCTGCCCGCCATAGAACGCTCCGCTCAGATGAATGTCCACCAGCCGCTGCCACGTCTCCGGCGAGAACTCCAGAAACGGCTCCATCTTCACCAGCCCCGCATTGCTGATCCAGGCGTCCAGCCGCCCGGTCTTGTCCACGGCGAAACGCGCCAGCGCCTCGCTGGTCTCCCTCAAAGCAATATCGCCAAGAAATGTTTCCGCCCCTACGCCGCACTCCGCTTGCACGGCTTGCGCCCGCGCGGCATCCGTTCCGTGAATCACGACGCGCCAGCCTGCCCGCGCCAGACGCAGCGCCATCGCCCGTCCCAGCCCTTTCGTCGAACCCGTCACCACCGCCGTCCGCTGTTCCGGCATGATTTCTTCTCCTCTTCATCACACGAGTGGCACGCACACTTCGCTTATAATGATATTGATCCCATTCGAGGAGTCTCCCCTTGCTGAAAAAGATGGAAAACTGGATCCGCTACATTTGCGCTGTTGTGATCCTCGTGGCTGCGGCGCCTGTCAGCGCGCAGTCGCTCGCCGGTCTCGGGGCGATCAACGGTACGGTCCGCGATGCCACCGGCGCCGTGGTTCCCGGCGCGACGGTCGTCGTCGGCAATCCGTCGCTCGGCATCCGGCGCAACCTGGAAACCAATGAAGCCGGCCTGTTCGCGGCGCCCTCCCTGCCGCCCGCCACAGGCTATCAGGTCTCTGTCACCCGGCAGGGCTTCGCCCCGTGGGAGGCGAAAGAGATTCAGGTCCTCGTCGGTCAGAACGTGGCCCTGAACATCGTCCTCGACGTGCAGGCGCAGACGCAGGAGATCACGGTCACCGACTCGACCCCCGTCGTCGATCAGCTCAAGACCGGCGTCTCGCAGGTGGTCGAGGACCGCGACATCATGAACCTCCCGATCAACGGACGCCGCGTGGACAGCTTCGTGCTGCTCACCCCCGGCGTCACCGAGGACGGCACCTACGGTCTCGTCACCTTCCGCGGCATCCCCGGCGGCAATGCCTTCCTCACCGACGGCAACGACACGACCCAGGGCTACTACAACGAGAACGCGGGACGCACGCGTATCAGCTCCAACATCAGCCAGGACGCCGTGCAGGAGTTCCAGGTGCAGAGCTCGGGCTTCGCCGCCGAGTTCGGCCGAGCCGTCGGCGGCGTCGTCAACACCGTCACCAAGAGCGGCACCAACAGCGTCCACGGCACCGGCTTCTGGTTCTTCCGCAACCAGGACTTCAACGCGCGGGACCGCTACGCCACGTTTATTCCGCCCGAGCGCCGCAACCAGGCGGGCGGCTCCATCGGCGGACCCATCCAGCGCGACAAGCTTTTCTACTTCTTCAACGGCGAGATCACGCGCCGCTACTTCCCTCTGGCCAGCTCGGTGACCAACCCGCAACTGTTCACCGCCACAGGGCAGTTCATCGGAACCTGCGGCGCCCCCGCCACCCCGCAGCAGTGTCAGAACGCCATCGATTACTTCAAGCGCTTCTTCGGCCAGGTCGAGCGCAACGCCGACCAGAACGCCGTCTTCGGCAAGCTCGATTGGCGCCCCAGTGAGCGCCATACGCTGGCTCTCAGCGGAAACGTCATGAACTGGTTCTCCCCTAACGGCATTCAGACGCAGGCCACGCTGAACACCGGCGCGGGCGTCGGCAATAACGGCGACTCGAGCGTCCGCACGCGCTTCGCCCGCCTCTCCCACACCTGGCTGCTGACCCCCACTCTCGTCAACGAGGCCCGCTTCGGTTACATGAAGGACCGGCTTTACGACGGCGTCAATCCGAGGCTCGCTCCTCCCAATGGCCTCCTCGGACAGCTCAGCGTGCAGGGGCAGTCCAACCTCGGCGTCGCCACGTTCCTGCCGCGCGTGCAGCCCACCGAAGACCGCTTCCAGTTCACCAACAACCTCACGTGGCTCAAGGGCCGCCACAACGCCAAGTTCGGCTTCGACTTCGCCCACACCAGGGACGTGGTCGATCTGCTGTTCAACGGACGCGGCACGTACACCTATGCAACGTTCACCGCATTCGCTCAGGACCTCACCAACCTCGACGGCGCCAAGCGCTGGCAGCGCTACACGCAGACTTTCGGCCGGCCCAGGATCGATTTCTTCATCCGCGACTGGAATTTCTTCGCCCAGGACCAGTTCAAAGTGAACAGCCGGCTGACCCTGAACTACGGCGTGCGCTATGAATACGCGCAGTTCTACCAGCCGGACGTCATCAACCCGGACTATCCGCAGACCGGCCGCATCCGCCAGCCGAAGAAGAATTTCGCCCCGCGCGTGGGCTTTGCCTACAGCATCGGCAGCCAGGCCAAGACCGTGATCCGGGGCAGCTATGGCATCTTCTATGCCCGCATGCCCGGCGCGCTGCTCGGCAACCTGCTCCAGGGCAACGGCGTCGAGCAGCGGGCCATCACGCTCCAGAACAGCAATGCGGCGCAGCTCGCCGCCGGACCGGTGTTCCCCAACTTCCTCGCGGGCGATGGATCGGGACTTCCCGCAGGCACGTCCAGCATGGGCTTCGCCGCGCCGGATCTGGCCACGCCTTATACCCAGATGTGGGACTTCGGCATCGAGCGGGAGATCACCCGCACGATGGGCATCACCGTCTCCTACATCGCCAGCCGCGGCGTGAAGTTCTTCACGACCCGGGATCTGAACATCGGTCCTACCGCGCAGACCGTGACGTACAACATCCTCGACAGCGCCGGCCAATTGGTCGGCAACTATTCGACGCCTGTATACCTTTTCGCCAACCGCGTAGACAAACGGTACCAGCGCATCAACCAGCTCGAGAACGGCGGACGTCTCTGGTACGACGGTCTCGTCGTGCAGCTCCGCCGCCGCGCCGGGCGCTGGGTGCAGGGCAACGCTTCTTATACCTGGTCTCACGCGCGCGACCTCAACCAGGGCGCCGCCAACAACAACCTGTTCATCGCCACCGACTATCTGCGCACCCTCTCCAACGGCGACTACGCCGGGCAGAAGGCAACCAGCCAGCTCGACCAGCGCCACCGTCTGGTGCTGAGCGGCGTCATCGCGCCGCCCCGGATCAAAACCGCCAGCCGCGCCGCCGACGCTCTGGTCAACGGCTGGAACCTGTCGATGATCGCCACCATCGCCAGCGCCCGCTATGCAACGCCGACTCTCCGCGTTGTCAGCCTGCCCTTCAAGGGCGCCGCCTTCAACAACACTCTGAACGGCTTTGGCGGCGATCTCCGCGTCCCCTTCTGGGCGCGCACGTCGATTCCCATCGACTCCATCGCGCGGCTGGACGCGCGGTTGTCAAAAGACTTCCGCCTGAACGAGCGGATGCGCGCCATGTTCGTCTTCGAGGCGTTCAACGTCTTCAACAACGTCTATAACACGAGCGTCTTCACGCAGGCGTTTCAGGCGCGTGGGACCAACATCACTCCTCTGCCCTTCGGCGGCGGCTCAGCCAGCCAGGGCTTCCCGGACGGCACGAACGCGCGCCGCGCACAGATCGGCGCCCGGTTCGTATTCTGACGCTCGCAGCCTCTCATCCGGAAGAGCCCGCGCACCCGCGCCGCGGGCTCTTTCCTTTTGGACATCCCGGCCACGATATACTGGTGGATTGAGTCGGATGGCGTCTTGCGGCGCCATGCGGCATCTCTGGAGTCTCCATGATCATCCTGTTCACGATCATCCATGTGCTGGTTTGCCTGTTCCTGATCATCGTCGTGCTGCTGCAGAGCGGCAAGGCGGCCGACCTGGCTGGCGCGTTCGGAGGCATGGGTTCTCAGACCGCCTTCGGTCCCCGGGGCGCCGCCACGATTCTCTCCAAAGCCACGACGATCAGCGCGGCCGTGTTCATGCTCACTTCTCTTTCGCTGGCCATCCTCTATACCCGCGCAGGGCACGTCACCGGCTCGGTGCTCGACAAGGCGCCGGCTTCCCAAAGCGCGCCGGCCAAGCCTGCTACATCCACTCCAGCCATTCCTGGGCAGCAACCCGCACCCGCGCAGCCGCAGGCTCCGGCTCCCGCCGGCAAGTAGCTCTGGCGTATAATGAAGATGGTTCTGCGGTCGTGGCGGAATTGGCAGACGCACTAGCTTGAGGTGCTAGCGGGAGCAATCCCGTGGAGGTTCAAGTCCTCTCGACCGCACCAAGGTCTTTCGCCCCATGGGGGACGGCGCACCTCCCACCCTCCATTCCCCGCCCCGCCGTCCCCCGCTTCTCTTTCCCCAGGCTCCCCTGTTTCTGGCAGCTTCACCGCATCTTCACGGTGAGCCAATTCCGCTGCCGGAACACGTAATCTGATAGGGGCGGTGCTTCGCCGCGCTTGGTTTGTGGCGGCCCCTCCACTTTGTGTCTATAATCTCAGGGAAGCGTGCTCTCTTCTTTCGGATTGAGTGACCTCGGCTGCGTCAGGACCAACAACGAGGATTCCTTCCTCGTGGATCTTGAGCTGGGGCTTTACATCGTCGCCGATGGCATGGGTGGCGCGGAGGCCGGCGAGGTCGCCTCGCAGTTGGCTGTCCAGAGCGTCCACTCGTTTCTCAAGTCCACCTCCATCCGCGACTCCGACACCCTCGTGCGCGCTATCGAGCATGCCAATCAGCGCATCTTCGACGCCGCCAACGCCGATGCCCGCCTCAAGGGTATGGGCACAACGCTCGTCTGCCTCCTCGAGACCGGCGGCGATTGCATCGTTGCCAACGTCGGAGACAGCCGCGCCTGGCTCCTGCTGGGCGAGACCCTGGAACAGCTCACTCAGGATCAATCCTGGGTCAATGAAGTCGGCCGCCCCCTCGGCATCAGCGAGGAAAACCTCCGCGTCCACCCCATGCGCCATGTTCTGACCATGGCTCTGGGCGTCGGCCCGGAAGTCCGGGTTCAGGTCTTTCCCGTGGACCTGCCCCCTGGCAGCCTGGTTCTCCTCTCCAGCGACGGCCTCCACGGGGTCGTTTCCGAAGAAGAAATCCGAGAGACGTTACTTCACCCGATATCTTTGGAGCATCGCGCCCACTTACTCATTGAAGCGGCCAGGGCTGCCGGCGGTCCGGATAACATCACCGTTGTCCTGATCCAGCATTAGGGCCCGCCGCCCGAGAGGCAGGTGTTCCATCATGCGTGATTTGTGTCCCCTGTGGCGCTTCCTCTGCGCCCTGTCGGCCGCCGCGGCCATGGCCGTTTCGGCCCAGGAGCCGCTGCGTATCGGCATCGTGGAAGGGGCCGGCGCCGTCGTCCCCGCAGGGGCGTTCTCTTCCAGGCGCTTCGCCGTCGTGGTCAGGAATGGCGCCGGTAAACCGCTCCCGGGCGTCACAGTCCGCTTCCGGCTGCCCTCCGACGGCCCTACAGGCAACTTCGCCAGTGGCTTGCGCACCGAATCTACGGTCACCGGAGCCAAGGGCGAGGCCTCAATTTACGGCATCCAGTGGGGCGCGGCGCCGGGCAAGCTCGAAATCTCCGTCGCCGCCGTTTCCGGCAGCCTCCGCGCTGAGACTCGGATCCCGGTCGAGATCTCTGCCACGGCTCAGCTTGCCCGTGAAGACCGCCGCAACCCCGCTTACCGGGCGCCCTCCGGCTCAAAGAAGTGGCTCATTCTTCTCGCTGCCGGCGCTGGAGCCGCCGCCGGAATCGCCTTGTCCGGAGCAAAGAAGGGCGGCGCGCCCGCCTACTCGCCTCCCGCCGCCGTGGTCGTCACCCCGACCATTGGAACCCCCACGATCTCGATTGGGAAGCCCTGACCATGCAAACACGCGCCCTACTCAGTCTGGTTCCCTTGCTGCTCTGCCTTCCTGCCGCCGCGCAAGACCGCCCCGTCCGGGGCTACTTCGCCGACGGTCGCGGCGCCCTGCGGGCTCTCGTCGGCGCCCCCGGCGCCTGGGAGGCGCCGGTCGTCATCCCTGAGGACGTCCTGAGCGCCGGCTTTGACGGACGACTTTTGTGGTATAAGACGCCGAGCCAACTCGTCCTCTGCTCGACTCAGGACGGCTGCCGCTTCCTGACAGCCCCGGAGGGACCTGCTTTCCTCCATCCTGATAGAGACGGCGCACTCTCCTGGTATTTCCCGGCAATCCGCCAAGTGGCCTCCATCGATCCGGAGTCCCAAATACTACAGTATTCAGATATTGACGATGAGCCCGAGCCGGAGCCGGAGCGGATTGGCCCGGGTCTCCGTGCCGCTCGCGGCAACGGCACCCTCTTGGCGCTTTGCGACGACGGGTTCTCGTCGCTGGTGCCCTTAGCGGAAGTCCCTTCTTTTCAATTGCTATTTCGGGACGATACCAAGGAAGTCCCCGTCGCGGAATCGTTCCGGTTGCCGCCCGCAGCTCCCGGCGAGTCCTCGACAGCGCGGTTCAGGGTGCGGAATATCGGATCTATTGCTGTAGTAATCACACGGCTTTCCATTGATCCTGGACCGTTCAAGACATTCGACCAGTTCTTCCCGCCCCGAACCATCGCCCCCGGCGAGTTCGCCGACTTCTCCGTCCGGTTTGCCCCGGACGCCCCAGGCGAATATGCGCGAACGCTCCATGTCAACGACCTCAAGGTGACGCTGCTGGGCTCCAGCACTGCTGCTTCGAGCGTCGAGTTGGAGACGCCATCGGGGTGGCTCTGGCTGAAGGCGGGAGAAAAGGTAAGCCTCGGCGCGGTGGAGCGCCGCTCGCTGCTGACGCGCCGCATCCGCATCACTCCCCCGGCGCCGGCGGCTGTGACGGGAGAGGGATTCCGCCTGCAGCCGACGCCGGATCCGTCGATCTTCGAGCTGACTTTCCAGTTGGATCGCGTCGGCCCAGCCCGCGGATCCCTGACCGTGGAAGCGCGCAGCTTCCCTCTCGAGGTTCTGGTGAACGACTTCCCGCCTCCGACTCCTTCATTCGTGTGGATGGACACTGCCGGTCCCGCCAAGCAGATCAAGTTCCGGGTCAACTTGGCGGAGGCGGCGCGCGCGGCTGTCACCGGCACGCTCACGGTCACGTTCACCCCTGATTCCGGTTTGCCGGATGATACGGCCATCATGCTGCTGCCCATCTCCGCCCGCAGCCAGCCAGTGTCCTTCGCCGAGGGAGCGGTAGAGTCAGGCGACCTGGTCCTTCAGACCGGATCCACCGCCGGTCTCATCCGGGTCCGCGTGGTCATCGGCTCGAAATCGGCCGAAGAATCCATCCGCATCAGCCCTATGCCGGTCGTGCTCAGCCAGGCGAAGGCTTCAATCGCTTCCGCCAACGCCCAAGTGACTCTCACGGGGTTTGACACCACGCGCAGCGCTTCGAAGGTGTCTTTCACCTTCTACCTGAAGTCTGGCCAGCCTGCAGCGCCCGGTCGGATCGACGTGGACGTGAAAAGCGCGTTCGCGGACTATTACGCAACTGTCTCCGGCGGCGTCTTCGGCCTGCGCGCTCATTTCCCGGTCTCGGGCAGTCATACGGAGCTGGACTCGGTCGAGGTCGAGATCGTCAACGCTTCAGGCGCCGCCTCGGCAGGCCGCCTCCGGTTTGAGTGACACTGAGGAGGTGAAGCCTGTCGCGTTGACCATCGCGGGCTCCGACCCCAGCGGCGGGGCTGGGATCCAGGCCGACCTGAAGACCTTCCACCAGTTCGGCGTTTACGGCGAAGCAGCCATTACCCTGCTGACCGTGCAGAACACGCGCACGGTGGCCGAGGTGGTCCTCGTCGAGCCCCGCCTGGTCCGCGCGCAGGTGGAAGCCGTACTCGACGATATTCCCCCGCAGGCCGTCAAGACCGGGGCTCTCGGATCTGCGGGCATCATCGAGGCCGTCGCCGGCCTCGCGCCGCAATTCCGCGCGCCTCTCGTCGTCGATCCGGTCATGATCTCCAAGCACGGCGCACCGCTCATGGACTCCGAGGCGCGCTCTGCCCTGGTGGACAGGCTGCTGCCCTGCGCCGCCCTCGTCACACCGAACCTTCATGAGGCTGCGGCCCTCGCCGAACGCCCCGTGCGCTCTCCGGAAGAGATGGAAGCGGCGGCGCGCCGCATTCATGCGCGCTGCGGCGCTGCCGTGCTCGTCAAAGGAGGCCATCTCGATGGCGAAGCCGCGGACCTGCTTTTCGACGGCGCGGAGCTTCGCTGGTACCGCGCCTCGCGGATTGGCACTCCACATACCCACGGCACGGGCTGCACTTACTCTGCCGCGATCACTGCCTGTCTCGCCCTGGCAGAAGCGTTGCCCGCCGCCGTCGAGCGTGCCAAGCGCTTTATCTCTGAGGCCATCCGCACCAACCCCGGCCTCGGCCACGGTTCCGGGCCAGTGAACCACCACGCTCCAGCGCTCTGACGCGCGGCGCCGTCACCCTAGCGGCTCGTAGGCCTCGCGCCCGCAAATCTTCTCGATCTCCGTGCGGAACTCCCGGTCCGGCGTCACCTTTTCGGCGATGTCCAGGAACACGACGAAATCCCGCGGGCTCTCCAGCCTCAGCCGCACGCTGGTCGAACCCGGCTTGCGGCGCATCAGCTCGCTCAACCGCCGCGCCTTCTGTTCCGCATCGCTGTTCAGCCGGACGCGGATCTGCACGAGCGACGGGAAATCTACGCGCGCCTTGTCCAGCGGAATGATGTCCTGTGCGTTGATCCGCACCGAGCCGTCTTCTTCCGGCATGGCCTTGCCGCGCACCAGCACGGCGCGGTCCTGCCCAAGGTCCTTTTGCAGGGCTTCGTAGCGGTTCGAGAAGACGAGCACCTCCACCGATCCCAGGCGGTCTTCCAGCTGGAACGAGGCCCACAGCTTCATTTCTTTGTTCCGCCGGCGCTGCAGGTTGCATACGATGCCGCACACGGCCACCTCCGCACCACGCTCCAGCCCGCTCAGGCTTGCCGTGTCCAGCGCGGTCAGCTCCCGGGTCTTCCAGGCAAACTCGTCCAGCGGATGGCCGCTGACGTAGAAACCAAGGGTTTCTTTCTCGCCGCGCAACTTCTCTTGGGGACTCCAGTCGTCCATCTCGGGCAGCGTACGTGCCGGCGCCACACCCGCCGCCGCAGTGTCAAAACCGCCGAACAGCCCCGCCTGCCCGCTCAACCGGTCTCTCTGCGCGCGCTGTCCCGATTCGATGCAGTCTTCCACCAGCGCCATCAACTGCGCCCGCGTCCCCGGCAACGAGTCCATCGCCCCGGCGCGGATCAGGCTCTCGATCACGCGCCGGTTCACCGCCCCCAGATCCACTCGCTCGCAAAAATCGTCGAGGGAAACAAACGGCCCGCGCTCGCGCCGTGCCGC
The DNA here is from genome assembly GCA_020723085.1 of Arcobacter sp. GTDB lineage: Bacteria > Acidobacteriota > Terriglobia > Bryobacterales > Bryobacteraceae > JANWVO01. The sequence continues at coordinate 56,343 of DYJN01000019.1, forward strand.
CACGATCGCCTCCACAGCGGACTGCCCCACGTTTTTCACCGCGCCCAGCCCGAACCGCATCCTCTCCCGTCCTACGGGCGTGAAGTAATAATCCGACTGGTTCACGTCTGGTGGCAAGACTTCGATGCCCAGATCCCGGCACTCGTTGATGTACTTCACCACCTTATCGGTGTTGCCCGTTTCCGAGGTCAACAGCGCCGCCATGAATTCCACTGTGTAATGCGCCTTCAGGTAGCCCGTAATGTAAGCCAGGTAACTGTAGGCAGCCGAGTGGGACTTGTTGAAGCCGTACTTCGCAAATGGCTCCAACGTTTCAAACAGCGCCGCCGCCTTGCGCTCGGGGATGCCCCGCTCGCGCGCCCCGGCCAGAAACCGAGCGCGCTGCCGGTCCATCTCCTCTTCCTTCTTTTTGCCCATCGCGCGGCGGAGAATGTCGGCTTCGCCCAGCGTGTAGCCGGCCACCGCCTGCGCGATCTGCATCACCTGCTCCTGATAGATGGGCAGGCCGAAGGTCTCTTTCAGGATCGGTTCGAGCTGCGGGATGTCGTACTTGACGGGCTTCTTGCCATGCTTGCGGTCAATGTAGTCGTCGATGAACTGCATCGGACCCGGGCGGTAAAGGGCATTGAGCGCGATCAGATCCTCGATCCGCTCAGGCTTCGCCCGCCGCAACATGTCCTTCATGCCCGGCGACTCGAACTGGAACACGCCGTCGGTGAGCCCGTGCGCGAAGATGCGCTCGAATGTCTCCGCGTCGTCGAGCGGCAGTTCTTCCACCCGGAGTTCCTCTCCCCGGTTGCGCCGGATCAGTTCCATGGCGTCGTGAATGATCGTCAGCGTTGTCAGGCCGAGGAAGTCCATCTTGAGCAGCCCGAGCTTGTCGAGCCGCTCCATGTCGAACTGCGTGACGATTTCGTTCTTCGCCGTCCGGTGCAGCGGCACCAGTTCCACGAGCGGTACCGGGGAAATCACAACTCCCGCGGCATGCACCCCCACATTGCGCGCCATGCCTTCGATGCGCTTTGCGATGTCGATCACGTCCGACACGCGCGCGTCCGTCCGCATCATCTCGGCAAGCTCCGGCTCCTCCGCCAGAGCTTTTTCCAGCGTCATTTTCGGGTCCGCCGGAACCAGCTTTGAGATGCGGTCCGTCTCCGCAAAGCTCATGTCCAGCACCCGCCCCACATCCTTGATCGCCGCCTTCGCCGCCAGCGATCCGAATGTAATGATCTGGGCCACATGGTCGCGGCCGTATTTCTCCGTTACATACTGGATCACTTCCCCCCGGCGGTTCGTGCAGAAATCGATGTCGATGTCGGGCATGCTGATGCGCTCGGGGTTCAGAAAGCGCTCGAACAGCAGCCCGTATTGCAGCGGATCGATATCCGTGATTCCCAGACAATAGCCCACCAGCGAACCAGCCGCCGAGCCGCGGCCCGGCCCCACAGGAATACCCTTTGACTTCGCATACCGGATGAAGTCCCACACGATCAGGAAGTAGCCCGAGTACTTCATCTGCTGGATCAGCCGGATCTCCCGCTCCAGCCGCTCTTCGTATTCCGGAATCGGATGGCGCAGCCGTCCGGCTGCCGCCAGACGCTCCAGGCGCGCCCGCCGCCGTTCCCATCCCTGGCGCGTCACGTATTCGAAGTACGTGTCGGTCGTGTGCTCTGCCGGAACATCGAAGCGCGGAAAGCTGTCCTCGACCTTCTCCAGCTTCACCTGGCAGCGCTCGGCGATCTCCCAGGTGCGGTCCAGGGCGTCTTCCACTTCCCGGAATATCGCCAGCATCTCGTCGCGCGATTTGAGATAGAACTCCTCGGTCTCAAAGCTGAGCCGGTCCCGGTCGCTGACTTTCTTACCGGAGTTGATGCAGGTGAGAATGTCCTGCGCCCGGTGATCGGATTTCTCCAGGTAGTGAGCGTCGTTGGTTGCAACCAGCGGGATTCCCGTCTCCGAGGACAGCCGGCAAGTGAGCGGCATCACTTTCCGGTCCTTGTCCAGATCGTGATGCTGGATCTCCAGAAAGAAGTTCTGCCGCCCGAAGATGTCGACGTACTCGTGAGCCAGCCGGCGCGCCTCTTCGTATCGATCTGCTTCCAGCGCCTCGCTGATTTCACCTTTCAGGCAGCCCGACAGCGCGATCAGCCCCTTGCTGTGCTGTGAGAGCAGCGTCTTGTCGATCCGCGGCTTGTAATAAAAGCCCTCCAGGCTGGCTGTCGTGGCCAGCTTCACCAGGTTCCGGTAGCCCTCCTGCGTTTCCGCCAGCAGCGTCAGGTGGTTGTACCCTTTGTTGGTTTCGTCCTTGATCCGGCAGTCCTGCCGCGTGACATACACCTCGCATCCAATCACCGGGTGCACGCCGTTCTGCTCGGCAGCGAAGAAGAACTCTGCCGCTCCGAAGAGATTGCCGTGATCGGTGATCGCCACCGCCGGCTGACCGAGCCGCTGCACCCGCTTCATCAGGCGGGAGATCTCGCACGCGCCGTCCAGAAGCGAGTAATCGGTGTGGCAGTGGAGATGAACGAACGGCTTCTTCGGCACGGGAGGATGGGTGGTAGGGAAGGGCAGATTCGAACTGCCGGCCTTCCGCTTAGGAGGCGGACGCTCTATCCTGCTGAGCTACTTCCCCACGCCTTCTCGTATTGTAACCCCGGCCCGCGCTCTTCACGCTCCGGCGATTCCCTCCCATCGCCGGAGCCCCTTGCGGCCAATGTCCCGCCGGAATTGCATCCCGTCGAAATGGATCACGTCGCACGCTTCATACGCCCTTTGGATCGCCTCTCCCAGCGTCGCTCCGCGGCTCGTCACCCCAAGAACCCGCCCTCCGGCGGTCGCCAGCCGTCCTTCCTGAATCCTGGTTCCCGCGTGGAACACTGTGGCGCTCCGGCGCTCGGCTTCTTCAATTCCCGTGATTGTGTCGCCAGTGCGCGGCTTGCCCGGATAGCCCGCGGCAGCCAGGACGACGCAAACGCTCGGTTCCGGACGAAACTTCAGATGCCGCTCGTCCACCCGCCCCTCCGCCGCTGTCCGCACCAACAACCCGAAATCTCCCTCCATCCGGTGCAGCAGCGCCTGCGTCTCTGGATCTCCTAGCCGGACGTTAAACTCGAGCACCATGGGCCCTCGCTCGGTCATCATCAAGCCCGCATACAGGAAGCCGCGGAACGGCGTTCCTTCTTCCCGCATGCGGTCGATTGTCCTCTGCATGATTGTGCGCTCGATCAGGGCGCGCTCTTCCACAGTCAGGATCCGCGAGTCCGAGTAGGCTCCCATACCCCCCGTATTCGGCCCTTCGTCGTTGTCAAAAATCCGCTTGTGGTCCTGCGACGGCTCGAGCGATACAATTCGTTCCCCATCGCTCACACCGATAAAGCTGACCTCCTCGCCGGTCAGATACTCTTCCAAAACCACGCGCGTCCCAGCCGCGCCTACCAACTGTCCGGCAAACATCGCATCCAGCGTCTGCTCGGCGTCGCTTCGGGTCCAGCAAATCACCACGCCCTTTCCTGCTGCCAGACCGTCGGCTTTAATTACTACAGGATAGGTAAATTGATCCAAGGCTGCCTTTGCCTCATCTAAAGACTCGGTTGCGGCAAACCGGGCGGTCGGGATGCCTGCGCGCTCCATGAACCGCTTGGCGAAGATCTTGCTCCCCTCGAGCAGGGCTGCCGCTTGCGATGGGCCAAAGAACAGAATGCCTTCTTTCTCAAACAGATCTGTGACGCCATCTACCAGCGGCGCCTCCGGCCCAGAGATCACAAGATCCGCCCGGCAGCGCCGAGCGACATCGAGATATCCTACGCAAGTAGGACTATGGACAGGCAGACACTCCGCCACTAGGGCGCATCCTGGATTGCCCGGCGCGACGAAGACCTGAGAAACAGATGGCGACTGCCGCAACCGCCAAGCGATGGCGTGCTCCCGCCCGCCACCGCCAAGGATGAGGACTTTCACGGTTGAATCTCCTGACAGGTAGAATCAATAGCATATCGAGGATCCTTCCCCGCAAGCAATGAGAACGGTTCACTACGACGTGATTGTCATCGGTGCTGGCCACGCCGGATGCGAGGCGGCGCACGCCTGCGCCCGCATGGGTCTGAAGACCGCGATGATCAGCATGAATCTGGACCTCATCGCGCAGATGTCCTGCAATCCAGCCATTGGGGGGATCGCGAAAGGTCATCTCGTACGGGAAGTGGACGCCCTCGGCGGCATTATGGGACTGGTGGCGGACGCAGTGGGCATCCAGTTCCGTCTGCTGAACACGAGCCGGGGACCTGCTGTCTGGAGTCCGCGCGCCCAGATGGACAAGAAGCAGTACCGGGTGCAGATGCGGCAGACTCTGGAGGGTGTCGAGAACCTTCGCATTCTTCAGGCCGAGGTCGCGGAGATTGTGTACGAAGCTTTTAGCGGCGGTAAGCGGCGTGTCCGCGGCGTGCGTCTGGCTGATGGACGCCGGTATGAGGCGGACGCCGTCGTCGTCACAACCGGCACATTTCTGAACGGCGTCGCCCATGTGGGCGAATCGCAGTACGCTTGCGGGCGCAGCGGCGAGCCGCCGGCAAATCTCCTTGGGAATCACTTGCGCACTCTCGGGCTCGCCTGGACCCGCCTGAAAACCGGCACGCCGCCGCGCCTGGACGGCAGAACCATCGACTGGAGCCGCTTCGAACGCCAGGAGGGCGATCCCGAACCAACGCCCTTCTCATTCCTGACAGAACGGATCGAACGCGAGCAAGTTGCCTGCTACATCGCCTTTACAACGGAGGAGACGCACAGGATTCTTCGCGAAGCCATCCCTCGCTCGCCCCTGTATAGCGGACAGATTGAGGGCGTCGGACCCAGGTATTGCCCCTCGATCGAAGACAAGATCGTGAAATTCCCAGACAAGATGCGGCATCAGGTCTTTCTGGAGCCCGAGGGAAGGGATACATACGAGGTGTATGTTAACGGAATGTCCACCTCCATGCCCGTGGATGTGCAGGAAGCAATGATCGCCTCCATTCCAGGGCTGGAAAATGCCGAGATGATCCGGCCCGGCTACGCCATCGAGTACGATGCCATCGATCCCCGGGAGCTGAAGCACACACTCGAGGTGAAGAGCATCGAAGGACTGTTCCTCGCCGGACAGATCAACGGCACGTCCGGCTACGAAGAGGCGGCAGGCCAAGGACTACTGGCCGGCATCAACGCCGGTTGCAAGGCGAAAGGGCTCGAGCCGGTTGTGTTGAGCCGGACCGACGGTTACATCGGAATCATGGTGGACGATCTGGTGACCAAGGGCGCGGACGAACCCTATCGAATGTTCACTTCGCGAGCAGAATACCGCTTGCATCTCCGTATTGACAACGCCGACGAGCGTCTTACACCGATCGGTCGACAAGTCGGACTGGCCAGCGGCGAGCGGCGGGCAATTCTCGAGAAAAAGATCCGGCAAAAGGAGAGACTCCGGCTGCTCCTCGATCCTAAGCGCGAGGCTTGGCTGCGAAGACCCGAGTCGAGCATCGAATCCATTCGAGGCGACCTGGAGCGGGAACTCGGCGAGCCTGCCTCCGCCGCTGCGCTTATGACTTTGGAAACAGAAGTCAAGTACGACGGCTATCTGCGCCAGCAGGAGCGCATGGTGGAACGGCTTCGCGAGGCGGAAAGCCGGCGCATCCCGCCGGATTTCGACTACTCAGGCGTTCCTGGCTTGAGCCGCGAGATCCGGGAGAAGCTGGAGCGGGTGCGCCCGGAGACCATGGGTCAAGCTGGGCGCATTCCCGGGGTCACTCCCGCAGCCGTTGCCGTACTCGACTGCTACCTCAGCCTGGGCGCGAGGCGGTCATGATCCGCGTGGAGTTCGAGCGGCGCCTCCGGCTCGCTGCTCCGTTCTCTTCCCTGGATGGAACCCAGATGCAGGAGCTGTGGCTGCATTATGACCTGATGCGGCGCTGGAACTCCCGCATCAACCTCACGCGCGTGATCGAGCTGGAGGCCGCTATCCGCTTCCATTACGCTGAGTCGCTCTTCGTTGCCGCTCATGTGCCCAAGTCCGCACGGAGTGTCATCGATGTGGGCAGCGGCCCCGGCTTCCCCGGATTTGTTCTCGCAGTGGCACGGCCTGAGCTGCTGGTCACACTTCTGGAGTCCGATCAGCGCAAGGCCGCTTTTCTCCGCGAAGCAGGCGACTTGGCGCCAAACATCCAGGTTCTCGCCCGCCGGAGCCGCGAAGTGAACGGCTGGTGGGATCTCGCAGTATCGCGCGCCGTTCGCGCTGAAGACGTCATCGAATTTGCCCGGCGCGCCGCCGGGCAGGCGATGCTAGTTGGGACGGAGCCGCCCGTCAAAGTCAGTTCGACAGCCTGGGATTCTGTCGAGTTGCCGGGTGGCAGGGGCAAGCTTTGGATCAGCCGGATCCCAGTTGGGTCGGAACCAAACGACAAAGACACGGGCTAGAGGTAGGTTGGTGTGGAACTGATGCGCCCCGGAGAGGGCGATCGTCCTGCGGCGTGTTTCACGTGGAACCTGACTCCTCCCCTTCCGAAGAAAACCTTCCGTGATACGATAATCGTTTCCCACCCACTACTCAACAGGGACAGGCCGAATGGGCAAAGTCATCGCCATCGCCAATCAAAAGGGCGGTGTGGGCAAAACCACCACCGCCATTAACCTCGCCGCCTCCCTCGCCGCGAATGACCTCCGCGTTCTTCTCATTGATATGGATCCGCAGGGTAACTGCACAACCGGTGTCGGAATCCCCAAGACGGAAGACCTCACTACGACATATTCGGTCCTCCTCGGAGATGCCCCAATAACTGCCGCCATTCGTTCCACCGAATTCGATGGCCTCTCAATTTTACCCTCCGACCGCAATCTGGTCGCCGCCAACCTCGAACTTGTCGACATGCCCCGCCGCGAGTTCCGCCTCCGCGAAGCCCTCGAGCCCATCCGCCACGAGTACTCCTACATTCTCCTCGATTGTCCCCCGGCTCTCGATCTCCTCACCTTGAACTCCCTCGTCGCCGCCGATTCCGTCCTTGTCCCCATCCAATGCGAGTTTTTCGCACTCGAAGGCATCAGCCAGCTCCTCGACACGATCGACCGCATCCGCGAGGCCTTCCAACCCTCCCTTCGCCTCCAGGGCGTTCTGCTCACGATGTTCGACGACCGCACCAATCTCACCCGCCAGGTCGCTTCCGACCTGAAAGATTTCTTTCAGGGCGACGTCTTTGAAACTGTCATCCCCCGGAGCATCCGGCTAGCCGAAGCACCCAGCTTCGGCAAGCCGATCCTTGCTTACGACGTCCGCTCCCGCGGAGCTGAAAGCTACATCAAACTCGCCAAGGAGATCCTCGCCCATGACCAACGCCAAGGAACCGTCGCGTAAGGCCCTCGGCCGGGGCCTCTCTTCCCTGATCCCTGCCAGCCGCACGGCGGCCCAAGCCGCGCATGCCCCAGCCCCCCAGGCGCCGCCCGCACCCAGCCCCCTCCGTCTCCCGATCGATGAAATCCATCCCAACCCCCTTCAGCCCCGCTCCAGCTTCTCCCCGGAGGGCCTTCAGGAACTCGCCCAGTCCATCCGCGAAAACGGTATCATCCAGCCTCTTGTCGTCCGCCGGGCCAGCGACGGATACCAGCTCGTCGCCGGTGAGCGCCGGCTCCGCGCCGCCCGCATCGCAGGCCTTTCCGAAGTCCCCGTCGTCGTCCAGGACTTCGCCGACGACCGGCTCATGGAGATCACTCTCATCGAAAACATCCAGCGCGAGGACTTGAACCCCATCGAAGTCGCTCACGCTTTCGAGCGCCTTCATCGCGAGTTTCGCCTCTCCCACGAGCAAATCGCCCAGCGCACGGGCAAGGACCGCTCCACCATCACCAATATGCTGCGCCTCCTCAGGCTCCCCTTGGAGGTCCAGCAGCTTCTCGCCGAACAGCGCCTCTCCATGGGCCACGCCCGCGCCCTCCTCGGACTTGAATCCGCCGAGCAGCAAGTCGCGCTTGCCCACAAAGCCGCCGACGGCGCCATGTCCGTCCGGCAGGTGGAGCGCACCGTTCAGAAATCTCTATCCGCTCCACCCGGCGCCGCTGCGGAACCGGCTGCCCTCGATCGCGACCCCAATGTCCTCGCCGCCATCGATCAGCTGGAACGCGTCCTCGGCACGCGCGTCCGCATCGTTCCACGCGATGATCAGCGCGGCCGGATTGAAATTGAATACTACTCGCAAGAGGATCTGGCCCGCATCTACGATCTGATCGTCAGGGAGTAGGGAGGGTCGTGTGCGCTGACCCAACAAACCGCACGATCCGACGGGATTGGTGCCGGCGGTAGGACTTGAACCTACGACCTACGGATTATGAGACCGTCGCTCTAACCACTGAGCTACACCGGCACTCTTCTTTCAGCTTATGGGCACGCCGCACCGCCTGTCAACGCGTCCGAATCCGCCGCCCGCCTCCCCCTAGTACCCTCACAAGACTCTTGACTCCGTTACTCATCAGGTGCATATTTGAGGCAGAGAAAGGCTCCCTTGGGGAGCCGGACTCGCCCGGCCAGGGCCCCGATTGGGCATGCCGGGAGATGCCCGGCTCGGGCCGGGTTAACCGAGGAGGTCCAATCATAGAAGTAGACCACAAGACAGGGCGGCTACCGGCTAGCTGACCCGCCCGTGCGTGCGCCTCCAGCGTCCATGGGACTCGCGGTTTGGAGTCCAGGCGCGCGGAACTTGCACCGCTGAATCAAGAGGTTCAACACGCGCGATGTCTCAGGTTGAACCGGCAACGCCGGCAACCGGCGGAGCAGGAGCTGGCGGCCGCCCTCGTTTTATATTCTTTGTCTCTGTCCTCCGCTAGCTGAACTCCCAGTTGGACTGGCTGGATTTTCTTATTTCTTATCAATTACTTAGGTCGATTATCTCGCTGCCCGGCATCGGCGTTCCAGATTCCGCGCAAGCTCCCCCAATTCGCCCGTCACAAACAATTTTGCCATTGGAATCAATTACTTACCTGCGCCGAGTTAGCATCCCCGTGCGATACTCTTTCGTGCGGGGACAAGAATCTCTGGCCAGAGTCCCCCCGCT
>DYJN01000072.1 GCA_020723085.1 Arcobacter sp.
CGTAAATCAGCGAGTCTTTGGTGAGATAGCGGTGTGCAGTCAGCACACCGCCCGTACCCCGCAATTCCACGCCCGCCGCGGTTTTCACGCCCGGCGCGGAGAGGCATTCGGCTTCAAAGGTGACGGTGATTTTCTCCGGATATTCAATCGCGCCCGTGATCACATCCGGCGTATCGCGGCCGTCGTTGTAGTAGTAAATTCCGCCCGCGGCCGTGGCGGCGAGCGGCCGTGAGAGCCCGAGCAGGAAATGGGCGGTGTCGACGACGTGGATGCCGATGCCCATGATCATGCCGCCGTCGTAGTGGAGCCACTTGTACGGACTGAAATACACGCGAGGATTCCAGGGGATCTTGGGCCCCCGGCCGAGCCAGCGGTCCCAGTCGAGCCCGTCCGGCTTGCGCTCCATGCCGGGCGGCGGCTCCTGAATGTAGCCGGCGTTGGAGTCATACCAGGTGCGGGCCAGTCCGACTTTGCCGAGGATTCCGCGATCGACATACTCCTGCCGCGCCTGCACGTTCTGCTTCATGCCGCGGCCCTGCGTGCCCACCTGAAGGATGCGGCGGTGCTCCCGCACGGCGCGCACCACAGCCTGGCCGTCCTGCGGACTGTGGACCATCGGCTTTTCGCAGTAGACGTCCTTGCCGGCCCGGCAGGCGTCGATGGTGATGGGGGCGTGCCAGTGATCGGGCGTGGCGACGATCACGGCGTCGATGTCGTTGTGTTCGAGCACGCGGCGGTGGTCGGCATACTCGGCCACGCGCGCTGCGGCGAGTTGCGCCGCCTGGCGGCGGCGGACGTCGTACACATCGCAGACCGCCACGACAGTGGCGAGATCCGCTTTCAGCGCTTCGCGCATCAGGTACTGGCCACGCGGACCCGAGCCGATGACTCCCAGGCGCACACGGTCATTGGCGCCCAGGATGCGGCGGTAGGATGCAGCGGTGGAAGCGGCGGAAGAAGAAGCGACCAGCGCACGGCGCGTCAGAGTTCCGGCAGGCATATGCTGATGCTCTGCCGCGCGGCGGCCGGAGTCAAGCAGCCCTTCACGTGTAGAAGAACTGCGCCGTCGCCCTGCAATCCTGGCGGGATTCCAGCCGCACCCAGTGAGCTGAGAAGGCGTCGGGGAAGATCACCGTCTTCATTGCGCCCCCGCTCAGGCTCACGGTTTCGAAGCCGTGCCATGTCCCGTTGCCCAGAATATCCACCTGCACGGCGAAGGACGCCTCGCGGTCGGCTGCCAGATGCAGTGCCTTGCGCTGGAACCCTGTCAGCAGGAAGGGGTCCGAGAACTCGCCCTTGCGGACCGGCGTGTTGCGCCACGGTCCGCCCCAGCCCTGCGGGCGTCCCCACGACCACAGGTCGTCCGTCTTGCCGAACCAGAGGCCCGATTGGGGCTGTCCGGCCGCGGCATAGTTGTCCATGTTCGGCGTCGTCTGGTTGCCGCCGCAGACGAACATCCCGCGGAAGGAGCAATAGTCGGGGATCACGCGCAGGTGCTGGCAGACCGGTTTGACGCCCCAGATGCGGTTTTCGAACGCGATGGGCTGGAGCTCGTAGAACATGCCCTGGATGTCCATCAGAAAGCGCTCGGTTTCCACTTCGCGGATGCGCATCCATTCCGTCTGCCACGCGTGGGCGAAGGCATGGCTGGCGAAAGGCAGCCGGTACCGTTGCCATTGTCCCTGCACGAGCGCCCAGAACAGCGCCGACGCCTCGTCCCAGCCGGTGGCGAACAGCACGCTGCCCATGTTTTCGCGGGCGGTCACGTCCATGTGCGGCTTGCCGGAAAGTTTCCGCCAGGATTTCCCGTCGAATTCGAAGAGTCCGGCTTCGTTATCTCCAAATTCATAAAAGCCGTTATTGGCGACGGCGAGCCGGCCCTGCGCGGAATAGGCGCCCTTGAAGTGCGGCCGGGCTGCGATCTTCATCTCCTTCACCAGGTCGAAGAGCACCCGCGGCTTCAGGTCGTCCACGCCCATTTCCAGCAGCACCCCTTCCATGGTCAGGAAGTAAACGCGGCCCTGCGGGTCCGTCAGATGGCGCGCGGTGGCTGTCAGCCGGTGCCGGTTGAGTTCCGGAATGAACTTCCAGTTGCCCCGGGCGTCGATCACGTAAGGCCCGATGAAGCACTGGTCGGATTCGCGGTGCACCAGCCGGTTGGCATGAGTGCCGTCGTGGACGTGGAGCTTTTCTGCGCGCAGCGTCTCGTCGATCCGGTATAGCGCCAGCCCCTTTCCCGTACCCTGCATGTGGCTGTTGTAGGTCGCCACCCACAGCGCATCGGCCCACGGCATCAGCGCCCCGGTGCCGCACTCGGAGCGCGGCGAAGCCGTCTCGGCACGGAATCCCACTATGGTCTGGCCGGCATTCTGGAAGGTTTGCGCGGCCGCGGGCGCCCCCAGCAGGGAGGCAAGGAACCGGCGGCGGGCAGTCGGATCCATGGACTCATTCTAAGGCGGCTCAGGGCTGGATCCAGCCGGAGTGCAGCAGCCAGTAAACGACGGGCACGGAGAAAAGGCTGGAATCGACGCGGTCAAGCCAGCCGCCGTGCCCGGGCAGCGAGCTGCCGCTGTCCTTGACGCCCGCGCCACGCTTGATCGCAGATTCGCAGAGATCGCCTGCCTGCCCGCTCAGGTTCGCCGCCAAGCACAGCGCCACGCCCTGCCACAGCGTGACCTGAGGGAACTTCCAGTGAAGGAACCAGAGGCCAAGGACCAGTGTTCCTGCCAGCGAGGCGATGGCGCCGGCCCAGGTCTTGCCGGGGCTCAGGACGGGCGCGAGCTTGCGGTGGCCGAAGTTCCTGCCTCCGTAATAGGCGAAGGTGTCGCCGGTCCAGTTGATGGCGGTGGCGAACAGCATCCACCAGGGATTCATCAGCCGCAGCGAGAGCCCGCACTTCCATGCCCCGAAGATATAGACAATGCCGAAAGCCGCCATGGCTGCGAAGGGCAGAATGTTCGCGAGATTTTTCGCCCTCAAAGCGAAAATCCACATAAGAAATGCGAAGAGGACGATGGTCAAAAGCTCGCTGCCTGGCAACAATAGCAGCAGAATACCGGCCAGATATCCGGCGGGATTGCGGCGGGGCTCATAATCGAAATCCGGCAGATGGCGGGCCGCGATGCCGAGAAACTCGTAGTAGCAGATGAGTCCCACGGCCGCGAGCGCGGCCAGGAATGCTGCATCGGGGGCGAAGATGATGATGTAAAAGAAGAAGGGCGTCAGGACGAGGCCCGTCAGGAGACGCTTCATTGGGCGGGGAGGCCACGGGCGCCGATCAGGGAGGACTGCTCGACGGGGGCGTTGCCGGCGGGGTGGATGCCGCCGAAGCGGCGGTCGCGCTTCTGGAACGCGGCCATGGCCTCAAGCAGGGCGACGCGGTCGAAGTCGGGCCACAACGTGGGGGTCACATAGAGTTCGGCATAGGCGATCTGCCAGAGCAGGAAGTTCGAGATGCGCATCTCGCCGGAGGTGCGGATCAGCAGGTCGACGTCGGGCTGTCCCGATGTGGCAAGACGGCTGGAGATCTGCTCTTCGTCGAGGACGAGGCTGCCCAGCGTCCCGCTGCGGCGGGCTTCCTCGATGATTGCGTTGACGGCATCGACGATCTCGGCGCGCCCGCTGTAATTGATGGCGAGATTCAGAATCAGCCCCGTGTTGCCGGAAGTGGCGCGCACGGCGTCTTCAAGCTGCCGGCGCACCTCGGCGGGCAGCGCGTGGATGCGGCCAATGGCGCGCAGGCGGATGTTGTTCTGCATCAGGCGGGCGACTTCGCGCCCGAGGTAGTAGTGCAGCAGGCGCCAGAGCGTTTCCACTTCGGTCCGCGGGCGCTTCCAGTTTTCCGCCGAGAAGGCGTAGAGCGTGAGCGACGGGATGCCGAGGCGGGCGCAGGTTTCCACGGCCATGCGCACAGGTTCGACGCCCGCACGGTGGCCCGCCACGCGCGGCAGGCTGCGGCGCCGCGCCCAGCGGCCGTTGCCGTCCATGATGATGCCGACGTGAGCTGGCAGGCGCTCCGGATCGAGGGTGCGCGCCAGCTCGTACTCGCGGCTGCCGGGCGGCAGAATGTCGAGGAGTTCCCGCATCAGGTGCCGAATTTTATCTTAGCGCAGGGGCGCAGCCGGAGCCGCGCCGCACGCCTTGCGCCGCAATCAGAGCCGCGTGGCGGCGGCGAGGATCGCCCCCACGCCAAGAAACGAGCCGAATGGAAGCTCAAAGCTGCCCGCGTCGGCGCCGCGGGCCTTGATCCAGATCAAACCGAGAATGCTGCCGAGCAGGGAACCGGCCAGCATGGCGAGCAGCCCCGTTTCCAGCCCGAGAAACGCGCCCAGAAACGCGGTCATTTTGACGTCGCCGAATCCGAGCCCTTCCCTGCCCCTGACTCTCTCGTAGGCGAGCCCCATCAGCCAGAGCCCCCCGCTGAGCAGCGCAGCGGCGGCGCAGGCATGGACGAAGGACTCCAGCGCCGGAGAGGACTGCGGCATCTGCATCCGCCAGATCCAGGCGATAAAGCCCTCCGGCACGGGAACGACCGGCGCCAGCGCCAAACCCGCGAAGATGCCGCCCAAGGTGAATTCATCCGGCAGGATGCGCGACTCGGCGTCGGAGAAGATCAGCTCGACGAGGATGGCGGCGAAGAGGCACCACTTCACGCCCGCCCAGCCTCCTCCCGTGCGCCACCAAGCCCAGAAAAACAGCAGCCCCGTGGCGAACTCCACCAGCGGATAGCGCAATGAAATGGGCGCGCGGCAGGCTCGGCATCGGCCCAGCAGCAGGAGGAAGCTGAGGAGCGGAATGTTATCGTACCAGGCGATCATCGCGCCGCAGCGCGGGCAGTGCGAGCGCGGAGTGACGACCGAGAAGTCCTGCGGCAGGCGGCTGATGCAGACAGTGAGGAAGCTGCCTGCAATAAGCCCGAAAACTCCAGCCAGCAGCGATGCGAGTAGAAGGTCGTTCATGAGAGCACCCGGTGATAGGCTTCGAGAGTCTTCTCCGCCATTCGTTCGATTGTAAACCGCTCTTCCACCAGGCGGCGGCCCGCGGCGCCGAGACGCTCGGCCAGCCCTCGGTCTTCGGCGAGGCGTGCCGCGGCTTCGGCGATCGCGGCGGGATCATTGTCGACGAGAATCCCCGTGACGCCGTCGATGACGATCTCGGGCAGCCCGCCCACTCGGCTCGCGATGACAGGCACGCCGTGGGCCATGGCGAGCAGCGCCGCCGAGCCGAGGCCTTCGCTTTCGCTGACGTAGACCAGCGCGCGCGCGTACGGCAGGTCTCGCAGCAGATCGTCCGAGAAGCGCACGCCGGCGGCGGCGGCGCGAATCAGCGCGGCGCCTTTCCGCGGATCCTCCGAGGCCGGCGCGATCAGGCCCCCGTCCAGGGTGCTGGTCTGCGGCGGAAGCGCGACACCATCGGGCACCACCGCGATTTTCGCCTCGGGCACTCCCGCAGCCTCCAGCCGCCGCTTCACCGCCTCGCTGACGGCGAGCAGCAGCGCCGCGCGGCGGTATTTCCACCGCGACAGCCAGTGCGTGTTCACCGGAAAATCCACGCGCCTGCTGACGGCGAACGGCACGGGCGCCGCCAGCGCGGCAAGGGTGTGGGACCGGGCATCGTGGCAATGGATCAGATCGAAGCCGCGCGCGGCGCGCCGCAACGCCGCGGGCGAGAGCGCGTCCCCCCTCAGCCCGGCGGCGCGCGCCCGTTCGAGAAGCGGCGCTCCGGCGGGCGCCAGCAGCGCGCATTGCACTCCCCGCCCGGACAGGGCCTGCATCAGCAGCAGCGCCTGATGCTGGCCGCCGCGCATGGCGCGGCCCGTGTCAAGATGCAGCACGCGCATCGGCTCACCGTGCAGAGGTCATGAAGCGCGCCTTGGCGTACTTCAGAAAAGTGTACAGGGCGGCCATGTAGGCGATGGCCAGCCCTTCCACGCCGTCGAGGAAGCCGCGCTTCAAAACATATGTGCGGAAAAATGTCCAGGCAGGCTCCAGCAGGAGCTCGCGGTAATGGACCGGCGTGCGGCGCGCGGCCAGCTCCTCGGCGGCCAGCGTCGTATAGCGGTCCATCGTCTTGAGGTGCTCGCTGAGCGAGCCGCAGGTGAAGTGGAGCAGATTGCCCTTCAGATGCCCGATGCGGCCGTGGCAGACGACCGACTCGTGAACGTAATCGCCTACCCAGCGCGCCTTGCGGCGGTCGAAGAGGCGGATCTTGCGGTCGGGATACCAGCCGGAGTAAAGGATCCACCTGCCCAGGTATTGCGCCAGGCGCGGAACCGTGTAGGCATCGCATTGCGGGCCGTTTTTCTTCAGTTGCCAGATCTCGGCCTCGAGGTCTTCGCTGAGGGCCTCGTCGGCGTCGATGGAGAGGATCCAGTCGTGGGAGGCCTGCTCGGAGGCGTAGTTCTTCTGGCCGGCGTAGCCGCGCCATCCGGCTTCGATGACGCGGGCCCCGAACTTGCGGGCGATCTCCACGGTGCGGTCGGTCGAGCCGGAATCTACGACAAGGATCTCGTCGCAGCAGCGGAGGCTCTCGATGGCGCGGGGCACGTTGCGTTCTTCGTTGCAGGTGATGATCGTGGCCGAAATCTTCATGCCGCGCGTCAGGGCAGCCAACCCTGCCCGTTATTGTACAGAACGGGTGCGGGGATGAAGCTCAGCAAGAAGATCAGAACGACGAAGTGAAAGGCGCGCCAGCGCGCAGGGCCAAGGGGCGCGACATCGTAGACGTGAAAGTGCTTCCGTCCGATGAAGAACAGCAGTACGGCCCAGATCCACCACGGCCAGTAGAGAAAGCCGAGCAGGGCCATCACCGCGATGGCGGCCGTCGAAATGGCGCGGTGGCGTTCCCCGAAGCAGGCGTAAACGATGTGGCCCCCGTCGAGCTGCCCGATGGGCAGCAGGTTGAGCGACGTGGCCAGCAGGCCGACCCATGCGGCGCGCGCCACTGGGTGCAGATAGATGTCCTCCACGGGCACGCCCGGAAACAGCCACATCTCGATGGCGCGCACGAGCAGCGGCGAACCGAACTGGATCTCGCTCTGCTGGCCGATGCCCGGCGCCACGTGCGACAGCGCCATGCCGACGCCGAGCACCGGGATCACGAAGAGAAATCCGGCCAGCGGTCCGGCGATGCCGACATCGAACAGCTCGCGGCGGCTCTTGACGGCGGAACGGAAGCGGAT
Source organism: Arcobacter sp. (assembly GCA_020723085.1). Lineage (GTDB taxonomy): Bacteria > Acidobacteriota > Terriglobia > Bryobacterales > Bryobacteraceae > JANWVO01. The sequence goes on from DYJN01000072.1 coordinate 7,181, forward strand.
GAAGGCGCCGAAGGTGCCGATGAAAGTCGGCGCGGGCAGGAAGTACGGCAGGCTCGCGCTGATGTCGTGATAGAAGCAGGCGAGCCAGTGGCCGGCTTCGTGAGCCAGGAGAACCAGCAGCAGCGCCAGCGCGTAGGGCAGCCCGTCGAGCAGAAGGCGCGGCTCGCGCAGGGCGTCGGCGAAGGCCGTGATGTCGTGCTCGAGATCGAAGGGCGGAAGCTGGTGATCGAAGTTGTACTGGAGGCGCGCCCCCAATGCCGTGGTTGTGAACAACGTCGCGAGCAAGAGCAGAATGTGGAGCCAGAGCCTGGGCTGGGCAAGCAGCGTGCGCCCTAGCGTAGGCGGCGCCCAAAACGGCTCGTACAGAGGGCGTCCATCATCAGGATGCGCATTCACGTGAGGCAAGCCCGCGCGTCAGTCGAGCGACTGGAGCTCCTTGCCTGGCTTGAAGCGGACCGCCTTGCCGGGGGGGATGGCCACCTCCGCGCCGGTGCGCGGGTTGCGGCCGATGCCGGTCTTGCGCGGGCGCACGGTGAAGATGCCGAAGCCTCGCAGTTCGATGCGCTCTCCCTGAGCCAGGGCGCGCTTCATGGACTCGAAGACGGTTTCCACGGCCATCTCGGCCTTGGTCTTGGTGATGCCGGTGCGGTTGACGACCTCGTTGACGATGTCGAGCTTGATCAAGTGCGCCTCCTGAGTGGGAGAGAATCGCCAGCTTCGGGCGGGCAAGCGGCGGCCCGCCTTGCAAACCTCATGATAGGATTAGGTTTATCACCGTGTCAAGGATGCCCGAGCGGAGCTTGCTGCAGGATGCGGCGGGGGTGGCGCCCGCGCTGTTCCGCCGCGTTTGCGGCGCCTTCGCCACGGGCGTGGCGGTGGCGGCGGTGACGGGGCGTGATGGAAAGCCGCATGGATTGACGGTGAATTCGTTTACTTCCGTCTCCCTGCATCCGCCGCTGGTGCTGGTCTGCGTCGGGCGCAAGGCGGCGACGCACGGGCCATTTTCCACCGCGGCTCATTTCGCCGTCAATTTCCTCGACGAATCGCAGCGGGAATTGTCGGAGCGGTTCGCTTCCTCTCATCCGCGGCGGTTCGAGGGATTGTCCTGGCAGGCGGGGGAAACCGGCGCGCCCCTGCTTGACGGCGCGTTGGGCGTTCTCGAATGCGAGACGTGGAGAAGGATGGACGCGGGCGACCACACCATCTTCCTCGGGTTCGTAAAGGGCGCGCGCGTGCGCGGAGGCCGCCCGCTGATCTATTTCAGCGGCCAGTACCGCCGCCTCGATGGCGCATGATCAGCCGGCCAGCTCCTTCAGCCTGGCGATCGCCCTGTCGTAATCCGGGTGCTGCGCCACCTCGGGCACGTACTCCACATATTGCAGGACGTTGTTGTGATCGACCACGAAAATGGCCCGCGATTCGATGCGCCAGTCCTTGATCAGAGTGCCGTAATTCTCGCCGAAGCTGGCATATTTGTGATCGCTGATCATCTTGACATGGTCCACGCCGAAGCTCGTGCACCAACGGTTTTGCGCGAACGGCAGATCCATGCTGACCGCATAAAAGCTCACCTGCGGGAACCTGGCAGCTTCATCGTTGAACTTCTTGGTCTGCATGTCGCACACGGGCGTGTCGAGCGACGGAACCACGCTGAAGACACGGATGCCCTGCCCCGTGGAAGCCAGCGTTACGGGCTGCAGAGACTTGTCCACGGCCTGAAAATCGGGCGCTGGATCGCCTGCCTTCAGTTCGGGGCCCGCCAGTTCCAGAGGCATTCCCTTGAAGGTGGTGGTGCGTGCCATGATTTCTCCTCGATCGGAAATTGGGAACAGCTCACGCCCAGTGTAACAGGGAGCGGAGTTCCGCCACACTTCGCGCGGGCGGATGGCAGACGAGTCCGGAGCAGACCTCGGCTTCGGGCGCTCCGTCATGGTTCTCCCAGTGGAAAGTGGCAAACGGAAGGAACCGGCGCCATGCCTCCCGCACCAGGTCCTCCGCGGCGCCGGAGAACCGGATGCGCTCTTCCGGCGCCTCGTGAAGCATCCACGCGCAGAGCATGCGCGGCAGGGCTGAGGGCTGGCTTTCGAGCCTTCCGGCGAAGGCTTCCAGAGCGCGGCGCGCAGGAGCGAGCAGGGAGCTGTCGCCGGCGAGCCGCGCCGTGCGCGCGAGCGCTTCCACGGCGAGCGAGTTGCCGGAAGGCTCTGCGCCGTCGTAGTCTTCCTTCATCCGGAACAGCAGGTCGCCTGCCGCTGCGGAAGCGGTGAAGAAGCCGCCGTCAGGGTCGCCGAACAGGTTCTCCATCGCGCGCACCAGTCTTTCCGCGGTTGCGGCGTAGTGCGGATCGAAGCAGGATTGGTGCAGATCCAGCGCCGCCAGCGCTGTGGCTGCGTGGTCGTCCAGCAGCCCCTCGACCGCCGCCTCTCCGTCGCGCCACCGGCGCAGGAGCCGCCCGTCCGGCATCATCAGCGACCGCTCGAGGAAGGCGAACGCGCGGCGGGCGGCGTCCAGGAAGCGCGGCTCGTTCAGAGCTGCGCCGGCGCGCGCCAGCGCGCTGATCATGAGACCGTTCCAGCCGGCGAGAATCTTGTCGTCCAGGTGGGGACGCGGGCGGCGCGCGCGCGCTTTAAACAGAAGGCGGCGCGCTTCGGCGATCGCCGGATCCGCAGCCGGCGCCGGCTGCTGGAGCCAGAGGATGTTGCGCCCCTCGAACTCCCCGTGCGGATCTTCGTGGACGTTGCCGCCGGGCAGGCAGCCGTAGACTTCAGCGAACCGGTGCGCGAGTTCCCGCCCCAGCGCTTCTTCCAGCTCCCGCCATGCCCAGACATAGAAGGCGCCTTCGCCCCTGCGCCCGGGGCGGGACGGATCCTCGCTGTCGGCGTCTTCGGCGGAGAAAAACCCTCCCTCCGGATGCGTCATGTCGCGAAGAACATACTCGATGATTTCTCGCGCTGTTTCGGCATAGACTGGAGCGCCTGTCACCTGAAATGCCTCGATATACGTTGCCGCCAACTGCGCCTGGTCGTAGAGCATTTTTTCGAAATGCGGCACAAACCAGCGCTCGTCCACGGAATAACGATGGAAGCCGCCCCCGAGGTGATCGTACATGCCGCCCGCCCGCATGGCTTTCAGCGTTTCCTCCGCCATCCGCAGCGAGACCGCGTTTCCCGTGAGCCGGTAATGCCGGAGCAGAAACTGCAGGACAGAAGGACGCGGAAACTTCGGGGCCCCGCCGAAGCCGCCGAACCGCGGATCAAAAAGGCGGCTGAAGTGCTGGACTCCGCTTTCGATTACAGCCGCAGCAGGCGGTCTTCCCCACCCTTTTACCTCGAGCTGTTCCTGCATTTCTTCCTGAATCCGCAGGCTGGATTCGATGATCTGCTCGCGTTTCGCCTGCCACGCCTGTGCGATTTGTTCCAGAATCTGCCGGAATCCAGGACGGTTCCAGCGCCGCTCCGGCGGGAAATAGGTGCCGCCGAAGAACGGCCGCAGGTCCGGCGTGAGCCAGACGCTGAGCGGCCAGCCGCCGCTGCCCGTCGTCGCCTGCACGAAGCTCATGTAGATGCGGTCCACGTCGGGACGCTCTTCGCGGTCGAGCTTGACCGGCACAAAGCGCTCATTGAGAAAGCGTGCGGTCTCTTCGCTCTCGAAGGACTCGCGCTCCATGACGTGGCACCAGTGGCAGGTCGAATAGCCGATGGAGAGGAAGATCGGCTTGTTCTCCGCTCGCGCCTTGGCGAACGCGGCTTCGCCCCAGGGGAGCCAGTCCACGGGGTTATGGGCGTGCTGCAGCAGGTAAGGGCTCTTCTCGTGGATCAGGGCGTTGGTGTGCATCGGGGATCGGGAACGGCTATTCTGGCAAGCGTGGCGCGGTGCCGCCGTGCGGCGTCCGCCAATTCTTTCCGGGCGCGGCCCAGCGCCGCCAGGAGATTGGATTCATGACGGATTTTGAAAGCTTCAAGAAACAGGCTCTGCAGGAGCTGCTGGAGTGGCTGAGGGTTCCCAGCATCAGCACGCTTCCGGAGCACAAAGGCGACATGGAGCGCGCCGCGGCGTATGTCCGGAGCGCGCTGGAGCGCGCGGGAATGGCGCGGACGGAGCTTATCCACCGCGCCGAACATCCGATGGTGTACGGCGAGTGGCTGGGCGCGCCGGGCAAGCCCACGCTGCTGCTGTACGGGCATTACGACGTGCAGCCTCCCGATCCGCTGGACGAGTGGGTCTCGCCGCCCTTCGAGCCGCAGATCCGCAATGACAACATCTACGCGCGCGGCGCCACCGATGACAAGGGGCAGACGTGGATTTTGGTGAAAGCCGTCGAGTGGCTGATGCAGCGGGACGGGCGCCTGCCGGTGAACGTGCGCTTTCTGATCGAGGGCGAAGAAGAGTGCGGCGGAGAGGCGGTGGCGCGCTACCTTTCGGAGAAACCCGCGCAGCTGGCAGCCGATGCCGCCGTAATCTGCGACAGTGAGATGTTCGCCCCCGGGCTGCCGTCGATCTGCACGGGGCTGCGCGGCATCGTCTACGGCGAACTGCATGTGGAAGGCGCGCGGCAGGACCTGCATTCGGGCGTGTACGGCGGCGCCGCCCCCAATCCGCTGATGGCGATCGCCGAGATTCTGACGGCGCTCAAAGACCGCGACGGACATATTCTCATCCCGGGATTCTACGATCGCGTAGTGGAACCGGCGCCCGCGGAGATGGAAGCGTGGGCGCGGCTGCCGTTCAACGAGAAGGAGTATCTGGAGAAGGAAATCGGCGCGAAGGAGTTGACCGGCGAGCCTGGGCTGACGGTGTTCGAGCGCACGTGGGCGCGTCCGACGCTGGAGGTGCACGGCATCCGCGGCGGCTTCACGGGCGAGGGCGCGAAGACGGTGATTCCCGCCCGGGCTGTGGCCAAGATCTCGATGCGGCTGGTGCCGGAACAGCAGCCGGAGGAAGCTGTGCAGCAGCTCCGCGCGGCGGTCGAATCGGCCACGCCGCGAGGCGTGAAAGCGGAGTTCCGGCTGCTGCACGGCGCGCCGGCAAGCCTCGTGGATCCGGAGAATCCGTTTGTAAAACAGGCCGCGGCAGCCATGGAAGAGGTGTTCGGCAGAAAAACGGTTTTCATCCGCAGCGGCGGGTCGATTCCCATCGTGGGCCTGTTCGACGAACACCTGCGCATCCCGAGCGTGCTGATGGGCTTCGGGCTGCCTGACGACAACCTGCACGCGCCGAACGAGAAGTTCCATGTGCCGAACTTTTACTCGGGCATCGAAGCCGTGACGCGGTATCTCGAGCGTCTGGGGGCGTGAGCCTCACGAGGGCGTGCTGGTGAAGCTGTGCCGGAAGCCCCACGGGGCGTCCGGCGCTGTGCAGGAGGGGAACCGGGTTCCTGTTCCCTTTTCTACCAGGTGCCGGTGCGCAGGACGACGGCTATGGTCAGGGCCATGCCGTTGTTGTAGCTTCGGCCGTTGACCGGCGGCAGCCAGGAGCGGCGGTATTCCAGGTTGGCGATGCGCAGCGCCACCACCGGGTTCAGGCGCAGGTCCATGCCCGTGCCGGCGGCCATGGAGAAGCCGTTGGCGGTCCAGTTCTGCGCGTACCGCGCGTGATCTTCGTAAGCGTCGCGGCCCTGCTGCCGGGCCGTCCGCGTCAACTGATCGCGCAGCACAGGGTCGACTTTTTCGTGCGTCACCTTGAGGCCGCCCACCAGGAAATGCGCGTAGGGGTTCAACCGGCTGCTGGGGCGCGCCGACCACCGCGGGCCGAACAGGTAGCTGAGCGTATCGCCGCTGCGGTCCGGCCCGAGGCCGTTCAGCATGCAGCCGGAGACGTCCGCCACAAGCTGCCATGTGGCGTTGAGGCGGAACGCGGCCTCGCCGCCTCCGCCCACGCACGCGCCGTTCGACTTCCCATACAGGATGGGCCGCACGGTAGCTGACAGCTCAAAGCTGGAGATCCCAAAGGCTCCGATGAGCTGCCGACGGGGGCTCTCGCGCCGGGCGATGGCGCCGGCGCGTTTGTCGGCGACGAAGGAACTCAGCAGCGGCGAGAACACCCCGGGCCGGTCGTCCCGCGCCCAAGGAACCTTGAACCGCATCGCGTTGGCGAATGACCGCGAGGGATTCAGCGCGCCGCGGACGATCAGCCGCAGATACGGATTCTCGAACCTCTCCTCAAAGCGCTGAATGACGTACTTGTCCAGCGCATCTTCGCCGATCATCCACCCGAAGCCGATCACCGGCGTCACTACGTGGTCCACAAAGCCCTGCTGCGGGTAGAGGCGCTGAATCTTGCCGATGGACGCCTCGCTGAACGGGCCGATCTCAAACATCGTGCCGTAGGCCCACGAGTAGGCCGTGGCCCGCAGCCGGCTCTTCCAGTAAAAGGAATTCCTGCCGATCTCGGCGCCCGTGTAATCGCGGTCGTTGTGCGTCCAGATGTAGCCGCTCACGGCGCCCTGCATGGGGTGCCCGATGTAATTCACATAAAACGGATCGCCGTCGGACCAGCCGTGCAGGCTCTTCACCGAGTCCATCCAGCCGCCAAAGAACGGCCCGCGCAGCCCCGCGCGCGTGCCGGGTTCGGTCGCCAGACGGAACGCGTGTTGCACTCCAAGGAAGAAACTTGACTGCCTGCCCAGTCCGTCCCAATCGACTCCCGAGCCCCGGTCAGGCCGCATCCAGATCTCGGCGTGGCCGGCAGGACGCACGGAGCGCGCGGCTGCCCCCGCACTCCCGGAGCCGTCCGGACTCGAGGCGCCTTCAGCACCCTCGCTCCTCTCCTCCATAAGCTGCGCTTTTGCGCAGAAGACCCCAAACAGGAAGCAAAGAAGCCAGCAACTACACTTCCTCCAGAACCGCATTGTGTAGTCTCTCTCCTCCATATCGTGGATGTGCCCCGCGCCGGCGCCGTTTCACCGGACCCCCGGCCGGGCCGCGAAGCCTGTGCTTGCGTTCTCCCCCCGGGCGCGCAGTTTTCGCTTCCCCTCATTATCGTGCGCGGAGGCGCCGGCCGGCTCCAGTTGATGTGCCGGGCATCCCGCCACGCCCTGCGGCCCCCTCCGCGGGGCGATGCCCGTCAAGGGCGCGCACGATGGGAACTGAAGTAAAGCTGAGTGTCGGCTGGAAACGCAATCCCAGCCCCATGATGCCCGCCGGGCGGTCCGTGCGGAATTCGATGTAGCCGCGCTTGCCTGCAGCCGCCGGGAACAGGTCGGTCACCGAAAAGGATGTGTGGCCGTTGGGAGGCAGATTGATGGCGCCGCGAACGAACTCGAGTCCGCGCTCGTCGTACAGGATGGCCGTTATGCCCGCCGGCTCGTCCGGAGCAAGGTTGACCAGCGCGATGCCGGTGGAGAACCCGCTGAGATTGTCCATCGGCTGCAGGTACGTCTGAAGCGCGGCGCTCTCCAGCGGCGACGTGCCCTCGGAGTCCACGCCGCTGCCGTGCTTCTGGCGGAAGATGGCGAATCCCGCCACCGGCGCCGACGAGCGCACCTCCGCCCAGCCGACGAGAATGGTGGAGCCGGCGGCCTCGGTTTCCACGATGAGGGTGCCACGCGGCGGGATGGTCCCTTGCACGCTTGACCCGGCGGTGGTGGTGCTGCCGGATCCCTCGATCACGGTCAGCGGCAGCGTCAGCATGCCGCCGTTGTCGGCGAAGAAATTGATCCGCACGGCCGCAGGCTCCGATCCGGGATTGAGCACCGTGATCGTTGTCTTCCAGCTTCCCCCGGAAGCCACCTGGGAGATGACGCCGGCCCTGGGCGGCTGCGATCCCGCGGTGACCACCAGCGTGAAGGCCGCCTGTGTGGCCGCTTGCGCGGCATCGGACACTTTCAGCGTGAATTGGAAAGTCCCCGGGGTGGCCGGCGTTCCTGACAGGATGCCTCCGGACGACAGCGTCAGTCCGGGCGGGATGGCGCCCGCGAGTACGGTCCAGTTATAGGGGGCTATGCCTCCGCTGAGCCCGAACACCAGCGAGTAGGCCGTGCCCGCCGCGGACATCTCCCAGGTGTGCCTCGACGCAGCCGCGCATCCGACGTGCAGACGAGCGCCGGCGGAGGCGATCCGGCAATGCGTGCTCGGAGCTCTCTTTGACGAGAAGTGGATGTGCCCACCGCGCGCTGACATCTCCGGCTTTACCCAAAGGTCGCGGTGATTTCGCTGTGCTTGTCACGGAGGTGGTGGGATAATCAGCTATTCGGACCCTTGAGACGACTCCAGAAGAACGACGAAGGCCGTGACCGCACGCCGCATTCGGAGACGGCAGAGCAGCCGGGCAGTACCCATTCACACGGGAAGAGGAAAAATGTTTGCTCATGAGCTGAAACCAGGAAGTGGTCGCTTCATCAATAGGTTACACTCCAGCCGGGGTGTCGTCCTCCGTGACATCCTGCCCATCGGGGCTTGCACATCGTTAACGTATGACTTAACATGGAGGTGATGGATGGGACGTCCGATCGCCTACCGAGGCAGGATGTTCACCATTGCCTACGCGGTCGAAAGGAGTGGTCGCTCGCCCGGTCAGGAGTTCTTCGATGAGTTGTCCCTTCAGGATCAGGCCAAGCTCATGCGGCTGTTCGCGCTGCTCGCGGACCAAGGCAAGATCACAAATCCTGAGAAGTTCGGAGATCTTGGCGAGGGCTTCCGCGAGTTCAAGTCCTTCCAGATCCGCATGCCGTGCCGCTTTGCTGTCGGCGGAATGGTGCTCGTCACCCATGGCTTCGTAAAGAAAAAGGACAAGACGCCGAAAGCTGAGATAGATCGGGCGAAGCGGATTTTCCATGAGGACTCGGAGCAATTTGAGCAACCAAACGGTACCGAGTAGTTTTGGGGGTGGAGCAAGAACGCGATGAAGAAGAAAACCCAGTTCGAACAACTGATGGGGAGTCCCGAGTTTCGCAAGCTGTACGCGATCGAGGGACTGGTCGCGGAAGCTGGCGAGTTCATCGCGCGACTTCTCGAAGAGCAGAGGGTCAGCAAGGCGGAGTTGGCGCGGCGGCTGGGCAAGTCGCGCCCTTATATTACGCAGATGCTCAGTGGTTCGACCAATCTCACCGTCCGTACCCTTGCTGAAGTGGCCTATACTCTGGGTGTCGAGGTGAAATTGGAAGCCGTTCCGTTGCAGGCTGCTCGACAGGCGGCGGAGGTGCAGAGGCCCGTTTGGAAAGTGATCGAGTCCCGGAGGCCGCCGTCGCCCGTCGGCCTCCTGGTACCTCCTTTGGCGGCAAGACCGAACGACGGAACTAACATTACTTACCCCTACGTCGCGTGACCCCAATCACCATTCAACAGACGGCTGAGGACGCCAAACTCGCGTTCGAATTGCATACGCACGCGGAACTCGACTCGATCCGGCTCCAGAAAGCACGGGCAACGAGCCAGCCGTTACTCGAGCCGATGCGGACGCCGATCGTGCTGAGGATCAACCGCAAGGCGAAGCAGGCGCAAGCGCCCGAGGGGATTGTACGCTTTGAAGTTGAATTCCGGTTGGCTGGGGAAAGAGAGACAGAAGGTTCAGAAGGGGAATCAAGCACGGCAAAGGCTCAAGTGGTCCTCGTCGAGTGCACCTGGGAGCTAGATTACCGGCTACAAAAAGACTATCAGCCGAGCCCGGCGGCTCTCAAGGCCTTTAAGGACGGCAACGCGATTTTCAATTGTTGGCCGTACTTCCGCGAGTACCTGCAAAATACGGTCACGCGCATGAATCTGCCGCCACTTACAGTGCCGCTCCTTCGCCTTCTTCCGAAGCCGCCACGAAAGAAGCCGACCCAGGCTCAGGCGGTGCCAAGCGAGAACACATCAGACGAGCAATGACTGATCCGCCGTAGGATCGTTCAAAATCCCGGCTAGTGGGCTGTCCCTGAGACATCGCTACCATGCTGGAATTCGTTTCCGAAC
>DYJN01000073.1 GCA_020723085.1 Arcobacter sp.
AGTGAAAGCAGCGCTGCTGCTGCCAGCAGCGCGGTGGCCAGGGCGATGCTGGCCGGAACGCTCAACTCGCCCGCGGCGATCGGGCGCAGCGCCACGCGCCCCGCCGCGTCCGAAGCCAGCCGCACCGCTCCCTCCGGCGGCGCTCCCTGGTTCCATGCCTCCACCCGCAGGTCTTCGGGCCGCAGCGTCGCCCCGAGCGCCACATCCCGCGCGGCCACCACGACTGTCGCCTGCGCCGCCGCGGTCCCTCCGGCGGCGCCGGCCGGCAGCAGAGCATAAAAGACCCCCGTGGCCGCAGCCGCGGCCACCATCGCGACGCCGAACAGCGGCAGCAGGTTTCTCTTCACAGCATTCCTCCCGGCGCAGTCCCGGCCTGCGCCTGATATCAGTGAATCATGCAATCCCGCAAGGCAAGAATCCGCCATTCACCTGAGGCCAGGAAGGGAAGCGCCTGAGTCGGACGCGCCACGGCAGGCCGCCGCTACAATGAAGGAAGTGGAAACCCGCCGTATGTGCCCGCATTGCCGGGCCTTCATCACCATTCACGACAAGGTCTGCCCTTACTGCGATACACCCGTCGGTCCGCGCGCCGCAGACCGGCTCGACCCCGGCGGCATCCTCGGCGGTCTTGTCCCCACGGCGCAGTTCGCCACCATCGTCATTTCGCTCGCCTGTGTGGCCCTCTATCTGGTAACGCTTCTCGCCTCCGCCAAGGTGGGAGAAGCCAATGCCCTCATCCGCTACGGCGCCGCCCTGCCGCAGGGCGTCTTCGGCGGGCAGTGGTGGCGGCTCATCACCGCCGGCTTCCTCCACGGCAACCTGATGCACATCTTCTTCAACCTCTGGGTGTTCATGGATCTCGGCCGCCACGCCGAAGAGGTCTACGGCACAAAGCGCATGGTGGCGATCTACATCTTCTCCACCATCGGCGGCTTCGCCCTCAGCATGCTGCGCGGCACCATGCTCACCGTCGGCGCCTCGGCCGGCCTGTTCGGCCTCATCGGCGCCATGATCGCTCTCGGCGTCCGCTACAAATGGTCCGGCGAGGCGGCCATGATCAAGGGCTTCTATATCCGCTGGGCCGTTTATGGCCTGTTGTGGGGATTGTTGCCGTTTTTCCGCGTCGATAATGCCGCCCATATCGGCGGATTAATTACGGGATTTATTTTGGGATATCTCGCCGGAACCCCGCGGCTGGTCCCGAATTTCACGGAAAAACTCTGGACCGCCATGGCCTTTTTCGCCGTGTCGCTCACCGGCTACGCCTACTTCCAGCTTGTCCTTTGGCTCTCCCGGCTCGGGTGACCCTTCACCGCATCACCCTGGCCGCCGTGCAGGGCAGGATCGGAATCCCCGCTCCTTGTCCCGCATTGAGCCGCGCCTGCTCCCCGCCGCGGCTCCGCTCGCCCCGGGTGCGGAGCTTGAAAGACGGCTCGCCCGCGCGCCGCCCTGTCACACGCCTCCCCGGCTGCAGTTCCCCCGCTGCAACGCTGCCCTGCCGGCGCCTCCACCTGCGGGAACTCCTCCGGATGGAGCCGGAGCGGCGCCGGCTGCCGCGCCTCGGCATGCGGTTGCATCCGCCGCGGAATGACGGATATTTCCATGCCCCTCGTCCTGGGCTGGATACCCCCTCTCCGGGAAGGGGGTAGTCCCGGCGTTGCCCGGGGATCGCATGTGGAATGAGTCGCTTGCAAGATCGCCCGAAGCCTGCCGACGGCCCCGGGGCTCCCCGCACAAGGCAAACAGGAGCCGGGTTCTAAAACCAGCAGCCTATTGGAGGCCCCGCCGGCGCCTGATAGGCTTCCAATTGTAGCGGGATTACGATACAATCAAAACCCGCTGGCAGGAGAATTTCATGTCCTATTTCCGTGCCCTGTTGCCAGTGGCTCTCTGTGCCGTATGCCTTTCAGGCAGCCCGTTGCTGCCTGGCTCGGCTCTTGGCACGGGCAGGACGGTCCAGATCACGAACGACCGCCTCGTGCTCGTGCTGAATGGCGGCCGTTACAACGGGCTCGTGGATGGCACGGACGTGGACCTGTGGTGTGTGGACGTGGAGCGGTTCGCTTCCCCGGGCAACACATACACGGCCAACGTGATCCCGCTGCTGCCGTGGACGCCGGAACAGGCGGCGCTGGTCCGCAAAGGGACCTTTTCGAACGAAGACTTCTGGTGGGATCTCGGCCTCGGCCCCGTCGAGCGCTACCAAGCTGCCGCCTGGCTCGTCACCCAAATGGAAGCCTATCGCAGCGGCACTCCCTTCACGCCCGATCTTCACATCCAGCAGGCCGTCTGGGCCATTCTCGACGACGCCGAAAACCAGTCGATCAGCCTGACGCCTCTGGCCTGGTCCTGGATGCACACGGCTGCCGCCTTCATTCGCGACAACCCTGGCTTCGGCCTTGGCGAATGGGCCGTCGTCAGCGGCAACGCCGCTCCGGACGGCACGTTCCAGGGCTGGCAGTATCAGTCGTTCCTGACCCGGCTGGAGACCGTGACATCGGAAGCACGGTTCGGCGGGACGGCGCCGGAAACGCCTGCCGCGGAAAATCCGGAGCCGGGCACCTTCGCCCTCATCGGCGCGGGGCTGCTGCTCGGCGGCTGGGCTGCCCGCCGCCGCGCGCGCTGACTGCGGCGCTCAGACGATCTGCTCGTTCACCGGGTCCCACTTCACCTTCCGCTCCTTGAAGTAAGCCTCGACGCTCATCACGATGGTCACCGCCTCCTCCCAGGCGCGGTCCATCCCGCAGCGGGGCTTGTCGAGCCCTCGGATCGAGTCGATCCAGTTCCGCATATGGCTCGACACCGGGTTCTCGCCGCGCTTCCACTGGTATTCCGGCTCGGCCAGAAATTGCGCCATCTCCGGATCCACGCCCCACTGTTCCGCCTTCTTCCGCGCCGCGTTCACCTTCGCCGTCCCCTCCGGGGTCCACTCCGCCGTATACAGCCGGCAATGCCGTTCGGCGACTTCAATCGTCGCGTCCCGCCCGAAGATGAACGTGTTGGTTCCGTGGTGCCGGTTGTGGAACGTGCAGGCGAACGTGACGTTGAACTGCTTCTTCGGATATTCGAACATCACGTGCCACTGGTCGGGCACCTCGCGGTCTTTCGTCCAGAAATACAGTCCCCCCATCGTCTGCACCGCCTCGGGGATGCCCATGCCGGCAATCATGTTCACGCCGTCCCACTGGTGGCTCATCAGGTCCCCGGCAATGCCCGTGCCGTACTCCCACCAGCAGCGCCAGCGGAAAAAACGCTCCGGGTCGAAACGGGTTTTGACGCCCGAATACTCCTGGAACCGCTCCCAGTCGATCCGCTGCGGGGTGGCGTCCTCGGGCAGTTTCTGGTTGTCGTACCGTGTGTAAAACTGCCACTCCGGCCACGGGTTGGTGCGGTCGATGTAAGTGCGCGCCAAGCAGGTCTTGCCGAGCCTTCCTGACTGGAAGATCTCGCGCGCCTTGAGGAACGCCGGCTCGGAATTCTGATGATGGCCGAGCTGGAGCACCACCTTGTTGTCGCGCACTGCCTTGCGGATCGCCTTGGCCTCCTCCAGCGTCCGGCACAGGCCCTTCTCCACGTAGACGTGCTTCTTCGCCTGCGCCGCCCGCACCGCCATCGGCGCATGCCAGAAATCGGGCGTGGCGATCACCACCGCGTCCACGTCCTTCGCTTCGACCGCCTTCTCCCAGTCCTTGGTGACAATGGCCTTCTTGTTGAACGCCGTCTTCCGCGCGCGCTCGAGGTTCGAGTCGTAGAGGTCGCAGATCACGGCGATGTCGGTGTCCGGCGCCTCCTGCATGCGTTCGAGCAGGTAGATGCCGCGCGTGCCGACGCCCACAACGGCCAGCCGCAGCCGGCTGTTCGGCTTTGGCTGCGCGAGCACCGCCGGCGCGGCGGACAGCGCGGAAGCGGATTTCAAAAACGTTCTGCGGGGGACTGTCGCGTCGCTCATGGCGGCTCTCATTCTACTCCCGGCCGGAGCGCCGCCGGAATCCTCATCTCGGCTCGTCGATCGGGACTTCGGCGTAGAACAGCTCCTTGCCGCTGATGCCTTCGCGGATGCCCGTAATGTAGAGGATCGCGTCCCGGCGGTGCCGCGTCTCGAAATAGAAAAATCCGTGCGCGGACTCGCCCTTGAGCAGCGCCTTCGCGCCGAAGGCTCGCGTCTCGAACTCCACCTTCGCCAGCGGGTTTTTCTTCTTCGGCAGCGGGATCGGGGCCCGCGGGCCCATGCTCGGCCGCCTCGGTCCCACCACCGACGGCAACTGCTGCGCTGGCGCCGGCAGCACTTCGTACCTGCCCGCCTGATACGCCACCCGCATCCGGTCCAGCAGCAGCGTCTCCTCGCCCCGGTTCTCCAGAATCAGGAGCACCGGCAGTACGCCGTGTTCGTTCGGATTCACTCCTCCGAACAGCGGCTTGGTCTCTTCATCGGTCTCAAATTTCACCGCCGCCAGCACCAGCGGCCCCACTTTCTGATGCGACGGATAGCTCGCGGCCGGCTTCGGCCGGAACGGCGCCTGGCCCGTGGCCGCCGCCAGCATCAGGCCCAGGCTTACAATCAGTGTTTTGCACACGGCTTTCATCTACGTGCTCTACTGGGCCGCGCAGGCCCTCGCCTTTCCGTTCCTCTTACTCTACCTGTCCTGGCGCGTTGCCAGGGACCGCCGCTACCTCGGCCGCCTCGGCGAACGGTTCGGCCTCCTCCCGCGGCACATTCGGACGACGGCTCCGGGCGCTGTCTGGTTGCACGCGGTCAGCGTCGGCGAAGCGGTCACGGCAGCCGCCCTCCTCCGCCGCCTCCGCCCGCTTCTGCCGGGCGTTCCATTCTTCGTCTCCACCACGACGCTCGCCGGACGCGCCCTGTGCGAGGAGAAGCTCGCCGGGCTGGCGGACGCCATCCTGTATGCGCCCCTTGATTACCGCTTCGCTGTCCGCCGCGTCCTCCGCCGCCTCCGTCCCGCGCTCGTCATCGTCATGGAGACGGAGATCTGGCCCAACCTCTTCCGCGAAGCCCGCCGCTCCGGCGCCAGGCTCCTCCTCGTCAACGCCCGCATCTCGGATCGCGCGCTGCCCCGCTATCGGCGCTTCCGCTGGTTCTTCCGCCATGCTCTGGGCTTCGCGGACCGCATCCTCGCGCAGGACGCGGCGGCTGCCGGGCGCTACCGCTCCCTCGGCGCGAAACAGGTGGAAGTCGCCGGAAACCTCAAATACGATTTCGACCCGGATTCCACAAAAATCCCGGCGGAACTCACGGCTTTTCTCGGCCGGATTCACCCTGGCCCCGTCTGGGTCGCCGCTTCCACCATGCCGCCGGCCCTGCCGGGAGACCCCGACGAGGACGAGATTGTTCTCGACGCGTTCCAGCAGCTCGCGCCCCGCTTCCCGCGCCTGCTCCTGATCCATGCCCCCCGCCGCCCGGACCGCTTCTCCGCCGCGGCGGACAGGATCGCCGCCCGGGGCATCCCCTTCCTGCGCCGGTCCGCCCTTTCCCCATCTGCCGGTCTGGCTTTGCCCGGCATCCTCCTGCTCGACTCCATCGGCGAGCTGAACTCTCTGTTCCGCGCCGCCGCGGCCGTTTTCATGGGCGGCACGTTCCCCCGCCGCGGCGGACACAACATTCTGGAGCCGGCCGCCTTCGGCGTTCCCGTTCTCACCGGGCCCCACATGGAGAATTTCGCAGAAATTGCAGAAGAATTTCAAGCAAATGCGGCGATGATTTCCTTGGAAACCCCGCAGGATCTCGCGCCTGCTCTGGAACGCCTGTTTCAGGACCCCGCGCTGCGGGAATCGCTCGGCGCCCGCGCCCGCTCGGTGGCCGCCGCCCGCCGCGGCGCTTCCGAAAGGGCCGCCGCGGAAGCGGTGCGGCTGTACGATGCGGCCCTGCCCCGCCCGCCCCGGCTGAACCCTCTCGCGCCTCTATGGCTTGCCGGAATGGCCGCGCACCGCGCCTTCTCTTCCCGTTTCCGCAGGGACCTTCCCGAGAAGCCGGTGGTCAGCATCGGCAATCTCGCCATGGGCGGCACGGGCAAGACGCCCATGGTCCGCTGGCTCTGCCGCGAGCTCGGCCTGCGCGGATTGCACCCTGCCGTGCTCACCCGCGGTTACCGCCGCAAGTCCGGCGGCATCATCGCCGCCCTTCCAGGCGAATCCCTCCCGGTGAAGCTGACCGGCGAAGAAGCTGCGCTGCTCCTGCGCGACGGCGCCGCCGCCCTCGCCATCGGCGCCGACCGCGAGGCTGCGCGCCGGCGGCTGACCTTCGGGCGCGGGTTCTCGCCCGATCTCTACATCCTCGACGACGGCTTCCAACACTGGGCCACCCGCCGCGAACTCGACATCGTCCTCATCGACGCCATCGACCCCTTTCGCGGCGGCGTCTTCCCCAGAGGACGCCTCCGCGAGCCCTTCCGCGCCCTCGCCCGCGCCTCCGCTGTCGTCATCACGCGCGCGGACAGGGGCAGAGAACACGCGGGACTCCTGGAAGAGATCCGCCGGCACAACCCCTCCTGCCCCGTCTTCCGCGCCTGGCTCGCCGCCGAGCTGCCCGTCCTGCCCGAAAGCGTCCGCCCCGGCGCCTTCTGCGGTATCGGACAGCCGGAGTCTTTCCGCCGCACCCTCGCTTCGCTCGGCATCGAACCCGTCTTCTTCCGCGTCTTCCCCGATCACCACCACTACGCCGAACCCGACATCGAGCCCCTGCTCGATCAGGCGCCGCTGCTGCTGACTACAGAGAAGGACCTGCTCAATCTTCCCCCTGCCTTGCAGTCACACCCGTCCATCCGCGCGGTTCCCGTCCGGCTTGAAATCGACCGCCCGGACGAACTGCTCGGACTCGTGCTTGGCTGCCTCAGCGCAGTTCGCGGATCTTCAGGTTCCTGAACCACGCCGCGTCATCGTGGTGTTGCAGCGCGATCGGCGCCCGCCTCTTCGGGATCTCCGTCAGAAGCCGCCGCACCGGATGCCCCTCCTTCCACCGCCGTTCCACGCTCTGTCTCGCCTGCGGGTCATCCAGCCGGATGTCGACGACTTTCACGCCATTCAACCAGTGCTCGGCGTGCAGCCCTCGCAGCACGATGCGCCCCTGGTTGAATTCGCCTGCCGGCTTGGCTGCCGCCCGCGCCGGCGCCGCCATCCGGTACAGCGAGCCTGCGCGGCTTGAGGCGTTGAACAGCGCGTCTGGATGTTTGCCGTCGTCGATAACCTGATACTCGAACGCCACCGGATAAACCTGCGCTCCAGAGCCCGGCTTCACCAGCTCCCGCTTCGCGGTGCGGTGCTCCAGAAACCATCCCACCTGTTGCTCGAAGTTCAGCCTCATTCCCTCCGGCAGTTGCCTCGCGTCGACGAGCACCGAATCCTGAATCAGGTACTTCACGCCGCTGTTGGCGCCCGGCGCCACCTTCCACTCGAACACGAGCTCAAAATCCCCAAACTCTTCCAAAGTCAGCAGATCTTCGCGCAGCACCGGCCGGGGAATCGCCTTCAGGCATCCGTCCTCCACCGTCCACGTACCCTCCGCCACCGGCGCCCAGCCCTGCCGGGTTTTCCCGTCGAACAGCAGCCGCCAGCCGGCTTTCTTCTCAGCCGCCGTCAGTTGGTTTGGCTCCGTTTGCGCCGCTGCGAGAAATGCGGCTGCCATCAAAAGAAAAAGCCGCCCGCAGGCGGCTGCGCGGTTTCCCTTCATCGCTTCCTGCCCTCTACTTCTTGCGTGGGGGCGCATTCTTCGCCCCTTGCCGTTCCGCCAGCAACTGCTCCACCACCTTGCGGACATTGTCTTCTTCCGCCGCGGCGTTCATCCGCGGATCCTCCGCCCTGAAATGCACCCTCAGCGTGCCGTTCCGATCGATGAACGCGAGTTGTGGATACGCCATCCTCAGCATCATCGGCACTTGGAGAAAATTCCTGGCCGCCGCATTATTGTACACCGCAATCGGGAACAGCGCGCCCGTCTCCGCGGCGAACACCGGAATCCTGAGCGCCGACCCGGAATCCACCGCCAACCCGATCACCTGAAAGCCCTGCGGACCGTACTCCCGGTGCAGCTTCGCCAGAATGCGCCCGGAATGCTTGCAGCCCGGACACGTGGTCAGCAGGAACTCCAGCGCCACCACCTTGCCGCGCAACTGCGAGAGCTTCATCGCCCCGCTGCCGCCCGTCACCGGAGCGAACTCGATCTCCGGCGCAGGGCGCGGAATCTGTCCCGCCGCGGCCGCCGCAAGCAACAATGCCAACAGCGGCGCCCGCAGGCTTCTCACGACTTCTTGCCCCCGGATTTCCTTCCGATGCGGGATGAGCCCTGTCCGGCAAGCTCCAGAATCAGCCGCCGCATATTGGCTTCTTCGTTCCTGTAAAACTCGTCGCCGCCCGGGAAATAATAGCGGATGATGCCCCTCTTGTCGATGAAGACGACCTGCGGAAAGTACTGCGGTCCGGAGGTGTTCTGCGCCTCCAGCCACGCATAGGCCTGCTCCCGCGGCGTGTAACCCACCGGGAACTTCAGGCCCACGTAGCTGATATAAGCCGGCACCAGCATCCGGGCTTCCGTCATCGAATTGGGGTTGATTGCCGTTCCGAGCGGCTGGAATTTGTCGCCGATCTCGCCGTACAGCTTCTGCATGATCGCCGAGCATGTCGCGCAGTGCGGGCACGTCGTCAGCAGGAACTCGAGCACCACCACCTTCCCGCGGAACCGGCTCAGCAGCAGGTGCTCTCCGCTGTTGAGAATGATGCTCATCTCTGGCGCCGGCTTGGGCGGCTTCAACTGCGCCAGAAGAGGCGTGCTTCCAGCCAGGGCGAGAAAGTCTCGTCGGTTCAACATGACAGGAATCTTTACTATATCGCAGGACGCGCTCTGCCCTCCGGCGGTTGCAGCCCTTCCACCGCCGCTACGGCTGCTCCCCGCGCCTCCAGGCGGAACCGCCCGTCCCGGTTGCTGCCTTCCAGCCTGCCCCGCCCTGTGGCGCTCCACCGCAACCCCTCCGACTTTCCCTCCAGCACCCGCCGGTACCGCTCCACAAAGTCCTGTGCCGCCGCCTCTTCGCTGAACCCCACCGCCCACCGCAGCGCCGGCTTGCCCGTCGCCTTGTGCTCCAGGAGTTCGTAGCTGCCTCCTCTCCACATGGATCCGAACCGCTCCGCCTCCTCCTGCCCGCAGTACTGCTTCATGAGCACCCGCACGTCGAACTCCCCCAGAATTCCCGAAGACAGGCGGCGGTATTCGGACTCTCTCTCCGGCGCCGGCGCCGCCGGCGCCCCGTAGCGCTTCTTCTCCAGCCATTCCTCCGGATGAAGGATCTCGTGCGTCGTCGCCGGAGGACTCTCCAGCACGCGCCGGAACGCCCGCCCGCCCAGTTTCTCCACCGCCGCCTGCTGGAACCGGACGCCTGCCGTGTAAGGGAACAGCAACGTCTCCTGAAGGTACAACGGCGACCGCCCGAACACGGGATAGCTCGCCGCTGCCATTGTCTTGAGCGCTGGCACCATCTTCTCCAGAGCCGCACCGCTGCTCGTCAGCGAACCCATTCCCATCCGCCCGAGCTGCCACTCGATCATCACCCACGTCGCCTGACCCTCCACCACCGCCAGCCGCGCCGCCTGCTGCTCGCCCGTCTTCACCCCTTTGTCGAGAAACCTCTCCAGGTTGTAATGCTGATCGGCCAGCGCGTGCGCCAGCTCGTGCACCAGAACGGCATCTTCCAGCCCGCCGCCCGCGCCGTCTTCGAGCAGCAGCATCCGCTTGCGCCGATGATCGTACACTGCCGCCGCCTGTTCAGCCAGCAGCTCGATCGTCGCCTGCTTCAGATCGAAATCGCGGGGCGCCAGCCCGAACAGCTTCAGCGTCAGCTCATCCGCCCGCAGTTCCTCCGGCTTCACCTGCTGCTCGATCTCCCCCTCGACGTACTGCTTCCACTGCGCCCGCGTCAGCGTCTCGAAGGGAACGGGCCGCTTCTGCTCCAGACCCGTAATCCGCGCCACCTCCCGCGTCAGCTCGCCGATTTTGTCCGCGGCTGGCGCTTGCGCCGTCGCGGCTGCCGGGACCAGCCACAATGCTGCGGCTGCCGCAAACCATATGGCTTTCTGGCTGGTCTTCATTGGTTGTCCCGATCCGTGAGATGCTTCGCGCTTCCGCCCGGCTGGGTCCCGGCGCTGCTTCCACCTTAACGCACCCGCCCGCGGCCGCGCGGCGTCTGCTACACTAAGGGCTTTGGAGGTTGACTTGGCAGAGAAGAATCCCGCCACGCTCTACCAGGCCGAGTATCTGGGCAACGGCACATTCATCGTTCACAAGCCCAAGCGCAATCCGCGCAAGCTCCGCCAGCTCCGTCTGAAGAGCCCCAATCCCGGCATGCGGAAGTAGCCTCGGAATCGGGCTGCGCCTTCTTGCCGCGTCCGCCTGTTTGAACAGCCTCAACAACCCGCCGGCTTGTGGAGTGGTGTATCCTGTCGTGCGTCCCTGCTGCCGCGGCGCTCGCGCGGTTCGTCGCCGGTGAGCGCGCGCGGATCCGGTCAGGCGGTTCGGCGCGCTCTGATTCCCGCCCGCGAGGCGCCGTGATATCGTGCCTTCGTGGTCATCAAAGAGTTTTCCATTCATCCGCTTGCCGTCGCCGATCCGCCGCTGCGCAGCTCCTACGGACGCCACGCGCCCTACGCGTTGCGCACTTTGATCCGTCTCGACACGACCGATGGCATCTGCGGCGTCGCCGAGGCTCATGGCGGCGAGGGCTCCCTGGCGGCGTTACACGCCCTGCGCCGGCTGGTCCTCGGAATGGACCCGTTCGCGCTTCACGATCTGTGGATGCGCTGGGGCGCCGAAGAGGCGGCGGGCGACCGGACTCAGACTTGGATGGTGCCGGGTGAGAACCCTCACGACGCCCGCCGCCGCGCCTTCGCCGCCGTCGAAGCCGCCTGCCTCGACATCATCGGCAAAGCCGTGGGCAAGCCCGTATGCGATCTGCTCGGCGGGCGCGCCCGCGGCGCCGCGCCGTTCTCCGCCTACCTGTTTTACAAGCACGCCGGCGGCGGAGGCGAGGGCGCCGATGAGCGCGAGGACGAATATGGCGAGTGTCTAACGCCCGAATCGATGGTGCGCCAGTGCCGCCGGATGATCGCGCAGTACGGCTTCCGCGACATCAAACTGAAAGGCGGCGTGCTCGATCCGGAGATCGAAATCGAGACCGTTCGCCTGCTCCGCGCCGAATTCGGCCCGAATTATCCCCTTCGGATCGATCCGAATTGCGCCTGGAGCGTGGAGACTTCCGTCCGTGTCGGCCTTGCATTACGGGAGGAATTGTCTGGCGGAGGATACCTGGAAGATCCCTGCGCCGGGCTCGACGGCATGGCCGAAGTCCGCCGCCGCCTGCTTGCCGCGGGCGCTGACATCCCGCTGGCCTCCAACGTCGCAGTCACCGGGTTCGAAGACATCCTGCCCGCTTGGCGCGGGCATGCCGTCCAGATCGTGCTTTCCGATCCCCATTACTGGGGCGGCATCCGCGCCGTGCAGCGTCTCGGCGATCTCTGCCGCTGTCTCGGCATGGGCCTCTCCATGCACTCCAACAACCACCTCGGCTTGAGCCTGCTGATCATGGCTCATACCTGCTGCGCTACCCCCGCGATGGAATTCGCCTGCGACACCCACTACCCCTGGCAGCATTCGTCCGATGAAATCCTGGCCGGCGGACGCGTGCAGTTTGAGAACGGCGCCGTCCGCATTCCAGACCGCCCGGGGCTCGGCGCGGAAATCGACTGGGATCGGGTGGCGCGGCTTGAGGAGCGTTACCGCCGCCTTCCTTACCGCCGCCGGGACGACGCCGCCGAAATGCGCAAGCACGTCGACCCCGCCTGGCAGCGCATCCTGCCGCGGTGGTAGCCCCACGCTCCTCAGCTCTTCGCGGGCAGCCGCCGGCCCGCGGGCGGCAGGCGTGGCTCGCGCCGCCGGGCCGGGCCTGCCCGCAACCGGGCCTCCACGGCGTCGCCGCTCTGCCGCATCCTGCCCACAGGTTCCTGCCGCCGCGCAGCTTACGGATAGCGCGGCTCCGCCCCATCTGTCCGGAGCCGCGCCAGCCTTCCGCTTCACCGCCTAATACTTCACCGACAGCGAGAATTGCCACGAGCGCGGCGGTTCCTGCGCCGTCACCCGCCCAAACGCCGAGTTCACCGGACTCGTATTCGGCGCGCGCAGCACCACTTCGTTCCGCGCGTTGAATGTGTCGGCGCGGAACACCACCCGGATTCCTTCCGTCACCCGGAACGTCTTGTTCGCCGACAGATCCAGCCGGCGCTGGGAATCAGCCCGGACGTTGGAGTACCGCAGCGGCGCCGTCCGCGCGTTCCACGCCAACTGCTGCGCGGAGTTGCGGTTGAACACGTCCGTGTTGAACCACCGGTCCGTGTTGCGCTGGTCCGGCGGCAACACGATTTTGCTCGAATCGCCGATGAATAGCGCTTGCCCGAAACCCAGCGGCGCCCCGCTCTGGAACTGCCACACGCCGCTGATCTGCCAGCCGCCCGCCAGAAGTTCCAGCGCCCGCGGCATCGACGAGCCGAATTTCCGCCCCTTGCCGAACGGCAGCTCGTAAATGCCGCTTCCCGTCACCCGGTGCAGCCGGTCCAGGTCCGAGATCGATTCGTACGGCAGCGCGTCGAACGAATTCCAATACGAATTCGCCGTCATCGCCTTCGACCACGTCCACGCCATCTGCAGCGTCCAGCCCTGGCTGAACCGCTTCTCCAGCCGGTTCTGCATCGAGTGGTACCATGCATAGCCCGCCGAGTCCTCGAACGTCACGCCGGAAAAATGCGGATATTGCGTCAGCAGTTGCGCCCGCGTGATGTTGCGCGACGTGAAATTCGGATGCAGCCCGAAAAACGGACTCGTGAAATTCGCCGTCAGGTAATTGATCGTCGCCGTGTCGCGGTACGGCAGAGTGCTGTAGTACTGCCTCGGTGTGTAGCTCATCGCCCTCGACACCGGCAGCCGGTAGCTCCGGCTGCCTACATAGGAAGATTCCACCATGATTCCGCCCGGCAGCTCCCGCTGGAATCCGAACGAGAACCGGTGCGTCGGCGGCATCTTCCGGTTCAGCGCGAAGGAATTCGTCGCCTGCCCGAGCGTCGTCTTGAGTCCGTCCGATGCTCCCAGCACCGGCAGCAGCCCTCCGGGCAGCGGATTGGCCAGATCGGCGATCCAGGTCAGCCCGCTGTCGTTGGTCGCGACGATCGGCGTGCTGCGCGAAAACCCGGACAGAATGGAATTCGTCCGCAGAATGCCCATCGGTGCGTAGAAAATCCCTTGCCCGGCGAGCAGCCTGAGTATCCCGTCCAATGGAGCCGCATCGGCTATTGCCGCGTCGCCTATCTCGACAGCCCCAAGGGCGGAGGAACTGCCCTGCTGATCTCCGGCGCCGATGTCAACTCCTCCGATGCCGGCGTCGAGTTCATTACCTCCGAATCACGGATCCGGCGGCTCCGCACCCCGTCTCGGCGTTTCCTCCGCCCCCATGCCTCACTTCGAGGTCCTGCTGAAAACCTGCCTCGCCCGCAGCTCCGTCTCCCGCTTCGAACTCGTCGCCGTCCGCCGCAAGTAGTCCCCTGGCAGGCTTCCCGTCTCTCCCCCGGTGCTGGTCCCGTGCGGAAAACGCCGTGACAACCGCTGCAGCCAGCCGTTCCTTCCGCGCCGCCCCCGGAGCGGATCCGCCCCGGAACCGCGCGCGGCGCTTGCTGTCCGCTCCACTGCCGTTGCAGCCGTCCTCCGATCCCGTGCCCGCAATTGTGATCAACTGGAAAGCAGTCCGCGATGGACTCGCCGCTCATCTTCCACGCGATTCAGTTCGCCTCCGCCGCCCATGCCGGCCAGTACCGCAAGGGCACGCGCATCCCTTATCTCATCCACCCGTTGCGCGTCGCCGCCATCCTGCTCGAGGCCGGTTGCCCCGAGGACCTCGCCGTCGCCGCCGTGCTCCACGATACCGTGGAAGACTGCTTCGTCACCCTCGATCAGATCCGCCGCCTGTTCGGTTCGCGCATCGCCGAACTCGTCGCCGGCGCCAGCGAGCCCGACAAAACTCTGCCTTGGGAGCGCCGCAAGCAGCACACCATCGACTTCCTCCAGACCGCCGGGGACGACCAGCTCCTCGTCTGCCTCGCTGACAAGCTCGACAACATCCGTTCCATCCGCGAGGACCTCGCTCTCCACGGCGAACTCGCCTGGCTCCCCTTCCGCCGCGGCCGCGACAAACAGCGCTGGTATTACGAAAGCCTGTCCAGTGTCTTCACAGAGCGCTGCACCCAGGGCATCGGCGCGCGCCTCGCCTCCATCTTCGCCGCTGAAGTCCGCGCCGTCTTTGATCACGCCGCTTCTGAGCCTCCCGCCGAAGCCTGAGCCCGCTCCGTACCCGATTGATGGGATTGCTCTGCCGCCCGCCCCCGGTCACACTATAGGAGCACCCTTTCATGGCTCAGGACATCCTGTCCCCCGAGGCTCGCCAGGCCGCCGAAAAGCTCGGCCGCGCCGATATCGTCATCGGCATCCCCAGCTACAACAATGGCCGCACCATCGGCCACGTCGTGCGGGCCGCTCAGGCTGGCCTGAACAAGTATTTCCCCGAGTTCCACGGCGTCATCATCAACTCCGACGGCGGCTCTAAGGACGACACCCGCAAGCAGGTGCTCGAAGCCCAGCTCGATCCTTCCCAGCTCCTGCTCGTCAATACCCCGCTCAACCCCGTCCACCGCCTTTCCTTCCCTTACCACGGCATTCCCGGCAAGGGCAGCGCCTTCCGCATGATCTTTCAGATGGCGCGGGAGCTCGGCGCCAGAGCCTGTGCCGTCGTCGATTCCGATCTGCGCTCCATCACGCCTGAGTGGTTCGATCTCCTCCTCCGCCCCGTCCTGCACCGCGGCTACGATTTCGTCGCCCCTTATTACCATCGCCACAAGTATGACGGCACCATCACCAACAGCATCATCTACCCGCTCACCCGCGCCCTCTACGGCCACCGCATCCGCCAGCCCATCGGCGGCGACTTCGGCATGTCGCTGCCTGTCGTCGAAACCTACTTGAAGCGCACCGACTGGGAGACCGACGTCGCCCGCTATGGCATCGACATCTGGATGACGACCATCGCCGTCGCCAGCGGCTTCAGGGTCTGCCAGAGCTTCCTCGGCGCCAAGCTCCACGACGCCAAAGACCCGGGCGCCGACCTGAGCGCCATGCTCCAGCAGGTCGTTGGCAGCGTCTTCAGCTTGATGATCGAATTCAAGCACGTGTGGATGCATGTCCAGGGCAGCCGCGACGTCGAACTGTTCGGCTTCCGCTACGACGTCGGCCTCGAACCCATCGACGTCAATCTCGACCGCATGATCCAGGCCTTCCTGCGCGGCGAGTCCGACCTGCGCGAAATCTGGTCCATGGCCCTGACGGACCGCACCCTGCGCGATTTGGCGGCTCTCGCCCGCGCTGCGCGCACCGCGCCCGCCGCGCAGTTCCGCATCCCGGACGAGCTCTGGGTTCGTGCGCTCTTGGAGTTCGCCTCCGCTTATGCGGAACTCCCCTCAGCGCGCTCGCACCTCGTGCGTTCGCTTACGCCGCTCTACCTCGGCCGTGTGGCCTCGTTTGTCAACGAAACCCGTGATATGAACGCTTCTGAAGTCGAAAACCGCATCGAGCAGCTTAGCCTCGAGTTCGAGCGGCTCAAGCCATTCCTTGTCGAACGCTGGGGCGGTCCCCGCGTCGACGAATACTCTCCACAGTCTGCGCCGGCCTCCGGCCGCATTCAGGAGGTGTCCTCATGATCGAGACGTTCCGCCAAGTTTTCGAGCAGTCCGTCGCCCGCCTCTCCGCGCAGGCGACGCAATTCCTGCCCCCTCTCTTTGTCGCCGTTGTCGTCTTTGGCCTCGCCTGGATTGTCGCCCTGCTCCTTCGCTGGCTGCTTCTGCACGCCTTCAAGGGAGAGCGGTTCGACGCGTTCCTCCGCAAGACCGGCATCAGCGGTATGCTGGACCACTCAGGCCGCCTGCGCGCCAGCCCGCTGCTGGCGCACGGCATTTACTACGGCATCCTCCTCGTCGGTCTGCTGAACGCCATCAGCGTCTTTGAAACCGAAATCACGCGCGAAATCGTCGGCGGCGTCGTCCATCTGCTGCCCAAGTTGTTCGCCGCCGCGGCCATTATTCTGGCCGGCGTCTGGCTGGCTCAGTATCTCGGCCGCGCAGCCCTGCTCTGGGCCAGCAACGAAGGCTTTTCCTGGGCTCGCCGTTTCTGCGCCTTCGTCCGCGTCGTCGTCGTCTTCGTCTCCATCGTCGTCGCCGCCGATGTCCTCAACTTCGCCCGCACCGTCTTTTTCTCGGCATTCCTCGTCTTCTCGATCGGTGCCGTCTTCGCCGCCTGCCTTGTGCTCGCCCTCAACCATCGCGACGTCTATCGCTGGTTCGCCGGCGCCCGCCAAAACGGCGGAGAAGCAGAAGGCGAGCGCTCCCTCTGGCACCACCTCTGACCGCCCCGCGGCCCCGGTCCGCTCCGCGGCGGTCCGGAGGGCTGTGGCGAAGCGGCCACCCGGCCATCGGCGCCGCAGCCCGCGGACAGCTCCTCACCCCCGCTTCAGCTTCAGCTTCCCGTTCGCCAGCACCCGTGTCGGCGCCACATGCCGGTCCAGATCCCCGCGCAGCGTCTGGGCGTGCCCCAGCTGGCAAAACAGCATCGCTACGGACCCCGTCCAGCACCGAAAACCGCGTGCGTGACGCTCGGCCTCGTGCTCTCCTACGGAGGCTTCAAACTCCAGGCGGGGCAACTGCTGCAACATCTGCGAGAAGATGCCGCATGCTCGATTCCTGGCGGCGGCCTCCTTGGGTTGTTGTCCGTTCTTCGAGGAACAAAAACAACCTGCCAGAGCTGCCGCCTCCTCATTCCTCAACAGGTAATTTGGACAAGCCTGG
>DYJN01000146.1 GCA_020723085.1 Arcobacter sp.
CCCGCAGATCAGCGCGCTGCTGGGCGTGTTGCCGCTGCAGTTGCTGTCGTATCATATGAGCGTGATGCGCGGCTTCGATCCCGATTTCCCGAGGAATCTGTCGAAGACGCTGACGGTGGATTAGGTCAACCGACTTTGCCACGCATCCACGGATACAGGCTATTGTGCAAACCTCCGACTTCGACTACCCCCTCCCCGACTCCGCCATCGCTCAAACGCCCGTCGAGCCGCGCGATTCGTCCCGGCTGCTGGTGCTGCGCCGCGACTCAGGGGCGTTGGAACACCGCATCTTCCGCGAGATCGGCGAGTACCTGCGTCCCGGCGACCTGCTGGTGCTGAACCGGACACGGGTCATCCCGGCCCGCCTCTACGCCCGCAAAGCGACCGGCGGCCGGGTCGAGTTGCTGCTCCTGCGCCGCCAGGACGACCTGACCTGGCAATGCCTCGTCGGCGGGAAGGGGCTGACGGTGGGGAAAACCATCCGGGTCGAGGATGGGCCGTCCGCCGAGATCGTCGGGCTGCTCAACGGCTCCGAGCGGCTGGTGCGTTTCGACGATCCGATCGAGCCGTATTTTCCCAAAGCCGGCCACGTCCCCCTGCCGCCCTACATCCACGAAAAACTGACCGACCCCGAGCGCTACCAAACCGTCTACGCCCGCGAACCCGGTTCCGCCGCCGCGCCGACGGCCGGGCTGCACTTCACGCCGCGCCTGCTGGGCGAGTTGCAGGCCCAGGGCGTGGGCCTCGCCTACGTCACCCTGCACGTCGGCCTGGACACGTTTGCGCCGGTGACGGAAGAGAAGCCGAAAGAACACAAGATCCATACCGAATGGTGTGAACTTCCTGCCGAGACCGCCGAAGCCATCAACCGCACCCGCGCCAGCGGCGGGCGGATCGTCGCCGTCGGCACCACCTCCGTCCGCACCCTCGAGACAGCCGCCCAACGCGCGGCGCTGAACACTGATCACTGGTCACTGATCACTGCCTTCACCGGCCCCACCTCCCTCTTCATCCTCCCCGGCTACAAGTTTAAAGTGGTGGATGCCATGATCACCAACTTCCACCTGCCCAAATCCACCCTGATCATGCTGGTCAGCGCCTTCGCCGGGCGCGAGACGCTTTTGGATGCCTACCAGACCGCCATCCGGGAGGGCTACCGCTTCTACTCGTTTGGCGATGCGATGTTGATCCTATGACCGAACAACTCTACTTCGACGACCCTCTGACCCTCGACTTTACCGCTGAAGTGACGCAAGTCCTGGCCCTGGCGGACGGACGCTTCGGCGCGCTCCTGCCCCGCACCTATTTCTACCCGACCAGCGGCGGCCAGGAGCACGATACCGGGAGCCTCGGCCCGGCCCGCGTCCTGGACGTGTTCAAACGGGACGGCGAGATCCTCCACGTGCTAGACCGGGCGATTGATCCCGGCTTGCATCCGGCCCGCATTGACGGGGCGCGCCGCTTCCGCAACATGCAGCACCACACCGGCCAGCACATCCTCTCGGCCGCGTTCATCGCAGTGCTGGGCATCGACTCGCTTTCGGCCAACATCAACGGCGATTCACCCTCGACGATTGACCTCGACACCGACCCGGCCTCCACAACGGGAGCAGTTTCCGGGTCCGATTTGAACCGGGTGGAAACCTTCGCCAACGGCGTCCTTTTCGAGGATCGCCCGGTCAAATCCTATTACGTCACCGACGCCGACGTCCCCCACATCCCCTTCCGCAAACCGCCCAAAGTCAGCGGGCGCATCCGGGTCGTCGAAGTGGAGGGGCTGGACGTCACCCCTTGCGGCGGGACGCACTGCCTGAGCACCGGCATGGTCGGGATGCTCAAGATCGTCCGCACCGAGCGGGTCAACCAGAAGCTGCGGGTCCATTTCGTAGCCGGGGCGCAGGCGCTGGAGTTCTTCCAGCAGACGCAGGCCGCCGCCCAGGGCGCGGCCCTGGCCCTGGATACCGGTCTGGACGGGGTGGTGGGGGGCATCGAACGCTTGCAGGCCCAGTTGAAGCAGGCCAATTTCGAACTGGAGATTTTGCGCGACATTGCGCTGGAGGTGGAAGCCGGAAAACTGGCCGAAGCCGCCGAGCCGGTGGGGACGCGGCGGCTGGTGACGGCCCGCTTCGAGGGACGCAACCCCGCCGAATTGCGCACCCTGGCCCAGAAACTGCGTGGGCGGGCCGGGACCGTGAGCCTGCTCGCGGCTTTCGATGGGCGGAAACTCTCGCTGGTAGCTTCCTGCGCCGACGACACGGGCCTGGACGCGCGTGACCTGCTCCAGAAGCACCTGGCCCCGTTCGGCGGGCGCGGCGGCGGAGACGCCAGGCTGGCCCAGGGCGGCGGCCCGGCAGACAGAAGCGCCCTGGATGGCTTGTTCGCCAACACAAAAGACTGCCTGGAAGGGTAGCCTTTCGGAAAAACGGTTCATTGGGAATTGGCGTGGCGAGCCGCCAGATGTAGGGCGGAATTAATTCC
>DYJN01000147.1 GCA_020723085.1 Arcobacter sp.
TCCCCACTGCTGCCTCCCGTAGGAGTCTGGCCCGTGTTTCAGTGCCAGTGTGGCCGTGTGCCCTCTCAGGCCGGCTACCGATCGTCGCCTTGGTGAGCCATTACCTCACCAACTAGCTAATCGGCCGCGGGCTCCTCTCCCTGCGCCTTTCGGCTTTCTCCTCTCGGACGTATGCGGTATTAGCCCCGGTTTCCCAGGGTTATTCCCCACAAGGAGGCGGATGACCCACGTGTTACTCACCCGTGCGCCACTGTACTCAGGGATTGCTCCCCTTTCTCGTGCGACTTGCATGTGTTAAGCGCGCCGCCAGCGTTGATTCTGAGCCGGGATCAAACTCTCATGGAAAACCATGTGAGTTGTTTCGCCCCGGTTTGACTCAAGACTGAAACGGAATTAACTTCGCGTTCAACCAGATTGTCAAAGATCTGGACAGCCGTTGCCGATCTTGCGGAAGAGCAACCGACCGCCGGCCTCGAAAGGCGATTTGGCGCGCACTTGACTGGCCCCCGCTTTCCGCAGGGGCACAACCAAGCCCTAGCCAAAAACTCGGGAAACTTGAGACCTGCTGAGGACTTCAACCGCTGGCGCCCCGGCGGCCTTCCGCTTTCGCGTTCAGCCCGGCGCTCAGCGCCCATCACTCAGACTACCAAACCGAACCGGCCTTTGCAAGCCTTTTTTTCGTTTCTCTCGTCCGAGCGACGTCCTCTGGGAACGTCTCCAGCAATCACTGTACCATTGCCTGACACAGATCCGCAACATGAGAGTCCCACTTTTCCTGGCCGCGCCCGCCTAGCCGCCGCCCGTGGTATGCTCGTCTCCGGCACGTGTTCACCCGGCAACAGGCAAAACTCAAACCTTTCCTGATAGTTGCAGACCTCCTGCTGATTTGGGCCGCGTTCACCGCCGCCTACCTGATTCGGCAGGGGCTGCCGCTGGAACGCCAGTTCTTCCTTTCGCCCTCCGTGCGGACCCTGCTTTTGCTGGCCGGCCTGGCGGCTTGGCTGCTCTCCGGCCTGTGGGTTCGCGCTTACGACGAAATCCTTGCAATGCGGGCTCCCCGGATCCTGACCCGGGCGTTCCAGCAATCCGCCATCGCGGTGACGGCGCTGGTGTTCGTCGAGTACACACAGCGTCTGGATCTGAGCCGGCCCTTCTTGGGTCTGTGGGCGCTGATGACGTTCGTGTTGCTCGGCGCGGGCCGGCTGCTGATCCGGTCCGGCTACCGGCGCTGGGCGGGCGCGGCAGCCGACCGGCGGTTTGTCTACATTGCCGGGACTACAGGCACGGCTCTCCGTCTGGCCCGGCTGGTGGAACAGAGCGGACGCTACGGGCTGGAGCTGGGCGGTTTCCTGGCCGGATCACCGGGCCGGATTCAGCTTTCGCGTGCCTATCCGGTCCACGCCTTCTCCGAGTTGCCTCGTCTGCTGGAGACACGGGTGGTGGACGACCTGGTGTTCGCAGTGGATTCGCACCAGTTGTCGGAGCTCGAAGACCTGCTGCTGCTGTGCGAGGAGGAGGGCGTGCGGACGCGGTTCCACTTGGGATTCCTGCCCCATCTGCACAGCCGCGTGGATCTGGAATGGCTGGCCGGAGAGCCGCTGCTGACCTTTTCCGGAGCGCCGCATGACGACTTCCGGCTGCTGATGAAACGGGCGGTGGACATCGTGCTGGCGGGCACGGCGCTGGCGGTTCTCTGGCCGGTCATGATCGTGATCGCCATTCTGATCCGGATGAGCAGCCCGGGCCCGGCCATCTTCAGGCAGGTGCGCTGCGGGCTGAACGGAAGACGGTTCGTGCTGTACAAGTTTCGGACGATGGTCGCCGATGCCGAGGCGCGCAAGGCTGAGCTGTCGCACCTGAACGTGAAGAAGACGGCCTTCAAG
The DNA here is from genome assembly GCA_020723085.1 of Arcobacter sp. Lineage (GTDB taxonomy): Bacteria > Acidobacteriota > Terriglobia > Bryobacterales > Bryobacteraceae > JANWVO01. Next base: position 1,884 of record DYJN01000147.1, read on the forward strand.
ATTCCGAACGATCCGCGGGTGACGCCGCTGGGGCGGTGGCTGCGGAAGCTCTCTGTTGATGAGCTGCCGCAACTGTGGAACGTGCTGAAGGGCGAAATGTCGCTGGTGGGCCCGCGGCCTCCCGTGCCGGAGGAGGTGGAACACTACGAGCGCTGGCAACGGAGGCGGCTCCGCATGCGCCCGGGGCTGACCTGCCTGTGGACGCTGGCCGGGCGCGATGAGCTTGACTTCGACGAGTGGATGCGCCTGGATCTGGAATACATCGACCGCTGGAGCCTGCTGCTCGACGCCAAGATCATTCTGAAGACGATTCCACACGTGCTGTTCGGGCGCGGGGCGTATTGAGACGGAAGGGTTCCGGCGCGGGAATCGCGCGGAGCCGCCACACGGGGGCGGAAGGCGCGCGGAGCGCGGGTCCGCCTGCAGGGGCACACTCCGGCTGCAGTGATTTCAGAACGGCGGTGAGAGGCGCGCCTTGCGGCGCGGCTGTGACAGATGGGGCCGGGCGAACCCGGCCCCAGGCGTTGACGGCCGCGGGGCCGGGCTCCATCCGAGGAGCCGGCCCGTGGCGGAGCCGC
>DYJN01000074.1 GCA_020723085.1 Arcobacter sp.
TCAAGGGAGCTTTCCAAATGATCACTGGAGGAGATTATCGGGAGCAGGTCAATGGGAATCGTGAGGCTGGGGGATTGCCGTCGCCGCCGAACGCGCCGGGTCAGAGGACTGAGGGCCATGGGGTCGCGCGTCCATGCCGGTTCGCCGCCCTGCCGGGAGGGCGGGCTGAGTCATGCGGGGCGGCCCAGCCGCAATGGCGGCTTGCGTGCCATCACCCTCAGCACGGCTTCCCGCAACGGGGAGAAGCTCATGAACCACCGCCAGACTTTCCCAGTGCGCGCGTTTTCCGCCGACAACAGAGTGATCCCGACGTTGATTCCGATCACGTCCGGATTGGTCCAGCCGTTGACCGGATGGAAGGCGTCCACAAAGCCGTACCGCCGCCAGACGCGCTGTCCAAAGCGCTCCCTCATCGCCCGCAGTGTTGCCAGGCAGGCGCGGGGTTCGAACATGAGCGACCCGGCTGCTGCGCAAGGCACCACCGTGCCGTCGATCGCTGGATGCGGCGGCGGACCGCCCCAGGCCACATACCCTTTCGCACTGTCGGAGGCCGTAATGCCCCAAATGTCTTCCGAATAGCAGCCCGGAAACCGGTCCCTGCCCAGATCGATGCAGAACCGCCGGTGCGCCATCGTCGCCGTGCGCGAATTCTCAAACCAGTCGATGTGCGGCGGCGCCTTTTCCCGCAAGCGCCGGAGGTCCAGCCAGGCGTGCGAATACTGGTGCACGAACAGCGGGTCGGGACCGCTCACATACCGGTAGCCCCCATATTCCATCCACGGCCTTTTCCATGCCCGCCAGCTTTCTTGCGGCAGCGGCGTCTTGCGCGACGCCATGCCGAGCGCGTACAGGATCTGGAGCTCACAGAACGAGTCCCACCGGTTCGTCAGGAAGCCCGTCTCCGGCTTCCAGCCGTGAGAAAGCAGATGGGGGTCGCCGTTGAGCATCCAGTGGAAATCCACGCCGTCGAAGATGGCGTCGGCCAGGGAGACGACCTCGGGGTCGCGGAAATACTGCCGCGCCGTCAAGATGCCCGCCAGCAGAAGCGCCGTGTCGATCGAAGAGATCTCGCAATTCCACTCCCGCTGGCCGGTCTCGGCATTCACGAAATGGTAGAACCAGCCATGCTCGCACGGCGCATCCGAGGCATAATGCCTCAGCGCAGCGAGCACACGTTCCCGGAGCTCGGCGCGGTTCATCCATCCCCGGTCGGCGGCGATGCAGAAGGCAGTGAGGGCGAAACCGGTCGCCGCCGAAGAGGCCACGCGCCTGCTCTCCCCTCCATCGGCAAGAGCTCTGTCCAGGGTGAGGCCGGTTCTGGAGGAGGTGTTTTCCCAGAAAAACAGAAACGCGCGCCGGGACAGGTCTTCGAGGAACTCCTCGTCCAGCGGCGCGGCGGGGGCGGTCAGGCTGGCGGCGCCGAGCACCGCCAGGGCTTCTCTTCGAGTCAACGCCGGTTTCGCCATAGCTGCCTACCGGATGCCGAATTCGATCACGGCCAAGCCCGGGCCGGGCACGGCCACCTGCAAGCTTCCGCCTTCGACGGTCACCCTCTCGGGAACCGTAGACTCCGCCACCGCCTTCAGTTCGGCGATCTGAGCGGGCGTCGGCGATGCGGGGCGGCCCATCTGCTTCCAGCGCTCGAGCGCCGAACCGTGGTGGCGGTCCACCCGGTGCAGGAGGGCTGCTCCATCCGGGACTCCATGCAGCGTGTAATGGCGCGCCGCCGTCTCCTCGCCCGGCTCGGCGTAATTCCACAAGGCCACCACGATCCGGCCCGCTTTGGTTCGGGTCGCCAACACGCCGTCGCCGTCTGCCGGCAGCCTCTCCTCGCCGAGGAGCCGGAGAAGACGGAACACATGAAAGGACGGCTTTGGAATGCCGTGCGGGCTGATCAGTCCAAATCCGCCGTAGAACGCTTCCCGAAACACGCCCTGCTCTTCGAAGTCGTCCGAGAAGGTCCAGAAGGCCATGAGATCCACCTTGCCGGCGGCTGCCTCCAGCGTGCCAGCCAGCCAAGGCCCGATGTAAGCGGAATCGGTCACCTCCGTCTCGTTCTTATAGCTTGCGTTGAATTCGGACCAGTGAATCGGCGTACGGGGACGCGGAGACGAGCGCACCTCGCGAAACACCTTGTCCACCGCGCGCGCGACCATCGTCCTGCGGTCCACGGGGCCATCCTGGCCGAAAACATCTCGCGGCGTATCGTTGGCGTATACGTGCGTGGACACGAAATCGGCCGGCAATCCGCGGCGGCCGCACTCTTGCAGGAACCGGCCCGTCCACGCCGCCTGCGCGGTCGCCGGGCCGCCCACGCGCAGCCGCGCGTTCACACGCTTGAGAGCGCGGGCCGAGGCCTCATAAAGACTCATGTAAGTATCGAATTTCGGCTCTCCCGCCCAAAAGTCGATGTTCGGCTCGTTCCAGACCTCGAAGTACCATGTGGCCACCTCTTCGATGCCATAACGCTCCACCAGATGCCGTGCAAAGCGCTCTACGAGTTCCTCCCAGCGTTGCATGTCCTTCGGCGGCGCAACCAGTGGCTTGTACCAGAAGGCATGTTCCGCGGCACGCGCCGCCAGCCGCTTCGGCATGAAGCTCAGTTCGACATAAGGCCGTACGCCGAGCCGCAAAAGCCCGTCGTAGATGGCGTCGGCCTGGTTGAAATTGTAGACGGGCCGCCCGTGCGCGTCTTCCGAATAGACCCCGTTCTCATCGTGAAAGATGGCGTGGAACCTGACATAGCGCAGTCCCACGGCGTCCCGCACCGTGCACAGGTTGCGCCGGTAGGATTCGCGCAGACTCAGCGCCGCGCGTCCGGAACCGAACACTTCCTGCCAAAAATGAGGAAATGGCTGGCCCGGAGCGGCGGCGTCGATGCGCACCGTCTGCGCAGCCGCCGGAAGAAGGGCGAGCGGGATGGCCGCCCGGAAGAGCAATTGGAACGCTTTTCTCATCTGTTTCATTACCTTGCCTTGGTACGTTTCTCATTCATTTCGGTCAGCTTCTGGTACAGCGCCTGCGTCCGTTCGGCATCGGCCCGGCGGCCGGCCCGGCTGTAGGCGCGCGCCAACTGAAACAGGATCTTCGCCTCGCGTGGAGAAAGCGTCCTGGCCCGCTCCAGTTCGATCGTGGCCCGCCTGACATCTCCGAGATTGAGCAGGATCATGCCCAGCAGGAATCGGGCCTCTCCGAGGTTCGGCGCCAGCTGCGCTGCCCGTTCTGCGAAAGGCAAAGCAAAGACAGGGTCGGCTCCCGCCTTCGCCCCGGCAACGCCCACATGGGCCAGAAGATGCGAGGGGTGGGCGGCGATCTCGGCTTGGAACTCCCGCACCGCCAGATCGTCCTCATAGATGGAAAGCAGGTACCGGCCGTAGGCGAAATGCACGTTGGGCTCAGCGCCAAACTGCTCCACGACCTTCTTCCAATAGGCCTTCGCGTTGCCCATGTCCCTGATCGCCGCGAAGTATTGCGCTTGGCCTGCGGCGTCCAGCAGCCCGGGCGGGGCGGCTCTCCCGGGCAGGATCCCAAGCACGGCGCGCGCCAGCGGTTCGGCCAGCTGCTGCGCAGGCACTTCGTCGCGCGCCAGCGCCTCGAACCGCTCCTGAGCTGCGGCAAATCGGCCTTCTTCCAGCAGAAGGCTGCCTTCCGTGAACCAGACCACCCTCATGAACCGGGGCTCGTCGCGCAACCCGAGCTGCCGCCCTTTTGCGATATGGGCCAGCGCAGCCGCCCGCCTGCCGAGTCTCGCCTCGCAAAGGCCCAGCATTGCGAATGAATCCCCGTTGGCGGGCGCCAAGCGGGTCACCGTCCGGAACGCGACCGCCGCCTCGGCGTAACGGTCAAGCTCATACAGGATTGAGCCAAGCCTCCACCAGCCTTCCGCCCACGCCGGCTGGCAGGACAACGCACGCCGGTATCGAGGAATCGCCTCGTCGAGCCGCCCTTGGTCAGCCGCCAGCTCTGCCGCCGCCGCCGCATCTTTGCACCCGCCGGAAGGGGACCGCTGAGCTGAAACCGTCGCAGGGACAGACATCGCGACAACGAGCCATGCCAAGCATTGGAGGGGCTGCTTGCATCTCGGAGAGAACTCCATCGCTGTGCCCCCCACTCTATCAACCCGGCTGGTTGGGCCGGGCGGCTGGGAGGGCGGCGGCGAAGCGTCGTGCCGCCGCCCCATCCCGGCGCGGAATTAAAAGACGAACTTCACCTGGAATTCGACGATCCGGCCGGCCAGCGCCCCCTGGGCAGTGCCGAACTGCGGATTGCTGGTGAATCCGTCGTTGCTGATGGTCGTGTTTACGTTCGTCAGGTTGAGCTTGTTGAACACGTTGTACAGGAAGCTCTGGAAGACGATGCGCGCATTCTCGCCGAGAACCGGCGCCTTGGGCAGGCCGAAGGACTTCGACAGCGTCAGGTCCAGGCCAAAATAGCGCGGCCCGCGGAACATGTTCCGGCTGATGCTGGCATCCGGCATCGGCGGGACTCCGGCCGCCGGCCACGTTGGAACCGTCAGGTATGACAGCGCTCCTTTCGGGAAATTGCCGGAGGGACGCCGGAACGTGTCGTTCGAGTAGCTGTCGCCCGCTCCGCCGCTGTAGGATGCGGGGAAGATGCACCAGATGCCGCTGTTCGGATAGGCCACGCTGCCGCCCGTGTTGCAATAATTGGGCGTCCACGGGAAGCCGGAGTGCGCGTTGAGGATCCAGCTGGCGCTCCAGCCGTCCGCCAGACGCCTGACCCAGGGACCCTTGCTCTTGAAGAACGACGGCGTCCAAACGCCCCAGAACTTGAAGTTGTGGGTGACGTCAAAGTCGGATGGGCCCCAGTCTCGAGCCCGGTCCCACGGATACATCGGCATGAAATAGTCCTGCGAGCCGACGTCCAAGTTCCGGCTCAGACGGTACTGGAAATCGAGTTCCAGATCCTGGCTGAAACGCCGCTGCACCTGCAAAAGCATTGCGTTGTAGCGTGCATTGGCGTCATTGGAGTACCAGCCCAGGTTCTGAACCCGCGGGTTCCGTTCGTTGATGAAGAAGTAGTTCAGGTTGTTCTGGATCGTGTAGTGGCGGCTCTGGCTGCCCTGGTAGCCGATGCTCGCCATCCAGTTTCTGGCGAACTCGTACTGCACGTCCACCGAGTAGCGGTAGGTTGCCGTCGAAGGCATGAAGTCGGGATATCCCGTCAGGTTCACCGGCGCGCCGCTGAGTGGCAAGCCCGTGTTCGGATCGAATTTCTGAATCGCCGCCGGATTGGAAGGCCAGCCCGTATAGCTCTTCAGATCCGTGTTGACGCTGTAAAGGATATCCTTGCCGAACAGGCTCAGATCGACGACGAACGGCGGGTTGAAACGTCCGTTAGAGGTGATGGCGAGCTGCTGGAGGTTGTAGCCGATCCCGAAGCCGCCGCGCACCACAAAGGGGCGGCCGAAGGAATGGCCAAACAGGGAGGCTGGGCTCCAGGCAAAGCCCACTTGCGGGCCCCAATTCTGTTTGCTGGTCCGGAAAAGATCGCCGCCTCGCCGCATTCGCAGTCCGAGCAGCGCATCGCTGCCGGAACCAAGCACGGGCGTGCTCAGGTTGCCGTCTTTCTCCCGCAGCGGCGAGAAGTACTCCCAGCGGAGGCCAAGGTTCAAAGTCAGGTCCGGCCGGACCTTCCAGTCATCCTGCGCAAAGAATCCCACTGTGTGGAACCGCAGGTTCTTTTCGACGGTGGTCGGGCGCCCGGTCACCGGGTCGAAGTTGCCGCCTTCGCGGAACGCCGCGTCATTGGCGAACTCCCAGAGGTTCCGGAAATCATACGTCGGGCGGGCTGACCAAGGCGCCGTGTCCAGGAACAGGCTGTTGGAGACGTCCACGCCGAACTTCAGCGTATGGCTGCCTTGGATCTTGGTCAACGTGTCTCGGTAGTTCAGGCTCTTCTGGTCGAAGATGCTGAACCCCGGAGCGCCGAAATTGGCCAACCCGATGCTCCCCATTCCCCACAGGTTGGCGGTGGGCAGTCCCCATGGCATCTGCGGGTTGCTGTCGAACTCGTTCCAATCCCAGCCGCTCAGCCCGAACCGCGCCTCGTTGATCAGCGTCGGCGAGAACGTCTTCGTGTAGATCGCCGTAAAAGAACGAGCCGTCGAGTTGTGGTTAAACAAATTGTGCGACCGGGCGGGGCCATTGAAAAAATTGTTGTCCACGGGCACCCAGAAGACGCTGAAGGCCAGCATGTCCCTGTCCGTCACGTTGTAGTCCAAGCGTCCGTTAAACTGTTGGTTGGTCACCTTGTTTGGGCTGACCGTCTGCAGGTACATCGCATCGGCAATCCCGTCGAAACCTCCCCCAATGCCGTACGGCGTGCCCGGCTGCCCAAACGTAGGATCCGCAGAGCCCAGAGGCAAGCGGAGCGGCGAGCCGAGGTCCACGCCTCCCGCCACATCCCGGCACTGTGAGGACGGCAATCCCGCCGCCGCGCACGAAAAAGCGATCACCGACTGCGAGGACGGCTCCACCCCCGGAAACGACAACAACTGTCTGGCGACGCTGTTCGCCGCCGCTGCACTCTGGCGGAACTGCGGCGTTTCAAACCAAGCCGTGCCCAGATTCACGCTATCGTTGCGGATCGTCTCGTAGGAGTAAAACGCAAACAGGCGGTTCTTCAGGATCGGGCCTCCGATGCTGCCCCCGAACTGATTGAAATCGTTCGTATCCTTTTGAACCGGGCTGGGCGTCCCAGGCCCATTCCATCGTTGATAGGCGTTCAGCTCCGGCCGGTGGAACTTGCCGAAAAAGCTTCCGTGCGGCTCATTGGTTCCGTTCTTCGACACAACCAGAATCTGTGCTCCGGAGTTGCGCCCCAGTTCCGCACTGTAGTTGTTGGCCACGATGCGCACTTCCTTGACCGATTCTTCATTCGGCGTGATCACCGCCGCGCCGCCCCAGCTTGCGCTGTTCACGCCGACGCCGTCCACTTGGAAATTGTTGGAATTCTGCCGCGTGCCATTGGCAATGATTTGCGCCCCGTTCTCCACCTTGAACACGCTGTCGGTGGCGCTGCTGCCTCCCATGTTCGTGCCCGGAAGCATCTGCGAACCCCCGCCGGCATTCAGCGCTCCGTTGCCGAACACGCCAGGCGCCAGACGGAGCAGCTGATACGGGTCGCGCCCGAAGGACGGCAAGTTCTCCACCTCCTTCGTTGTGACCGTGCCGCTGATAATGGCCGTCTGCGTGTCCACCAGAGGCGCCACGCTCTCGCTGACGGTGATGGACTCAGTCGCCTGCCCGACGGTCAGCGCCACTGGCACCGACTGCATCTGTTCAGCCCCAATCACGACGTCGGCCAGAACCTTGGTGGCGAAACCGGTCTTCTCTACCACGAGCTTGTAACGTCCCGGCGCCAGCGAAGGAATCGAATAGACGCCTTCTTCATTGGTCTGGGTCACCTTTTCCGCTTTCGTCTCCAGACTCGTCAGCGTCACCTTCGCGCCCGGCACGGCTGCGCCGGACGGATCCGTTACGACCCCTTGCACACCTGCCCGGAACTGTGCCTGTACCGGCAGCGCCAACAGCGACAAAATGGTCAACAGGCTGATCGAGGCAGCCTGCCATAAGTCTCTTGTGCTTCTCATGTTCATCTCCCTTCAACCCAACTGCGACCAAGCGCCCGGACAGCGGCGGAGCGCCTACTAAGTCGATTTAATGAACAGAATATATACATCCGGTTGGCTTGTCAAGCTCTGGCCGGGTCCTGTCAAGGCAAAGTAACAATGTCCCCTTGCTGGCAAAGTAGAAATGTCCCCTTGTGGCCTGGCCGCCTGTGGCCTGTGTGTTATGCTCGGGCTGCCGGTGAAGCGGAGACGGGCTCCCCTAAGAAACAACCTCCACGTGGACGAGTGGAAAGCCCAGTTCTCTGGCCTGCGCGAACAGCTTCAGGCGCTTGCGATTCTGCGTCTTGCGCTCCTGATCTTGGAAAACGGACGCATCGGATTCCGTCTTATTCGTGACCATGTGGTAAACGATCCGGCCGGGCTTGTGCGCGGCGGGGGTCATCGACTTTGGGGTGCCCATGCGCGACCCCCTCCGCCGAAAGTAGTCGCCACGTACGTCTGGCTTCAGTGAAGGCCTTGAGCCTCCACGCGCAGCGCAAGTGCCGCACGATTCTTGCCAGGAGTCCGTCCGAGTATTCCGCAGTTGGCGGGTTCAGATTGAACAAAACCGGGACATAATGATTTATGCCGAAGGGCCACCGACCTTACCTGCCGGAACAGGACCTTTTGTTGCCGCCGAGCTTCCGGGAGTGGCTGCCGGAAGGTCACTTGGCCTGCTACGTCAGCGACATCGCGGACCAACTGGACCTCAGCGCCATCCACGCGGTGTCGGAGAGGGAGCTGGGCAAGCAGCCGCCCTACGACCCGCGGATGATGATGAAGGTGCTGGTGTACGGCTATTGCGTGGGGGTGTGCAGTTCACGGAGGATCCAGAAGCGGCTGCAGGAGGACATCGGGTTCAAAGTGCTGGCGGCGGGCAACGAACCGGACTTCCGGACGATTTCGGATTTCCGGAAGATTCACCTAGGACTACTAGGTCATAAACTTCGTGCCCCACAAAAGGGGCGGCACGGAAGCTTCCGCATCAGCCGTTCGGCCAAGCCTCGCCTCAGGCTCGCAATCGAGTCTGCTTCACACCGCTGCCAGCCCGGTGCTGCTGCCCCGCGCCTGCGAGTCCGCCACCGGCCCGGCTGCCTCGAGCTCAAGCTTTCCTGCGCGGGCCGAGGCCGAAATTCGGCTCCTCTCCGCCACCAGGAACCGTCGGCTGTGATGCACAGTGTCGCGTGATGGTGAAAAGCCCCGCCACGATCGCCTTTCCAAATGGCCCAGCCCCAGCTCCCCGCCAGAGGCAGCGCTTCCTCCTCGAAGCTGAGGTAGGCGTGAGAGGCGGCGTTCAGCGGCATCATCACGGTGTCCCGGCCGCGGCAGGCCTTCATGCAGGCGATGCGGGCTTCCAGATCGAACTGCCCGGGGAAGCCGAAGAAGCGCACTTGCCTTCCTTCTTCGCCGCTTCGAGGACTTTCAGGGCGCCCCCGGGCGGGAGGACCTTCTGGCCGGCGTTCCGGATGGTGATGTTGTGCAGCCGCCAGAGCTCGAGGTAGTCCGTCTTCGACAGGCGCAGGGATGCCTGCAGATCCTTCCTGGCATCCGCGACGGTTCGCGCCATGGTCTTGCTGGCGGGCAAGACGTTGTTCCTCACGCCTTCCAACCCGGCCGCGTAGGCTCCTTCCGCGCGTCCTCCCCAGCACGCGCGGGGGCAGCCGAAACGGGTCACGCCGATCTCGTACATGCGGCGCAGATGGGCGGCGGCTGTCTTCACATCCGGGTGCAGGTCCGTGCGCGCGCCGCCTTGGGCGATGACGCTCACGCGCCGCACGTCTTGCCGAAAACGACCGTGCCAACGTCCCCCGCCTTTACTGCCTGCGCCGCCGCCCGGCTCAGGACGGCAATTCCCGCCATGGCGCCGCCGGCGGAGATTCTTATCCGCATGCCTGCCTCCTTGCAATGCCGGTCCTTGTTCGGCCGGGCGCGGACGCGGGCGGAACGGGGCCTCCTCCATATGGACATGCCGCCGCGTCCCCGGGGCGGCAGCTTTCCCGAAGGACGGCCTGAAACCAGATTCCGCGTTGGTCTTACGGGCGGCCGCCCCAATGGCGACCCCAATCCTCTTTCGGCTTTGCCTGATCCTCTCGTCTGCGGGACTCTCCCCGCGCGCGCTCCCGGGCGCCCCGCCGCCGCGCGCCATCGCCATGAGCGAAACGTCATAAACCGCCTGCCATGCGCCGTGCCGAGCGGTATGCACACCAACCGCCCCCCGCGTTGAAGCGAGCCGCTGGGCGGTGGCATACTCGTGTGTGTCCTTCAAAGGCGTGAAGACTTCCGGCGCCCGCCGTGGTGCGGGCAAAGGCGTCACCCTCAAAGAACTCGCCGACATCCTCGGCCTCTCCTCCACGACCATTTCCCTGGTGTTGAACCGGTCCAAAGTCGCCCAGTCAATTCCAAAGGCGACAAAAGAGCGCATCTTGGAAGCAGTCCGAACGTACAACTACCGCCCGAATTTTCTGGCCCGGTCCCTCCGCTGTCAGAAGACCTATTCGGTAGGCGTCCTGGTGCCGGAGCTGAGCGATGGCTACGCCTCTCAGGTGCTGGCGGGCATCGAACAGCGTCTGCTCGAGGCGGGCTATCTTTGCCTGGTGGCGACGCACCATCACCGCCCGGATCTGATTGAAGAGCGCCCCATGCTGTTCTACGAGAGGTGCGTGGAGGGCATCATCGCGGTGGACACTCCGCTGATGGAGCAGCCCCCTGTCCGCACGGTAGCCGTTTCGGGCCACAAGCCTTTGCCGGGAGTCGTCAACATCGAACTGGATCATGACGAGGCCGCGCGGCTCGCGCTGCTGCACCTGAAGCAGCTCGGGCACGAGGAGATCGCGGTTCTCAAGGGACAGAGTTTCAGCTCTGACACCGAGGTGCGCTGGCAATCGATCCGGCGGGCTGCGGCGTCGATGGGAGTGGAGATCCCGGAAGAGCGAGTCTCGCAACTGGAAGGCGAGTCGCCGCTTCCCGATACCGGCTATTACGCCACGCTGAAGCTGCTGGAGCGGCGGGCGCGCTTCACGGCGCTGTTCTGCTTCAACGATATCTCCGCCTTCGGCGCCGTCCGCGCCTTGAGCAGCGCCGGACTGCGGGTGCCTGACGACGTCTCCGTCGTCGGCTTCGATGACATCTGGGAGGCGTCCTACCATGTGCCTGCCCTGACCACAATCCGGCAGCCATTGGTGGAGATGGGCCGTCTGGCGGCTGACGTCATGCTAAAGCATGTCTCGGCGGCTGCCGGGAACGGCCAACCGGAAGTGATCCGCGTGCAACCTCAGCTGATCGTGCGGGAATCCACGGCGAGAGCTGCGCAGGGCCGCAGCCGTGGTTAGTGGCGGGCGGGCAGAAGGAGGCGGCACTGGCGGGTTGCTGCGCCTGTATGCGGCGTTCGCGCTCACAGGAGTAGTGACCACGCTCATCGGCCCGTTTCTGGCCGAGGCGGCGCGGCTGTGGCGGCTCGGCGGGTCGACGGCGGGCCTGTTCTTCCCCGCGCAATTCGCGGCCGCCATGGCAGGCACCCTGGCGATCGGAAAGGCCGCTGCGAAATTCGGACATGCGCGGGTATTCGCGCTTTCTGTCCTGATGATGGCAGCCGGCGTGGGACTGTCGCCATGGGGTCCGGTTCCTCTCGCGCTGGCGGCGGTGGCGGTGTATGGCGCCGGCATCGGTCTGAACGTTCCCGCGGCCAACGCCATGGCCGCTCGCGCAGGCGGGGCGTCCGTGGAGACCGCACTCACCCGGCTGAATCTGGCGTGGGGCGCCGGAGCCGTTCTGGGGCCGGCGGTTCTGTCGTATTCGCTCTCCCGGTGGTCTTTCACCGGCGCCCTGCTTGCGCTGGCGGCCGTGCTCGCGGCGGCGGCTGCGCTGCAGTGGCGCGGTGCAGGGAACGGCGGCGGCGGGGCCGACTCGCCGGCCAAAGCCGAAATTCGCGCTTCAGGCGCGAGGAGAGCGGCCTGGAGTGCGGCTGCGCTGCTTTTTCTCTACGTCGGCACGGAAAACGCCTTCAGCGGATGGCTGCCGCTGGTGGCCTCCCAGGCCCACCGCGCGACGCCCGAGGGCGGCGGCGCCGCCGTGTCCATGTTCTGGGCCTCGCTGCTCGGCGGCCGCGGGGTAGCTGTCCTGGCGCTGCGCCGCGTCACTCCAGCACACTGCCTGCAGGCCGGCCTGGCCGTGTTTCTCGCTGGCGCTGTGACTGCCGCAACCTCCCACAGTCTGCATTTGTTCTGGGCAGGCGCGGCGGTGGCGGGTTTCGGGCTCGGTCCGGTCTTCCCGCTGCTGGTCGCCGCCTATTACAGGAAGGCGGGCGTCGTGATGGATGTCAGCGGCAGCGCCGTCGCCGGCATGGCGGTTCCCCTGATCTCCGGCGGTTTGCTGGCGCTGCTGAACTGGAAACGGGGCTGAGCCCCGCAAGGCCGGATCACCGGAACAGAAGTTTCATGGCAGCTCGGACCTCCGGGTTCGCCAGGAACGATTTCCAGACCGAGTCCGTGCGCAGGCTCCCTGCGTTTAGCAGCGTGATGCCCGCCGCGGCGCCGGGGACTTCGGGGTTGGTTCAGCCGTCCACCGGGTGAAACGCGCCGGCGGATCCGCTCCCCGAGCTTGTCGCGCATGTCATCAGGGCGGGCGGATTTCCATGGCCAGGAACATCGAGGGACGCCTTGCCTCGCAGCCCTTGGGTTCCTGCTGCTGCGGAGGAGCCGAGCTTCGGCCTCAGCCCCGGCAGGAAGGCTGCAACTCCAAGCCCGCTGAGCCGGCGGCGGACTCGCAGGCGCGGGGCGTGGCGCGAGGGCGCCGGCGCGGCGGCTGGCGGCGCGGTTTGTGGCCGTGCGGGTGCGGCCGGCGCATCGAGACTATTGGCGATCCGAGCCCCACCCGGAACTGCGGCTGGAGGCCCAAGCAGCCGCAAGGAGCCGCCGAACCCACGAAGTACTGGCTGGCGAATCTGCCGGCGGATGCCGGTCTTCAGGAACTGGTGCGGCTCGCCCAACGCCGCTGGATCGTCGAGCGCGACTACCTGGAGCCGAAGCAGGAGCTGGGGCTGGGCATTTTGAAGGGCGACCGTGGCGGGGCTTTCACCATCGCGCGACACTGTGCATCGCAGCTTACGGGTTCCTGGTGGCGGAGAGGAGCCGAATTTCGGCCTCGGCCCGCGCAGGAAAGCTTGAGCTGGAGATGGCCAAGGCGGCGGCGGACTCTCAGGCGCGGGGCAGCAGCACAGAGCCGACAGCCGTGTGAAGCCTATTCGATTGCGAGCCTGAGGCGAGGCTTGGTCGAACGGCTGCTGCGGCAGCTTCCGTGCCGCCCCTTTTGTGGGGCACAACGTTTATGACCTAGTAGTAGAATCAGGCTGCTGCAAAACTGACACTTTGCCTCACGCTCGCGTGGCCCCCTGGGCGAGAAAAGAGTTCCGGCGGTCCTGCATCGCGTCCCGCTGAGGTCCGGGCACGGCCCGCCTGCTCCGCCTTTCACCCGTTACCATCTTCCGCGCTCCTGTCGGTAGTATGGTGGTTCACCATGCAGTTCCTCGATCCGCGCCGCCCCGGCTACGCATGGCTCGTCGTCGCCCTGCTCGTGCCCGTCGCCCTGCTGAACTACCTCGACCGCCAGATGCTCGCGTCGATGAAGTTCTCCATCATGCAGGACATCCCCGGCATCGGCAGCGAAGCCAACTGGGGCAAGATCCTCGCCTTCTTCAAATGGACCTACGCTTTTCTGAGCCCCGTCGGCGGCTACCTCGCCGACCGCTTCAGCCGCCGCCACGTCATCTCGGGCAGCCTCCTGGTCTGGAGCGCCGTCACCTGGGCCACTGCGCACGCCGAAACATTTCCGCAGCTTCTTGTCACGCGCGCCGTCATGGGCGTCAGCGAGGCGTTCTACATCCCGGCGGCGCTCGCCCTCATCTCCGACTACCACCTGGGACCCACGCGCTCGCGCGCCGTCGGCGCCCACCAGATGGGCATCTATGCGGGCGTCATCCTCGGAGGCTTCAGCGGCTACGCCGCTGATCATCCCGAGCTCGGCTGGCGGTGGATGTTCGAACTCTGCGGCATCGCCGGGCTGCTCTACGCCCTGCCGCTGTTCGTCCTGGTCCGCAACGCGCCCGCGTCAGCGGCGGCGGCTGAGGCGGCGCAGCGCACGTCGCCCTGGGGTTCGTTGCGCGAACTCTTCGGCAATGTCTCCTTCATCCTGCTGGTGCTCTATTTCACGCTGCCCGCTATGGCCGGCTGGATCGTGCGCGACTGGATGCCCGCCATTCTGAAAGCGGAATTCGGCATCGGCCAAGGCAAGGCCGGCGTCTCGGCGACGTTATTCTGGATGCTCGCCGCCATCGCTGCGGCGCTCGGCGGAGGCTGGCTCGCGGACCGCTGGAGCCGCCGCACCCCGCGCGGCCGCATTTACACCAGCGCCATCGGCGTCTTTCTCATGGCCGCCTCCATGATGGGCGTGGGCTACTCGCCGCAGACCGGCATGCTCGCAATCGCGGTCGCGTTTCTCGTGGTATTTGGCGTTGGCTGGGGTTTCTTCGACACGAACAATATGCCGATCCTCTGCCAGATCGCCCGCCCGCAGGTGCGCGCCACCGGCTACGGTCTTATGAACCTGGTCAGCATCAGTTGCGGCGGCATCGCCGACTGGGGCTTCGGCCACTTGCGCGATCTCCGCATCCCCTTGCTGGCCATCTTCGGCATTTTTGCGGGCGTCGCCGCCCTGTCCGTCGTGCTCGTTCTGCTGATCCGCCCGCGTTACACAGACTCCACTCCCGCGCCTGTGCGGCATTGACGCGGATGCCGGACCACCGGACTTACGGCGTCTCCGCCTCCGGTCCGGGCGCCATCTCCGGCGCAATCTGCACCAGCGCCGGAAGCGGCGCTTCCTTCCGCCTTGTCGACGCGACGAGCTGGCCGAAGCGGTGCGAGATATGGAACAGCCCGCCCGCGGTAATTGGCCCCACCACCCGATACGCCCCGACCGCCGCCAGGCCCATCGCCGCAATGCAGCCGCACTCGGAGCAGTCGGGATCGCCGCCGAGCTGGCAGGGCGTCACGGGCGTGTGCAGGTCCGCTGACACTGTCCGCGTCGTCTTGGCGAAGATGCACCTGTCGGGCGAAGCCGGCGGCTTCAGAAACTGGCGCAATGCGCTGGGCGCCATGTCGATCTTCGGCTCCCTCTCGCGCAACTCCAGCAGCTTCTCCACCACGCGCCGCTTCTGCTCCGGATCCAGCCGCTCCGCTGCAAACGCCCCGCGCTGCGGCGTGAACAGGCTGAACCACACCCGCTGCACTGCATTCTGCCCGCACCAGAACTCGACGAACTTCTCCAGCGATGCCTCGCGCTCCGCCATCTGCCGCGTCACCGTGCAGTGCACCGTGATCCGTCCCCCGCGGACATTTTCCAGAATCCGGTCGTACGTCGCCGGCGCGCGCCGCTTGTCGTGCTCTTCGCGCAACCCGTCGATCGAAACCACCACCGTCAACTTCCGCATGGAAGCCCACGCCTCCGGCAGCCGCCGGAATGCGCTCGTCACCACCTGCACGTGAATCCCGCGCCCGGTCAGCTCCGGCACGATCCGCTCCACCTCGCGATGCCGCACCAGCGGGTCGCCGCCCACCAGCGAAACGTGCAGCGGCTTCTCCCGCTCGACAAGCGCGAGCACACGCCGCACGAGCTCGTCCCCGCGGAAATCGCTTAGCTCCCGCAGTCTCACGGCGCCGCCCAGATGGTTCGGCTCGTACGCATAACAGCCCGGACACCGCAGCGGACATTCGCGCGTGATCTCGATGGATAAGGCGGGCGCGTATCCTTGCAGGATTCTCGCCCAGGAATGGAGGACGTGGCGTACTTGCATGCAATCTCCAGTCAGCTCGCCCGGCCAGCGGCCGGCATCTGGCATCTGGCACCCCTCAGAAGGCCTCGCCTGCCGGAGAGCGCAAATCGCAAAAGGCTGATTCGAGAGTAGCAGGAATGGCGGCGCGCTGCTCGGAATCCTGCTCCAGCCGGTGATACATTCATAGCGCGGAGGCTCCATGCCCGCCAACCTCGGGCCCGACTACCTCGCCGCGGAAGAGGAGTTCCGCCGTGCTGAGTCCATTGCCGAGCGCATTGCTGCGCTCGAGAAGATGTATGCCGTCCTGCCCAAGCACAAGGGCACCGAGAAGCTGCAAGCCGAAATCCGCCGGAAGCTGTCGCAACTCCGGAAAGAGAACCAGAAAAAGGGTCCGGCGCGCGCCGCGCCCTTTTACCTCGTCGAAAAGGAAGGCATCGGACAGATCGCCCTGCTCGGTCCTCCCAACTCCGGCAAGTCCAGCCTGCTCCGCGCCATGACGCACGCCCAGCCGGACGTCGAACCTTTTCCGTTCACCACCCACTTGCCCACGCCCGGCATGGCTCAGTTTGAAGACGTCCAGTTCCAGCTCGTCGATCTCCCTCCTCTTGCCCCGGAATGGGTGGAGCCATGGGTCGCCCAGGTGCTCCGCCGCGCGGATCGGACGCTGCTGGTCGCCGCCGCCGACGACCCCGACGATCTGGCCGAAATCGACTTCCTGGAACACCAGCTCGCCGAGTGGAAACTCCCGCAGCCGTCCCTCATGGTGGTCAACAAGATCGATCAGCCCGGCGGGCGCGACAACTTTCAGGTGCTCGCGGAACTCTACCAGGGCAGGTACGAGTGCCTTCCCGTAAGCGCCGAAACCGGAGACGGTCTCGACCGCCTCGCCCTCCGCTGCTTCCAGTTGTTGGAGGTCGTGCGCGTCTACACCAAGGCGCCGGGCAGGAAGCCCGACCTCGCCGCCCCTTACGTGCTGAAACGCGGTTCCACCGTGCTCGACGCCGCCCGCCACGTCCATAAGAATTTCGCCGAACGGCTGAAGCTCGCCCGCCTCTACCGCCGCAACCGGCTGGAAGAAGGCCTGCCCGTCAGCCGCGATCACGTCGTCGAGGACGGCG
>DYJN01000020.1 GCA_020723085.1 Arcobacter sp.
CCTTCGGCGCTTCACGCGCGGCACCCTAGCGCCTTCGGCGCTTCACGCGCGGCACGCGAGCGCCTTCGGCGCTCGACGCGCGGCACGCGAGCGCCTTCGGCGCTGCACGCGCGGCACCCTAGCGCCTTCGGCGCTGCAGCGCGGCACCCTGATGCACCGGCCGCCGAGAATGGGGCGGCAGTTCCAGCCCGTTTGTTCAGGCGGTGATCAAGCCGAGGCGCGAAGCCATGTCCTCGTAAGCCGCGCCCCATGCAGGCAGGCTGGCCAGAATCTGCGCGGCATGCTGAGCCACCCAGCCGTCCGTTTGCGGACCCGCCGCGGGGACGCGCTCCAGCCCGTGCAGTTGCTTCCACACGGACTGCCAGCGCGCATCATACGAGGCAAGGGTTTCTGCGCCGGCGCCGCCGCGCAGCACGGATTCGATCCGCGCTGCCAGGTCGTCGCCCTCCCAGAACCCAAGATTCATGGAGTGCACGCCCGCCGGACCCGTCAGGTGCGCTGCGTCGCCCGCCAGCCACAGCCTTCCTGCGCCGAAGCGCTTGGCCAGCCGGTGCTCGAACCGCGCCACGATGCGCCACGTCAGCTTCTCGATCGAGCCGGTAAACCAGGGGGCGCGCTCGCGCAGGTAACGCCGCAAGTGCTCTTCATCGAGCACGGGCAGATCCAGCCCGTGCGACAGCATCACGCGGTCCTTCTGCCGTTCCGACGGAAAGTCGCCGAAGCCCGCCTTGCGCAATGCCTCCACAGGATCGGGCGCGGAAGGCCTGTAATCCGGCAACTCGAAACTCCATCGCGCCGCGCCTCCGGGCAGCGGCCACAGCACGTTCATTGTGCCGCCGTCGAGCGCCACCCGCACCGTGTGCTGCAAGTCGGCGTCGGTCTTGAACTCGAACACCGCGAAATACTGCGCCAGGCCGACTTCCGGGAATTCCGTGTCCAGCGTCCGGCGCACGCGGGAATTGGAACCGTCGGCTCCGACAACAAACTTCGGCTCCAGTTCCCAGGTCTTGTCAACCACCCACTCGGTGTGCGCCACGATATAGCCGCGCGATTCTTTCTCGAACTTCTGCACCGTGACGCGCGCGTGATCGTCCGCCTGCGCGACAGCCGCGGCCTCGTGACGCCAGCCCACGCGGACGCCCAGCTTCTCGAGTTCATCCTCCAAAAGATTCTCGAGCGCATCCTGCCGGACCACGGCCAGCGGGTGCTGCTCGCCGCCCGCTTCGAGCGAAACGCGCGTGCCTTCCTGATCGCAAAACGCGATCCGCCCCACGGCGTAGGACTCAGACAGGATCTTTTCTCTCAATCCGAACTGCGCGAACAGATCCAGCGCCTGCGGGTGCACCGCCAGCGCGTAGCTGTGCGTACAGGCCCAGACGCCCGTGTCGATGATACGGACGTTCACGTTCCGCCGCGCCAGCGCAAGCGCGGTAAACAGCCCCACAGGCCCCGCTCCCACCACCAGAACTTCGGGTCTCATCTCATCGAACATGGCAGCACCCCTCGAATGAATACGGGCAGATGCAGAATACACCGGCCGGTGACGGCAAGACAAGCCGCGCCCGATCCGCGGCCGTCAAAATGCCGCGCCGGCGCGGCCCTCCTCTTTTGTTTTGGAGTGGAACGGCTTTTGGCCTGCATGCTGCCAGCTGCGCCGCTCGGCGGAATCTGCAGCCGGCATGCGCCGCGGCCGGCAAGTTGACGAGACTTCTCTGGGGAGCGATTGCGGCAGCCTTCAGGTGTCTGGCCCTCCGGCATTGCGCTAAGCGGCTCGGCCGTCCTGCACGGCGCGCCGGATAAGACGCGGGAGCCTGGCAGAACGTCACCGCGCATGCGGCGCCCGGGCGATGCTGCGGCCGATCAGAATTCCCGAAAATGCCCCGAAATAGACATCCGACGGCCAATGCCGGTTGCCGGTGACACGGCTCACGCTGATGGCCGCAGCCGCGGAAATCAGAGTGATTTTCAGCCATTTCGGCGCGTGCGGGTGCGCCGCCACGGCGGTGGCTACGGCAAACGATGTCAGCGCGTGGCCCGAAGGAAACGAATCGCCGCCCGAATACAACGATCCGCGCGAGCCCGGCGCATCGGGCCGCTCCCTCCAGGTGGCCCCTTTGATCGCGTAGGTTACCGCCAGCCCGGAGGCCAGCGCCAGCGCCGCGTCCCGGCCCAGGTGCGAATAGGAGGGCTTGTCCGCCAGCTGCTCGTAGCTTGTCATTGCTGCTGTTGCGGCAGCCAGGCCTGCCATGGATCCGATGAGCGAGACGCGCCGGCTCCAGTCGCGTTGCGCCGGACTTCCAGGCAGCGCGTCCACCACCGCGCGGTCCATGGATTTCAGCGCTACTGTGCCCGCCACCAGCGGCAGCGCCAGCGTCCACGCCTGCCGCGGGGTCATTTTGACAGGCGCAGTCCAGATGCGCTTCTGGTCGCCCGCGAAATCACGAAGGAAATCGCCTGCCGGACCGCCGTTTTGGCCGGCAGAAAAAGCCGCGCAGCACGCGAGCAGAAAAATCGCCCTCAGCTTCCTCAATTCCATTCAGTCTCTATTCACTGTGCGAAGAAATGCATGCTCATTTTTCCGCGCACGCGCCGCTCGCCGCGAGCCGCAGGCGCCACTCGCGGCAGGTGGATTTTCCTTGTCCTGAATGGAAACGCCCTCCCGCGCCGAGCGGGAGGGCCCAAGCAAAATACGCCAGCACGCGAGCGCCGCGTGTTCCACCCACATGGTAGCGTGCCTGCCGCAGTTGGTCAATGCGGCGGCGAGGGTTGAGGCAGCGCCATGCCAGAAGCGTTCCATCTGGCACAGGCGGCAGCGCTGCAGCTTCAGCTCGCGGACGGCCATGCGACTTTGCGGCAGAGATCGGCGTGTGCGAGCAGGTCGGGCGGCGGCCTCCTCCCTGGCAGCTCGATCACTACCACCTGAACGCCAGCCTTTCTGGCGTGCTTCATGGCCGGTACCATATCCGTGTCCCCGCTCAAAAGAACCACGCGCTCAACGGCCCTTTTCTCGCACATGGATGCAATGTCGAGGCCGATGCGCATGTCGACGCCCTTCTGCTCGAAGCCGGGCTTGAAATCCTCATCCCTGAGCGTCGTTTCAGAAGTCGGGACTTCCTTCAGGCGGAAACCGCGGAACTTGAGGCTGCCGAGACGCACCGCGAAGTAATCTTTCCTTGAGAGATCATCCAGCCACCGCCGGTCGGACTTCCGCTGTTCCTCCTTGCCAGATACAGGGTGGCGGATCGTGCCCTGATAGGGAGCGCAGTCGTAGTAGGGAATCTTCAGCAGAAGGTCCTGATCTGCGACGGTACACTGATGAGCAATTTGTTCTATCCACTCCGGGGTGAACTCATAGCCGCACTGGCGGGAGACCGCCCTGAGATACCCGCCATCGATCAGGACAACTGTCTTCCACATCGCGAAAACGAAGAGCCCTCCCGCCGTGAAGCGGGAGGGCGAAAGAAACGTGCTCGCCTACGAGCGTAGCGGATTCTGCCCTTATGGCATCGGGCGGCTTGGCCGCTGTCAATGGGGCTGAAGCCATTGGCGCATCAGCGGAACCTCGCCCCGCGCAGGATGGGCGAGCGCTGCGGCTGCGCCGGGGGCGGTTCGGGCTCCGGAGGCGGCGCGGGTTTGCGCACGCGCCCATCCAGGTGCGCGGCGATCCGCTCCTCTTTCGCCTTCTGGAATTTCGGCGAACCCGGCTCGAGCCCGGAGACTTCCTTTACCTCGGCATCGGTGACTTCCATGGCCACCGCCAGGTAGCGGCTGAGGAAGTTCTTGATGCGGTCCTGCACGACGCGGTGATCGCTCGTAAGGCCCAGCAGCAGCACCTGCTCGCCCGGCGCTTTCGACAGCACCGCGAATGTCTGCGAGGCGCGCTTCAGCTTCGGACTCCGGATCGCCGCGGCCAGTTTCTTGGCGGACGGCTCCAGCTTCTGCCACGGCGCCGCCTCCGCCTTCGTCATTTGCGTGGCGGCGATCAACGCCGCCCGCTCCTTCGGCGCCAGCTTCTCCGTCAGGCAGTACATGACGATGGCGTACCAGTCGACGGGGAACGGGGCGCCGAAGGGGATCATCGCCTTCAGCCTCGCCAGCTTCTGGAACGCCGCAAGGTTGACCTTCGCGCCCTTCAGCTCCGGAGAGAACAGCGTCAGCAGCCCCTCCTGATCGAGCGCCGTGACGACGTCGCCGGGGTTCGGCTCCTGCGTGATCTCGTACAATTCCTGGAAGAGAGCGCGCGGCGCGATCAGCTTCTGGACGCCGGCCTCGCGGGCGTTCAGGAATTGCTGCCAGGTCTTCTCCTCCACGGTGAAGCCGAACCGGGTCCTGAACCGCACCAGCCGCAGGAGCCGGATCGGATCGTCAGAGAGCGAGTACGGGCTCACCGCGCGCAGTTCCCTGTGTTCGATGTCGCCGGCGCCGTTCGTGGGGTCGATCAGCAGTCCGCGGGAGGCGCGGTTCAATGACAGCGCGATGGCGTTGATCGTGAAGTCGCGCCGCCGGAGATCCTCATGGATGGCAGCTGGCGCCACCAGCGGCTTCGCGCCGGGTTTGGGGAACTTCTCCGCGTGCGCCATGGAGATGGCGCAGCGGGCGCCGGAAAGGAAGCGCAGCTCCGCCGACTTCCGCAGCTCATCGACGGAAACGATCTCCGCCTTGTGCTGTTTGGCCAGATCGCGGGCGAACTTCAGCGCCGGCCCTTCAACGGTGAAGTCGAGATCGCGGATCGGAAATCCGCCCAGCATGTCGCGCAGTGCGCCGCCGGTCAGGAACAGGCTCACGTTGGCCGCCGCGGCAGCCTGCTGCACCAGCTCGAGCACCGCGCGCTGCTCGACGCTCAGGTGGTTTTCCAGAATGAACATGTAATCGCTCATCGTGCCGGCCTCGTTTCAGCACGCACGGCGGGTTCAGTTACGTGGATGGCATTGCTCCACGGTGCTCTTGAGACGTGTGCGCATGACATGGGTGTAAATTTCGGTCGTGGAAATGTCGGCATGGCCCAGCATCGCCTGGACGCTGCGCAACCCGGCGCCGCCTTCCAGCAGATGCGTGGCGAAGCTGTGCCGCAGGACGTGCGGCGAGAGTTTCTGCATGATCCCCGCCTGGAGTCCGTAGCGCCGCAGCAGCATCCAGAAAGCCTGCCGCGTCATGGCCGATCCCCGCCCGGTCACGAACAGATGCGGGCTCGCCCGGCTTTTCAGCAGATGAGCGCGCGCCTGGCTCAGATAGTCCTTCAGCGCCTCCTGCGCCTTGGATCCCATCGGAACCAACCGTTGCTTGCCGCCCTTGCCGGTGACGCGGACAAAGCCGAGATCCAGATTCACATCGGCGATGCGGAGCGAGACCAGCTCGCTCACCCGCAAACCCGTGGCGTAGAGCATTTCGAGCATGGCCCGGTCGCGCCTGCCCCGGGGCGAGCCGTCCGGCGCTGCCAGAAGCGCCTCCACCTGCTCCCGCGTCAGATACTTGGGAAGGTTGCGCCAGGTCTTGGGCGCCGTCAGCAGTGCGGTGGGGTCTTCGCCGATTCTTCCTTCCAGCAGGAGAAACCGGAAAAACTGCCGGAGCGTGGAGAGCCGCCGGGCTGACGTGCGCGGGCTGAGCCGGGCCTCTTGCATCGAGTCGAGGTATTCACGGAGATGCTCCGCCGTCACCGGCCAAGGGTATTTCCGGCGTGCGCAGAAATCACGGAAGTCCTTCAGATCGAAGGAATAAGCGGCGATCGTGTGGGCCGAGAGACCCTTCTCGATCCGGGCGGAAGACAGGAATGCTTCCAATGCGCCTGCCAGCCCTTCCTCGGCAGCCATTTATGTAATGATACAATACCAGCGTAATTCTTTGAAAGTAAAGGCTCGCCGATCGGCGCTGGCGCAGCGCCGCCCAAGGAGCGCAGTCCCGCTTGAGCGGATCCACCGCAAAAAAGGTGCTCGTCGACCGGTATGACCGGTCTCAGGTCAGTGGTTTTGTGCAGGCGCACTCCCTGAGCGAGGGCAACGACGTCGAGTTGCTGAGCGCCGATGGCTCCGTCGTCCGGGTGCCTGTGGAGCAAGTGAAAACGGTCTCCTTTGTGAGAGAATTCGATGGCCCTTCCATCTGGGCAGAACGGCGTGAGTTTCTGGCGCGCCCGAAAGCCCCGGGGCTTTGGGTGGAGCTGCGGTTCCGCGACGGGAGCCGCCTGGAGGGAGTGATTCCGAACGATCTGCTCGCGCTGGAAGGCGCCGGCGTGATGCTGACGCCGCCTGACCCGGCGGGCAACACCCAGCGTGTCTTCGCGCCGCGGCAGAGCCTGGCCGCGGCGGCAGTGCTCGGCGTGGTGGGTGCGGCACGGCGCCGCGCACGCAAGCAGCCCGAGGCAACCGGTCAGATCACGCTGTTCGGAGAAGGGTGACCGGCGCCAGGCGGTGCGCCGCCAGATCTTCCCAGCAACCGGGCGAAACGCTTCTGGCCAGCGTCAGCTCCTCCACCAGAAATTGGCGGGGCAGACGGCATTCCTGCCACCGGCGGCGCGCTTCCGCCAGGACCTGTTCAAACGGCAACGCCCATAAGCTCTGGGCCACCGTCACATGGGGGTGGAAAGGGTAAGGATCCCCGGCAAAGAGGATTCCGTGGTTCAGCGCCTGATGTGCCCGCTCGATGCTTTGCCATCCGGCGGCAAGCCCGAGGGAGATGACTCCAGTGGAGGCGAACACCTCAATCTCCCCGAGCGCTGCCTCGAACGAAGGGATTTCTCCAGCGAGCCTTCCCAGTTCCCCTGACAGTGACTGGGGAGAAGCTGCCAGACGCCGCGGCGGGAGGATGGTGACATGGCTCCGGAGGGCGCAACCCGGCGCCAGTTCTGCTCTCATGGCGCTCAGGAAGCTGCCCAGGGGCTCAGGGATATAAGCCACCACAGCGTAGGCGCCCGCCTGTTGCGGGCCCTCTGGGTGGCCGCCAGAAGACGCATCCATAGGATCTAATTTTAGCCCGAAGAGACCGTTTGCCGGCATCCGGGGGGAGCCGCAACCACCCTGCGTCGAGACGCGCCGCCGCTCCGGGGGATCCCGGATTCGCCTCAGCGCTCGCGCGCCCTGCGGGCGCGCGATTCCAGCTGATACGCCCTCACGTAGTCGATCTCAAACCGTTGCGGGAAGATGGCGTCGTCGATCCCCTTCTGCCCGCCCCAGCTGCCGCCTATGGCGAGATTCAGGATCAGGTAAAACGGCTGGTCGAACGGCCACACGGCTTCGCCCGTGCCTTCGTTCGCATACGTGAAGTAGGGCTTGCCGTCCACAGACATTGTGATCTGCTTCGGCGACCAGTCCAGGGCATAGACGTGGAAACCCTCGTAGGGCGCCTTCACGGTGATGCGGTCGCCCTTGTTGGTGCCTTTGACGTGGTTGTAAGCGTCGGTGTGGATGTTGGCGTGGATCACGTCGGGGTCGAAGCCCACGTTTTCCATGATGTCGATCTCGCCGCATTTCGGCCATCCTGCTTTGCCGATGTTCTGGCCGAGCATCCAGATGGCGGGCCACGTGCCCAGTCCGGTCGGCAGCTTGGCGCGCACTTCGATGCGGCCGTAGCGCCAGTACTGACGGCATTCGGTGGTGACGCTCGCCGAGGTGTAGCGCGCCGTCTTGCCGTCCTGGCTCCAGTCTTCGCGGCGCGCTTCAATCACCAGCACGCCGTTCTCAATGCGGGCGTTTTCCGACCGCTCGGCGGTGTAGAACTGCGCTTCGTTGTTGCGGATCATGCCGCGCTCGTAGTTCCACCGCACCGGATCCGGCAGCCCCGGCGTGTCAAACTCGTCGGCCCAGACCAGCCGGTAGCCAGGCGGCTGTGCCAGCGCGGCGGCAGCCAGTACGAACAACAGAGGGAGGACTCTCATCATCGCGTCTCCAGCGTCCAGCTTAGCCCTTCCGCAGGGAAGCGGGAACACGGAAGTTCAGCCGGACGGCGGTCAGGCGGAAGCGGCGGCGGGCTCCGCCGGAAGCTCCGGCTGGACGGGTTCCGGCTCGCGCCATCGCGCTTCTTCGAATCCCACGTACTTGCAGATGCGGAGCAGGCCGTCTTCGGACTCGAGCACGTCGCCCACCTCGAGCGGCGAAGCCGAGCCGCGCAACTTCATCCACGCGCCGTAAAAGCCTGCGGCCTCCACCTCGCCGCCGGGCTCGTAATCGCGGGGCTTGAGCAGGGCCAGCCCGCTCGTGTGCGGCGCCCAGCGGAAGCCCGGACGAACGTGCTCCTTCATCTTGTGGATGCGGAACAGTGCCATGCACTGATTGTCGCGCCGGAAACAGAAGCCTGTCAAAATGTTTTTGCCGCGGTCACTCGTCCCCGGCCCCGCCGCTCATCGCCAGAAGCTTCTGCGCCGAGGCGTCGAACAGGCGCGCCGGCGCCGCGGAGGCGGCATCCAGCAGAAACAGCGGCGCGGTTCCCAGCCGTTCGAGCTTCGCCGGAGGCGCTTCGAGCACTACAGGTTCGCCCAGTTGGTTGGAGCGCAGGTCCAGCACCAGCAGCTGGCTGGTCCCGGCGCTGGCCACGACAAGCTTCTTCTCTTCCTCAAGCAGAGCGAATCCGACCGGATCGGCCAGCCCGTGTCCCGCCGTCACCAGAGTGTCCACGCGCGGCATCGCGTCCCAGCCCGTGTACCGCAGCACCTCGTTGCGCCCCCGGTCGGCCACGTAGAGCGCTCCGTCGACGAACTGCATTTCGCCGGCTTTCTCCAGCGGCATCAGCATGCGGGGCTGCTGGTTCTCTTTGACGATCCAGAGCGTGCCCGATCCGCGTCCCTGCGTGGCGAGGAACGCCTCGGCGGCCTGCGGCCCTATGGCAATGGAGACGATCCGCTCGCCGACCGCCGCCACGTCGGCTTCCCAGGCGCGCCGAAACTCGCCCTGCGCGCTTTTCTTCCACAGTTCAAGCTTCTGCTCGCCCGGAACATATAGGGCCAGCGCGGAGGAATCCGAGCTCCACGAGGCGCGCGCCACCGCGGCTCCACTATCCCGCAATTCGCGCCAGACCGGGATCGTCCCGTCGAGCCGCCTCACCAGATGCAGGGCGCCGGACTTGGCCAGCAGCGCCGTGCTCCCGTCCGGCGCCACCCACGCCGCATCGAACTCGCGCACGCGCGCGCGCCCCGCGCTGACAGTGTCTTCCTGGGCCACGACGAGCCGGATGGTGCGGCTCACGTGATCCACCAGCACACCCGCCATGGGCAGGGGTTGCGCCGTGATGGCGCAGGCGAAAAGAAAAGACACGGGCAGGAAGCGCATGGGCCTGGGGTCTGCCCGTTTAGATACGGCTCCCGCTTTGCGGGTTGCGGAAATTACGCTTCGCTGACAGCTATGGGGCGCCCGCCTTCGGCGATGGAGAGCCGCGCCGCTTCGATCACCGCTTCGTTGTAAGACGAGTTGGCAGGCGTGGCCATCACGCCGCCGCGGTCCCACTCGGCCAGTTTCGCCCGGCGCTCCTCCAGCCCGAGCCCTTCCAACTCCAGCGCCCGCTCGGCAATATAGGCCACCGAGCGGTACCCGTACCCTACGGGCACAAGCCCCGGTCCGCCCAGATCCACATACTGGAAGTAGTCGGTAGACGGCTCGGCGTACAGGGTCGAGCCCGCGCCGCCCGGGTTTTTCACATAGCTGTACTGAATGCCGCGGTACTGGTCGTCGTGGCGGATCCACGCGCCACGCTCCGCCGTCGAACAGTACATCGTCAGCCCCTGCGTGTTGGTGCCCGGCGCCGCATCGGGAAAGCCGATGGCATTCTGCACGTTCAGACAAGCCCCGTTGGACCAGATCACCCGCGCGTCCGTCCACAACCAGCCCTCGACGCCGTTGGGGAAACGGTCGCGGATCCCGTAGACGGAAACCTCCACCGGGCGCAGACCGGTGATGAAGGCCACCAGATCCACGTAGTGGCAGCCGATGTAGGTGAACGCATCGGTCGCCTCGCAGGAGAACCAGTTCTGGAAGTTCGAGTGGCGGTAGTACCACTTCTCCAGCAGGCACGCCGTGCCCAGGCGGAATTCGCCGAAGAACCCCTCCTGGTAGCGGCGCCGCGCCAGCAGCGAGCGGTCGTCGAACCGTTTGTGGTACTCCACGCCCACCAGCAGCCCGCGGTCGCGAGCCTCGCGCTCGATCAGGCGCGCGTGCTCAAGCTTGAGCACCAGCGGCTTTACGGTCAGCACATGCTGGTCATGCCGCAGGGCGCACAGGATCGCCTCGCAGTGCAGATGGTCCGGGATGGCTGTCACCACGAGCTGCCGCGGCGGCAGCGAAGCGATCACTTCCTCGTACGGTTCCAGCCGCGGCATAAATTTTTGGCCGGGAAACGCCCGCAGAAGAACGGGCGCTTCCGCCAGGGCTTCCAGCGATTCCCGTTTCTGGTCGCAAACTTCGATCTCCCCAAGGCGGCCCAGACGCTGGAGCTGGTACAGGGACGGCAGCAACTGGTCATGCGCAATCATGCCGCCGCCGATCATCGCCACACGCATCGCCGTGTCCTCCTCAGCGCTCCGCCACCGCTTCGGCGAATGCATCCCGCAGCACTTCGCACCCCTCGCGGAGCGCGTCTTCCGAAATCACCAGCGGCGGGCAGATCTTGATGGTGCAGCCCTGCGGGCCGACGGGGTTGAACATCAGCAGCCCCTTTTCGACGCAGCGCCACACGATGTCATGAGCCAGCGCCCCGTCCGGCGTGCGGTGTTTCGGATCCGCCACCGCCAGCCCTGCCACCAGCCCCTTGCCCGCCAGGAATCCAGCCTGAGGAAACTCGCTCTGGATCCTGCGCAGCCCTTCCATCAGGACCGGCTCCATGCGCGCCGCATGGCCGGCGAGGTCCTCTTTCAGGATGAGCTCGATGTTGGCCAGCGCAGCGGCGCAGCAGATGGGGTTGCCCGTGTGCGTCGACGAAGCCGAACCGGGTCCCGGCAGGTCCATCAGATCCGCGCGCCCTGCAACGGCGGAGATCGGCAGCGAACTGGAGATGCCTTTGCCCCACGTCGTCACGTCCGGAACCACTCCATAATGCTCGTAGCCCCAGAACCGCCCGGTCCGCCCGAAGCCCGCCTGCACTTCGTCGAAGATCAGCAGCGCCTTCTGTCCGGTGCACCATTCGCGCAGCGTCCGGATGTAATCCACCGGAGCGAACGCCGCCGTGCCGCCCTGATAGGTCTCCATCAGCACGCCGCACACCTGGCTGGGCGCCACGCCTGCTTCCGCCAGCGTCTTCTCGAACAGGGAGAAGCTCGTGTCCTCTGTCCAGTAACCGTCCGGGAACGGAACCTGCACGAACCGCGGATCGGGATCGCCGATCCACTCCTTCAGCGCCGGAATGCCTCCCGCGAGCTGTGAACCCAGCGTCCGCCCATGGAATGCCTTCTCGAACGAGACGATCACGTTCTTGCCTCGCCCGCCCGCCTTCAAACCGTGCATGCGCGCGATCTTGATGGCGAACTCCACCGTCTCGCTCCCGGTGGTGAGAATGAACACCTTCTCGAGCGGCGCCGGCAGCAGCGAGACCAGCTTCGCCGCCAGCTCCGCGCGGATCTCCGAGGGGAAGCAGTAGTTGGTCAGCAGCCCGTGCTGCGCCTGCCGGGTAATGGCGTCGATGATCTCCCGGCGCCCATGTCCGGCGTTGGTGATGAGCACTCCGGAAGACCAGTCCAGCCACATGTTGCCCCACCGGTCGTAGACCTGGAATCCTTCCGCGCGGTCCCATACGACCGGCGGCTGCCCCTGCATGGCGCAGATTTCGGCGCGGTGAAGCTTTTCAAGCACCGGCAGCGATTCGGGAACAGGAAACGGCGTGACGATCCGCCGGAACCGCGTTTCCACGCGAGGCACTGGCCTGGACGAGGGTAGAGTCTCCAAGGGCATGTCTTTATTATTAGACGACGATGGCCCCCGGCGTTGCAATGTGATAGATCTCCATCCAGAGGGAGTATGACCGATGATCGCAGCGTCGCAATTGCGCAACGGCATGGCCATCCGGTACGAAGGCGAGACTTACAAGGTGCTGCTGGCGGATTACCACCCGGGGCAGGGCAAGATGGGCGGCGTGGCTCACGTGCGTCTCAAGAACCTTTCCACGGGCACGACGTGGGAGACCAGCCTTCGCGGGGACCTCAAGGTGGAGGACGTGCCGCTCGAGAAGAAGGCGATGGACTTTCTGTACAGCGACTCCGGGATATGCACGTTCATGGACGCCGCAACAGGCGAACAGGCTGACGTGAGCGAGAATCTGATCGGCGACGCCGCCCGCTTCCTGCTGCCGGAAATGAGCGTCGCCGTCGAGTTCCTGGGCGACCAGCCGGTGGGCGTGGAGTTGCCGGGGTTCGTCGAAGTCGAGATAGCCGACACGGCGCCGCCGGTGCACGCGCAGAACGACAGCACCTGGAAGCCCGCGCGCCTGGAAAACGGCGTAGAAATCCTGGTGCCGCAGTTCATCAAGACGGGCGACCGCATCCGGCTCGACCTGACCACGCTGAAATACATGGACCGCGCGAAAGCCGCAAAGTGATCAGGTGAGAATGTGCCTGAGCCCCGCCTGCCGCGCCCATTGAATGGCCTGACGGTGCTCGGCGAACGTGATCCGGCGGTCCAGCGGCGGATACTGCCGGGCTTTGTGCTCCGGCCGGTACTGCCCCATGATATTGACCCAGGTGTCGCGCGAAAGGTTCTCCGCCACCCACCTGACGAACCGATCCGTGCCGGCCAGGTTTTCAGGCAGCACCAGGTGGCGGATCAAAAGCCCGCGCTGCGCCACGCCGCGCTCATCCAGCCGCAGCACGCCCGTCTGCCGGTGCATCTCGGTGATCGCCTCCGCGGCGCGCTCCGGATAATCGGCTGCGCCGGAAGAAAAACGGGCCGCGATTTTTCCGTCCATGTATTTGAAATCCGGCAGATAAATATCCACGATTCCATCGAGCAGCTTCACGGCTTCCAGCGCTTCATAGCCGCCGCAGTTGTACACCAGCGGCAGCCGGAATCCGCGCCGCACGGCGTGCACGAGCGCCGCCACGATGTTCGGCAACAGGTGCGTGGGCGTCACCAGGTTCAGGTTATGGCACCCCATGTTCTGCACCGACAGGAACAGCCTGCCCAGTTCCTCGTCGGAATGCCAGAAACCGTCTCCCCGGTGGTTGATCTCCCAGTTCTGGCAGAAGATGCACAGCAGATTGCAGCGGGAGAAAAACACGGTGCCTGAGCCGCTCCGCCCGGTGATCGGCGGCTCTTCGCCGAAATGCGGGTGGGCCGAAAACACCTTCGCCCGCGCCGGCAGCGCGCAGACGCCGGTCTCCCCCGCCAGGCGGTTCACGCCGCACTGCCGCGGGCACAGCCGGCAGGACCGGTAAATCTCCCGCAGTTGCCGGGCGCGCGCCTCGAGTTCGCCGGTGCGCGCAAGCTTCAGGTAGGCAGGTTCAAACGGGCGCCCCGGCGCCGCCAGCGCCGCCCCCAGCCCAGTGGCGAAATCCCTGCGCGTGGGCTCCATGACAGAGTCTCCTGCCTTCAATCTGTGCGAACTGGCGGCTGTTGTCCAGCCCGGTCCAGCCGGTTTTGCTTGCCAGCGTCAGTCCGCGTGAGACATCCTGTGAGTGACGCCCGGAGGCAGCGTGGAAGCATGGCCGAGGAGCTGCTCTATCTCACAGAACTGCTCGGGCTCAAGGTGTATGACCTGAGGCGGCGGCCGCTCGGGCGCGTCCGCGACGCCGTGCTCGTGCCCCGGCTGCACCCGGTGCGCGTGGACCGGTTCCTGGTGGCTGGCGGAGGAGGCTACACGTGGCTCTACGTCCGGCATGATCAGGTGGCAGTGATCACGCTCGACGGCATCTGGCTCCGCGACGAGCTGCTGGTTCCCTACCACGCGGATGAATATGCCCTGAGGCTGGTGCGCGACGTGCTCGACCAGCAGATCATCGACGCCAGCGGCCGCAAAGTGGTCCGCGTCACCGACATCACGTTCGAGATCCGCCATGAAGCGGAGCAGGACTTGCTGCACGTGCTCGAAGTCGACATCGGCATGCGCGCGGTTCTGCGGCGCCTGCTTCAGGGGTGGGTTCCGCGGCGCTGGATCCGCCGCCTCCAGCGGCGCGTTCCGCCCAACTCCATCCGCTGGGAGTTGTGCAACATCGTCGAACCGGACCCGCAGCGCCGCCTGCGGCTCAACATCTCCATGGAGCCGCTTGAACAGATGCACCCGGCAGACCTCGCCGACATCGTCGAAGAGCTGAGCCCCGAAGACCGCGAAGCGATCATCGAAGCCATCGACACCGAGGTCGCCGCCGAAGCGTTGTCGGAGATGGCGCCGGAGACCCAGGCCCAGATCATGGAATCGCTGGATGCGGGCAGGGCGGCCGACATTCTCGAGGAGATGGCGCCCGACGAGGCTGCCGACGTGCTGGGCGAGCTCGAGGAGGAGACCAGCGAAGAGATCCTCGAAGAAATGGAGAGCGCGCCCAAGGCGGAAGTCGAGGAGCTGCTCGAATACGAGGAAGACACGGCCGGCGGCCTGATGAACACCGAGTTCATCGCCGTACATGAAGAAGCGGCTGTCGCC
Source organism: Arcobacter sp. (assembly GCA_020723085.1). Lineage (GTDB taxonomy): Bacteria > Acidobacteriota > Terriglobia > Bryobacterales > Bryobacteraceae > JANWVO01. Next base: position 14,539 of record DYJN01000020.1, read on the forward strand.
GACGCCATCGACGCGCTCCGCCTGCGGCAGGACCTCGTCGACACCGTGAACACCATCTTCATCACCGACACCGACGACCGCCTGCGCGCCGCCATCCCCATTGCCCGGCTCTTTCTCGCCAGGCCGGCGGCCCGCGTCAGCGAACTCGTCCGCCCCGAGGATGAAATCATTCAGACGGAGACAAACGCTCCCCGCTCCCGCGTGCTGGAGCTTTTCGACAAGTACAACCTGCTCACGCTGCCCGTCATCGACGAAGAAGACCGCCTGGCCGGCGTGATTACCGCCGACGACATCATCTCCGTGCTGAGGAACCGCTAGATGTTCCGGCGCCTGCGGCACCACCTCGCGGTGTTCTTCGCCGTCATTGGTCCCGGCTTCATCACCGCCATGGTCGACAACGACGCCGGCGGCATCTTTACTTATTCGCAGGCGGGCGCCCGCTATGGCTACCTTCCCCTCTGGACGCTGGCGCCGATTACGCTGCTGCTGGTGGTGACCCAGGAAATGTGCTCGCGCATGGGCGCCGTCACCGGGAAAGGGTTGTCCGACCTGATCCGCGAGGAGTTCGGCCTGCGCACCACGTTTTTCATCATGGCGCTGCTCGTGCTCACGAACCTCGCCAACGTCATGGCCAATTTCGCCGGCGTCGCCAGCTCGCTGGAACTGTTCGGCATCAGCCGTTACCTGACCGTGCCCGCCGCTGCCGCCGGGGTCTGGCTGCTCGTGGTTCGCGGCACGTACGCGCGGGTCGAAAAGGTCTTCCTCGCCGCTTCGGCGGTCTACATCTGCTACATCATCTCCGGAGTGATGGTGAAACCCGACTGGACGCAGGCTGCGATCTACAGTGTGCGTCCGGTGTTAATGCTCGAGCCCGGCTACCTCACCATGCTCGTCGGCATGGTGGGCACGAGCGTAGCCCCGTGGATGCAGTTCTATCTGCAGGCGGCCGTTGTCGAGAAAGGGATCGCCGCCAAGGACTACGTCGAGAGCCGGCTGGAGGTCATCGTCGGCTGCATCGCCATGGCGGTGATCGCGTTCTTCATCATCGTCGCCTGCGCCGGCGCCATCCACGACGTCGCGCCCCGCGACATCCAGGACGCCACCGACGCCGCCTTCGGCCTGCGTCCTTTCGGCCAGTACGCGTTCCTGCTCTTTGCCATCGGGCTGTTCAACGCGTCGTTGTTCGCCGCCTGCATTCTGCCGCTGTCCACCGCCTACACCGTCTGCGAAGGGCTCGGCTTCGAATCCGGCGTGAACAAGGGCTTCCGCGAGGCGCCGGTCTTCTATTGGCTCTTCACGCTGCTCATCGTCATCGGCGGCGGGGTGATCCTGCTGCCTGGCTTCCCGCTGGTCAGGATGATCCTGCTCAGCCAGGTCATCAACGGCGCGCTGCTGCCGCTGGTGCTGATCTACATGATCCTGCTCGTCAACAAGGACCGGCTCATGAAGAAGTGGAAGAACACGCGGTTCTACAACGCGGTCGGCTGGACGAGCGTGGTGATTCTAATCGGCCTCACGGTCGCGCTCGTGATCCTCAGCCTCCGCGGCCTGGCCGAGGCGTGATCCGTGCCGCGACCGCCTTCAGGGCCTCTTCCTTTCCAGGAGGTTCGCGCACTTCTCCAGCCGCGAGGGCCCCGTGCCGTCGTTGACCGCAAACTGAATGTCGGCCCGGTAGCCGCGCCGCTGCCGCCCGTCCCACAGCGAAGCCGCGCCGTAGGCGCCATCTTTCCGCAAGGCGTAGAAGTTGATGTCGAAGCGGTTCAGCACCTCGGCGTCGTTGCGGAAATTGCGGGCGATCCGTTTCAGCGCCTCAAGGCAAGCCTCCCGCGGCGCCATTCCCTGCCTCATCATCTCGACGATCGTGTGGGCGCCGGCGATGCGGATGTTCTCTTCGCCCCGTCCGGTGGATCCCGCCGCGCCGACGTCCTGGTCCACGTACAACCCCGCGCCGATGATGGGCGAGTCGCCCACGCGCCCGGGGATCTTCCAGGCAAGGCCGCTCGTCGTGGTCACGCCGCTGATCTCGCCCCTGGCATTCAGAGCCAGCAGGTTGATCGTGCCCGTGGGCGGATTGGCGGCCACATCCAGCGCCCATGCGATCAGCTCTTCGCCGGCTTGCGGGAATTGCCGCCGCAGCCGCTCGGCGGCTTTCAGCATCCGGGGCGAATCCAGCCCGTCGGTCCAGTTGTTGTTCCCTTCGCGGCCCCGCAGCGACTGCTTCCAGGCGATCCAGGCCATGCGCGCCCGCTCCGTCAGCAGGTTGGTCTCTTCGATGCCCCAGGCGCGGGCGAACCGGAGCGCCCCCTCGCCCACCAGCATGATGTGATCGGTCTGCTCCATCACGAGCTTGGCCAGCCGCGCCACGTTCTTGATGTTGCGCACGGCGGCTACGGATCCGGCGCGCCGCGTCGGCCCGTGCATGACGCTGGCGTCCAGTTCCACCACGCCTTCTTCGTTCGGCAGCCCCCCATAGCCAACGCTGGTGTCATTGGGATCATCTTCCACCAGCGTCACGCCGGCCACCGCCGCCTCCAGCGTGTCTCCTCCGGCTTTCAGGACTTCCATAGCTTTCGCGCAGGCCTTTAGCCCGTTGGCGCTCGAAATGACGAGATCTTTCGACCCCGCCTGTGCCGCCCGCGCGGCCAGCGGAAGCGCCGCGTTCATCGCCAGCCAATCTCTTCTCCGCATGTCTCTCCGGTCCCTTTCTCTTCGCTACACTGATTTTGATGATCCCGCGGCTGCTCGTGCTGACCGCGTCAGTCACCTTATTCTGGGCCTTTGGACAATCGCGCCGCAAGCCGGAAGGCCACCGCTTCGAGGTCGTCGAGTTCAAGGCGCAGCGGCAGGAGGAGCGGCTCTTCATCGACGGGCGCGTGCGGAACACCGGCAGCGCCTCCGTCCGCTTTCCGGTGCTTGTGTTTGAGTTCCTCAGCTCTGATGACAAGGTCGTCTCCACGCGGCGCGCCGATCTGGAGCCCGAAGAGCTCGCTCCGGGCGAAGAGTCCGTCTTCATGCTGCAGGCTCTGCCGCCCGCGCGCGCGGTGTCGATCCGGCTGGAGATGCAGGACCGGGGGAGGCGGTATTACCCGCTTGAGAAAAAGGGCCCGTATCCCATTGAGTAAGTCCATGCGAAAGGAATCCGGATGGTTGAAGTGATCAGCCCGGCGAGCCGCCTGCATGGCAGCCTCACGCTGCCGGGCGACAAGTCCATCTCTCACCGCTATGCGATGCTCGCTTCCGTCGCCGGGGGGCTTTCGACGATCCGCAACTACTCGTCCGGCGCCGACTGCCACTCCACGCTGCGCTGCATCCGCGCGCTTGGAATCGAGGTGGATGTGCAGGGAACCGAAGTCCGCATCCGAGGCGGCGGACTGCACGGCTACCGTGCGCCTGCGGGCGATCTCGACGCCGGCAACTCCGGCTCCACCATGCGTATGCTGTCCGGGCTGCTTGCCGGACAGCCTTTCCCGTCGCGCTTCACCGGCGACGAGAGCCTTTCCCGCCGCCCGATGCAGCGCATCATGGAGCCGCTCCGGCGCATGGGGGCGGCGGTGGAAGCCCGCGACGGAAAATTCCCCCCGCTCGTCATCCGCGGGGGCGCGCTCCAGCCGATCGAGTACGAGATGCCTGTGGCCAGCGCGCAGGTGAAAAGCTGCGTGTTGCTGGCTGGTCTCATGGCGGAGGGCCTGACCACGGTCCGCGAGCCGGTCCGCACGCGCGACCACACGGAGGTGGCGCTGCGCGAGTTCGGCGCCGACGTCGAGTCCGGCCCGGGGTGGGCGCGCGTCCGCGGTCCGGCGCGGCTGGAGCCGCGCGAGCTCATCGTGCCGGGCGACCTGAGTTCCGCAGCCTTCTTCCTCGTTGCCGCCGCAATGCTGGAAGGCTCGGATCTCGTTTTGGAAAACATCGGCCTCAACCCGACGCGGGCCGCGCTCGTGGATTTTCTCGCCGCCGTCGGGGCCGACATCCAGGTGCTCGACATCGGCATGCGGCACGGCGAGCCCGTGGGCGTGCTCCGCGTCCGCGGCTCCAGGCTCGCCGGCGGCGTCCTTGAGAAAGGGCTCTCCGCCGCGCTGATCGACGAGATCCCGGTTCTCGCCGTCATGGGCGCCGTCAGCGAAGAGGGACTTGCCGTGCGGGACGCGGCCGAGCTCCGCGTCAAGGAGACCGACCGCATCGAGACCGTGGCGGAAAACCTGCGCCGCCTCGGCATCCGCGTGGAAACAGCGCCGGACGGGCTGCGCGTGGAAGGCCGCCAGCGTTTCCGCTCCGGCACGGTGGACAGCTTCGGCGATCACCGCATCGCTATGGCGTTCGCCGTGGCGGCCCTGTCGGCCGACGGGCCGGTTGCCATCGAAGGCGCGGAGGCCGCCTCCGTCTCCTTCCCCGAATTCTGGAGTAAACTGCGGGAGGCCGCCGCATAGAAGGAGGCGCCGTGAACGATCAGGATGCACGGGCCGGCGCGGACCTCGCCCTTCCGGGGCTTGTACACGACCTGAACAACGTCTTCGAGACCATCTCCGACGCCGCGGAACTGCTCGCCGCGGACGAGCGTTGGCGCGATCTGGCCGGGACGCTGTTCCGCAGCGTGGACCGCGGCCGCCGCATCGTCGGTGTGTACGCCGATCAGAACCGCGCCGGCGCCGAGCTGAGCGAGGTGGTCGACCGCGCCGAGACCTTCCTGCGCGACTTCCTCCGCCACCTCGCCGGCGCAAAGATCCGTGTCCATCGCCGCATCGGCCGCGACCACAGGCTGCCGGGCAACGCCGCCGATTGGGAGCGGGTGTTTATGAACCTCCTGCTGAACGCCGCTCAGGCCATGAAGGGCAGGGACAGCGGTGACATCGAAGTCCATTCCCGCATCGAGGACAACCGCCTCGTCATCGAAGTCATCGACAACGGTCCGGGCATCGATGAGTCGATCCTGCCCAGGATCTTCACGGCACGCTTCTCCACGCGCTCCCGGCATGCCGGACTCGGGCTTCACATCGTGCGCACGCTGGTGGAGGCCAATGGCGCCTCCGTAACCGCGGCCAACCGGGAATCCGCTTCTGGCGCCGTTTTCACCATCCGCGCGCCCATGGCCTAGGGTGGGGCCGGATTTCCGGAATCCCGCGCCGGTCTGGCGCGTCCTAGTGGAAAGATGAGGTCGCTTCGAGCGTTGACGCCCTGTCTGCTTCTGCCGCTCCTTGCGGTTCACGCTCAGGAACCCGATCCGCTCGACATCGTCCGCCGCAGCGTCGAGAAGGACCGCCTCAACTTCGAGCGCGCCAACGATTACAGCTACGTGCAGCACACCGAACAGCGCCGGTTCAGCCGCGGCGGGCGCGTGTCCAGGTTCGAATCGCGCACCTTCGACGTCATCGTGATCGACGGCGAGCCTTACGAAAAGCTGATCGCAAAAGACGGCAGGCCTCTGAGCGAATCCGAAGCCCGAAAGGAGCAGGCGAAGCTCGACCGGGAACTCGAGCGCCGGCGCCGGGAGAAGCCCGATCGGCGCACCCGCCGCCTGACGGAGCGGGAAAAGCGCCGCCGCGAGGGGCGCGAATTCGCGCAGGAGATCCCCGAGGCGTTCACTTTCCGCCTGGCGGGCGAGGAGACACTAGACGGGCACCGCGTGTGGATCATCGAAGCGGAGCCCAAGCCCGGATTCAAGGGAAAGGCGAAGCGCGCGGAGCTGCTGTCGAAGTTCCGCGGCAGGCTCTGGATCGACCAGCAGGACTTTCAGTGGGTCCGCGTGGAAGCGGAAACGATCGCGCCCGTGCGCTTCGGCTGGATCCTGGCCAAGCTCGATCCCGGCGCGCGCATGACGTTCGAGCAGCGCCGCGTGCATGGCGAAGTCTGGCTCCCGTCCCACGCATGGATGAGGCTTGGCGCCCGCCTGGCGCTGGTCAGGAGGCTGGATGCGGAAGTCGAAGTCTTCTGGCGCGACTACCGGAAGTTTCAGTCCGACTCCCGCATCACCGATGTCACCGAAATCGCCCCCTGAAAGAGGGGGAAGCAGGCCCATCCTCCTTCTTCGCGGCCGCGCTCACAGCCTCCGGCTCCGGCAGGAGCATCTTCCCGCGTTGCGCCGGCGGTCTTGACTCGACGGACAGCCTTGCCGGCCCGCCATTCGTGGATCGCTTCGCGCGGATTCTCGAACCGGTGCGCAGAAACAAAGGGCGGCGGCTCCAGTCCGCCTTTCGGGTCAGAAGTTCACGATGGCGGCGAAATCTTCCGGCTTCAGCGAAGCGCCGCCCACCAGAGCGCCGTCCAGATCGGGCTGCGCCATCAGGCCGCGGACGTTGTCCGGCTTGACGCTGCCGCCGTAGAGAATGCGCAGAGCCCCGGCCGCGGCCGCGCCGTATTTCGCCGCGGCAAGGCTCCGAAGGAACTTGTGAGCTTCCTCCGCCGTTTCCGGCGTGGCCACCTTGCCTGTGCCGATGGCCCAGACGGGCTCGTAGGCGATGACGATGCGCGCGAATTCCTCAGCGCTGAGGCCGGCGATGCCTCCCTCGAATTGCCGCCGCAGCACTTCGTTGGTGCGTCCGGCTTCGCGCTCTTCGAGCAGCTCGCCGACGCAAACGATGGGCGTGAGTCCCGCTTCCAGCGCCGCGCGCGCGCGTTTGAGCACGGTCTCGTCAGTCTCGCCGAAGTACTGCCGGCGTTCGCTGTGGCCGATGATGACGTACGTGCAGCCTGCGGCTTTCAGCATTGCGGGCGTCACCTCGCCTGTAAAGGCGCCTTCTTTGTTCTGCCAGTAGCAGTTCTGCGCGCCGATGCCGGCGCGGCTGCCGGCAGAGGCTTCCACCGCCGCCGGGATGTCCACGAACGGCGGACAGATGGCGATGTCGGCGTGGGTGGACTTCTCCACCAGGGGCAGGAAACGGACGAAAAATTCCTTGGTCTCTGCCGGCGTCTTGTACATCTTCCAGTTGCCGGCGATCAGGGGTTTGCGCATGCTCTGATTCTAGCGGTTTGCCGGCCCGCTCGTCTGATTCAGAGGCCCGGCGCGCCCCGGACTGCCGTTGCGGACAGCGGGCCGCGCGGCGCGGCGTGCCGGAATCCGGCGCCGTAAGTGCGGTATCATAATAAGGCACGAGGTCCCCGTCGGTCTCTTCCCTCCCCGTCGCCGTTGTTTTTCCGCATTTCCGCCACGTCAGCCGATTTTTCATTCAGCCGCAACCCGTAATTCATCCCCGGCTGAAAACCTGAGTCTGAATCAGAAGTTGGAGAAGGTTTAGTTATGGCCGCAACCACCAACCGAAAACTCCATTTGCTGGCAAGCGACTTCGATCACACGCTCAGCTTCAACGACTCCGGACTGGTTCTGAGCGAACTTCTGCGCGTCCCTGCGTTTGAGGAGAAGGTGCGCTCCCTGGAGCGGATGCACCTGGTGCAGCAGGGCGGGGAACTGGCCTATCTTCTCCTGCACGATCCCGATTTCCGGCCCGTGCGGCCCCACCACCTGCGCGAAGCCGGCCGCCGGATCCGGCTGAAGAAAAACATTTCGCTGCTGGTGCAGATGCTGCAAAACCTGGAAGGGGCCGAGTTCGCCTTTCATGTGATTTCGGCGGCGCCGGAAGAGGTGATTCACGCAGCCCTGGAAGGCGTGATTCCGGTGGAGAACATCCACGGCACGCGGTTCGAATACCACGCTGAGAGCGGCGAAATCGCGGGCATCCGCCGCGTCAGCGCCGGCTACGGGAAGGTGGCCGTGCTCGAGGAGATCCGGCAGGAGCTCGGCATCAGCTACAACCGGGTGATCTATGTCGGCGACGGCAGCTCGGACATCCATGTGATGCTGCACCTGAACCGCAATGACGGGCTCACCGTGGCGGTGAGCGAAAACCGCTTCATCACGCAGATCGCGCGGCGCACGGTGCTCAGCGACGACGCTCTCAGCGTGGCGGTGCCGGTGATGGAGGAGATTCTGGGCTGGGACTCCGCGCGGGTCCGCGCCTTCTTTGAAGCGCACGGCTTCCCGCTCCGGGAATGGACAAAGGTCCGGACGGACCGGTTGAGCTTCGCCGGTCATGCAGCTTCTCCGGCGTCCTCTCCGGCGGTGCAGTCATGAGCGTTGCGGACGGCATCGGCTGGGCGGCGACAGCCCTTTTTGCGGCGTCCTACCTGGTGCGCGATCCGCGCCGGCTCCGGCTGGTTCAGGCGGGCGCGGCGCTGGTCTGGATCGCTTACGGCGTGCTTCTCGGGGCCGCCCCCGTGATCGGCGCCAACGCCGCCGTGGCCTCCATCGCGCTGCTCAGCCTGCGGCGCACGGGCGGGCAGAAGGAAACAAAGTAAGCTCATCCTGTTTGAAACATGCTTTGAGAATTTGTCAAATTGCACTATCATAGGGCATGATGGCCGCGGCGGCCCGTTCCGGCGTGAGCGATGAGGGCTTTGTGCGCCGGCTCCGGGAAGCCGAGAGACGGCGCCTCAGCCGCCTGCTGCACGATGAGACCGGCCCCGTCCTGTGCTCGGCCGGATTGACCGCGGAACTCTTGCGCGGCACGCTCGGCGCGGTCACGCCGCAGCAGGAAGAGATGTTTGCGAAGCTGGCCGGCGCGCTCGAATCCGCCGTCGAGTCCGTGCGCCTGCTGAGCCAGGAAGCCGCTCCCGGCCTCGCATCCCGGCGCGGGCTGGAAGACGCTCTGCGCCTGCTCGCGAAGGCCCACGGCGCCGGCCTGGCGTTTGCCTCCGGGCCCGGACGCCTGCCGGATGCCAAAGCGGAAGCGCTCTGCGAGCTTGTGCGCGACGCTCTGCTGGCACTGGAAGGCGCCACGCGGCAGATCACGGTCCTGCCGGGGCGGGTCCGCATCCTGGCGCCGCCGCCCGCTGATCCGGGCATCGGGCGCGCGCTCCGCCGCGCGGCCCGGGATTCCGGGTTCCGCGCCCGGTGGCGCTCTTCGGCGGATGGCATAATCATGGAGATCCTGCTGGAGGAGAACGGCTGATGTACTCGATTCTCCTCGTCGACGATCACCGGATCATCCGCGACGGACTGCGCGCCATGCTCGAAGCCTCGGGCGACTTTCAGGTGGCGGGCGAGGCCGAGACCGGCGGGCAGGCCGTCGCTCTGGCAGCCCGCCTGCGCCCGCACCTCGTGGTGATGGATCTCAGCCTGCCCGGCATGAACGGCATCGAAGCCACCATCGAGCTGCTGCGCGAATCGCCCGCGTCGAAAGTCGTCATCCTGTCCATGTACGACGACGAGGCTTCGGTGGTCCAGGCCATGCGCAGCGGCGCCCGCGGCTTCGTGCTGAAAAAGGCCAGCCAGGCGGACCTGATCGCCGCCCTTCACGCCGTGGCGCGCGGCGGCACGTATCTGAGCCCGGAGGTCTCCGACAAGTTCCTGGAGTGCGTCCGCAAGGGAGATTTCACCAGGCGCAACTCAGCGGTGCTGTCGGTACTGACGCCGCGGGAACTCCAGGTGATGCGGCTGATCGCGGAGGGCCGGTCCAGCAAAGAGATCGCCGGCATTCTCGACCTCAGCATTGAAACCGTGCGAGGCTACCGCAAGAGCCTCATGCGGAAACTGAACGTGAGCAACGTGGCCGCGCTGACCCAGATCGCCGTGGCGGAAGGGCTGACGCGCTTTTCGCAGTTCGGCGCCTCTGCATGAGCCAGGCCATCCTGAAAGACTCGCCCTGGGGCCCGCTGGAAGCGGCCGACGCTCACGTCCATTTCTTTTCGCACGGCTTCTTCAGCCTGCTGGCCGGTCAGGCGGGACTGGAGAGCGCGGCCGCCGCCTGCGCCCGCGCCGGCGTCGAGGCGCCGGCGGAAGACCCCCGCCATCTTGCCGCGCGGTGGGCCGCCGAACTGGACCGCCACGGCGTGGCGCGCGCCGTGCTGCTGGCTTCGTTGCCGGGCGATGAAAGCAGCGTGGCGCAGGCTGTGGAGGCGTATCCGGAGCGTTTCTTCGGCTGGTTCTTCTGCAACCCCCTGGCGCCGGACGCTGCTGTGCGAGCCGGCGTGTGGCTCCAGCGCGGCTTGCGCGGCGTCTGCCTGCTGCCCGCCATGCACGGCTATCCGCTCTCCCACGCGCGCGTCGAAGAGATCCTGCAGGTGGCGGAGCGCCACCACGCCGTCATATTCGTCCATTGCGGCGTGCTGAGCGTGGGCATCCGCGCCCGCGTGGGCGCGCCGTCGCCGTTCGACATGCGCTTTTCGAACCCCATCGATCTGCATCCCCTCGCGCTCCGGCATCCGAGGCTGCGCTTCGTCGTCCCGCACTTCGGCGCCGGTTACTTCCGCGAGGCGTTGATGACGGCGTCTCTGTGCCCGAACGTGTACCTGGACACTTCATCGTCGAATGCGTGGACGAAGTTCCTGGCGCCGCCGCCGTCGCTCGAGCAGGTCTTGGAGCGCGCTCTCGAAGTCGCCGGACCTCAGCGCCTGCTGTTCGGCACGGACTCCTCGTTGTTTCCCCGCGGATGGGTGAGCGCGGTATTCGAGCGCCAGAGCCGGGCGCTCGAACAGATCGGCGTATCTGCGGAGGATGCCAAGGCCATCTTCGGAGACAACTTACTCCGCCTCATGCAAATGCCCTAGCTCGGCACATCGCCTGAGAGCCTGCCTGCGCCGGCGCCACTTCCATCACGAGGAGGCAAACTGGCATTGGAACAGGCTCTGGAGGCGCTCCGCAAGGCGCTCGATCTGGCGCAGCGGCGGCGGAGGCAATCGGACCGCCACGCGATCCGCTATCCGTTCTATCCCCTGCCGCGTGTCGCCGTGCTCGGGCTTGAGCTCGAGGGACCGGCAGGCGTGCGCTGCCTCGTCGATTGGACGCCGGAGGAGTTGGTCCGCCTGCGCCCGCAGGCGCTCGCCGGGTGGTGGAACGACCTGGCGGAAGTGGCGCGGCGCGTGCTTGCGGGTGAATTGGAGCTGCCGGACCTGCAGTTCCCGATTCTGGTGTTCTCGCGGGCGGGCTCGGCGCCTCTGCCGCCGCGCTGTCATGACCTGCTGTGGGAGTGGTTCCGGGTTCCGACGTTCGAGCAGATTCGCGGGAGCGATGGCGAGCTGATCGCTTTTGAGTGCGCCGCGCGTGCGGGTTTCCACCTGGCGCCGGGGGTGGAAGCGGAGGCTGTTTCTCTGGTGCGGGTGCCAGAGTCCTGTCCGTGCGGCAGCAGCGCCCCGCTGTACAGGGCGGACGCCGCGCTCCGGGCAACCGCGGGATAGGACGGCCTTGGTATGCTTGGGATGGAACGCCGCTGCGGACGTGGCGGAACTGGCAGACGCACTGGACTTAGGATCCAGCGGGGCAACCCATGGGAGTTCGACTCTCCCCGTCCGCACCAGGCCTTGCTGGCCGTGTTTTCCTGAGACCGTGAGGCTCTGCCGATGCGGCGGAGCGGGTGATTTGCTAGACTGATACTGAACCGGGCGGCCAGGTAGCTCAGTTGGTAGAGCGCGGCCCTGAAAAGGCCGGCGTCGGCGGTTCGAGTCCGTCCCTGGCCACCACAGGCCCGTTTCTCCGTTCCGGACGCGCTTTGGCGGCGGGCGCCTGAGACACAGCCGGCGCTTTGGGTTCCAGGCGCTGTCAGCTTCCGCCGGGTGCAGACAGCATCCTCACATTTTCCGAATACGATCATCTCCCTCTGTGCCAGCGCTTCATTCCACGCGTTTGTCCGGCGGGTTCCAGGCGTGTGTCCGGGCAGAGCAGACGCATGGCGCCCCGCGTTCGACTTGGCTGCCGCGCGAGGTGATGAAACATCCTGCGCGTGCGGCGCATCCCATGGATGAAGCCGGCGGGGATCGTTCCCGCTCTTCCGGTGCGTCCGGCTGGCAGCCCGCTGCGCGAGCTGCTTTGCGCGTGGCTCCCGCGGCTTGCGGAGGGGTCTTGCCTCTCCGGGCGAAGTCCGTTTATACTTCAGTTTCCGAATGAGGGGCGCTGCCTTGAGTTCGACTCCGAACAGCGCGGTTCCATTGACGCCGCCATCCGGCGACGGATTTGATCCGATCGAAGTGCAGCGTGAAGCGGCGATGTTCTATGGGCTGTTCCTGCGGGGCGCTTCTCCCGAGGATTTGCGCCGCGACATCGCCATCCCGGCGGCGATGGTGCGCAAGTGGATGTCGCACCCGCTCTACGAAGGCCAGTTCCGCGAAAACGTCCGCCGCATCTACCGGTTCAGGAAGCAGGTGCTGGCGGTTTTCGACGAACTGGTGGACAAAGAGCGGATGAAAGAACGGTTCCAGTAGTCCGCGGCGCCGATCAGGGCAGGAGTTTCTCCAGCCGCCCCCATTCAATCCGCCACCGGCCCTCCGCCCGCTCGCCCGTGGCTTGGAATGTGCCCTCGGCCAGGATCGCCGGCAACGAGACTTGATCTCCCTGCTGGCGGGCGGCATCCCTCAGCGATTCGAGTACGCCGCCCCATCGCCCGGCCATCTCTCCGGCTTTCTCCGCGTCTGCACACTGGATCTCCAGCCGCAGGTCCAGGCCATTGGCCTCTGGACGTGCGCTCCAGAGGAGCCACCGCGCGCCCCGCATGCCCTCCATGGCGAGCGTGAGCCATGCCGGGCCGCCCACCGGCGCGTCCAGGAACCGGCCCGGCAGATACAGCCACAGCGGCGCATCCGGCATGGGCCACGGCGGCGCCTCTGCCTTCTCGCCGAACGCCGCCGCCGCCAGCGGATCCAGATTCACGGCCATTCCGAGCCGCCCGCTCTTCAGCCGCACCCACGAGATCTGCCGCTCGGGCGTGGATCCCTGCATCGAGCACAGCCCGCTCACGCAGCGGCCGCCGTGCGCGAGGAAATAGCGCCGGAGGTTGCCGTAATCCAGCCGCGCTTCGGCGACAATCCACCGCCGCCCGCCTTCCGAGCGCAGGACGAATGCGTCCAGATCCTTGCGGTATTCGAATCCCGTGGCCGCCACGAATCCCCGGTATTCATCGCTCTCCGCGCCCGCTTCTCCGGCCAGCCGTTGCAGGATGCCCGACTGGCGCAACGCGCGCAAATCGGCGAAGACTGTCATCCCGTCGCCCGGGGGCAGCTCGGCAAGCATCGCGCGCGCATCCGCAGCGCGCCATGGTCCGAGCCGCCAGAAAACGAAGGCAGCGGCGGCCAGCGCCGCCACGGCTGCCACCAGGATCCAGGCCTTTCGAGAAGCGCTCACTGTCTCGCAGCTTACCATTAGCGCTCTCCTATACTGGCGTTATGGTCCGGCTCTTCCTGCTGGCAGGAGTCCTCATGAGCGCCGCCGCAGCCCAGCAACGCGCCGTAGTCCTCGTTCCTGTGCTCGACATGTTCTCCAAGCCCGGCGGGGACGCCGATGTGGTCAGTCAGGCGCGCTATGCAATGACCGTCAGGGTGGAGCGGATCGAAGGGGAATGGGCCCGCATCCGCACGGTCCACGACGATTATCCGGGCTGGGCGCGCCGTGATGCGCTGCGCCTGCTGGCCGGCGGCGAGCGGTACGCCGAAACAGGACGCACGGTTTTTGTGGAAAGCCTGCGCGCGCATCTCTATCCCGAGCCGTCGGTCACGCGCCGCGCGCCGGTGCTGACGGTCCCGTATGAAACCGTGCTCGAAGTGCAGGAAGAACCCGAGAAAGACAACCGCCGGTGGATCTGCGTGCGGCTGCCGGACGGGAAGCAGGCGTGGATCCAGCGGGGCGACGTGATTTTCGACCCCCGGCCGCTGCCTCTGGGGGCGCTGGTCGAACTGGCGAAGCGGTTTCTCGGGCTGCCTTACACATGGGGCGGCACGACGAGCTTCGGCTTCGACTGCTCCGGCTTTACGCAGATGCTGGTGCGGCGCGGAGGAGCGCTCATGCCGCGCGATGCGCAGCCGCAGGCGGACTGGCAGGGCATGCTCAGGATCGCACGCGAAGAACTTGAGCCTGGAGACCTGCTGTTTTTCGGTCCGGACAGCCGGAAGATCAACCACACGGGGTTCTATCTCGGCGCGGGCGAGTTCATTCATTCCACTACGAATACGAGGCCTGTTGTTCAGGTCAGCCGGCTGGAGGACGAGCCGTGGACCCGGACGCTCGTTGCCTGCCGCCGTTGGAGGACGAGATGAAGCGCAGAACATTCCTTTCGACATCTGTTTTGGCTGCCGCGCCCCCCGCTGATGCCGCGCCTGCCGCGAAGCCCGCATTGGTCACGCGCATCCGCAGGCTCAACCTGCGCCACACCTGGACCACGGTGATGTCGTCCAGCCAGTACCGCGATACCTTCTTCGTCGAATACTCGCGGGACGGGATCACCGGCATCGGCGAAGGAGCGCCGATCATCCGTTACCAGGAAAGCGCGGAGACGAACCGCAGGGCGATCGAGTCCATCCGCGCGTGGCTGCTCGAACAGAGGCCAGAAGCGTTCGTGCCCCTGATGAATCAGGTGTTCCGCCGCATCGAAGGCCAGTTCGCCGCCAAGGCGGCGCTCGATATCGCGCTGCTCGACTGGAACGCGCAGAAGCTTGGCGTGCCGCTGTGGCGCATGTTCGGGCTCGACCCGGCAGCGGCGCCGCTGACCACGTTCTCCATCGGCATTGACAAAGCCGGGGTGATCCGCCAGAAGGTGCGGGAGGCGGAGGAGTTCCCCGTCCTGAAGATCAAGGTGGGTCTCGACAACGACGAAGAGGTGATCGCCGCCGTCCGCTCGGTGACGAAGAAGCCCCTTCGCGTCGACGCCAACGAAGGCTTCCGGACCAAGGAAGAAGCGGTGGCAAAGATCAACTGGCTGGAGAAGCAGGGCGTGGAGTTCATCGAACAGCCGCTGCCGGCGGCGAATCTGGAAGACATGAACTGGATCCGCAAGCGCGTGCACATCCCGGTCATCGCCGACGAGGCGTGCCTCCATCCGCAGGACATTCCCCGGCTGGCGCCGTATTTCGACGGGGTGAATGTCAAGGTGGACAAGTGCGGCGGGCTGCTGGAAGCGAAGCGGATGATCGAGATCGCCCGCTCGCTGGGACTCAAGGTGATGCTCGGCTGCATGGTGTCCTCCTCGGTGGCGATCACCGCCGCCGCGCACCTCTCGCCGCTGGTCGACTATGCCGACCTCGACGGCAACCTGCTCATCGCCAACGACCCGTACGAAGGCGTGCGCGTCGACAGGGGGAGACTGATTCTTCCGGACCGTCCGGGACTCGGCCTGCGCCCGCGCCCTGCCTGAAGCCTGCCGCACTGCTTTCCGCGGCGCTGCCCCTGCTGCTACCATCGGACCGGCTGTAAGGAGATGCGTCCATGAAGGAACAGAGCTACTCGAATCACGCCCGCCTTGTGCCCGGCTACCACTATGTGCTCTCGCCCGTGCTGTTGCTCACCTGCATCGGTTCGCTCGTGAACCTCTGGAAGTCGCTCGGCGACCACCAGCGGCTTTACAGCGCCTCGCTGATTGTGGTGCTGTCGTTCTGCGCCGTGTTCATCGCCGGCTATGCCCGCATCTTCGCCCTGAAGGCGCAGGACCGGGCCATCCGCGCCGAGGAGAACCTGCGCCACTACATCCTCGCCGGGAGGCTGCTTGACCCGCGGCTCGGAGTGAAGCAGATCGTGGCGCTGCGCTTCGCCTCCGACGCCGAGTTCGTGGATCTGGCCCGGCGCGCGGCCGAGGAGAGCCTGCTGCCCGACGCCATCAAGCGCGCCGTCCGGAACTGGCGTCCCGATTATTACCGCGTCTGAGCCGGGTGCGCGGCCGGCGGCCCCGCGGCGGATCCCAAAGAAAAGGGCGGCCTGCCACCGTGCAGGCCGCCCTCTCTGCACGTCTCGCTCAGAACATGAACCTCAGCGACAACTGGATGCGCCGCGGGTCGCGGGCGCTCGTGTAAGCGCCGAAGTTCAGGTTGATCTGGTTGCCCGCCGGATCGAACCGCGCCGCAGTTGACAGGCCAGAAAACTGCGTGTGGTTGAAGGCGTTGAAGAACTCCGCGCGGAACCAAAAATAGCGCTGCTCGGCGATCGGGAAACGCTTGGTTACGCTGAGGTCGAAGTTGTTGATCCCCGGACCCCGCAGCAGCCCGATGCCCGCGTTGCCAAAGTCCCCCTTGGGAGTCCTTGCGAATGCTTCGGTGCGGAAATTGCGTTCGAAGGTCCGCTGGTCTTTCGGCAGCTCCGGATCGCTGAGCACCGTGATCCTCGCGCGTTCGCTTGAACCCGTAACGAAGGCAACGGGCGAGGCGGCGCCGGCCGGCCTTTCACGCGGCCAACCTGAGGGGAGCCGCCCTCCCCCGCTATTCTTCAGCCGGCTCCACCGGCGCCCAGTCGGCTTCGCCCGGCGCCAGGAAGAGATTCTTCTCCACTCCGTGCTGCCGCGTGTACAGCTCGTAGTAGCGCCCGCGTGCTTCCATCAGATCCTCGTGCGCGCCCTCTTCGATCACGAGCCCTTCCTCCACCACCAGGATCCGGTGCGCGCGGCGGATGGTCGACAGCCGGTGCGCGATCACGAATGTCGTTCTGCCTTCCATCAGGTGCCCGAGCCCCTCCTGAATCAGCGCCTCCGTTTCGCTGTCCAGGCTCGATGTGGCTTCGTCGAGCAGCAGGATGCGCGGGTTGACCAGGATCGCCCGCGCGATGGACACGCGCTGCTTCTGCCCCCCGCTCAGCTTCACTCCGCGCTCGCCCACCACCGTGTCGTAGCCGTCCGGCAGACGTTCGGCGAACTCGTCAACCCGCGCCAGCCGGCATGCGGCGAGCACTTCCTCTTCGCCGGCGTCAGGCCGCGCGAAGGCCACGTTTTCCCGGATCGTGCCGTCGAACAGGAACGTCTCCTGCAATACGACGCCCAGTTGCCGCCGGTAGCTTTCCAGTGTCGCGCGCGCCAGGTCCACTCCATCCACGAGCACGCGCCCTCTCGTGGGCGTGTAGAACGAGGCGATCAGACCCAGGATCGTCGACTTGCCGGAACCGGAGGAGCCCACCAGCGCCGTCACCGTGCCGGGCGCCGCCGTGAAGCTCACGCCGCGCAGCACCTCCTTGCCTTCTTCGTATTGGAACCAGACGTCTTCGAACCGCACCTCTCCGCGTATGGCGCCCAGCTCCACCGTGCGCGCGGGCGCTTGATTCTCCGCCGGGGTGTCCAGCAGTTCGCGCGTGCGTTCCAATCCGGCGATCGCCTCGGTCAGCTGCGTCCCGATTCCCACCACCTGGAAGACCGGCGCGATCATGAACGCCAGGAACGCCGAGAAAGTGACGAAACCGCCCAGCGTCAGTGCTCCCGACAGGATCTGCCGCCCTCCCACATACATCACGGCCGCGCCGACGATGCCGAGCAGCACCGTCGCCGAAAGGCTGAGCACGGAGACCCCGGTCAGCGAGCGGAACACGTTCTCCAGAATCCGGCGGACTCCAGCGGCGAAGACTTCGTCTTCGCGGGCTTCGGCATGATACGCCTTGACCACGCGGATGCCGCCCAGCGTTTCCGCGAGCCGTCCTGTCACCTCGGCGGTGATCAGGCTGCGCTCGCGGAAGATCGGCCGAAGGGTCTGGAAACCGCGTTTCAGAATCAGCCCGAACGCCAGCACGATGGCCAGCGCCAGCAGCGTGAGCTGCGGGCTGATCCGCATCAGGATCACGAAGGAGAAAACGGCCGTCAGCAGCCCGCCGAGGAACTCCACCAGCCCGGTGCCCACCAGGTTGCGCACGCCCTCGACGTCGTTCATGATGCGCGACACAAGCTGCCCCGTCTTCTGGCTGTCGAAGAAAGCCGCCGGCAGCCGGCAGACGTGCTGCTGCACGCGCATCCGCAGTTCCGCGATCAGCCGCTGGGCGGACTTCGACAGCAATTGCGTGAGCGCGAACCCGGTGACCGCCTGCACAACGGTGGCGCCTGCCACCGCCGCCACCAGCGGCGCCAGCAGGTCCGCGCGGCGGTTCACCAGAACGTCGTCGATCAGGAACTTCGTGCTCGCCGGCAGGACCAGTCCGCACAGCCGGCTGATCACGATCAGAACGAGCCCCAGCAGCAGGACGCCGCGCCTCGGCTTCAACAACGCGCGGATGTCGGGCCACACGCGCTTCCAGTCCAGCTCGGGAGGCGGCAGGTTCGCGCGCCCCCGGCCCGGAGTGCGTTCGGCGTGGGGCAGTCCTCGGGTTACCATGAAACAATGCGAATGTTTTTATTGTCGATGCTCGGCGCCCTGCTTTGGGGGCAGGCGCCCGCCCCCGCGCCGAAGCCATCGCCTGCCGCGGACCCGGTCGTGTTCGAGGCTGGCGGAAAAAAGATGACCCGTTCCGAATTCGACGCCCTGATGCGGAACCTGCCGGAGAACCTGCGCCAGCAGCTCGGGGGCGATTCGCCCGAGTCCCGCCGCCGTCTGGCGGAACAGCTCGGCGAGATCATGTCGTACTCCGCCGAAGCCCGCAGGCTCCATGTGGAGGAGAAACCCTCGGTTAAGGTTCAGCTCTTCCTCCAGCAGGAGAGCACGCTCGCTTCGCTGCTCTATCAGCATCTGGCAGAAGCCTCCAAACCAGGGGAAGCGCAGCTCAAGGCCTGGTATGACGCCCATCAGAACGAGTTCGAAACAGCCACGGCGCGCCACATCCTCGTCCGCTTTCAGGGCTCCCGCGTGCCGCTGAGGGAGGGGCGGAAGGACCTGGCTCCGGAGGAGGCCCAGGCTCGCGCCGAAGCGCTGCGCCAGAGGATTCTGAAAGGCGAAGACTTCGCTGCCGTAGCCAGGGCGGAATCCGACGACGCGGGCTCGGGCAACAACGGCGGCGATCTTGGCTCCTTCGGCCGCGGGCGGATGATTCCGGAATTTGAGAATGCGGTGTTTACGATGCCTGTGGGCGAGGTCAGCCAGCCGATACGCACGCAGTTTGGCTATCACCTGATCCAGGTGCAGAAGCGCGGCGCGAAGCCGTTTGAAGAAGTGCGGGCCGATATCGAAAAGCGGCTCGCTTCGGAGAACGCGGACAAGGCCATGCGCGCCGTGAAAGAGCAGGGCCGCGTGTTTCTGGACGAGTCGTATTTCGGCAAGCCACAGCTTGCAGCGCCAGCGGCTCCCGCGCCCGCGGCCAAACCGGCTAAGCCACAGCCCTGAGAACCCCTTCAGGGTTTTCTCCGGGCCCGCCTCAGGGGAAACCGGGATTCATTCGCTCCGCCATCCGCGGCACAATCGGGGCGTGCCGAGTCCCGTCCCCGACGAAAGGCGCGCCCACGCACGGCTGCCGAGCACAAACAGGCTCGAAGTCACGCTGACATGCGCAAACAGGGCATTGCAGATGTCAGCTCTGGTGACCGACGCCCATGAATTCGGTTTGGGCATACTTGCTCAGGCGCCCCTGCAGCCAGGCGACGTCGTGACGGTTGAATCCTGCGCGGCCGGGAACTCGATTGGCGGACGGTTGCGGGCGCGCGGCGCCGTGCGCTGGTGCCAGCCTTCAGAGGGAGGATACCACCGGGCGGGCATCCGCTTTCTCCCTGCCGAGCCGGCGCCGGAAGCAGAGCCGGCGACCGTGGATTACTACGAGACTCTCCAGGTGAATCCCAAGGCTTCTCCTGAGACCATTCACCGGGTGTACCGGCTGCTGGCGCAGCAGTTCCACCCTGACAACCAGGAGACGGGCGACGAGCGGTTGTTCCGCCAGATAGTCGAGGCCTATCGCGTGCTTAGCGATCCCGAGCAGCGCGCCGCGTACGACCTGAACCACGCCGCCATGCTCCACGCCCGGTGGCGTGTCTTTCAATCGCCGAAAGCCGCGCTCGGCCCGGAGGCGGAGAAACGCAAACGCCACGGGGTCCTGCGCGCCCTGTACGCGAAGCGGCAGCAGGATCCGCATGCCCCGGGCGTCACCATTTTCGAACTGGAAGACCTGCTTGGCATCCCCCGCGACCATCTCGAGTTCACGCTGTGGTACCTGAAAGAGCGCGGCCTTCTCGTGCGGGGCGACAACAACCGCTTCCAGATCACCGCCGCCGGCGTCGACTACGCCGAACAGATCGAAGAGCGCGAGAACTTCCGCGCCCGCCAACCGGACGATCACCTGTTGCCCTCGGGGCGCGCCATGGCGGACTGAACTGCGGGGCGCTCCGATTATGGGCGGTCTTCGGGGAAAGCCGCCCGCACTTCCATGCCCGCTGCCAGCGGGCGGTCAGCGGGCAGCGCCACCGCATCTCCAGGCCGCAGTCCGCCGCGCACTTCCGCCTTCACTTCGCTCGCCGCGCCGATCTCCACCCTGCGCCATTCGATGCGCTTGCCTGACAGGACGAACGCGCCCATCTCCTCGCCTTGGCGCCGCAACGCCGCCTTCGGAACCGTCACGGCATTCTCCACCACCTGCGAACGGATGCGCACGTTGACATTGGCGCCCGGCGGAAGATCCAGCGCCGGGTTTTCACACATGGCCCAGACTTCGCCCACCATCCGCGTGCCGAGGGGGGTGATCTGGGTTGGCATCTTCTCCACGCTCGCCCGCCAGGTCTTTCCGGGCGCCGCGTCCCAGGTGATCTGCACGGGCAGGCCGGCCTTCACGCGCCCCAGTTCCGGCTCGTCGACATAGATGGCGACCTTGAGCCTTGCTATTTCGCCCACTCGCGCCACCAGCGCTCCGGTTTCCACCCAGTCTCCGGGCCGCACCGGCAGATCGTAGACGGCGCCGGCGCGCGGGGAGCGAAGCCTGCATTCAGCCAGGGCCCGCTGCGCGTCCTGAAACGCGGCCTCCGCTTCCCGCAGGCGCGCTCTGGCAGCCGCCAGATCCGTGTCCGCCACCAGCGCAGCGCGGCGCTCCCGCTGCGCTTTGAGTTCGGATTCCAGTTGCGCCGCGCGGTCGCGCGCCTGATCCAGCTCGCTGCGCGAGGCCGCGCCTTTGCCTGCGAGCCGCTCGAGGGCTCCGGCGTCCCGGCGCGCGGCCTCCAACTCCAGGCGGAGCTTCGCGATCAAGCCTTCCAGTTGCGCGATCTCCGCCTGCCGTCCGCCGCGCTCCAGGGCGCGCAGTTCCGCCTGCGCCACGGCAACGCGCGCTTCCGCCGCCGAAACGGCGGTGCGGGCCTCGGTATCGTCGAGCTCGGCCAGCACTGCTCCTTCCGCCACGCGTGCGCCGCGTTCCACCAGCACGCGGCGGACCCGTCCGGCGCGCAGGGCGCGCACCGGAGCCCACTCGGCCGGCTCCGTCTTTCCATTCGTCGTCAGGACGCTGACCAGCGTCTCCCGGCCTACCCGCGCGAACGGCACTTCCGGCGGCGCGGGCTTCCTGGAAGCCAGCCACAGGATCAGCGCCGCCCCCGCCACGGCCGTTCCAATCGCGGCCCATCGTTTCATTCGCACAGGCTCCCCATTACGGTTCTCCGAACTATCCTCGCACGCGGGCGCACCAGCGGAACAGCAGCCGCCACTCCGCCATCTGAATGGCTTTGGCGAGCCGCTCGGCCTCGCTGCCCGGCTCCCGCCGCGCCCGTGCGCAGAACCGGACAAAGTTTTCGGCGTCCCATCTTGCGCCCGGCTTCCAGTGCGCGCCGGCATGCTGCTCCGCCAGCGCCCGGGCCTCCTCGAGAAGCTCCGTGTGGACCGGATGGGGGCCCGTGGCGCGGAACCAGTAGCCTGCGTTCCAGTCATCGGGTTCCTGCCGGTGCAGGATGCCGTGCCAGTAGCTGCCCTCGGGCGTTGGCAGATCCTGCGCTACACGATGGCAGGCTTCAAAATCCCGCAAGTACAGCCATAACCCGGCCAGCGCCCCCTGCGGGCTGTACGCCGCCGGGAACAGGATGTCCGCGCTCGACCCGCGGACCGCCTCCACCTCCGGCGCCCGCGCCGGATTGCGGCACACCAGAGGCATCTCGTACCCCTCTCCGGCGGAGACGAGCGCCGCCGCTGCCTCCGGCGATACCGCCAAGTCCTGCAGCCATTCCCGGATTCCGATCATGCCGCTACGCTCCTGCGCGAATGATGCAGAGGAAAATCAGCCGTTCAATCCCTGAAATGCCTCTTCGATTTCCTTCTTCGCCTCGGGCTGTAAGGGCGCCAGCGGCAGGCGGCACGGCCCGCCGTAGTAGCCGTTCAGATCCATTGCATATTTCAGCCCGGGAATGCCGTATTTCACGGTAACGAGAACCGCTGCTCTGGAAATGCGCCGCTGCCAGTCCATGGCGGCGTCGAACTCCCGCTGACGGTGCGCCTCCCAGATGGCGATCACGGAGTATGGAGCGGCGTTGGCGTACGCGAGAACCGCGCCCGCGGCCCCAACCGCCAGCGAAGGCGCCAGTGTGGGGGCGGAGCCCACCAGCACCTGGAATCCGGGCTTCGAATCGCGGATCATCTGCATCACTTTTTCGAGATTTCCGCTGCTTTCTTTGATGGCGATGATGTTGGGATGGTGGCTCAATTCCGCCACCGTGACTGCCGGAATGTCCACTCCGGTGGCCTGCGGCCAGTTGTAAATCATGACCGGAACCGGGCTTTGATCGGCCACCGCCCGGAAATAGAGCGCCTGCGCCGGGCCGTTGTTGACGAGGTTCTTGTAGTAATGCGGCGTCCGCACCATGGCCGCCTTGTAGCCCATCTCCGCCGCCCGCCGCGTCAGTTCCAGCGTCTCCTTCACGCTCTCGGCTCCCGTGCCGCACAGCAGGAGCTTCTCCGGCGCGGCGTGTTTCGCCACGAGTTCGAACATCCGGAGCTTTTCCTCGAACGTGAGGTGGACGCTTTCGCCCGTCGAGCCGCAGACCACGAAGCCGGCAAGCCCCAAGCGGTTCCACTTGCCGACGTTATGCGCCACTTTGGCCTCGTAAATCTCGCCATCGGCGTTGAAGGGCGTCGTGATGGGCGGGAAGATTCCGTGGAGCTTCATCACTTCCTAGCGTAAAAACAAAAGGGCCCGGCGCGCGCCGGGCCCTTGCGTGTCTTGGACGCCTAAGGCGGTCAGCGGCCGATGTTGATCAGCGTGAACAGCGCCAGCGACTCGATGAATGCGAGGCCCAGAATCAGGAGGATGCGGATGGCGCCCGTCGCTCCCGGGTTCCGTGCGATGCCCTCGACCGAAGCGGCGATGGCCTTGCCCTGCGCCAGGGCGCAGACGCTGGAAGCGATCGCCATGGCGAACGCGCCCGGCAGCACGAAGACGCCGCCGGACTGCTGCCCCTGTTGCGCGAATGCCGGCGCGGCCAGAAGCAGCAGCGCCGCCAGGATCAGAAAGTTGCGAACTTGCATCGGTGGTTTCTCCTTCTATGAATTGGCCCTCAGGAGGTGGTTGCGCACCGTGCGTTGGGACGCCGGGGCCTCACACTGACGGCCGATGATGCCGCGA
This sequence comes from Arcobacter sp., assembly GCA_020723085.1. Classification (GTDB taxonomy): domain Bacteria; phylum Acidobacteriota; class Terriglobia; order Bryobacterales; family Bryobacteraceae; genus JANWVO01. The sequence continues at coordinate 37,694 of DYJN01000020.1, forward strand.
TCAATGCCCTTCATGCGCCACGGCCTCGCCTACATAGACCATGCCGAGCATCATGAAGATGAATGCCTGAACGAATGAAACAAACATGTGCAGGGCCATGAAAATCACCGGTATCACCCAGGGGGCAACGGCCAGGAACCCCAGGGTCACCTGCTCGCCCGCCAGCATGTTGGCGTAAAGTCGGATGGTCAGCGAAACCGGGCGGATCAGGTGGCTGATCACTTCCAGGGGGAACATGAACCAGGCGATCAGCAACACGGGGCCGCAGAAATGTTTCAGGTGCCCCAGCAGCCCCTGCTCCTGAATCCCTTGACCGTTGTAATAGAAAAAGGTCGCGATGGCCGCGCCCGCCGGCACGAAGTAGTACATGGTGGGCGATTCGAACGACGGGATGATGCCCAGCAGGTTCGAAGTGAGGATGAAGAGGAAGATCATCGCGAACCACGGCAGGCGCTTCCTGTAGTCGTGCCCGATGATGTCTTTGGCCAGATCGGCGATGAAGCCGTAAACGCCCTCGATCACAAGCTGGAACTTGCCCGGACGGTCCACGCTCAGGGAAGCGCGGAGCGCCAGGGCGGCGCAGCACAGGATCAGGATGACCAGGATCTCCATGGCCATGTAGTTCGACCACGGCTTGGCGGGGTCTTCGGTGTGATAACCGGCCAGTTGGAAGAGAGCGTTGGCGGGCGCAGCCAGATGCCTGTTCAGCAGCGCCGTGAACCACAATTCATGCTCGTGCATAAAAGAGCTCGATCAGGGCTTCGATGGTGGCGGCCGTCAGCGCGACGGTGAGGCCGGAGGCAAGCGCAACGCGGCTGCCCCCGCAAATTTCCAAGATAACATAGGCGATTGCGCCCAACAGCAGCACCCGGAACATATGCGTTACCAGGCGGACCTTCTTCACCGGACGCCCTTCGGCGGCTGCCTGCAGGTCTCCCACCAGCCGGTGCAGCAGCCAGAACGAAAGCCCGGCGATTCCCGCTCCTCCCAGGAAGCTGAGCATGGCGTTGGCGTCGCGGAACACCCACCACGCGCTTCCGCCCGCCGCCGTCACCGCCACTGCCAGCCACACGATCCGCCGGATCACGCGGCCGTAGTCGAGATCTCTCATCGCTCCCTGTCAAGCCCTTCGATCCGCACCGCCTGGCGGAACGTCTCATACATCCCCGCGGCACAGCCCAGGATCAGGCCAACCAGATACAGGTATCCGGTTCCGTACCTCTGATCGAGCCAGTCGCCGATCTTGTAGCAGACGAGTCCGCTGATCGGCGTCACGAACGCGAGCCCCGCATACGCTCCCGCCTTGGCATAGGGACTCAGCCCTTTGCGCTCCTGCTGGCCGTCGTCCACGACTCCAGTGTAAGCCCTGGCGCGGCGCGGAGCGCTCCGCCACAGCGCTTCGCAGTGGGCCTTCACCGGTCCGCGATGTTACAATGTCGTTCGAGCGCCCACTGGCGAAGTGGCGGAACTGGCAGACGCACCAGACTCAAAATCTGGCGAACCTTACGGTTCGTGTGGGTTCGACCCCCACCTTCGCCACCACTCCCGGCAGGTTCTTCCCGGCGGACAGACGTCAAGCTGGAACCGCATCGCTTCCTTCCGCAGTTCACAGACCCGTGCCAGTCCATGCAGGCAGGAGCCGGAGCCGCGGGTAAAGCGGTTCGAAGCCTGACGGGAGGGAGCGGTTCCAGCGCTGCTGCCATGCGGGTTGCCGCTTCATCCACGATCGCCTGCCAGCGCCATCGCAGCAGGCAATCTCCGCTGCGCGGTCGTCCTGCGGGTCGTCCTTCGCCGCGGTTTTCTTTCATCCTGATGTCCCGCAGGGGCATTGCGGCCCGGCGGCGCCTGCGGCGCTGAGCCGCGGCTCTGACAAACGCCCCATGGACGCGGGTGAGCGCCACGAGGGTCCCGTTCAGCATTGCCGCCGGCCGGAATCAGAAAAGCCCTGTCACCGTGTCCGCCAAAGATTCGGGAGGAACCGGAAATACAGCAAGTGCCGCCAGGTGGACCAATCGTGGGCGCCGCGCCCCCCCGCGTAATATTCATGCCGGATGTTGTGCCGCTCCAGCGCCTGATGCAAGGCGGCGCACCGCGCCCCCATCGGGCCTTTGGCCTCTTCCGTCCCCTGTCCGACAAACAGGTAGGCCACCTTGCGGTTCACCTGCGGATCATTCAGGAACTTCTCCAGCGACCTCTCCGCATCCACATCGCCCGCACTTAGAATTCCAAACGAAGCGAACAGATCCAGGGAGCGGAACCCGACGAACATCGCATGCCTCCCTCCCATCGACAAGCCGGACAAGGCGCGCCCGCGCGGATCCTTCCGCACGCTGTACAACCGCTCGACCAGCGGAATGACGTGCTTGCGGAGTTCCGCCTCGAACAGATCGAATGTCAATGCCACATGCTTCGGATGGTTGCGGTGGATCATCTGGTTGTTCGGGATGGCGATCACCATCGGCACGGCTTTCCCTTCCGCCAGCAGGTTGTCCATCATCCAATCCACGCGCCCGTCGTAGACCCAGTTCCGGGGAAGGTCGCCGCTGCCGCCGACCAGGTAAAGGACCGGGTAGGTCTTCCTGCGGTCGTATCCGGGCGGAGTGTAGACGTACAGACCGCGTGCGCCGCCGGTGACGCTCGAATGGTAAACATGCCGTGTCACGGCGCCGTGCGGAACGTTGCGGGCGTCGAAGTAGTTGGGTCCGCTCCCATGCACGACGAGCGTGCTGAAGGCCGGCATCGCCGTCGACCCGGCGATCGTGTTGTTCGGGTCGGCGACGCGCACGCCGTCGATGAGGAAGTGGTATTGATACATGTCCGGAGCCAGCGGTCCGATTTCCAGAGTCCAGACCCCGTTCTCGCCCCTGCTGAAGGGGACCGGCTTGTTGCCCTTTCCGATGCCGGTCAGCACCGCGCCGGTCAGCAGAACCTGTTTGGCTTCCGGCGCCCGGACGCGGAACACGACAGTCCCGTCGTCGCGGACGTCCGGCGAATTCAGCGTAGCCGTAAAAGGAACGAGATTCTCCGTGTTCTTCTGCGGGCGCCAGTCCAGATTCACGTGCGATTGTTGCGCGTGCATCAGGACACCCGCCAGCAGGGACGGCAACAGCATGATGAAGGGGCGAAGGGCGTGGTTCATCGAGTATTCCTCCACTGGAGAGCGGGCGGCCAAGCTTTCCGGTCGGGCACCGCGCGCTGTTATTCTACAGCCCTGCCGGCCGCCTGTCAGGCGTTCCCGCCTGCATGGCGCCCGCATGTGCGGCGCGTTTCAGCCGCGCTTTCCGGTTCGGCGATCCGGAGGTCCGGGTTTCCGCATGAAGTCACGGTCTCCATCGCCGTAGCCGTGGCGCAACCGCCATGCCGGACCCTGCCGGCAATCATGCTGTGGATCCCCCCTCTCAAGTGGAAGGCGGGGCGGCTCTCGCCATTCGTCCCGCCGCGATGCTCAGGCGTTTTCTCAGGCAGTGCGGCGGCATGATCCCAAAGCGCGGCGATTTGCCGGATGCTGGTCCCGCCGCTTACAATGGAGGTTGGCTCGGGGCGTGGCTCAGCCTGGTTAGAGCGCCTGGTTCGGGACCAGGAGGTCGGTGGTTCAAATCCACTCGCCCCGACCATTCCTTTTCCTTCCCGCCAATTGTCTCCTCCCGGTAGCGGAATCCTCGAGGTTTCCGGCTTTCCGGCTGAGGGCAAAGGGGCGAAACCGCTTCGCTCCGCCGCCGGGAGATTCCCTCATTTCTGCCGGGCTTGACCGGCGCCGCCGCCCGCCGGGTGCAAGCGCCGCGGCGGCGCGGACGGGCGCTCAGCGGGAGGCGCCGGAATTCCGCCGCGCCGCGCGCAGGCGGCTCCACTCCTCCCGCAGCAGGCTGTAGACGCGGATGTCCACGCGCCCTCCGGGCAACCGCTGCGCCGAGCGCAGCGTGCCTTCATAGGTGAAGCCGAGGCGCAAGGGGATCGCCTGCGAGCGGAGATTGCCCGCGGCGCAGCGGATCTCGATGCGCTCCAGCCCCAAGCCATCGAACGCCATGCCGAGCAGCGCCCGCACGGCTCGCGTCATCCATCCCTGCCCTTCGTAGTCCGCCGCCAGCCAGTAGCCGATCTGCGCCGTGCCGTTGGCTTCGTCAATGTCATGAAGCCCGATGATTCCCGCCAGCGCACCCCGCACCCGCAGGCTGTATGCGGCGGTCTTGGCTTCCGCGCGGTTGGCGGAGACCTGTTCGAGGAACTTCCGCGTGTCCTCCACGGCGCGGGTGGACTCGACCCAGGGGAGCCAGCGGGCGAGATGTTCGCGGTTGGCGCACACGACGGCAAAGATCTCTTCCGCCTCGGAGGGCTCAAGCTGCCGCAGCTCGAAATCCGCACTCACTGGGATCGCCGGCGGGAAGGCGCTCTCCGGCTCGGGCATATTCATCAGCTTATCCCTGGCAGGCGCAAGAACGCCGCCCCGCGCACGACATGGACCCGGGAAAAGAGGTGGAACGCTGGAGCGGATGCAGAACGCGGCGTTCGCTTCAAGATGAGCGGCTGCCGTTGAGCCGCAGCATCTCGATCATCATGCAGCGGTCTTGGACGACCAGAAGCCCGGCGGCGCGGGCGCGGGCTGCGGACTGCGGGTGCGAGACGCCCTGCTGCATCCAGACGGCGCGGGCGCCGGCGCGGATGGTCTGTTCGACGATCTCCGGGACGTGTTGCGGGCGGCGGAAAATCACGACGCAATCGAAGGGTTCCGGCACATCGGGCAGGCTGGGCCAGGCCTTCTCGCCGAGGACTTCCGTCTCGCGGGGATTGACGGGGATGATGCGATAGCCGGCGCGCTGAAGAAAACGCGACACTCCATGGCTGGGGCGATGGGGATTGGAGGACAGCCCCACAACGGCGAGCGTGCGGCAGGTGCGCAGAATTTCGAGTTCAACGTCCATGGCGTGACTTGCCCGTGCGCGGGCGTTTCTGGGGGGCAGGCGCGTGCGCCGCGGCTTCCATGCCGGCGGCGCGGCGCAGACGGCGCACCTCGTCCTCGCTGAGCAGGCGCCAGGCGCCCAAGGGGAGATCGCGGAGCGCGAGAGGCCCGATCTGCACGCGGCGGAGCTTTTCGACCAGGCGGCCGAGATTCTTGAACATCAGGCGGATCTGCTGCTGGCGTCCCTCGGTGAGGCGCACTTCGTACCAGGGGTTCACTGCGTTCTTCAGCAGCCGGATGGAGGCGGGCGCGGTGCGGCGTCCGTGCAGGCTGATGCCGGAGCGGAACTCGGCGAGCTGCTCCTCGCTGAGCCGGCCGTTCACCTTGACGTGGTAGACCTTTTCGACGTGACCGGAGGGGGAGAGGATGCGGTTGGCGAGTTCGCCGTCGTTGGTGAGCAGCAGCAGTCCTTCGCTGTGATAGTCGAGACGGCCGACGGGGAAGACGCGCTCGCGGAGGCCCTTGAGCAGATGCTTGACGGTGGTGCGTCCCTGCGGGTCGCTGAGCGTGGTGACGACCTCGCGGGGCTTGTTCATGGCGATATAGATGAGGCGGCGGGGCGGGCGCACGAGCGAGCCGTCGACGCGGATCTCGTCTTTGCCGGGGTCGGCTTTGGTTCCCAGTTCGGTCACCGTTTCGCCATTGATGGTGACGCGGCCTTCGAGGATGAGCTCTTCGGCCTTGCGGCGGCTGGCGATGCCGGCGTGAGCGAGGATCTTCTGGAGCCGTTCTTCAGCCATTCTGGTTTTCCGGCTCCGGCGCCGGTTCCGGCGGCGCGGAGACCTGAGGCGCTTCAGGCGGATCAGGCGTCTGGGGAGCCTGCGCGGCGTCCGGCATCTGCGCCTCCGCGGGGGTTCCCGGTTGGCCAGCCGGGGCTGATTCCGAGCCCGTGGCATCGCCGGTCTGCGGCTCTTGCGGCGCGCCCGAGCCGGCGCTGGATGAGGGCTCGAACTCCTCGTCCGCCATCGACTGCCTGCGGATCTCCTCAAACTCCTTAAGGCTGGGCAGCTCGCTGAGATCCTTCAAACCGAACTGGGTGAGGAACTCACGCGTGGTCTTGTAGAGAATGGGCCGGCCGACGACATTTTTGCGGCCGGCCGTGGTGACGAGCTTGCGGTCGATGAGAGTCTTGATGACGCCGGCGCCCTGCACGCCGCGGATCTCGAGGATCTCGGGCATGGTGATGGGCTGCTTGTAGGCGATGACGGCCAGCGTTTCCAGAGCTGCCTGGGAGAGCTTCAGCGGCTGCTTAAGATTGCGGACGAAGTTGCGGATCACCTCGTGGTGTTCCGGCTTGGTGGCCATCTGGTAGCCGCCGGCGACTTCGCGGATGAAGATGCCGCGGTCCGGGCGGCTGGAATCGGCGGCGAGTTCCCGCAGCAGCGGCTCGACCTCCTCGAGGGGGCTGCCGAGGGCCTGGGCGATCTGGGCGGCCGGCATCGGCTCATTGAGCACGTACACAATGGCTTCCAGGACCGCCTTGAGGCGCGCCCGCTCGGCGCCGGCAGAATCGGCGGGCTGTTCGGACGCGCCAAGCAGTTCATCGGCGGTGAGCGCCTCGGCTTCGGACGTTGCCGCCGGGGCATCCTCCGGCGGGTTGCCGGCGGGGCGCACGGTATCGTTGGGTTCCGGCTGCCCGGGGGCAGCCTGCTGGATCGGTTCTTCCATGCCTACGCGTTGTACTCTTCTTCGATTTTCAGAACTGAGTCAGGAGTGATCTGGAACTCGTCAAAGCCCTTGTCGCGGCGGACCTCGATCTCGCCGAAACTCTCCTTCTGCGTGAGCCGGATGGCCTGGAGTTTCACCATTTCCAGCACGGCGAGAAAGAGGCAGATCATGGCGCGGCGGGACCGCAACTGTTCAAACAGCGGCACCAGCGGGATACCGCGCGAGGCGGGCGCCTCGGCCAGCGCGCGCTTGAGAAATAACATCATGTCAGGCACGCTGACGTCTTCCCGCGTGACCTGGTACGTGGGGCGGTTTTTGGCGCGCTCGAGCACCTGCTCGAAGGTCTTGACCAGGTCGAAGAGCGTGACTGCCAGCCCGGGATGCTCCTCTTCAGGAAGGAAGTGCTGGATCTGGGGGTTGGTCCAGATGGCTTCCTCCACCATGCGTTTTTCCTTGAGCATGGCGGCGGCGGACTTGTAGCGCTCGTATTCGAGGAGGCGCTCGACGAGTTCGCGCCGGGGGTCTTCCTGCGGGTCGATCTTCTCCAGTTCGGGGTCCCGGGGCAGCAGCATGCGCGACTTGATGTGGATGAGCGTGGCCGCCATGTACACGAATTCGGCGCTGAGTTCGATGTCAAGGCCGGCGGCACGCTGCATGTAGTCGAGGTACTGCTGCGTGATGCTGGCGATGGGGATGTCGTAGATGTTGATCTGCTGCCGCCGGATGAGGTCGAGCAGCAGGTCGAGAGGACCATCGTACTGTTCCAGATGGACGTGGAGAGGGGACGACACCTTCCCTCAGGATAGCAGCCGGATCCGCGCGAGTCGCAGCGCTTTGGGGCAGGGAATTCAGCCGGCGCCGGCGGACTCAGCGAGCCGGATGAAGCGGCGCTGGAGGGCGTACTTGACAAGCCCGGGAACGTCGTGGATGCCGAGCTTGCGCATCAACTGGACGCGGTAGGTATCCACGGTCTTGGGGCTGACGCCGAGGCGGGCAGCGATCTCCTTGGGGCGGACGCCCTCCACGAGCAGCGAGAACACCTGGAACTCGCGAGGGCTGAGACTGTCGAGGGGATCATCGGGGATGCCGCGCCGGTCAGCGGGAAACAGGTTCTGGAGGTCGACGCCCGGGGAGACATAGATGCCGCCGTCGAGCACGCGGTCAAGGCAATCGAGCAGATTCTCGCCACTGCTGGACCGGAGGAGGAAGCCCTGGGCGCCGGCGCGCAGGGCTTCGAGGACGGTCTTGCGGTCGGGACGGCTGGAGAGAATCACGCAGCGGGTCTCTGGAGCAGAGGGCCACGGGACGATGCCAGCGAGCCTCCGGGCGATCTCAAGCGCATCGAGCTCCGGGATGTACAGGTCAACGATGGCGGCGTCCGGGCGGAATTGCCCGATCCACTTCCACGCCTGCTCGCCGGAGCCGGTGACATCATGGACATGGAACCGCCCGGAAGAAGAGCAGATCGCGGCGATGCCATCGCGGAGCAGCCCCGGCTGCTCCGCGATGACCAATGTTTTCGGAGACCGCTGCGGCATTGCGCGGGCGTTCAGGAAGAAGCGCTAAAAGCTGGCGAGAGCCTTGGCTTCTTCGTCGAAGACGTCAAAGACCGTGTAGAGTTTGGTGATCTGCAGCAGGTCGTGGACCCGCTTGGTGAGGTTCAGCAGCTTCAGCTTGCCGCCTGCGTTGGAGACGGTGGTGTAGCCGCTGACGAGTTCGCCGATGCCGGAGCTGTCGATGTAGGTGACCTCGCCGAGATTGACGAGGATCTTCTTCTGACCCTGGTTGACGAGGCTCTTGATGGTGTCGCGGAAGGTGGAAGAGCCTTCTCCCAGAGTGATGCGCCCGGCTGCGTCCACAACCGTCACATCGCCAACCTGGCGGGTTGTCAGTTTCAGATTCACTGCGTGTACCTCCTGCCTTTCAGGGGAAAGTCGAATTCAGGATACTCGAGTCATGCCGGCGGGGGCAATGACTTGCGCATGACAATTCGCGTCCCGCCGCCGGCGGTGCGCCCGATGGACACCTCGTCCATGAAGGCGCGGATGATGAGAATGCCGCGCCCCGATTGGCTGAGGAGATTCTCAACGGCCAGCGGATCCGCCTGTCTGCCCTCCTCGAAGCCCATGCCTTCGTCTTCGACGGTCACCTGCAGCCACGGCGCTGCCCGCTCGACCAGGAGGCGGACGCGCTTGTTGGCGTTATAGAGGTTGCCGTGGACGACGGCGTTAACGACGGCTTCGCGCACCGCGTAGCCGATGTGGTAGGTCTGCTCTTCGTCGAAACCCAACTGCGAGGCCAGAGTCTTGGCGATCTCTTCGCTCGCGTCCACGCTGGCCAGCGTCGATTCGAGCTGGTGGTCGTATAGAATCTCCGGCCTGCTCTCGGCGTTGGGCATCACGGGACGATGGGCAAAGCGAAACCGTTACGTTAAGGCATTGGAGATGACGAAGTCAAGCAAAGGCGCGCCGGCGCGGACGCAGCCTCCGGGACTGCGGGCGCCGGGTTTGCGGCGCGGGGTCCAATCGCCCCGTCTCGCGGGGCGCCCTGCCGCCAAGCGCCACGGCAGGCCGGGCGGCGATCTGCGCATCCCCCCAAAGGAAGGAATTCCTGTGCCGTTGCGCCGGCGTCACAGGGGTAACGGGATTTTTCTTCCGTGAAGAATCAGCCAGTTAATGCGTCCGCCGCGTTGCCGGCAGGCGCCGGGCGGCAAGCGCCGCGCTACAGTCCGTGCCGGGAGGAAACTGATTGGGCGAAGTGATCCGTAAGCTCCAGCCGGACCGCACGATCCACTTGCAGGGTTTCGACCATCTCGGCGCCTCGGCGGCGGTGTGCGGGGCCGGTCCCGACAGATTCACAGTGAAAGGGAGCTTCCAGGACGCGGCGGATTTTGCCGTCGTGGTTCTCTACGACGCGGACGATTTTTTCGACCACCCGCGGGTGCGGTATCTGCCGGACTTCGACTTCAGCGGCGTGGTGCTGGAATTCGACCTCCATTACGAGGGCCTGATGCCGCTGAACTGCCGGAAGTTTCCGACCATCGACTGGCCCTATCTGGACATCCAGCCACCGGAGGGCGATCCCGTGCGCGTCCGGTTGTCGGACCATGCCGTGGTGGTATCCGATCCGGACCAGCCTGCTACGGCGGAGTTCCAGATTCTCGACAACGGCCTCGAAGGCTACGACCGGCTGACGCTCTGGTATCTGAACATGGCGTTCGACTATGTCGTCCCCGGCAAAGTGAGTACCGACTATGCGTTCTTTGCCGGCACGCCAGGGACGGTGCATGCGATCACGGTGGCGGACCGGACATACGTCTATGTGGAACAGGAAGGCGACAGTTCGGCTGCGGTGGCGGCCGCGCTGACGGCCGCCGTCAATGCGGGCGCCGGCGATCCGGACGTGACCGCGAGCATTGGCCAGGATCCGTGGATCGTGCATCTGCGGGCGCGCCGCGGCGACGGAACGGTCACGGCGGTCAGCGCGAGCGGGAGCGTGGCCGAGCAGTTGCATCACATCAACGCGGAGACGGCGTGCCGGGACCTTGCCGCGCAGATCAACGGCGGCGGCTACGCGGCGGCGGAAGCGCCCTTCTCCCTGCAGGCGGAAGCCGTCGGGACAGTGCTGCGGATCCGGACGGTGGAGGGCGGCTACGACGCGAATTTTCTCACCATGTATGCGGTGTGGAAAAACGAGCGGCTGCGGACCCTGGCGGAGGAGGCGCCCTTTTCGGGCGGCACGTCGACGGAGAATTTTCATGTCCGGCTCGATTTCCAGGCGCTTGGCGCGCCGCAGATCCGCCGGATGTGGCTGACGCTGGCGCCCCGGCTGGCCAACGCCGGCGACTATGCGGGCGCAGAATGGAAGGCCGAGTTCACCAACTGGAGTGCGACCGGGCCGGAGCAGACCTTGCGCCTCCGGGTGGCGCTGCCGGAGGGCGTCAAGATCGAGCCTACGGACGGCCGCTGCGAGTACAGCGGCGCCTGGGCGGCCGAATCAGGCTTTTTCCCGGGCGGGTTGGCGCAGGTGGCGCAAGGGACGGGCGCCGAGGCGCGCGTGCGCTACCGGTGCGATTCCCCGCACGAATTGTGGGTGTGGACGAGACTGGGCGCCCAGCAGGGCTCGGCCGGAGTGGAGATCGACGGCTTGCCGGCCGGGACATTTTCGGCCCATCTTGAGCCGGAAGAAGAGGTGCTGACGCGGCGGCGTCTGGCTTCATCGCTCCCGGCGGGACAGCATACGGTCCGGCTGGCATCGGCCGAGCCGATGCCCTTCTGCTTCGCGGGCTTGGAAGCCGTAGTAGCGGGTGATCCTCCGGATCCGCTCCCGGCGCAGACGTGGATGACGCCGGCGCTCGACTATTCCACCGACCATGCATACAAGCTGCCCCCGGCGCGCATCCTGTGGAACCTGGGCCAACTGGGCTGCGCCGGGGAGTTGAACGAATACATCGGCATTTTCTGGTGGAACCGCAGGCGCCGGGCCGGCGGATTGCTTGCCGAAACCGCCGTGGATTTCGGCGGCGCCTTCGCGCCGGGCGATCAGGTGTTTGTGAAGATCGGCACACAGACCTTGGGCAAGACGGTGTTGCAGCAGGAATCCCCGGAGCGCATCGCGCGGCACTTCGCCCTCATTGTGAACTCCACGATGGTGGGCGTCTGGGCGAGGACGGAGGGCGCGCGGCTGGTGTTGCGCGCCCGGTCTGCCGCGCCGGCGTACAAGTTTCTCGTGGAAGCCTGGCTGGAGGCGGCGCCGGGTTCCACCGGCAGCGTCAGCGGCGGAGGCTGGATTCAGGGCGGAACGATGGGCACGTGGGAAGTGGACCCGGACGCGCCGCTGGCGCTGAATCCCGGCGCGCGCGCCTGGCACGCAGACCTCTATGCGCTCTGCGCCGGCACGGGAAGGGCCGTGACGACGGCTTTTTCGATGGAGCTGGTGGAGCCGCCGGCCGCGTTTGCGGCCCGCTATCCCGATGGAACCCCGGTGACCACCGACATGGGGTTCGGAGGGTTGAGGTCGACCCACTGCGCATTCGGATCGGCGATGCTTGCGTTCCAGAAGAAGGCGTTTCTGGAGGTGGCGGACCTGATGGCGAGTGCGGGTCTGACGCCCCGGCTTCAGATGGGCGAGTTCACCTGGTGGTACTTCACGAATTACAGCCCTGAGAATCCCGACGGGGGGATGGCATACTACGACGACGAGACCCTGGCGGCGGCGGCAGCAGCCCTTGGGCGGTCCTTGCATGTGTTCCGGTCGCCTGAGGACGATCCCGGAGTAAACGGCGGCGCCGACTCCCTGTTCCTGCGAAACCGCCTGCGGGACTACGCGGCTGCGCTGGCCGCCGAAGTGACTGGGGCGTACCCGTCCGCAGAGATCGAGATCCTCTTTCCTTATGACGTCAACCACCCCGAACCCGCGGGCATTCACCGGGTTGGGGGCCCCTTGAACCGGTTTGTGAACCTGCCCGCCGAATGGACATCTAAAGCCCAATCGCCATTCCACCGATTCAAGATTGAGGCGCTTGACTTCAGCGCCTGGTCGAGGAATCTCGATCTTTGCCGGCAGACGATGGAGTTTGCCGCCGGCCTGGATTGGCCGCGTGAATCGATCCGGGCCATGATCGCCGTGTTCCGTGGAGGCGCACCGTGGAAAAAAGAAGCCGCCCTCGCCAGACAACTCGGCTATGGAGCGGTGAGTCTGTGGGCGTTCGACCATGTCTGCATCTACGGTTTATGCCTGTGGGAGACGGGATTCGGCAAGGCATCCAGCCAAGGATGAAAAGGCGAAAATCCGGTGGCTGCCGAAGGATGGCGCTGGGTGATTCCCCTAAATTCACGGAAAATTGGAGCTTAATTTCATCCAAGGGTGTTCGGCGCGATTTAGTCTGATAAGTGAGAGAGGGGAGAGTGTAGATGCGGTGCCAGCGATGCGGGCGAGAGATCAGCCCGCTGCGACTCCTGACGGACCGCGACTTCTGCAGCGAACGCTGCCGGAAGAAAGGGGCGCGTGCATCTGCCTGGTTCCTGAGGGACGCCGAATACGAGGCTGATCCTCTCTGGGAAAGCGCATCCGAGGATTCCACCAAGCCGAAGCCCAAGGGGGCCAATGGCATGATGGCGGTGGTGATGGTTGGGCTCGTCGGGGCGCTGATCGCGGCCAAGCTGGTGTTCCCCGATGACAGCGCCGCACGAGGGGGGGCAAGCCCGGTGGCCCGTTCAGCCCCTACGACGCTGCCGGCAAGCGCCAATGAGGAGCAGAGGCGGCTGTCTGAGGATTCGGGTCTGTTGGCCTGGCTGGAAAACCGTTTGCCGGGCGCCAGCCCGGTCAGGGCGAAAGTGGATTTCCGCTCCAGCCTGGGCGAGTGGGCTGGCAGCGGCAAAGGCTGGGTGGTGCGCGAGGGATCGGCGCGGGTGGGCGAGTTGCGCCTGTGGAAGCCCACGCTGGCCACGCGGGATTACGAGTTCGAGTTTGAGGGCGTGGTGGAGCGCAAGGGGATGAGCTGGGTGTACCGGGCGGCGGACACGCAGGACTACTATGCCACGCGGATCCGGATCGCGCGTCCTGGAGCCGTGTCCGGCGCGACGATCATCAGGTACGGCGTGGAGTCAGGCCAGATGTTCGCGCGGGCGGAGCTGCCTCTGCCGGTTGCGCTGGAACGGGACCGGCCATACCGGATCGCCACTCTGGTGGCGGGTTCGCGGTTCACGACCCTGATCGACGGGAAAGTGGTGGACGAGTGGTCAGATCCGCGGCTCGTCAAAGGCGGGGTTGGCTTTTTCGCCGCCGACGGGGAGAAGTCCGTGCTGCGTTGGGCGACGTTCCGGGAGCGCAAGTCTCTCTGGGACCGGTTCGCCAGCGCGAATCTGTTGCTGGCGCCGGGGCTGATGCCGTAAGGCGCCCGGTGCTCGCATCGGTTCGGCGCCTGAGGCGGTGTTCGCCGGCTGCCGCAGGGCGGAATGTCCAAGGGCTGTGCGGCGGCCCATCTGATTGCGCCCCCCACGTGGTGCGGCTGCCGGAGCCCGGTGCGGCCCTGTGTCAGGGAATCAACGGGGCGGCGAGGAGTGATGCAGCGGGTTTCACGGGGTGGCGGCTCTCTCACCGCCAGACTCGCGGCTGCGGCGCCGGAGCCGGGCCAGCAGCAGGATTGTGAACAGTAGGGCGTAGAGGGCGGGCTCGCGCAGGTCAGATTTCACTTTCCACCAGAGATGCACGACTCCGGCGGCGGCAGCCAGGTAGACGAGCCGGTGGAGCTGTTGCCAGCGGCGTCCGCCCAGCCGCATGATCCACCCACGCGTGGAGGTCAGAGCCGGCGGCAGCATGAAGCCGAACGCCGCCATGCCCGCAGTGATGAAACGGCGCTTGACGACGTCGCGGCAGATTTCGCCCCAATCGAAGGATTGGTCCAGCCAGAGGTAAGTCAGCAGGTGGAGCGAGGCGTAGAAAAACGCGAACAGCCCCAGCATGCGCCTGAAGCGGATCAGCTCCGGCCAGCCTGCCAGCCGGCGCAGGGGGGTAATGGCCAGAGCCGCCGCCAGCAGGCGCAGGGTCCATTGCCCGGTCTCGAGAGTGATCTTCTCGATGGGATTCGCCCCAAGCGCGCCGCGCCAGACGCCTGCTGCCAGCCATAGCGCCGGGATCAGGCACAGGACGAAGAGGGCCGCCTTGGCCGCCCGGGAGACGAGAAAAAGGCGCATGGCTGGCGGGCTCAGTAGTATTTGCGCAGGTCCATGCCGGAGTACAGCGAGGCGACCTCGTTGCCGTAGCCGTTGAACAGGAGCGTGTCGCGCTTGAAGAACTCGCCGATGCGGCGCTCTTTCTTCTGGCTCCAGCGCGGGTGATCGACGGCTGGGTTCACGTTCGAGTAGAAGCCGTATTCGCGGGGGTTGGCGAGGTTCCAGGTGGTGGGCGGCTGGCTCCTGACCAGGCGGATCCGGACGATGGACTTGATGCTCTTGAAGCCGTATTTCCAGGGCACGACCAGCCGCAGCGGGGCGCCGTTCTGATTGGGGAGCACCTCGCCATACAGCCCGGCGGAGAGAATCGTCAGCGGGTGCATGGCCTCGTCGATCCGCAGACCTTCCACGTAGGGCAGCGGGATGCCCGCCCAGGCGGCGCGCGGCATCTGTTTCGGATCGTAGAGGGTCTCGAAGGCGACGAACTTCGCCGACGATTTCGGCTCGACCCGCTTCAGCAGCGCTGCCAGGGGGAAGCCGATCCAGGGGATCACCATGGACCAGCCTTCCACGCAGCGCAGCCGGTAGATGCGCTCTTCGAGGGGCGCCAGCCGGAGGATTTCGTCCACGTCGAAGGTGCGCGGCTTGAGCGCCTCGCCTTCGACGCGGACGGTCCACGGGCGCGTGCGGAACTGCCGGGCGTGACGCGCCGGATCTTCCTTGGCTGTGCCGAACTCGTAGAAGTTGTTGTAGGTGGTGACGGCATCGTACGGCGTAAGGGTCTCGCCCTTGCCGTAGCCGGATTTGCGGACGTTTTCGATCCGCTCAGCGGAGGCGGCGATGCCGGGCGCGGCCAGTAGAGAGCCGAGGAGGCTTCGGCGGCTCAGGTACACGCTTTTGGGCGTGACCATCGAGTAAGGCAAGGAAAAGCTGCGGTGGCGTTTCATGTCATGTCTGCGGGCTCCTGTGCCGCGCCCGGTCCTTCCTTCCGTTTCGATGCTGCCGGCCTGCGGCGGGTTGCCGAAACGCTGCCGCCTCAGGCGCGGAAGCGGAACACCGCTTTCTCGACCGGCAGTCCGGTCACCTCGATCCTCCGCAGGTCCCGCGTGCCCACGGCGAGCTGCTCGGCGAGCTCGAGGAAGCTGTCGCAGCGTTCGAAAGGAGGCGTGCCGCGGGATGCCATCGGATCGAAGCCCATGCAGGCGGCGGCGACGGCGTCGGTGCAGACCGGATTCAGGCCGGCGATGAGGAGTCCCGGGTGCACAGGGCGGCAACCGGGGATCCAAGGACCTTCGCCGCCTGCCATCGTGTCGATGCCGTCGATCACGGTGAGGTGCACGGGCAGGGCGGCGGCGAGATCGGCGACGATGCGCGGCATGCGCCGCTTGTCGTCGCGCGGCGTTCCCCCCTCCTTTGGCTGCGGCGCGCTCCTCGATGGCGGTCTGAGGCCACGGTGCATGACGGCGACGCGGCCGCTGCGCGCGCCGCTCTCGTCCGGCTCGTCCTTGCCGGCGTAATCACCGTATATGGTCAGCGGCGTGGCGCCGAACATGTTCTTCATGCCGAGGGTGACGCCGCAGGTGGCGTGCTCCTTCAGCTTGGCCACGCTGACCAGGATGTCGCAGTCCGCATAAACGTGGTTGAGGTCGAAGCCGGGAAACAGATGGCCGCCGCGAGGCGTCAGGAAGCGCGCGTAGCGGCGCCCGCTGCCGAGCGTGTTAGTGTTTTCCAGCAGCACCTGCGGGGCCAGAGTCAGCCACGGCGCAGGATCCCATCCGGCGGCCAGCAGGAACTCCTCGAGCGGCTCATCGGAGGAGAAGCAGCCCTCGACGATCTGCACCCGCCGGGCGCCGGCGTCGCCGAACAGGCGCACGAGCGACCCGGCTACCGCGGGGTGGGTGTACTGGGCCTTTTCGGCTGGGGTGACGCCCATGCGCATCGTGGGCGAGCCGGTGAGGTTGATCTTCAGCGTCACCGTCTTGCCGCGTACGAGCCGGGCGGCGCCGCCGAGCTGATCCAGCAGGAGCGCCAGAGACTCGTGCAGTCCGCGCCCGTAAGTATCGCAACGCGCGATGGCCACGCGCGAGGCGGGCGCCTCGGCGCGGACCCACCCTGTTGCCGCGGCAGCCGCGGATGCCGCCAGAAAACTGCGCCGCGTCATATGCCCGTTATCCAGTTTCATCCCAATTCCCCTCCAGTTCCAGGGCGCAATAGATGTCAAACGGCTCGACCGCCGTTTCCCAGCCTCCGGCTTCGCGATGCACCTCCACCGCGCGCCGCTCCGCTCCCGGACGCTCCACATAGGCTGCCGTGACCGGCGCCCACGTCTGCACGACGACATCATGGGCTGCCGCGTGGCGGCTGTAATTGAGCAGATGCACGAGCAGGCGGCGGCGATCCGGGCTGACCGCCGGCCAGCAGAGGATTGAGCCGGGGTTGAAGAGCCGCACGACATCGTTCCGGCGGCTCATGAGCAGGTGGACGTCCTGGGCCAGCAGATAGGGATCGTCCCAATCGGCGAGGCTCACGGCGACGCGGCCTTTGCCGCAACGCAACATCCGGAAGCGGGGGTGGGCGGGGACGGCAGCGGCCTCCACCCGCAGCCCGCCGCGCGCCGAGTCCCGGCACACCAGCAGCCCGCCCTGCCGGACGAACCGCTCCAGCCGCTCGAGCAGCGGTCCCCGGAGCGGCGCCTGATCCGCGTATAGGACGGCAACCGCCCCGCGCAGCGCCGCGCCGTCCACGCTTTGAGGGCGAACGGCGCGCCAGGCCAGATTCCTTCTTGCCGCGAGATTCAGAATCTCAAAAGCCAGGTACTGGTCCGGTCCCGCGAAACTGGAGACGACCCGCAGGCGCGCCGCCGCCGGCCAAAGGCTCGAAGCGGAGCGCTGCTGCCACCAGCCCTCGACAGCGCAGAGCTGACGCCACCAAGAGAGGGCGTGCGGGTTGCCGGCGGCGATGCCTGCGGCGATCCGCGGGGGCAGCCACAGCGGGCGCGCCGCCCCGTGCGCGTGGGCTTCGGATTGTGCAAAGGCAAACAGCGCCGCATCGGCGCGGCCGGCGTCCTCCGGCGGATCTGACCGGATCCAGATCTCCGACTCCGGCGCGAGATCCCGCGCCATGCGGATGGCCCAGACGTTGGACTCGAGCCAGGGCAGTCCGGTCGGCCCGGCTTCCATGGAATCCGCGGAAGCGGCCGCGCCCATGGCGGGCCACACGCCGTCCCCAATGAGAAGGCGGCTGCCAGGACGGCTCCAGTCGATCTCGGCCAGCCTGTGCCAGGCAACGCCCGCTACAACATGGAACCGTTTCGCTTGTGCCGCTGCCGCACAGGAGCGCGCCTCGCGCGGAAAAATCAGGGCGCGGAAGGGAGAGCTCTCCACGAGGTCCAGTAAGGAGGGATTCGTCCACGACAACGGCCATTCCAGCAGTGCAGGACGGGGCGATGGCTGCATCCGGTACCCTATGATATCTGCCGCGCAGACAGGGCGCAGAGAGGGGCGGCAGCCACCCTACTTCCTGGCGAAGCCCGGCGCCAGAGACAGAGCCAGGTAATTGACTACCTGCGCCTCGTTGCGGCAGGCGTCGAGATAGGCGTTGCGGAGAAGCTGTTCCTTGCGCGTGCGCAGAGTCTCGCGGATGTTCTGCTGGACGCGCGGATCATTCAGCTCGCGCTGCCCGGCGGGCTCGCGGGCGATGAGCTTCAGGATCTGCCAGCCGCCCTGCGAGCGCAGCGGAGGGGAGATCTGACCGGGAACCATGTTCATGATGACGCGGCGCGTCTCGGCATCGGCCTGCTGGAGGGCTGACTCGGGAATGAAACCCATGTCGCCTCCGTTGGGGGCGCTCTGCGGATCTTCGCTGAATGCCTGCGCGACCCTGGAGAAGTCCTCTCCCTGCTTCAGCCGCGCCTCGATCATTTGCATCTTTGTGCGCGCCTGGTCTTCCGTGAGGGCTTTTGAGCCGGAAAGATTCCGGATCTCGGGCGATGGTCCGGCGGTGACGACGATCCGGGCGATGTGGTAGTTGGTCTCCGGAAAGCGGAACATCGCCTTGTTGGCGTTGTAAAACTCGGTGACGTCCTTGTCGCTGATGACGATCTGATTGCCGATTTCGCGGTTGAGGAGCTTCTCGATGGAGAGCGAGCGGCGGATCTGACTTTTCAGTTCCTCAAGCGTCATGCCCTGCGCATCGAGATTCTTCTGAAACTCCTCCTGAGTGTAGGGCGCCTTGATCTCGTTGAGCCGCGCCTCGACGTCTTCGTCGCGCGCCAGCAGCGAGAGCTTTTCGGCACGCTGCAGGAGGATCTCTTCGTCGATCATTGCGCGCAGCAGCTCCAGCTTCTGGAACAGCACCTGGTCCGGCGTCGTGCCTTCCGGCTGCTGCGGAAACTGCCGTTTGTACTGTTTGTCCAATTCGGAATAAGTGATGGCCCGTCCATTGACCGTGGCGGCGACGTTGGTGGGGACGGACTTCTTGCAGCCGGCGAGCGCGCCGGACAAGACCGCCACAGCGAGCAACGGGAAGGTGGAGCGCGGGAGCAGCATGGGTTCGCCTTATTGTATCGAACGCCCGCGACGGCTCGAGGACAGCGTGGCGCCCGCCCCGGCCGGGCCGGTAGGCCGCCGGGGCGGCGCCCTCTGTCACCCGGCGGCGCGGCTGTGCGGGCAGCCGTGTCCTGCCGGACGAAACTATGGATCTTATCCGATGAGTTGGCGGACCTTTTCGAGGTCCGCCGGATCGCCGAACTTCGCCGTGCGCACCTGCGGCGCGATCTGCTTCATCAGGCCGCAGAGCACGGCCCCGGCCCCGACCTCGACGGCGCGGGCGCAGCCGAGTTCGGCGAGCCTTTGCATGGAAGCGGTCCAGCGCACGGCGCTGGAGACTTGCAGATACAGTCCCTCGCGCGCTTCCGCGCCGGACGTGACGGTGCGCGCGGCCACGTTGTTGATGAGCGGGATCCGCAGGTCAGCGAAGCGGGTGGCGTCCAGGTCCGCCTTCAGCCGCTCCTGCGCGGGGCGCATGAGCGGGCAATGGAACGGGGCGCTCACCGGGAGCGGAACCACACGCTTGGCGCCGGCGGCCTTCAGCGCTTCGCCCGCGCGCGCCACCGCGCCGGCATGGCCGGCGATGACGACCTGATCGGGGGAATTGAAATTGGCCGCAGCGACGATCTCGCCCTGCGCGGCGGCGGCCAGGATCTGGTCGAAATGATCCATGGGAGGCTTCAGCACGGCGGCCATCGCCCCCACGCCTGGCGGCACGGCTTCCTGCATATAGCGGCCGCGGAGGCGCACCAGCCGCACGGCGTCGCGGAAGGCGAGCGACCCGGCGGCCACCAGCGCTGAATATTCGCCCAGGCTGTGGCCGGCCACCCACGCAGGGCGGAAGCCCTCCTGCTCGAGGACGCGAAGAGCGGCGATCGATACCGTCAGCAGGGCGGGCTGTGTGTTCTCGGTGAGCCGGAGCTGATCTTCCGGGCCTTCAAAGCACAGGCGGGAGATGGGAAACTGGAGCGCCTCATCGGCCTCCTCGAACACGCGGCGCGCGGCTTCAAACGTGTCCGCCAGCGCTTTGCCCATGCCCACGGCCTGCGAACCCTGGCCGGGGAAGAGAAACGCGACATCAGACATAGAAACCCTCATTCTCGCATACCGACCTCAGAGGGCCGCCCGCGCGTCACTCGGAAAGAGTAACTTCCGGCCCCCGGCCGAGCATCATAAACAGGCAGGAGCCCAGCCACACGTGCGCCTTACCGAAATCTGCGTCCAACGGCCCGTCTTCGCCTTCATGCTCATCCTGTTCCTGGCGGTGATGGGGCTGTTCAGCTTTTTCGACCTTGGCGTCGATCTGTTCCCCAAGACCGACCCGGCCATTGTTTTTGTCAACACCCGCCTGCCCGGGGCGAGCCCGGAAGAGATGGTCTCGCAGGTGGTGATGCCGCTGGAGGAAGCGGTGTCGGCGATCAGCGGCATTGACGAGCTGCGGGCGTTCGTGACGGAGGGCTCGAGCAACCTCATCGTCACGTTCACGCTGGACAAGGACATCTCGGAAGCGGTGGAAGAGGTGCGGGAGAAGGCGGCGGGCGCGGTGCGGCGGATGCCGCCCAACGTGCTTCCTCCGGTGGTGCGCAAGGCCGATCCCGACTCCGACCCCGTGGTCACAATGGCGCTGAGCGGCGAGGCGAGCGTGCGCGAGCTCACCGAGGTGGCCGACAAGATCGTGCGGCGGTCCCTGGAGACGGTGGACGGGGTGGCGGCGGTGAACATCTCCGGCGGGCGCAAGCGGCAGATCAACATCCTGCTCGACATCAACAAGCTGAACGGGTACAACCTGTCGGCGCAGGATGTGGAGCGGGCGGTGCGGTCGGAGAACGTGGAGGCGCCGGGCGGGCGGATCATCCGGGGACCGCAGGAAGTGGGCGTGCGCACGATGGGGCGCGTCGAGCAGGTGGAGCAGTTCAGCAACATCATCATCAAGAACGTCAACGGCGTGCCGATCCGCGTGCGCGACGTGGGCCTGGTCGAAGACGGCATGGCCGAGCGGCGCTCGTTCGCCTACTATCAGGGGCAGCCGGCGGTGATGCTGGAAGTCACGCGCCAGACGGGCATCAACACGGTGAAAGTCGTCGATGACGTGCTGGCCAAGGTTGAGGGCATCAACAGGCAGCTTCCGGCGGGGCTCAAACTGCACATCGTCAAGGAGACGGCGACTTACATCAAGAGCTCGGTGCACAGCCTGGAGGAGCACCTGGTGCTCGGCTCGCTGTTCGCGTCCCTCATCATCTGGTTCTTCATCCGCGACTTCCGCACGGTGCTCATCAGCTCGGTCGCGATCCCGACGTCGATCATCACGGCGTTTTCGATCATGCGGTATCTCGACTACACGCTGAATTCGATGACGCTGCTGGCGCTGACTCTCGCCGTGGGCATCGTGATCGACGATGCCATCATCGTGCTCGAAAACATTTACCGCTACCTGGAGAGCTATCCCGGCATTGATCCGAAGCGCGCGGCTATCGACGCCACCAAGGAGATCTCTCTGGCGGTGCTGGCGACCACGCTTTCGCTGGTCATCATCTTCGTGCCGATCGCCTTTGTCAGCGGCTATGCGAAGCGCTATCTGAACCAGTTCGGCTGGACGATGTCGTTCTCGATCCTCGTCTCGATGCTGGTGGCCTTTACGCTGACGCCGACGCTCAGCGCGCGCGTATTGAAGCTCAAGAGCCGGAAAGCGGGCGAGCTGGGGCACGGCCACAAGGAGCAGGCGTGGGAGCGCGGCTACCTGCGCGTGTTGCGGTGGGCGCTCGACCACCGGCTGGCCATCGTGATGATTTGCCTGGCGACCTTCGGCTCGACGTTCGTTCTCGGCCGCTTCATCGGCCGCGACTGGATGCCGCAGGAGGACCAGAGCGAGCTGGGTATCTCGATGGAGATGCCCGAGGGCTCCTCTCTCGCCGCCACCGAGAAGGTCGCCCTGGAGATTGCTTCCCGGGTGGCGAAGGTGCCTGGCGTGACCACGGTCGTGCCCGCCAGCGCGGGCTTCATCGACCGGGTGACCATGGCGCGGTTCACCGTGCTGCTTTCGCCGCCGGGCGAGCGCGGCCCCCTGAATGAGACCGCCCAGCAGATCCGCGCCGTCCTGCGGGACTACGCATACGCGCGCCCCGCAGTGACGTTCCCCAACGTGCTGGGAGGGCGCGATACGTTTGCGCCGATCCGCGCCTCGCTGATGGGGCCGGATTTCGAGCAGCTTGTCCCCATCTCGCGCGAGATGCTCGAGCGCCTCCTGAAGCAGCCCGAGCTGGCCGACATGCGCGCCAACCTCAACTTCAGCAACCCCGAGCTTCAGGTCGAGATCGACCGGCAGCTGGCCAGCGATCTCGGCGTCCGCGTGGCCGACGTGGCCAGCGCCGTGCGCCTGCTGATGTCCGGCGAGGATGAGATCACCACTTACAAGGAACTCGGCGAACAGTACCCGGTGACGATGCGGCTCCTGCCGGAGCAGCGGGACAATCCTGAGGTGCTGAGCCGGCTCCTGGTGCCCTCGGCCAAGCTCGGCCTGATCCGCCTGGATTCCATCGCGCGCCTCGAACGCGGCGTGGGCCCGTCACGCATCGACCGTGTGGGGCGGCAGTACGCGATCTCGTTCTACGGCAACCCGGCCCCCGGTTACACGCTGGGCGAAGCGGCGGCCGCCGTGAATCGCGTGCTCGACGAGATGGACCTGCCCGTCGGCGTGCGGCTGGCCTTCTCCGGGCAGGTGAAGATTCTCGAGGAGACTACGGCGAACATGGTGCTGGCCATCGGGCTGGCATCGATCTTCATGTACATGGTGCTGGCCGCGCAGTTCGAAAGCCTGTTGCATCCGTTCATCATCCTGCTCACGCTGCCGCTGTCGGTGCCCTTTGCGCTGATCAGCCTGCTGGCCACGGGCCGCTCGCTGAACCTGTTCAGCGCGCTGGGCATCCTGCTGCTGCTCGGCATCGTGAAGAAGAACGGGATTCTCCAGGTCGATTACATGAACCGGCTGCTCCAAGCCGGCAAGCCGTTGCGCGAGGCGATCCTGGAGGCGAACAAGGTCCGGTTGCGCCCCATCTTGATGACCACCTTCTCGATCATCGCAGGCTTGGTTCCCACCGCAGTGGCGATTGGAACGGGGGCTGCCACGCGGTCCGCGATCGCGGTCACCATCATCGGCGGGCAGTTGCTGTGTCTGATGCTGACGCTGCTGGTGGTGCCGGTGTCCTACTCTTACGTGGAAGATGCCAAGGCATGGCTGGCGCGGCGCAGGAGCGCCGCGGTGGAAGCGCCCGCGGCCGGGGATTGATCTTTCGGCCGGTCCGTGATTAGCTGGGAATAGATGGCGAAGAAGAAACATCAGCCGGCCGGCAGCGCGCCCCGCGCGGCGCGGGCGGAATCCGCGCGCCCGGAGCGCAGGAAGAAAGGCTGCGTCGTCTGCGGATCGGAAGTGGCTCCCTTCTCGGAAGAGAATCTCTGCTGGGTCTGCCGCCGGCTGAAAATCAGCGCCTGGCGGGAGACGGATTCGCAGGCGATGATGCAGGAATAGCCCGCGCCATCCTCGCTCCCGCGCGCCGCTTGCGATAATAGCCCTGAAAGGGAACGCGCCTGCGGGGCGTGCACCGCGGACATGCAACTGGCCACATTTCTGTCCCCTGGCGGCACGGCGCTGCCCGGACTCGTCCGGGACGGGCGGCTGATCAGCCTCCAGCCGGCGGGCTTTTCTTCCGTTCTGGAGATCATCGCCTCGGCGCCGGGTTCGCTCGACCGCGTCCGGCGATGCCTGGAGACAGTCCCTGATCCCGGCGTCCCGCTGGAGGGCGCCGTGCTGCTGGCGCCCATTCCCAGGCCGCCCAAGATCCTCTGCGCGGGCCTGAATTACCGCGACCACGCGGCGGAAGCCAGGATGGAGATTCCCTCCGTTCCGACGATTTTCAGCAAATGTCACAATACGATTATCGGGCCTGGCGCGCCAATCATTTTGCCGAAAAACACCCGCAAGCCGGACTATGAGGCGGAATTCGCCTTTGTGATCGGCCGCGGCGGGCGGCACATTCCGGCCGAAAAGTGGCAAGAACATGTCTTCGGCTACCTCTGCTTCAACGACGTCAGCGCGCGCGATTTCCAGCTCGCCACTTCGCAGTGGCTGATGGGAAAGACGTTCGACGGGTTCGCTCCAACGGGGCCTTGGATCACGACGGCGGATGAAATCGACGACCCGCACGCGCTTTCCATCGAGCTTTTTCTGAACGGCGAGCGCATGCAGGCGTCAAATACGCGGGAATTGATCTTCAAAATTCCGGATCTGATCGCATTCATTTCCAGCGTATTGACGCTCGAGCCGGGCGACATCATCGCCACCGGCACGCCTGCGGGCGTGGGCTTTTCGAAGAAGCCGCCGCGGTGGCTGCGGCCGGGCGACGAAACCGTGGTGCGCATCGAAGGGCTCGGCGAGCTGCGCAACCCCGTGGTGGCGGAAGCGTGAGCCCGTTCTCGTCCCGGACGCCCCGCTCCTTCCGGCCCAACCGCCTGACGGCGCGGGCGGCGGCGCTGCGGCAGTCGGGCGCGCCGCTGATCGATCTCACGATGTCGAACCCGACGCAGGCGGGCATCGCTTATCCGGAAAGGGAGATCCTGCTGGCCCTCAACGACGCCCGCGCCCTGCGCTACGAGCCGTCTCCGCAAGGCCATCCGGAGGCGCGGCGCTCCATCGCGGAGTGGCATGCCCGGCACGAGGCGGCGGTGGATCCGGATCACCTGATCCTCGCCTCCAGCACGAGCGAAGCTTACTCCTGGCTGTTCAAGCTGCTGTGCCAGCCCGGGGATGCGGTGATGACTCCGCGCCCATCTTACCCGCTCTTCGAGTGCCTGGCCGAACTGGAGGGCGTGCGCGCGGTCCAGTACCCGCTGCCGGACCATTGGGGCTGGCGGCTGGATATTGCCGAACTGGAGATCCACCTCGACCCGCGCGCCCGCGCGGTGGTGGTGGTGAATCCGAACAATCCCACGGGCACTTACCTGCGTGCGGAGGACTGGCTGCGGCTCCAGGAGTTCGCCGCAACGCGCGGGCTGGCGGTGATCTCGGACGAGGTGTTTTTCGATTACGCCTGGCGCCCTGCATCGCCCCGCGTTTCGTCGCTCCAGGAACCCCATTTGGCCCTGACGTTCACCCTCGGGGGGCTGTCGAAGACCGCCGCCCTGCCGCAGATGAAGCTCGGCTGGATCCATGTGGCCGGGCCGGAGGAGCTCCGGCGCGAAGCGCTCGAGCGCCTGGAATGGATCGCCGATGCTTACTTGCCCGCCTCTGCGCCGGTTCAGCTGGCCGCACCGCGGTGGCTGGCACTGGCGCCGGAAATGCAAGCGCGCGTTCTGAACCGCGTGCTCGGCAATCTGGACGCCTTGCGCGCCTGCCTGGACGCAGGTTCGGCCTGGCGGGTTGCCGGGGGCGAAGGCGGGTGGACGGCGGTGGTCGAAGCGCCCCGGATCCACTCGGGCGAGGAATGGGCGTTGCGCTGCCTGGAAGAGGCTTACGTGCTGGTTCAGCCGGGCTTCTTCTACGATTTCGAGCGCGAGGCGTTCCTGGCTGTCAGCCTCCTGCCCGCGCCGGAGGCATTCCTGGAAGCGCTGGGCCGTCTGAAGCAGATATTGAGATCAATTTGACTGGAACCGGCGCAGGCCGGTAGACTGCTGGTCAGGACTGCGCCTTGCCGAGCCTGAGACACTCTCAAAGTGCCGCTTCCGCCGCCACGCGGACATTCCTTCTGCTGGGTCCTCCGGGCTGCGGCAAGGGGACGCAGGCGGAGCGGTTGGCCAGGCATTTCGCGGTTCCCGCCATCTCCACCGGCGAAATGATCCGGAGCGAGATCAAGGCGGGGACCGAACTTGGCAAGCTGGCGGCCGCAGTCACGATCACCGGCGGGCTGCTCAGCGATGACCTGGTGAATCAGATTGTGCGGTCGCGCCTGTCCAGGGACGACTGCCGCGCCGGCTTCCTGCTGGACGGCTACCCGCGCACGGTTCCGCAGGCGGAATACCTGGCGGCGCTGCTCGACGAACTCGGGCTTCCGCAGCCTCTGGTGCTCCACATCGACGTGCCCCAGAAGTTGCTGATCGAGCGGACGTGCAACCGCCGCTACTGCCCGCAGTGCGGCGCGATCTATAACCTGAGCACGCACCCGCCGAAACGCGCCGGCCAGTGCGATGCCTGCGGGACGGAGCTCAAGCAGCGCGACGACGACCGTGAAGAGACCGTGCGCAACCGTCTGGCTGCCTATGAGCGCAGCACCGCCCCGCTGATCGGCCATTA